>NZ_JBJNOF010000002.1:0-816250 GCF_052166775.1 Serratia sp. CY74737
CCCCCCCCCCCCCCCCCCGCCTCCCCAATAACCTGATGGTGCAGAACCCGACCGGTTACCACTTCTCCCTGCCGCTGGCCGATGGCAGCGTGTTGATCGGCGCCAGCCCTGAACTGCTGATCCGCAAGCAGGGCGGCGAGATCCACACCAATCCGCTGGCGGGCTCGGCGCGCCGACAGGACGATCCGCAGCAGGATCGCCTCGGCAGCGAGCGCCTGATGCGCTCGACCAAAGACAAATACGAACACAAGCTGGTGATCGACGATATTCGTCGGCATCTGACGCCGCTGTGCGCCACCCTGAGCGTACCCAGCGGCCCGTCGCTGCTCAGCACCGGCACCATGTGGCACCTGTCCACCCGCATTCGCGGCGAGTTGCTGAATCCGGATCTCAACGTGATGCAGCTGGCCTGCCTGCTGCATCCGACGCCGGCGCTGTGCGGCTTCCCGACCGAAAGCGCCCGCCAGCTGATCGCCGCTCTGGAACCGCACGATCGCGGCTTGTTCAGCGGCATTGTCGGCTGGTGCGACGCCAACGGCGACGGCGAGTGGGCGATCGTCATCCGCAGCGGGCTGCTGCGCGGCAACCGGGTGCGGCTGTTCGCCGGCGCGGGCATCGTCGCCGCCTCGACGCCGCAGTCCGAGTGGATGGAAACCACCGCCAAACTGGGCACCATGCTCAACGCTTTCGGCCTGAACAGCGGCGCGCTGTAGGCCTCTTTGCGGCGCAGTCCGCGCCGCGTCATAGCCTTTCGCAGGAGACAACGATGAACAACAACATGACCCGGCGGTGCGCCCGGATGGCGGTGCGCGCATGAGCATTCAGATGGATTTCACCGGCAAACGCGTGTGGGTGACCGGCGCGGCGCGCGGCATCGGCGAGCAGATCGCCCGCCACTTTTTGACCCAGGGCGCCGAGGTGGTGGGGTTTGACCGAGAATTCGCCAATCCGGATCTGCCTTACCCCTGCGTGACGTTGGACATCAGCCGGCCGGAGCAGGTGGAGGCGGTGTGCCGCCAACAGCTGGCGGAGAACCCGCGACTGGACGTGTTGGTCAACGCCGCCGGCATTCTGCGCATGGGCAATACCGAAGATCTGAGCGTGGATGACTGGCACCAGTGCATCAACGTCAACGCCTCGGGGGCGTTTTACCTGTTCCGCGCCGTGCTGCCGCACTTCAAGGCGCAGCGCAGCGGGGCGATCGTCAGCATCGGCTCCAACGCCGCGCACGTGCCGCGCGCGCAGATGGCGGCCTACTGCGCCTCCAAGGCGGCGCTGACCAGCCTGAACCACTGCGTGGGGTTGGAGATGGCGCCGTTCGGCGTGCGGTGCAATCTGGTGTCGCCGGGCTCGACCGACACGCCGATGCAGCGCGGCATGTGGCAGACCGACGATGCGCAGCAACGCACCATCGCCGGCTTCCCCGAGATGTTCAAGCTGGGGATCCCGCTGGGTAAAATCGCGCGTCCGGACGAGATCGCCAACGCGGTGCTGTTCCTGGCCTCGGATTTGGCCAGCCACATCACCATGCAGGACATCGTGATCGACGGCGGCGCCACGCTGGCCGCCTGAGTCAGACCCGCTGGCGGCGCCACGCTGGCCGCCTGAGTCAGACCCGCTGGCGGCGCAGCAGGTGCCGCGCGCCCTCCGCCGCCAGCAGCAGCACCGCCAGCCAGATCGCCAGATAGGTTGGCCATTCGCTTTGGCTGATGCTCTCGCCGAGCAGCAGCGCGACGAGCACCAGCAGCACCGGTTCCACATAGCTCAGCAGGCCGAACAGGCTGAACGGCAGCATGCGGCTGGCGAGGATGTAACACACCAGCGCCACGGCGCTGATGACGCCGAGCAGCGGAATGCGCCAATACAGCTCGGCATTGATCTGCAGCGCCGCCGCGCCGCCGTCGCCGAAGGCGAACCAGGCCGCCGCCGGCAGCATCAGCGTCAGCTCGCACCACAGGCCGCCGAGATTGTCGGTGCCGAAACGCCGCCGCAAAATAAAGTAGAGCGGATACCCTAGCGCTACCACCAGCGTCGGCCACGATACGCCGCCCGCTTGATACAGCTCATTGCCCACCCCCGCCACGGCGCACGCCACCGCCAGTTTTTGCAGCAGCGACAGCCGATCGCGGTAGATCAAACGGCCCGCCAGCACCATGGTCAGCGGCAGCAGAAAATAGCCGAGCGACACGTCGAGCGCCTTGCCGTGCAGCGGCGCCCACAGGAACAGCCACAGCTGCACTCCCAGCAGCGCCGAGGTGAGCAGCAGGCCCAGCAGACGCGGCGGCCGTTGGCCTATCCCGACCAGCGTGTCGCTCACCTTGCGCCAATCGCCGGACAACGCCATGAACAGCGTCAGGAACGGCAGCGTCAGCAGCGTGCGCCAGCCGTAGACCTGTTCGCCGTTCAGCGGGGTGAGGGTAGAGGTGAAGTAATACATCGCGCCGAACAAGATGGAGGCGACGACCGAAAGAGTGATGCCCTTAATCACACGCATTCCTGGTGAGTGATTGATTTTATGGCGGCTACTGTAGAGAAATTTGCCGCCAACGACAATGGCGCAGCCGGGCGCTGGACAATCGGCGGCGGCGGGTTACAATGGATACTGTGTATTCATACAGGTTTTGGCGATGACAATCGATCTTTTTGAAGACGCGCTGCCGCCGCCGTGGCGTGAAGAGATCGCCCCCGGCGCGGTGGTGATGCACGGCTTTGTGCGCGATCACGGGCCGGCACTGCTGGCGGCGGTGCAGGGCGTGGTGGCACAGGTGCCGTGGCAGCATTTGACCACCCCCGGCGGGCATGTGATGTCGGTGGCGATGAGCTGGTGCGGCAACGGCTGGACCAGCGACAGCCGCGGCTACCGTTACTCGGAACGCGACGCGCGCAGCGGCAAACGCTGGCCGGCCATTCCGCCGATCCTGATGGCGTTGGCGGACGAAGCCGCGCAGCAGGCGGGCTTTGGCCCCTTCGTGCCGGATTCCTGTTTGATGAACCGTTACGATCCGGGCAGCAAGCTGTCGCTGCATCAGGATAAAGACGAGCACGACTTCGGCGCGCCGATCGTCTCGGTGTCGCTCGGGTTGCCGGCGGTATTTCAGTTCGGCGGGCTGCAGCGCAGCGATCGGGCGCGGCGCATCCCATTGGCGCACGGCGACGTGGTAGTGTGGGGCGGCCCGTCGCGGCTCTGTTTCCACGGCATCCTCCCGGTCAAGGAAGGCTACCACTCGCTGGTGGGGCCGCACCGCATCAACATCACGCTACGCAAGGCGCTTTAGCTGCGGCTCCTGCGCCAGGCAGGCGACGAGATAGTCGATAAACACCCGCAGTTTGGGCGGCAGATACTGGTTGGGCGCGTAAAGCAACCACAGGCCGCCGTGATAGCTGCTGAGGAAATCCCATTCCGGCAGTACCTGCACGATCTCGCCCTCGTCGAGCGCCTGGCGGGCGGTAAAGTACGGCAGGCTGCCGATGCCGATATGCCGTTTCACCGCGTCCAGCCGCACGCCGGTGTGGTTGGCGGCGTAGCGGCCGCGCACGTTGACCGTCACCGTTTTGCCGCTGCGGCGGAACTTCCATTGCGCGTCGCTCGGCGTTTCTCCCAGATAGATGCAGCTGTGCGCCGCCAGATCGTGCGGGTGCTGCGGCGCGCCGTGCTGCGCCAGATAGTGCGGCGTGGCACACAGCAGGTGGTCTATTCGCATCAGCTGACGGCCGATCAAGCCCGGCGACGGGCGATCGGTAATGCGTAGCGCCAGATCGACGCGGTCGTCGATCAGATCCATATAACGATCTTCCAGCCGCAGCCTCACGTCCACCTTCGGATAACGCCGCAGGAACGCCGGCATGTGCGGATGCAGCACGAAACGGCCTACCGCCTTGGGCACGCTGACGCTGACCAGCCCTTCGGGCTCTGCGGCGCCGCGCCCGCCGATCGCCATCACCGCGTCGGCCGCCGCCAGCAGGGTGCGGCAGTGCGCAAACGCCTCTTCGCCGCTTTCGCTCAGCCGCAGTTTACGGGTGGTGCGGTGCAGCAGCTGCAGCGCCAGCGCCTGTTCGAGCTTCGCCACGCTGCGGCTGACGGCGGAAGGTGAAGCGCCCAGTTTGCGGGCGGCGGCGGAAAAGCTGCCGCTCTCCACGACCTGGACGAAAACGGCCATTTCGGCCAACAGCGCGTAAGAAAGATTTGTGCTCATGACGCAAAGGTCCATTGTGATGGCGACGGATTATGCTCCGATTATGACATGAATATAATGGCTCTTCGAACCGAGGAGAAAAATGATGACCGAGCGACGTTATTACTACAGCGACGATTTACAGGGCCAGGCGCAGGTATTGAGCTGTGAGCCGGCCGAGGCGGGCGCTTACGCCGTGGAACTGGACGCCACGCTGTTTCACCCGCAGGGCGGCGGGCAGCCGGCCGACGTGGGAGCGTTGAACGGCGTCGCCGTGTTGCGGGTGCAGCAGCAGGGGGATAGGGTGTTGCACTATACCGCGGCGCCGCTGCCGATCGGGCCGGTCAATATGCAGGTCGACGAAGCGCAACGCCGGCTGCACGCCCGCTGGCACTCCGGCGGCCATCTGATCGGCTGGCTGGGGGAAACCCGCGGTTGGCGGCCGGTGAAAGCGCATCATTGGCCGGGAGAAGGGCGCATCACGTTCACGCCGGGGCCGGACGTACAGACGCTGGAGGCGGCGTTTTTACACGCGGAGCTGGCGCGCCTGATCGCCGCCGATTTGCCGCGTCGCCAACAGGCGGTGGACGGGATGCGCCAGATCGGTTTCGGCGATCTGCCCGCCTACGGCTGCGGCGGCACGCATGTCGCCACGTTGGGCGAGGTGGGCGCGATCGCGATTACCGGCGTAAAGATGAAGAAAGGGCAGCTGATCGTGCAGTATGCGCTGGGATAAAAGCGTCAGCGCCCAGCCTGCCGCAGCTGGGTGCAGAAGGCGCACTGGCATCCCGCCACCGGCACCGCCTCACAGCGGCCGATATTCACCGGCTGGGCGTCCATAGCGTGAAAGCCGTAAAACAGATTTTCGATGTTCTGTTCCGCCGCACGCGCCTGTTCGGTGCGCGGCTCGGGCACTTTTGACTGAAACGCCGCAGCCTTGCCGGCCAACAGGCTGAGAAACAGCAGCGAAAGCTGGATTTTCATCGTCGTCTTCCCTTTGCTTTTTTGATACGTTATAACAAAACCAAAGCGCCGCCAAGCGTCGCTCTCGCGCTCGGCGCCCGCCGGCGCGTGAGCCG
This sequence comes from Serratia sp. CY74737, assembly GCF_052166775.1. Lineage (NCBI taxonomy): Bacteria > Pseudomonadati > Pseudomonadota > Gammaproteobacteria > Enterobacterales > Yersiniaceae > Serratia > Serratia sp. CY74737. The sequence goes on from NZ_JBJNOF010000002.1 coordinate 5,252, forward strand.
GTGCGGTGAATTCCCGAGCTTAATTCAGGTTACTCATTGATTTTATTGAGATTGATGAAATGGTCAGATGCCATCATCCAGGGTATGACAGGGCAGCCAATATTCTAAATACTTAATTGAAGAGGCGCTCGGGGCAGGAGAAGCGCTTTGGGCGCGCGTTTTTGCACGGCGCGCCCGCCGTTTTTGGCATGGACTGCATTTTCTCAGTGTCGTGGATTGTAAAATGGATTTTTGTAACCGGATTTCCGTGTGTTTATTGACGTTTAATTCATCGCGCCTGCTGCGTGACGTGTTGCAACCTGTGGCGGCGTTCGCCGATGAAATCATCGTGGTGGATTCGGGCAGTACTGACGGCACCTTGGCCATTTGCGACGACTTCAATATCAAGCCTCTTTATCACCCGTTTGAAACCCATGGCCGGCAAATGAATTACGCCATATCCCGCGCGCGACATGACTGGGTTTTGTGCCTGGACAGCGATGAGATCATGGATGATGAAGCGGTCGACGCGATGCGGCTTTTCAAGCGCACCCCAGGCCCCGACAAAAATAACGCCTATCGCATTCGTCGCGATTGGTTTGTGTTGGGACAGGCGGTCAGAACGCTTTATCCCGTCTCGTCACCGGATTTTCCCATTCGCTTTTTTCATCGCCAGGTGGTGAAGTTCAATGATGCGCCGGTAGATGATGCGGCGGAAGGGGGCGCATCCACCTTGATACTGGCCGGGCACGTTAAACACGACACTTTTTTTTCCATCGAGGAAGTGTTTGCCAAGCTGAACAGCTATACGGCGCGCGTGGTGAAATACAAGGCGATAAGGCCATCGATTCTCCGAGGGGTGATTAGCGCCATCGGCGCATTTTTCAAGTGGTACATCTTCAGCGGCGCCTGGAAAGCGGGCCGGGTCGGGGCCGTGACCGGCGTTTACGCGGTGTCCTACAGCTTTTTGAAGTATTTCAAGGCGTGGTACCACAGATAGCCGAAGGCGGCGGGCGAAACCGCCTTCATCTCCTCGTTTAAACGCTGTCTTCAGCGATCAGCACCTCAGTGATATCAATGCGATGCAGCAGCTTTCTCTGTTTCTCATGGCTGATTTTCTTCATGCGGCGCAGCCGGTACAGCTCTTCTCTTTCTGCGTGCAACGAGGCTAAGTACAGCTGCTTTTCCAGCCGCTTCAGCGCCACGATATTCTTAACGTCTTCTTTGGTCAGGATTTTACGTTGCAGCACGTCCAGCATCCGTCGCGTCGTTTCTTCAATCAGCTCTGGCGTGGCGTCGTCCGGCGGGGCGACGAGCAGCTTTTCCTTGGTTTCGTTGACGGCCTTGGTCGCCGCGCTCGCCAAGGCTTCTGAAACGGAGAAAGCCTCTTCCTGATCTTCTTCCGGCGGCAGATTGCCGCGCAACAGGAAGGGCAGCGTGACGATGCCGACGACGATCGACAGCAAGATGACTCCCGAGGCGATAAACACCAGCTGATACCGCCCCGGGAATGGCGAGCCATCCAATAGAAACAGCGGAATTGACAGCACGCCCGCCAGGGTCACCGCCCCTCGCACCCCGGCAAAGGCGGCGACGAACAGATCGCGCGTGCTGAATTTCGAAAATAACAGCGGATCTTTGCGCATCAGGGTCGCGCTGCCGACCTTCATCAGCCACAGCCAAATCAAACGCACGGCGATCAAACTAAAATAGATGATCACCACGTAAGCCAGCAGCGTCTCCAGGCTGATGGAATGATCGATACCGGTTTGCGCCACGGTGAAGTTCAAGATGCCCGGCAGCTGTAGCCCAAGCAGAATAAACACCATGCCGTTAAACACGAACTCGAGCATTTCCCAAATATTATTGGTGCGTAAACGCACCAGCGGCATGCTGCGATTCACTTTGGATTGGCCAATCATCATGCCGGCGCTAACGGCGGCCAGGATGCCGGATACGCCAATTCTTTCCGCAATCAGATAGCAGGAAAAGGGCAGTAACAGCGAGAAAATAATCTGGGTGGCGGAATCGTTATACATCCATTTATGGATGAACTTAACCATTTGATTATAGAGAAAGACAATAATGATGCCGCACAGCACCCCGCCAATCGATACCTGAAGAAAGGTCAGAAAGGCGCTCTCCAGGGTAAACGCCATCGCGCCGAGCGCGACAGCGATGGAGAAGTTGAGGGAAACCAACCCGGAGGCGTCGTTCATCAGCGCCTCCCCTTCAATTACGCTCATCACGGGTTTGGGCATGCGTCCTTTACCGACGATGCTGGACAGCGCCACGGCGTCCGTTGGCGACAGAACGGCGGCCAGGGCAAATGCGGCGGCGAGGGGGATTGACGGGAGCAGGAAGTGAATCAGATAACCCACCCCGACGACCGTGATGATCACCAGCACCAGGGCCAGACAAAGGATTTCTCTGCCGTAATGGATGAACTCTTGCGCCGGCGTTTTCCAACCGTCGGCGAACAGCAGCGGGGGAATAAACAGCATCAAGAAAAGCTCGGGATTGAAGTCGATATGCAACCCAAACTGCGGCCAGGCCAACACGGCGCCAACGATGATTTGCATCAGCGGAAGCGGGATTTGGAAGGGCAATATGCGCGTCACGACGCCGGACAACGAGACGGTGAGCAATAAGATCAATATGGTGAAGAATGTTTCCATCGTGAACCTTTTGTGGATTTAATTTTTCTCGCCGTTATCAAACGGTTTTTCTGCATGCCGCCCCTCAGGCGGGCTCGTCGGGCAAGGCTGAACAGCGGCCACGGCGGCCGCTGTCGATAAAGAAAGCGCAGTTGAGCAAGGCCGGTCTTCGCCCCGCTTGCCTGTGGAATGGCGCAGGCAAACGGGGCAAAGGGTTAAGGCAGCGCAAACGCCATCACGTAATCGCCGGTTTCTGACGAATGCGCGGCGCCGCCGACCACAATAACAATGTATTGCTTGCCGGTTTTAGGCGAAACGTAGCTCATCGGTGTCGCGCTCGCGCCGACCGGCAGCGCATATTTCCAGACTTCTTTGCCGGTGCTGCTGTTGTAGGCGCGCAGATAATAGTCCTGGAAGCCGGCGAAGAAGACCAGGCCGCCGGCGGTCGTCATGGTGCCCGCGTAGGTGGGCATGCCAACCGGCATCGGCAGGTGCGATCTGATGCCCAGCGGCCCCATTTTTTCGGCGGTGCCGGCCGGTATCTGCCAGGCGATCTTTTTGTTTTTGTAATCGACGGCGGTGATCGTGCCGTAAGGGGGTTGGTTGCAAGGCACTTCGAGCGGCGACATCCACATCAACGTGATCATGCCGTATGGCGTGCCGATCATGGGAGAAGGCCCGTGGCCATCGATCACTTTTTGCGGGTACTGCTTCGCGACGCGTTCATAGCTGTCGCGCGCCACTAACCAAAACACATTCGGGATCCGCACATCGTTCATGTAAGCCATGTGGTTCACAGGATCAATCGACATGCTGCCCCAGTTGAGACCGCCTATATTGCCGGGCTGCTCGAGCGTTGGGCGGGTGCCGATCGGGGTCATGTCGCCCTGGTAATTCATCTGTTTGAACAGGATGCGGCAGGCCATCTGGTCAAACAGGGTGGTGCCCCACATTTTTTCTTCGGTCAGGCGTTCGGCGCCAATGGTCGGCATGCCGACGGAGAACGGCTGGGTTGGCGAGAGGTGCTCTTCCTCTGCGGCGCCTTGGGTCGGCACGGCTTTCTCTTCAACCTGCGCCAGCGGTTTGCCGGTCTCCCGGTTCAGGTAGAAAATCTGCCCGCGTTTGGTGCCGAGCAAAAGGGCGGGTACCGGGCGATGTTGCTCATCAAAACCGTCTACCAGCGCGGGTTGGGACGCGAGGTCATAATCCCAAATGTCGTGATGCGTGGTTTGGAATTTCCAGCGCTCACGGCCTGTTTCAATATCAATGGCGACCAGGGCAGAGTTGTACTCATCCGAATTTTTAGGGCGGTTCATGCCGTAATAGTCGGGTGTCGCGTTGCCGAGCGGCGCGTACAACAAACCCAATTTGTCATCATAGGCGGCGGTAGTCCACATATTGGGGGTGCCGCGCGTATAGGTGCTTCCGGCCGGCGGAGCCTTGGTGATGCCCGGGTTGCCTAAGTCCCACGCCCAGTCCAACTCGCCGGTTTTGGCGTCGAACGCCCTGATGACGCCGGAAGGCTCACCTTTCATCACATTATCGATGACCCAACCGCCGACGATAATTTTCCCCCGGGCGATAGTTGGCGCTGACGTTTGGAAGTAATAACCCGGTTTGACTTCCCCCATATGCTGGCCGAGATTCACCTCACCGTTTTGACCGAAGGCGGGGCATTTCTGGCCCGTTTTGGCATCCAGCGCAATGAGGCGGGCATCGATCGTGGTGTGAACGATCGTTTTCTCGCACAGAGCGCCTGGCGCAACATCCTCATTTTTGTAGTAGCCAAGCCCGCGGCAGCGTTGCCAAACGGGGGAGGTGGAATGCGAGTCAAATTTCCAGCGCGCTTTACCCGTATCGGCATCGATAGCGGTGATAAGACCGTTGGGCGTGCAGCTATACACCACATCATCAATCGCGAGCGGGGTATTTTGGTCCACGCCCGGCCGGAAATCGCCGGTGCGATAAACCCAGGCGAGTTTCAGATCTTTGACGGTTGAACGGTTCACCTGATTGAACGGCGCGTAGCGCGTTCCTTCCGTCGTGCGGCCATAGGCGCTCCAATCGGCAGGCGCATTGTCGCTTTTGCTCTCGATAAACGTCACGTCGCCAGCAGGGGTAATTTCGCCATGGGGAAAGAAGGCGCCGATAAAGAAAGCGACAAAGGCCACGGATAATGCCGAACCGGCGATGTAAGCCTGCTTTTGACTCTTGGCGCCGTGCAGGTATGAGGGAAGTAAAAACGCGGCGATAATAGAGAGGCCGGCGGGCACCAGCAGACGAGGGAACAAGGCCCAGTAGTTAAGCCCCGATTCCCAAAGCGCCCACAGCACCGTCATCAAAAACAGCAGGCCGGTTAAGTAACAAGCCGATTTGCTGCGCTTGAGGACCAGCACTGCGGCGGCGATGTAGCCTATCCCGGTAATGGCATAGTAGAACGATCCGCCGAGGGCGATCAGCCAAATTCCCCCCACGGTTAACGCGACGCCAGAAAAAACCAGCAAGCAAAAGAACGTGATTATTGCGGCTCTCTTACCAAACGATGTTCTAATCATATGTTTTCCTTTGACTTTTAAATCCACATTGGATCACCATCCCATCGCTGCCAACGCGTGAAAATGCCGGCGCGAAAGGCAAGGCATGTCCCGCCTTGAGACTTTTTATTCTTTAACGCTTTAGGGGCATTGAGTTGTCGTTTTGATATCCATTTCAACAGTGGCCATTGCGGCTTGGATCAGTCGCCAGACCAAGATAAGGGGTTTTTATTGGGCGATGACAGAACGCGCGCGATAAAAATAACCATCAACATTTTTATTTAATCCCGGGTTGTAACCGTCTCGCAGAGATACGGTTTTGGGTGCGCTGGGCAATCCGATATTTTATTTCAGTGATAAGCGCATTGAATGAAAGAGCCTCTCTGGACTAATTATTTAGAGTGATGATGAATGCGAAATTGCTTTTAATCACGAGGTTGCGTAGAGGTTTACCTGCGTTGAGTTCAGAGTGAAACATCATTCTTTATCAAGCCGGTGTCGATAGAAACGGCGAAAAAAATGATTTAATGCCATTCTTTCCCCATCGACATAGACAATATAACCTTTCCCGCGTTCGCCGACGGTGACTTTTTCAACATTAACATTAGGATAGTGTTTTTTTAGGTTTTTAGACCATGCTTGAATACTCATAATTCTATTTTCCTGACGCGCTTTATTCTTGTTTAAGGCATATTGATAGCACCCGTAAAAATAAGTCTCGTGGAAATAAAATATCGTCACTACCTGGGGATGTCTACAAGCGTGCAGGCGGGATAAAGCGAAAAATGCCGGTTGCGCTCAGGCGGGGTATTTAGCGCAAATATAATAAAAACAATAAGTTATCCAATCGGTCGCACAAAAAGCAAATGTTGGTAACACATTGATATTTAAGGTTTTGGTACGTAAGTCATATCGAAGTCAACGCTTAACGGATAAGCGGTGATTCCTTGTGGGGCCGAGAAAATCTCATCTTGGCGCGAACTCCAGGGCGATATTGATGTGTTTTCCAATTGGATAAGTCTTAAAGTTGGCGCTTTGCGGCGAGTGGGTAATGAGTGGTTTTGAGTCTAAATCCATCATGGCTCTTTATTGATAAATATAAATCATTACCCTTTTTAATAAATAGCAACGCCGATAGTGACAGGATTACCGTGCTGGCCCTGGCGCTACCTCTTTCTCTCTGTGCTTGATAGGGAAGACAATGGGGATATAGGTCTTCATCTCTATTCTATCGCCGCCTTTGGGGGTGATAATTTCAATGAGAAAGCGATCGATCATGCCAACTTTATTTATCGGGAATGATTTGGTGTAGATACTTTGCGTGAATTTTTGCGCCTCATCACTTGCGCCGTCAAAACTGAACTCTGCATAAAGTTGCATGTCTTTTTTTCCCTGGGCGTCGGCCAGAGAGGCAAGCACGCTGCCAAGACAGTCTTCTTCAGAAATATAAAGGGTCTTCAAATAGATGCTGACGTGATTCTCTTTCTTGATGCTCGCGCCAAAATTGAAAAAGTTAATCACGCCGCTGTCCGTTTTTTTCATGTTATCAATTGCCGCCAATCGCAGCGCGGAAACCGCAGGATGGAAGTGATCTATCTCTGCATCAACGCCATCCCCTGAATCGTCGAAAAATTTTGGCAGGTGCACATAGCGATGCTCGGGAATGCCGTCGAGAAACAGCAATGGGATGGCGGAGGACACGTCCCACGATTTACTTTTGCGATACTGCATCGGCGAGGTTCTGAATTGCTTGCGAAACGCCCGTTCAAAGGATTGATATGACTGAAAGTTCAGCGCTTTAACGATATCGGAAATAGAGAGGTTCGTCGCTTTCAACATAAATGCGGCGCGAATGAGTTTTCTGCCCCTCACATAGCTCCCGAAAGTCATCCCTGTTTCATCTTTAAACGCTTTTTGGATATGCCCGCGTGAATATCCGCTTTTTTCTGACAGCATCTCAACGGTGAGCTTCTCATTGAACCCACTTTCTTCCACCCAGGCGAGCAGCTCCTCAATGACTTTGGTTATAAACATGCAGGAGCTCCCTTTTGGTTATCTGCCTAATGGTTGCGTTGGGTAAAATAACGCGTTATCGGTATTCAGCGATAAGCCCCCAATTTATCCGTTCTTTTAGGCAATATCCTGAGTATAGAGCGCTTGCAATATTAACGCGGTAAATTAAAAAAAATGTACTTAAAAGTGTCATTTACCAGATAGCAGCGTATGGCGAAGAAGGAGAAGGTGCAGGGATACATTTTAAGTGTATTAATTTATTGATTTTTATGAGTTTATGTGAATGAGCCAAGGTAGGGGGAGCACATTTTTTGCTCATTGATAGATAAAAACTCTATATGGCTGTCAATTTATTGACAGTAACATCTTTTCGAATCGAAATAATTAACTATTCTATGTTTAAGAGTGGGTGGTTAAGCGGCAAATAGGCCAGACAGGGGATTGTGCAATTAAATAATGGTTAATCCAAGGGGGTATCAAGGATAATGACATTCAGGGAGGAGTATGAGGGGGGTATTTTCACGAAAAATAGCGTTTGCTATTTATCTTCTGGCTGTGGCCTGCGTTTTTTGAGGCAGAATAAACGCTGAGCGTTGTTCTGTCTTGGCGTCCGTGGTTTATCAGCGTTTTTCCACACGACTTCTTTGTGAATCTCATCTTGTGCGAGAGGGGAATCGGCATCTTTCGCCCTGGAACTGATTTCAGTGCAACGTGATGCGTGGATATATTTGAACGGATATGGGAATGCCATTCTTCGAAAGAAAGCAAGCCGGACAGCTTTTGGTTGCGCAAGAAGAGAGATGCATTCAATAATAAAAATAGCAAGATGACAGGCTTTACTATGGATTGTTCTAACAAGTTCAGACGCAATATTTTAGATGAGATAATCGCTATCATTGAAAAAGCCATTGATACACAAAGCCATGTATCAATAAGGGCGCTATCCATTAAGTCAGGGTATTCCATCGGGCATTTACAGCGGATGTTCTATTTGTATGAAGGGATGAAGATAGGGACTTATATCAGAAAGCGCAGACTAAGCCGCGCGACGTTATTGCTGAAATGTACCGATATGAAGATCTATGAAATCGCGTTGCTCTCCGGATTTAGTTCTCAGCAATCATTTAGCCGTGCGTTTTCAAATCAATTCGGTTGCCCGCCAAGAACATTCAGAACCCTGCGCGATTGGCCTTTTCTCAATTATCAACCGATTATTGGCTTCGATAAAGAGCCTTTCCCCAGCAGCATCGTGTACTTGAATTTGCATGAGTATTACGAGAATAAAAGGATCGTGCAACTGCTTTCGCCGGTAATCAGCCGGGGGAAGATGAAGGTAAACGTAAAGAATCCAATAACCTGTAGCCTGTACAACGCATCGGCAAAGTACATTGCGATCAGACGCAATGAAAAAAAGATGAGCGAAAACGAGTTCATCCTATCGCTCTATGAGGGGGTGTTGGCTTCCCTGGATATCTTCATCATGCAAAGCGTAATCTTTAAAATTCACGATCACTGCCCAGGTGAAAAGGAAAACGTCAGCATGTGGTATTTCATCCCGATAAAATGAGCTTTGTTTATCGCGCGCGGCTGCAGGTTGCCTGATCACAACGGAAAGCTTGGGTTATGCCATCGATATTTTGATGGCGCCCTCCCGTCGACGCCCCATAAGCCTGTTTCCGCCAACGTAACGGTTGGTGAGGAAGAAAAAAACCGACCGCGAGGGTCGGTAAGCATGGGGTATTCAATAGGTATGACAACACTACAATTAAATAATAGCGCGCGTTGAGGTTTTGTCTTTACCGAAAAGTGTTATCTCACGGAACAATGGACTCGGCATGCGCGTATCCTCTTTGGCAATAAGACGTGGGGCCTGCGATGCGCAGGCGTCATGAAATGAAGATAAAAAAAGCCGGCGATTAACGCCGGCCAATGAAACATCGACAATCTCTCTGAGATGCACGGCCCTACACGGGAAATAAGGCCATGCAGTTGCTATGTAATCCTACCTGGTGCGCTTTTTTTTACCAAAAAACGATATTTTTGGCAGGGGAGACGGGGAAATAAAAAAGCCGGTCGTGACGACCGGCGAATGCGAAAATAACAGGGTAACGTTAATTGAAAGTGCACATAAAATGATAGCGAATTAATCCTAGCACTGACATCGGCGGTATATTTTACCTAAAAATGTCTTTGCGGCATTGGCATTACCGCCCGGCTCCGACGGCGATATGAGTTTGCGCGCAGAGGAGAAAGGGCGGCCGATGCTGCGCCCCCCGAAGCCAGGCTAAGATCCCAGCGGCCAAACCGCCTCGCGCACGGCGATCGCTTTGGGCAACAGCCCCAGGGCGTAGAAGCGGTCGGCGATGCTTTGCTGCTGGCGGATCACCTGCAAATCCATGGCGCGGATCTCGTGGCTGCGGCGCGATAGCGCGAGTTCCAGCGAGGCGCTCGCCAGTCCCAGTTCGTCGGAAAGGTGACGAGCGGCTTCTCTCGGCTGCGCGGCAATGTAGCGGCCGGTGTGCTGCAATGCTTGCATCAGCGGCTGCAACAGATCGCCCGAGCGCTCGGCGAAGTCGCGGCGCGCCAGATAGAATTGCTGATTGAGCACCCGTTGGGTGCCGTCGGCGATCACGCGCAGTTCCCCGCTGCGCTGCGCGTCGCTGAGCAGCGGATCCCACATCATCCAGGCGTCCACCGCCTGCAGGTCGGTCGCCGACAGTGGATACTTCGGCGGCGCATAGACGATGCGCACATCGTTCAACGTCATTCCCTGTTCGTCCAACATCTGCAGCAATAAATAGTGCACGTTGGAGCCTTTGTTGAGTGCGATGCGTTTGCCGCGCAGATCGGCGGCGCTGCGTATCAGGCTGTCTTGCGGCACCACCATTGCCACACTTTGCGGCGCCGGCGGCTCAAACCCGACATATACCAGCGCGTTGCCCTGCGCCTGCGCGAAGATCGGCGGCACTTCGCCGGTGGTGCCGAAGTCTATTTCATCGCCGTCGAGCGCGTGCAGCAGCTGCGGCCCGGCGGGAAACTCGCTCCACAGTACGCTGATGCGCTGTGCGGCGAAGTGCTGTTCCAGGCTTTGCCGCGCCTTGAGCACGCCGAGGTTGCCAAATTTTTGATAGCCGATGCGCAGTTCGCGTTCGGGCAGCGGCGCTGCGCTGATGGCCGGCGAATGCGCGGGCGCGCCGACGCTGCGGCGGCGCGGTTTGATCAGGCCAAGATGCGCCAAATGGGTGCGCAGGGTATTGCGGCTGACGCCGAGCAAGGCCGCCGCCTGCAGCTGGTTGCCGCCGCTGCGTTCGAAGGCGTTGCGCACCAGCGCATCCAGCACCCGTTGGTAGAGCTGGGTACCGTCGCCTTGCAACTGCTGCTGCACGAAGCGATCGATGGCGTCGTCACCGCCGCCGCCGTGATCCGTCAGGCGTTGCGTGAGTCGCAGTTGCTGCGGGGCGATCGGCCCCTCCTGGCTCAGCAAGACCGCATTATGCAGCGTGTTCTCCAGCTCGCGCACGTTGCCGGGCCAGGGGTAGTCCAGCAACGCCTGCTGCGCCTCCACCGTCAACTGCAGCGGCGGCCGTCCCAGCCGGCGGGCGTACAGCGCAAGAAAGTGTCTGGTCAGCGCCGGAATGTCCTCCGGCCGCTGGCGCAACGGGGGTAAGGTCACCGCCGCGACGTTCAGCCGGTAATAGAGATCTTCGCGGAAGCGTCGTTGGCGGATTGCGCCGGCCAGATCGACGTGGGTGGCGGCGATGACCCGCACATCGATCTTCAGCGGTTTGCGCGAACCGACGCGGGTGATTTCCCGTTCCTGCAACACGCGCAGCAGCTTGACCTGCAGCGACAGGTTGAGTTCGCCGATCTCGTCCAGCAGCAGGGTGCCGCCTTCCGCCGCTTCGAACCAGCCCTGATGGGTGCCGACGGCGCCGGTGAAGGCGCCTTTCTCATGGCCGAACAATTCGGCTTCCGCCAGGCTTTCCGTCAGCGCGCCGCAGTTGACCGCCAAAAAAGGGCGATGGCGGCGCGCGCTGTGGTGGTGCAGATAGCGCGCCACCACCTCTTTGCCGGTGCCGGTTTCGCCGACGATCAGTACGGTGGCATCGGTAGGGGCCAGCCGATCGAGCACGCTTTGCAGAGCGAGCGACGCCGGATCGATCAGCACCGGTTTGTCGGCGGCGAACGGTTGGGGATCGTACATGGGCGTCTCCTGGCTGACGGCGAAGGGGGAAAAAAATCTTATCCCAGCCCATGAGCGGCCGCGAGAGGGCAAAAGGCGCACGGTGCTGCATTGGCAACAGCTTTTCGTCGCCGCCTGCTGCCAATGCAGCAGCGCTTGGGCGGTGATGTCTTTTCAACGCATTGATATGCATCGCTTTTTAAAATCCGCCACTGTGGCATGCATCCTGCTTTTCGTTTTATAACCAAGCAAGATTTTTCTATCGATAAATATTGGGAATAGTTATATAGGAAAAGCATAAATGACTGAGTCAGCGAAAGAACGCATCAACGTTTTCTGGTTTCTGCCGACCCACGGCGATGGCCGCTATCTGGGCACGGCGCAGGGCGGGCGCCCGGTAGACCTGCCTTACTTGCAGCAAGTGGCGCTGGCCGCCGATAACCTTGGCTATTACGGCGTGCTGATCCCAACCGGCAAAAGCTGCGAGGATTCCTGGCTGGTGGCGGCGGCGCTGGCACCGATCACCCGTCGGTTGCGCTATCTGGTGGCGGTGCGCCCCGGCCTGCAGCCGCCGAGCCTGGCGGCGCGCATGGCCGCGACGCTGGACCGGTTGTCGGACGGGCGCCTGCTGATCAACGTGGTGACCGGCGGCGATCCGGTGGAAAACAAAGGGGATGGCATCTTCCTCAGCCATGCCGAACGCTACGAGGTGACACAGGAATTTCTCACGGTGTATCAACGGCTGCTGCAAGGGGAGAAGGTGGATTTCAGCGGTAAGCATATTCGCGTAGAAGGCGCCGAACTGCTGTTCCCGCCGGTGCAGGAAAACGGCCCGCCGCTCTATTTCGGCGGCTCCTCGCCGGCTGCGCTCGACATCGCCGCCGGGCAGATCGACACCTACCTGACCTGGGGCGAGCCGCTGGCTCAGGTGGCGGAAAAGCTGGCGGCGGTGCGCCAGCGCGCCGAGCGGCAGGGGCGTAAACTCAGCTACGGCATTCGCCTGCACGTTATCGTGCGCGAAACCGAAGACGAAGCCTGGGCGGCGGCCGAGCGCCTGATCGCGCATCTGGATGACGACACCATCGCGGCGGCGCAGCAGATCTTTGCGCGCATGGACTCCACCGGCCAGCGCCGCATGAGCGAGCTGCATGGCGGCTCGCGCGAGAGTCTGCGCATCGCCCCCAACCTGTGGGCCGGCGTCGGCCTGGTGCGCGGCGGCGCCGGCACCGCATTGGTGGGCAATCCGCAGCAGGTGGCGGCGCGCATACGCGAGTATCAGGCGCTGGGCATCGACAATTTCATCCTTTCCGGCTATCCGCATCTGGAAGAGGCCCACCGCTTCGCCGAACTGGTGATGCCGCTGTTGCCGCTGGCGCAGCCGGCCCATCAGACGACCCGCACGATCAATACCGGCCCGTTCGGCGAAACCATCGGCGGCGATCGTCGTCCCGGCCCGGTACAGCGGGAGGGCTGATGGCGAAGCGTACCCATATTATCGTTATCGGCGGCGGTTTCACCGGCGCGGCGCTGGCGATCCAGCTGGCGCGCGGAGCGGTGGATGTCACGGTGATCGAACCGCGCGCGGCGCCGGGCTATGGCGTGGCCTACTCGACCACTGAACCGACCCACCGCATCAACGTCCCGGCCGATCGGATGCAGCTGGCGGATGAGCCGGCGGGGGATTTTGACCGCTGGTATCGCCTGGGCGGCGGATTGGTGGCCGATCCGCAGGCGTTGTGGCACGACGGTAAAGCCTATCCGCAGCGCGGCGCCTTCGGCCGCTATGTCGAGGAACGTTTCCATCAGGCGGCGCAGTCGGGCCGGGCCCGCTTGCGGCACCTGCGCGATCGGGCGCTGCACCTGCAGCCGCAGGCGCAGGGCGCGACCGTCATCACCGCGGGCGGCGAACGGCTGTGGGGCGACTATGTGGTGTTGGCGACCAGCCATCCGCCGCCCGCGCTGCCGCGGCAGATCGCCCCGGAGCTGGCGCGCGATGCGCGTCTGATCGCCAATCCCTGGGCGGCGGAGGCGCTGGACGACGTTGAACCCGGTGAGGCGTTGGCGATCGTCGGCACTGGGTTAACGATGGCCGATACGGTGGCGGCGTTGCACCGCCGCGGGCATCGCGGGCCGATTACCGCCTTCTCTCGTCACGGCCTGCTGCCGCGCCCCAATGCCGAAGGGGAGTACCCGACATGGTCGTTTGCCTCGCCCGCCGGACTGCGCGATGGGGTGCGGCAGGTGCGCCTTGAGGTGGCGCGCGCCGCTCGGCAACGGGTGCCGTGGCAGGCGGTGTTGGACGCGGTGCGCGCCCAGGGGCAGCGCCTGTGGCAAGCGTTGACGCCGACCGAACAGCAGCGCTTTCTGCGGCATTTGCGCGCCTATTGGGACTTGCATCGCTATCGCCTTGCGCCGCAGGTGAGCACGCTGCTGGCGGATCAACAGGCGGCAGGCACGCTGCAGGTATTGGCCGCTCGTTTGCGTAGAGCGGAGCGAACGCCGCAGGGCGTAAGGTTGACGATTCTGCCGCGCCAAGGCGCAGAGCGTGCGCTGCAGGCGCAGCGGCTGCTGATCACCACGGGCCCGGCCCATGCCGGGCTGATCGCCGCCAGCCCCTTGCTCCATTCACTGGCGGAGCAGGGGGCGCTGCGCGCCGATCCGCTGGGGCTGGGGCTGTGGGTCAATGCTGACAGCCAGGCGATCGGCGGCGACGGCCTGGCCAACCCGCGCCTGCTGGTGGCCGGCCCGGCGGCGCGCGGCCGCTTCGGCGAACTGATGGGGCTGCCGCAGGTGGCGGAACACGCCGAAAGCGTCGCGCGTCATCTACTGGCGGCGATCGCCGCCGGAGGGTGACAGCGCGGTTTGCCGGCAGATTCAAGCGTCAGTCCGCCCACACCTGCGTGCTGCGCGGGCTGTCCATCTGATAATCCGAATAGGGGCGGGTGAAGAACTCGCGCCCCAACTCGCGGGCGGCCTGCAGCGGGTTGCGCGGATCGCGGGCGATCTCGCCGCGCTGGTTGCCGGCGCCGTGCACCACGCCGACGAACGCGGAATGGGTGTAGCGGCTGAATTCCTGGAGCTGATGCACGATGCCCAGCGCCGCGCCGGGGTAGGTCTCTTCCGACGCCACTGCCAGCCCGATGCGTTTACCGCTCATGCGCTGGTGCACCTGTTCCGCCTGAGGGTAGGCGTTGGAATAGAAGCTGAACGAGCGATCGAAAAAGGCCTTGGTTTGCGCCGACATGCCGTACCAGTAAATCGGCGTGCAGAATACCGCGCCGTCGGCCGGCAGGAAGTGCTCCAGGAACAGCTCGGCGTAGCGATCGGCCGGCGGCGGCGCGTGGCGCTCATCGCTCAGAAAACCGCTCAGGTAATCGTCGAGAAAATGCAGGCTGGCGACGGTGCCGGCTTCGGCGGCGCCCGCCATGATCGCCTGTGCCAGCGTGGCGCTGTTGCCGTCGCGGCGCGGGCTGCCGACCAGCACCGCCAAACGCTTGGGTTGATGAGTTGCATTCATGTCATATTCCTCTGTGTGAAATGAATTCAGCCTTACTCTAGAAACAAACCCCGGCGGGCGACAAATGACGGCTTTTCTGCCAGGATGAATTCAACTCACCTGGAGAGGCTTCGCCATGTTCGCTACGCTGCCCGTCAACGCATTACGCACCTTCGAATCCGCCGCTCGCCTGCGCAGCTTCAAGCTGGCGGCGGCCGAACTGGCGGTGACGCCGACGGCGATATCACACCAGATCAAAGCGCTGGAGCAGCAGTTGGGGTTTGCGCTGTTCGAACGGGTGCCGCGCGGCGTGCGGCTGACACCGAAGGGGGAAACGCTGTTTGCCGGGGTGCACGGCGCGCTGCTGGACGTCGCCACCACGCTCGAAGGCCTGCGGCCGCAGCCCAGCGCAGGATCGCTGTGCGTTTCGGTGACGCACTCGTTCGCGGCGCTGTGGCTGGTGCCGCGCCTGGGGCGCTTCTATCAGGCGTATCCGCACTATCTGGTGCGCCTGGAGGCCTGCGCCGAGGTGATCGATCTGCAGCAAGACGCCAGCGTGGACGTGGCGGTGCGCTACAGCCGCGCGCACTATCCCGCGCTGCATCAGGCGGCGCGGCTGGAGGAAAGCTTTGGCGTCTACGCCGCGCCGGGGCTGGCCGCCGCCGAGCCGGAAAATCCGGTGCTGATCACCGTCAAGTGGGGGGATTCGGTGCTGTACGACAGCGGCTGGCATGACTGGTGCCGGGCCGCCGGGGTCGATTGGTGGCGACGCCATGCGGCGATGCGCAGCTATCACGAGGAGCATTACGCCCTGCAGGCGGCGGTGGCCGGGCAAGGGTGGGTGCTCGCCAGCTCGGTGATGGTGTCCGAGATGGTGGACAACGGCCTGCTGGCGGCGTACCGGCCGGAGGTGCGCGTACCGGGCGCCGCATACAGCGTGCTGTGCGCGCCGGGGCGCGAGCGGCATCCGCCAGTCAGGGCGTTTCTGGCCTGGCTGCAGCAGGAACTGCCGCAGGACAATGGCACGAAATAAAAGTTTTACCGTCCTAAGCTGTGGGAATATCAGCGAACTTTTGTTTTTACTTCACTGCGAGAACCTATCATGAGCCAGCCAAGAATCTCCGATTACCCGATTGACGCGCAATTTATCGAGCGCTGGTCGCCGCGCGCGATGACCAACGACGCCATCGACGATCAAACGCTGCTGAGCTTCTTTGAAGCGGCGCGCTGGTCGCCTTCGGCCTACAACATTCAGCCGTGGCGCTTTGCCTACAGCAAGCACGGCTCCGACAGCTGGGAGAACTACCTGGAGTTCCTGATCGACTTCAACCGCGGCTGGGCGCAACACGCCTCGGCGCTGGTGGTGATCGTCTCCAAAACCACCAGCCTGAACGGCGAGCGGCTGGTGGACAACCCGACCCACGCGTTCGACACCGGCGCCGCCTGGGCCAACCTGGCGCATCAGGCGCACCTGAAAGGCTGGCTGACCCACTGCATGAGCGGCATTCACCACGACAAGATTAAGGCGGCGCTGCAGCTGCCGGACGATTATGCGGTGCATGCCATGGTGGCGATCGGCAAACCGGGCGACAAATCCCGCCTGCCGGATTTCCTGCAGGAGAAAGAAGCGCCGTCGGGCCGCCTGCCGCTGGGCAACACCGTCAGCGAAGGGCTGAATTTCACGCTGTGATCGCGCGTTCTCGCCGAGGCCCGCTTGGCGGGCCTTTTTTATGCGGCGAGTAAAACTTAGGGAGTATGTTCGCGTTCGCCCATTCGCTGTATATTTTGTTATATAGCGATTGCGTGATAAGGAGGAACCGATGGGGGATCATTTTGGCAAAGGGCTGTTGGCGGGATTAAAAGCGGACAACCTGAAACCGGAGGCGGAGCTGTCGCGCTTTTGCTCCGACTACAAGCGCGGTTTCGTGCTCGGCTATGCGCACCATTTGGCGCAGCGCTGCGGCGACGAGAACCGGGCGGCGTTCGAGGCCGGGCAGCTCAGCCGCGCCTATGGGCTTGGCAGCGAGCCGATGAGCGAGTTCTTCTCCGGTGGCGACAGCCGGTTGGCGGAGAAGTTTTTCCGCGCCGGCTATAACCGCCCGGCGCAGGGTTAGGGCAGACGGCCGTCAGGCGGCGCTCAGCACCGCCACCATATACACGCACGGTTGGTCGCTCTGATTTTCAAATCGGCAGTCCGCCGGCGGGCCGAGCTCAAGGCAGTCTCCCTCGGCCATCTCATGGCGCGCGTCACCCTCGATAAAGACCAGTGCGCCGGATAAGACCCAGATCAGCTGACGTTTGAACGCGTACACCGAAGCCGGCATCGGGATAGCCGCGCCGGCCGGCAGTTCGATGCGCACCAGATCGAGCGGCAAATCGGTGCGGGGCGACACGTGGCGCCGCACGTAACCGCTCTCGGGATCGACCCAGATAGGTTGATCTTCCCGGCGCAGCAGCCGGCCTTCCTGCGTTTCCGCTCGGGCGATCAGCTTGGACATGCTGAGGCCGAACGCGCCCGCCAGTCTGCCCAACAGCATCGCCGTCGGGCTGCTCTCGCCGCGTTCGATCTTATGAACCATCGCGCGTGAGACGCCCGCCCGTTCGGCCAGATCGGACAGCGACCAGTGGCGCGCCTCGCGTTCAATGCGAATGCGTGCGCCGATCAGCTGATTTAGATTGTCTAATTTAATATTCATATCGTAGTATTATAGTGGACAATTGGCCGGGGTAAACCATGATTATACGAAATGCGACGTTCAACGATAGCGCGGCGATTGCCGCTATCTATAACGACGCGGTGTTGAACAGCACCGCCATCTGGAATGAACAAACCGTGGATGCGGCCAACCGCGCGGCGTGGATCGGCGAACGGCAGGCGGCGGGTTACCCGGTGCTGGTGGCGGTGAACGCCGAGGACGAGGCGATCGGCTACGCGTCGTTCGGCGACTGGCGCGCCTGGGACGGTTATCGCCACACCGTGGAACATTCGGTGTATGTCCATCAGGCGCATCGCGGCGCAGGGATTGGCAAGGCGCTGCTGCTGGCGCTGATCGCACGGGCGCGGGAAATCGGCAAACATGTGATGGTGGCCGGCATCGAATCCGGCAATCGGGCCTCGATTAAGCTGCATCTGGCGCTCGGGTTCCGCGACGTGGGGCGCATGGAACAGGTGGGCGCCAAATTCGGCCAATGGTTGGATCTGACGTTCCTGCAACTGAGGCTCGACGAACGGGCGACGCCGCCCGCGCGCTGATCCCGGGAGACAGGGCGATGAATATGCTGTTACTGCTGATCGCGGCCGGGATGGGGCTGGTGGTGCAGAATCTGCTGATGGTGCGCATCACCGAAAGCGTCTCGACCATCCTTATCACGCTGGTGATCAACTCCAGCGTCGGTTTGTTGCTGCTGGTGGGGTTGCTGCTGGCCAAAAACGGCCTCGGCGCGGTGACGGAAGTGACCGGCGCCGCCAGGTGGTGGATGCTGTTGCCGGGGCTGCTGGGATCGCTGTTCGTGTTCGCCGGCATCCTGGGCTACCAAAAACTGGGCGCGGCGGCCACCATCTCGATCCTGGTCGCCAGCCAGCTGTGCATGGGGCTGTTGGTGGACGTCTACCGCGCCGGCCCGGCGGCGCTGCGCGAGAATCTGCCGGCGCTGTTCGGCGCTCTGCTGCTGGTGGCGGGCGCCTATCTGGTGGCGAAACGCAGCTTTTGACGGCGGCTGAAAGGCAAAAAGCCCGCTCGGGTTTCCCTGAGCGGGCTTCTCTAAATATGGCTCCTCTGACTGGACTCGAACCAGTGACATACGGATTAACAGTCCGCCGTTCTACCGACTGAACTACAGAGGAATCGTGTGAACGGGGCGAATAATAGCGGGGCGGTTGCGGCTTGTAAAGCGCGAAAACGCCCGGCGCGCGCGTTTGCTGCAAGATTGCCCAACCTGCTGCTTTTTCTCGCTTTTATCGCTTACCTCACGCGCAGCGCTGCCGGATTGCCCGCTGAGGCGGCGCCGTTGCCTGCCGGTGGTGCAACGCGTGCCCTGCGTTGTGGCGCGCCTCGCCCGATAAACGGCCATTTGTCGCCGTTTTTGGCCTTTTGACGACTCTGGCCTGGATCTTGCTGCGGTTGCATGACCGGATTTCGCCATTCTCAATTTAGCGGCTCGCTGGAGGCACTATGAATCTCAGACGTCTGAAGTACTTCGTGAAAATCGTCGATGTCGGCAGC
Organism: Serratia sp. CY74737; assembly: GCF_052166775.1. NCBI lineage: Bacteria > Pseudomonadati > Pseudomonadota > Gammaproteobacteria > Enterobacterales > Yersiniaceae > Serratia > Serratia sp. CY74737. The sequence goes on from NZ_JBJNOF010000002.1 coordinate 24,337, forward strand.
CTGACCCAGGCGGCGGAGGTGTTGCATATCGCCCAGCCGGCGCTCAGCCAGCAGTTGGCGACGCTGGAGGGGGAGCTGAAGCAACAGCTGCTGATCCGCACCAAGCGCGGGGTGCAGCCGACCGAGGCCGGCAACATTCTGTATGCCCACGCGCAAACCATTTTGCGCCAGTGCGAGCAGGCGCAGAGCGCGGTCAACAGCGCCGGGCAGGCGATGAGCGGCCAGGTGTCTCTCGGGTTGGCGTCGGGGAGCACCGCAGCGCAGCTGGCGCTGCCGCTGCTGCAAACCCTGCGCGATCAGCAGCCGGGCATTTTGCTCAGCCTGCATGAAAACAGTGGCGCGGCGCTGGCCGGACAGGTGGCCAACCAGATGCTGGACATGGCGATGGTCTACGGCGCCAAAATGCCTGCCGGTCTGCACACCGTCGCGCTGATGCGAGAGGATCTCTATTTGGTGGCGACGCGCGCGGTGCCGCATCCCGGCAACAGCGTCGAGCTACTGGACGTGGCGCGGCTGAACCTGTTCCTGCCGCGCGAGGGCGATGCGGTGCGCAACCAACTGGAGGAGGCGATGGCGCTGCGCAAGCTGGCTGTCAACGTGGTGGGGGAGATCGAATCCTCGGGCGCGCTGAGCGCTGCGATCGCCGGCGGGTTGGGGGCGACCGTATTGCCGGAGTCGGTGGCGCGCGCGATGATCGGCCCAGCCAAGGCCTGGATGGCGCGCATCAATGCGCCGACGATGTCGGTGCCGCTGTCGCTGTGCATGTCGGGCCAACAGTCGCTGTCCGCCCCGGCGCTGCTGGTGAAAGACCTGTTGCTGTCGATCGCCGGCGGCCGCAGCCAGGAGAAGCGCGCGCTGGCGCTGGTGCGTTGAGGAAAAAACGGCCCGCCGCAGCGGGCCTGAGCACCGTTATCGGAACGGCGGTTCGTTGAAGGTGCGCAGCTTGCGCGAGTGCAGGCGATCGCCCTCAGCGCGCAACAGATCGATGGCGCAGATGCCGATCTGCAGGTGCTCGGAGATTGCCCCTTCATAGAAGCGGTTGGCCTGGCCCGGCAGTTTTATTTCACCGTGCAGCGGTTTGTCGGAGACGCACAGCAGCGTGCCGTACGGCACCCGGAAGCGGTAACCCTGAGCGGCGATGGTGGCGCTCTCCATGTCGACCGCCACCGCGCGGCTGAGGTTGAAGCGCCGCGCCGAAGCGGAGTAACGCAGCTCCCAGTTGCGATCGTCGGTGGTGACCACGGTGCCGGTGCGCAAACGCTGTTTGACCTCTTCACCGGGCATGCCGCTGACCATCTTGGTGGCGTCGTACAGGGCGCGCTGCACCTCGGCGATGCTTGGGATCGGGATATCCGGCGGCAGCACCGCATCCAGTACGTGATCGTCGCGCAGATAGGCGTGGGCCAGCACGTAATCGCCGATCTTCTGGCTTTCGCGCAGGCCGCCGCAGTGGCCGATCATCAGCCAGGCGCTCGGGCGCAGCACCGCCAGGTGATCGCAGATGGTTTTGGCGTTGGACGGGCCGACGCCGATGTTGATCAGCGTGATCCCTTGGCCGGTGCGCGAGATCAGGTGATAGGCCGGCATCTGGTGGTTTTTCCACGCCAGATCGGACACCGCCTGTTCGGGCGCGCTGGTTTCCGGCGTGATGTAGGTGCCGCCGGCGCTGGAGAGCGCGATGTACGGGCTGGCCGGATCGGCGATCTGCGCGCAGGCCCAGCGCACGAACTCGTCCACATAGCGGGTGTAGTTGGTGAACAGCACGAACGGCTGGAAATGCTCCACCGGGGTGCCGGTGTAGTGCCGCAGACGCGCCAGCGAGAAATCCGCGCGCAGCGCATCGAAATGCGACAGCGGGAAATGGTTGTCGGTGGTGTGGTACAGGCCGTCGGCGGTCTCGTCACCGATCTGCGCCAGCTCGGTGGTGGGGAAATGCTGCGCGATACCGGCGCTCATTGAGCGATCGAGCGCCAGGCTGGAGCCGTCGATCACATAAGGGAACGGGATCTCCTGCTGCGACGGCGCCACTTCGATATGGGCGGCGTAGTCGTGTTCCAGCATCGCCAGCTGTTCGGCCAGATAGTGGCGGAACAGCTGCGGCCGGGTCACGGTGGTGCTGTAGCTGCCGGGATGGGTAAAGCGGCCGAAGGCGCGGGTTTTGTTCGGGCCGGACTGCTGCCCGTCCCAGCTGACGCGCAGCTCGGGATACATGAACAGCCCGGCGGCGCGCGCCTGCGGGTCCGGCAGGGTGCCGTGGCTGATAAAGTCACTGACCGCCTGCCGCAGCGCGTCTACCGCGGCGTCATACAAGGCTTCCAGTTGATCGAGTGCCTGATCGGCGCTGAGGCCGCTGCGAGGTGGGGCATAGCTCATACTTTCTCCTTCGATGTCCCGGCTCTGTGGCGGGATTGGCGGCGTTTCACCGTCACAGGTTAGCCGAAGCAGGGCGTAAAAGCTTGGTCGAAATGACGGGCGCGGCAAAGAAATTACCGCGCCCGTGAAGGCGGGGGGATCAGGAGGCGGGAGCGGCCGCTTCGACCTTCAGCGATACCAGGCCGATGCCCAGCTTCTTCGGCGTGAAGCCGCCGCTGGCGCTCTCTTTCGGCTCGGTCGGTGCCGGCGGGGTAATGCTGATTTTCTGCGCGCCGCGCGGGTTGTCGAAACGCAGGGTGACGGTGCTGTCCTGCTCGCCGAGCGACACGAAGCGCTCTTCGTCGCCGACGCGCACCGAAATCGGTTCGCCGACGTTGTTGCCGTAGGCGCGGGCGCGCAGCACCAGATCGAAGGTTTTCGGCAGCGGATCGACATAATCGATGTCGACCGCCGGCGCCAGGTTGGCGTCGGACCAGCGGCCCCACTCCTCGACGGCGGAGACGCCGGTAATGGCTTTCACCTGTTCCGGCATGCCGGGCAGCATGAACTCGATGGCGTCCGCCCGGTACTTCATCGCCGCGTCGTCCACCTGCAGGCGGGCGACGGCGTTTTGGTAATCGGCGACGCTGTCCGCCGCCGGGCCGGTAAAGTTCACCTTACCGCGGAAGCGCTCGCCGCTGGCCTGCACGATCTGCGGCGGCGAGGCCAGGGTGCCGGAGGCCACGCAGATGTCGGTGCTCAGCGCCAGCTGCGGCGCCCAGACCCGGCCGATCTCGTAGCATTTATCGACCCAGACGAATTTCTCCCCCGCCCCCAGCCCGGCCAGCTGCTTGCGCAGCGGGGTGGAGAGGTAGACGTTGAACATCGGTTCGATGCGGTTGTCGCCCACCCGCAGGATGAACGGCACCTTGTAGGTGACGCCGGAGAAGCTGAAGCTGCGCTGGCGCGTGTCCACGCTGTAGTCGCTGATGCGGTTCGGCAGGCCCCACTGATTGATCACCGCCGGTTTCCAGCCGTTGATCTTCTCTTCGATGTTCAGGAACACCGTGGACAGCGACGGCGCCGACAGGCTGCTGCGGCCAAGGCCGATGTAGTTGTCGCCGCCCATCACGTCCAGCACCGTGGCACCGTTGTCCAGCGTGCTGCGCTTCTCGTTGCGCTGTTCCGCCAGTGGCCGGGTGCCGTCGATGATGAAGAACAGGTTGCGGCGCTTCTGTTTGGTCAGGATGTCGTAGGCGGTGTTGTTCATCGCCAGATGATCGGAGGACACCACGATCACGGTGTTGCTGAAATAGGGCGAGCGTTTGATTTTGTCGATCAGCGCGGCGATGTGTTGCTGGCTGCAGGCCACCGCGCTCAGCGAGCGGTTTTCCTTGTTCTGCCAGGCGTAGCTTTTCTTGCTGCAGCCGGCGGAGATAAAACCGTCCGGGTGATGGGTATCGACGGTCAGGGTAAACAGCGAGAACGGCTGGCGCTGTTTGGACAGCTCGACGAACTTGCCGTACACCACGTCCAGCACGCTGTCGTCGTACCAACCCCAGTCGTTTTTGTAGCTCGGATCGGCGACCTGTTCGCGCAGCTCTTTGAAGCCGTAAACGTGGTCGAAGCCGTGGGATTTCAGGAAGGTGTCTTTACCGGCGAACGCCAGCTCGGCGCCCTGATAGAAAGAGTTGCTGTAGCCGGCGGCCTTCAGCACGTCGCCCAGGCAGACGTTCTCCGGGTAGAAGGTGGAGACCGCGCTGGAGGCGTTGCCGTCGAAGGGGGCGAACAGCGGAATGCCGCACTGCGAGGCGACCATGCCGGCGATGGTGTAACCGGTGCCCGGCAGCTGCTGGGTGTTGCTGAAATCGATGCTGTCCGTGCGCAGGGCGTTCAGCTCGTCGGCCAGGCCGGGAAACAGCTCGGTATCGAAGTAGGTGCGCTCCAGACTCTCGGCATAGATGTACACCAGGTTCGGCCGTTTGCCCTGCACGGTCTTTTTCGGCGCCTTGTAGTAGGTGGTGAAATCGGCGGTATCGCCGACGATCTGGCTCTTGACCAGCAGCGAGATGTCCTGAAACGCCGGGGTGGTGCCGACCGAGAACAGCGCCAGCAGCACGGCGACGACGCTGTAGGCCACGCTGCTGCCTTTGGCCTTGCGGCGCAGCAGGCTGCGGGCCAGCACCGCGAAGATAAGTCCCAGCGCCGCCAGCAGGCCGATAAACGGCAGCACGTATTTGCTGATGCCCGCGCCTTTGAGGCTGCTGGTGACGGTATAGATCACCGCGTCGGTGATGCCGTCGCCGGTGAAGTAGTTGCTGGCGATCAGGATGACGTTCAGCACCAGATAGCTGCCGAGCAGCGTCAGCAGAATGGCGAACCACCAGCGGTTGGCGGCGGCCCGGGTGCGATAAATCAAAATCGACGCCAAAAAGAGAACAAACGAAACGACTGCTAAAACCATCCGCCAAACCTTGTCTGATTGAAATAAAACCGTTGCTGCCCTGGGTTGCGCCGCCGAGTGTGCCGCGGCGCGAAAAGTGAAGGGTATAGCCTATTGCCGGCGGCGGAACAACGCGCGATCTCCCGCTACGGCCGACGAGCGGCGGCTATTGTACATTTTTATGACAATAGTGTGACGTTAATCACGCCGACGGCGGCCTCGGCGGCGAAAGCTTGCTGGTCGGAGGTTTCGCTCTACGCTTAATGAGCGCCACGACGGCGCGTCCATCAGCCATTCAGGAGGAAGTATGCAGACGATTTCCGCAGCGGTACTCGACGATCTGGCCCCGCAAGGCGTGTTGCGCGCGGCGATCAATCTCGGCAATCCGGTGCTGGCGCAGGCCGGGGCCGGTGGCAAACCGCAAGGCGCTTCGGTGGAGCTAGCCACCGCTCTGGCCCAGGAGCTGGGCGTGGCGCTCGAACTGGTCACCTATGACGCGGCGGGCAAGGTGTTCGCCGATCTGGAGAGCGGCGCCTGGAACCTGGCGTTTATGGCCATCGAGCCGGTGCGCGCGGCGCAGATCGCCTTCAGCGAACCCTACGTGATCATCGAGGGGACTTATCTGGTGGCGAACGACGCGCCTTACTCTGAGGTGGCGCAGCTCGACAGGCCGGAGGTGCGCATTGCGGTCGGTCAGGGTGCCGCGTACGATCTGTTTTTGTCGCGCACGCTGCAGCAGGCGCAGCTGGTGCGGGCGGCTACTTCCGCCGAGGCGATCGCGCTGTTTTTCGAACGCGGGCTGGAGGCGGCGGCCGGCGTGCGTCAACCGCTGCTGGCCGCCGCGGCCGCCCATCCCGGCTACCGAGTGCTGGATGGGCATTTCACCGCCATTCGCCAGGCGATGGCGGTGCCGAGGCAAAAAACGCAGGGCGCCGCCTACGTGAACGCGTTTATCGAACGCTGCAAGGCCAACGGGCTGGTGAAGGCGGCCCTGCAGCGCAGCGGCCAGGGCGAGGTGACGGTGGCGCCGCCGGCCGCCTCGGCGTGATCAGTTCAGCTCCACCGCATACTGGTCTACCGGGGTGACTTTCTTGATCAGCTTGTTGTCGAACAGAAATTGTTCGTATGCCTGGTAGCGCGCGCGATCCAACTTGGCCGGATCGCGGGCGAACAGCGGCAGGCTGGCTTGCCACGCCTGTTTGTTCAGCTCGGTATTCAGCTCCGGGTGCGCCTTGGCGAACGCCAGCCAGGTGTCCTGCGGGTGCGCGTGCAGGTAGTCGCTGCCTTGCTTCAGCGCGGCGAGGAATTTGCGGATTTTCGGCTCGTTCACCGCATCTCGGTTGGCGACGATGATCAGCTCGTCGTAGGCCGGCACGCCGTAATCTTCGACGTTGAACACCACCGGTTCTTTACCCTGCAGCTTGAGCTCCAGCGCTTCGATGTTGCGGTAGCCGCCGATCACCGCATCGACCTGGCCCGCCAGCAGGGCGCTGGTCAGCTGGAAGTTGACGTTGATGAGCTTGATGTCCTGCGGCTTGAGGTGTTCGTGTTCGACCATGGTGGCCAGCGTCGCCTGTTCGATGCCGCTAACCGAGTAACCCACCGTCTTGCCCTTGAGATCCGCCGGCGACGTGATGTTTTTATCCAGCGCGATCACCGTATTCAGCGGCGTGTTGATCAGCGTGCCGACGCGCATCAGCGGCAGGCCCTGATCGGCGAAGAAATGCAGCTGCGGCTGATAGGTGATGGCGAGGTCGGCCTGTTTGGCGGCCACCAGCCGCGGCGGCAGCGCCGGATCGGACGGCGGCACGATCTTGACGTCCAGCCCTGCGGCCTTGAAGGCGCCGATCTGCTCGGCCACCATAATTGGCGCGTGATCGGGGTTGATGTACCAGTCGAGCACCAGCGTCAGCTTGTCGGCCGCGCCGGCTTGGCCGGTGAGGGCGGCGCCGAGCAGCAGTCCGCAGAGGGTTTGTTTGATCATGGTCGTTCCTTTATCCCTGGTTATGGTTGCAATCATCAGTCGTTTTCCGGCGCCCAGGCGATCAGGCGCCGCAGCAGCGCATCCACCGCGGCCCACAGCAGCACGGTCATCAGCACCAAAATAAACAGCGCGGCGAAGCAGACGTCGGTCTGCATGCGCGCGTTGGCGTTCAGCATCACGTAGCCCAGCCCCTCGGCCGAGCCGACCCATTCGCCGATAATGGCGCCGATCGGCGCGACGGCGGCGGCCATGCGCAGGCCGGAGCCGAAGGCCGGCAGCGCCGCCATCAGCCGCACGTGCCGCAGCTGCGCCCAACGCGAAGCGCGCATCGTGCGCGCCAGATCGAGATAGTCGTTGTTAACCCGGCGCAGCCCGTCGAAAAAGGCCGACACCACCGGGAAGAAGATCACCAGCACCGCCATCGCCACTTTGGCGCTCATGCCGAAGCCGAACCACAGCACCAGCAATGGGGCCAGGGCGAACACCGGTATCGCCTGGCTGGTGAGCACCAGCGGCATCAGCCAGCGTTGCAGCCGCGGCGAGAAAATCATGCACAGCGCCAGCGCCGCGCCGAGCAACACGCCGAGCGCCAGCCCGCTGACGATCTCCGAAGCGGTGACCAGCGTGTGCCAGGCGAGATAGCCGCGCCCGTCCCACAGCGCCTGCGCCACTGCGCCCGGCGTGGGCAGCAGAAAGGCCGGAATGCCGCTTTGCGCCGCCAGCCACCACAGCAGCAGCAGGCCGATGAAGACCGTCAACCCACGCCGCAGGCGGGTGAAGCCGCGCTCTTTGGCGATATTCATTGCGCTGCCCTCACCATTTGCAGCAGCAGCTCGGCCTGGCTTTTCAGCAGGTCGGCGTCATCCGGCGCGCGCGGCGGTTGCCCGCTGATGCGGTGGGTATCGTCGAGGCCCAGCGGCCAGGGCGATAGCACCAGCAGCCGGTGGCTCAGGCGGCAAGCCTCCATCGAGTCGTGAGTGATCAGCAGCACGGTATTTTGCGCCAGCAGCTCGGCGGCCAGGCTCTGGATCTCGGCGCGGGTAATGGCGTCCAGCGCGGAAAAGGGTTCGTCCATCAGCACGATCGGCTGGCGTTCGTAGAGCGTGCGGGCGATGGCGGCGCGCTGGCGCATGCCGCCGGACAGCGCGGCGGGCAGGCTGCGGCTATGCGCGGCCAGGCCTACGCGCTCGAGCAGGTGCGCTGTCCATGCCCGATCCGGCGCTTCGCCGCGCAGCCGCGAGCCGAGGGCGACATTGTCTTCGACGCTCAGCCACGGGTAGAGCAGGTCTTTTTGCCCCATGTAGGCGATGCGCCCGGCGATCGGCAGGCCGTCGCTGCCGCTCACCGTACCCGAGCTGGCCTGCGCCAGCCCGGCGATGATCTTCAGCAGGCTGGTTTTGCCGGCGCCGCTGGCGCCGAGCAGGGAGACGAAGCTGCCGCCGGCGATGTCGAAGCTCAGCCGCTCAAAGATCGTCTGTTGACCGAAGCGCAGAGTGAGATCCCGCACCTGGATGCCGGGCGGGAGGCGCGGGGAGGTCATGAGGCGTTCAGCCCCATTTGCCAAAATGCCGCTTCCAGCTGGGTGGCGGTGGTGAAAATCTGCGCCAGCTCGGTAAAGCGGCTTTGTGCGCCGCGCTGGTGGCCGACGGTTTCCAGCAGTTCGATGGCGGCGCGCACGCCGGCCAGATAGCCCTCGTCGCCGTAGTTGCGGATCCAGGAGGCGTAAGGATTGCCCTCCATTTGGGTGGCGGGATCGTGCAGCAGCCGCAGGCCGATTTCGGCATAACCGGCCACGCAGGGCAGCAGGCCGGCCAGCAGATCGAGGGCGTCGCCCGCATGACCGATGTCCAGCACGTAGCGGGTGTAGTTCATGGTTTCCGCCGCCTCCGGCTGGGCGGCGATCTGCGCTTCGCTCAGCCCCCATTCGGCGCAGTAGGCCACGTGCAGCGGCAGCTCGGCGACGATGCCGTTGAGCGAGGCGGTGGCGGCGCGCATTTCCGGCAGGGTGCGCAGCTTGCTGACCAGCAGCGCGTAGGCGCGGGCGAAGTGCAGCAGGAACAGGTAGTCTTGGGTCAGGTAACGGCGAAAAGCGCGTTCAGGCAAGGCGCCGGCGGCCAACTGCTGCAGAAACGGGTGATCGACATAATTTTGCCAGTGGCAGCCGGCCTGTTGGCGCAGCCGGCCGTAAAGACCGCTTTCGAACAGGGTGGTGATGGACATGGGACCTCCTTGAGTCAGTGGAGATCCGGGCACGCTGAGGTATGAACAGGCAACGGGTGATCGCGCGGTTGCCTAACCGTCCCTTCGCTGGCATGACCCAGATCAGGTTCAAAGGGTTCGGCTTACGCCATCTCAGCCCGTAACAGGACACCCCTCGGAGCTGCCTGTTATACGACATTTGTTTTTTGATTACAATCGCCGGGCGGCGCGGCGGCAATCGGTTCGTTTAGTGCGATCGGGGGCGATTTTGCTGGCGCAAAGCGTGCGATTTTTGTCACTGTAGGCCCATGTTTTGCCTTTGAGGACGATGCCCGATGAAAAAGATTGGTTTTCTCTCGTTTGGCCACTGGACGCCTTCCGCCCAGTCCGGCACCCGTTCCGCGGCGGATGCGCTGCTGCAGTCCATCGATCTGGCGGTCGCCGCCGAAGATCTGGGCGCGGACGGCGCCTATTTTCGCGTTCACCATTTCGCGCGTCAGCTGGGATCGCCGTTCCCGCTGCTGGCCGCCATCGGCGCCAAAACCCAACGCATCGAGATCGGCACCGGCGTGATCGACATGCGCTATGAAAATCCGCTGTACATGGTGGAAGACGCCGGCGCGGCGGATCTGATCGCCGGCGGGCGGCTGCAGCTCGGCATCAGCCGCGGCTCGCCGGAGCAGGTCATCGACGGCTGGCGCTATTTCGGCTATGCCCCGGCCGACGGCGAAACCGATGCGGACATGGCCCGCCGCCATACCGAAGTGTTCCTGGAAGCGCTGCGCGGCGAAGGGTTCGCCGAACCCAATCCACAGCCGATGTTCCCGAATCCGCCCGGGCTGCTGCGGCCGGAGCCGTTTTCCGCCGGGCTGCGCGACCGCATCTGGTGGGGCGCAGGTTCCAATGCCACCGCCGTCTGGGCGGCGAAGCTGGGCATGAACCTGCAAAGCTCGACGCTCAAGAACGACGAAACCGGCGAACCCTTTCATATCCAGCAGGCCAAGCAGATCCGCGCCTATCGCGCGGCCTGGCAAGAGGCGGGCCATGCGCGCGAGCCGCGGGTTTCCGTCAGCCGCAGCATCTTCGCGCTGGTGGATCAGCGGGATCGCAACTACTTCGGCGGCAGCGGTAAGGAAGGCGACCAACTGGGGTATATCGATGCGCAAACCCGGGCGATCTTTGGCCGCAGTTACGCCGCAGAACCTGACGCGCTGATCGAACAGCTGGCGCAGGACGAGGCCATCGCCGAAGCGGATACGTTGCTGCTGACCGTGCCTAATCAGCTGGGCGTGGATTACAACGCGCACGTCATCGAATCGATTTTAACCCATGTCGCGCCGGCGCTCGGCTGGCGCTAAACGGAGGATGGCATGTCACGCATTTTCATTACCGGTTCGGTGGACGGGCTGGGCCGCGCCACCGCGCAAACGCTGTTGGACGAAGGGCATCAGGTGATTCTGCATGCGCGCGCACCCGGCCGTCTGGACGCGGTGCGCGATCTGCTGGATCGCGGTGCACAGGCGGCGATCGGCGATTTGTCCGATGTACAGCAGACTCGGCAGCTTGCCGAGCAGGTCAATCGCCTCGGCCGTCCGGACGCGGTGATCCACAATGCCGGCATGTTCACCGGGCCGCAGGTGATGCCGGTGAACGTCATAGCGCCCTACCTGCTGACGGCCCTGATCGAACGTCCCAAGCGTATCGTCTACCTGAGTAGCAGTATGCACTTTGACGGCGTGGCGGAGCTGAACGGCGTAGACTGGCTTGGCGGTGCCGCCGGTTCTTATTCGGACAGCAAGCTGTTCGTCACCACGCTGGCCGCCGCCGTGGCGCGCCTGTGGCCCGACGTCATCAGCAGCGCGGTCGATCCCGGCTGGGTGCCGACCAAAATGGGCGGCGCGGACGCGCCCGACGATCTGGCGCTGGGGCATGTGACGCAGGCATGGCTGGTGAGCAGCGATGAACCACAGGCCCTGGCGTCCGGCGGCTATTGGCATCATCAGCAGCGCTTCGAGCCTCACGCGGCGGTACACGACGAGGCGTTTCAAACGGCGCTGCTGGCGCAATTGGCGCGCGCCGGCGGGGTGATCTTGCCGCAGGTTTAAATGGCTATTCCTTCCAGGCCCGTCGGGGTTATCGGCGGGCTTTTTTATGCCTACAGGGTGAACCGGCGGCGCTTTTCTTATACAGTGGCTTCCTGACCTGTTTTGACCGTTCTCTCTATTATCGCCATGCACACATTCCTGATTATCGTCCCTGAAGGGGGCATGCTGTTCGAAGCGGCGGGCATCGCCGATATCCTGATGCAGGCTAATCGCCTGAGCCCTGCCGAGACGCCGCTGTATCAGATCGCGGTCGCCACTACGCAATCTCACCGAGTGGTGCACGGCCTGTCAGGCCTGAGCCTGCTGGCCGACCATCGCCTGGCGGATCTCGATCCGTTCCTGCCGCGCGATACCGTGATCGTCGCCGGCAAAGGGGCGAGCGAAGAAGAGGGCGCCCTGGTGGCGGATTGGGTGCGCCGCGCGGCGCCGCAGACGCGCCGTATCGCCTCCGTTTGCGGCGGCGCACTGTTGCTGGCCGAAGCCGGGTTGCTGGACGGACGGCGGGCGACCACCCACTGGCGACTGGCGGAAACGCTGCAGGCGCGTTTCCCGCAGGTGCAGGTCGAAAACGGCCCGATCTACGTGCAGGACGGGCCGATTTGGACCTCCGGCGGCGTCAGCTCCGGCTTCGACCTGACGCTGGCGCTGGTGGAGGACGACTACGGCTTCGTGCAGGCGCGTGAAGTGGCGCAGGATCTGGTGATGTTTCTGCGCCGCCCCGGCGGGCAGGCGCAGTTCAGCCGCTACCCGCTCAACCAGGCCAAATCGCCGGGCCCGATCCGCGACCTGCAGTCCTGGATCCTGGAAAACCTCGCCGACGATCTCAGCGTCGAACGGTTGGCCGAACGCGTGGCGATGAGCCCGCGCAACTTTACCCGCGTGTTCACCCGCGAGACGGGCATTTCTCCCGCCAAATTCGTCGAAGAAGGGCGGTTGCATACCGCCAGACAGCGTCTGGAGCAAAGTGTGGAAGGCATCGAGCAGGTCGCCCTGGCCACCGGCTTTGGCAACGGCCTTAACCTGCGGCGGGTGTTTGAGCGAAAACTGCAGCTGACCCCGAGCGAATACCGCGAACGCTTTCATGCGCGCAATTTGGCGTAAATTGATCGGTAAACGTCATTTACGCCGCTTCGGGGCAGGGCTAGAGTTGAGGCAAAGCCCAAAACGAGGAGTGCATCATGGTGAGAGTAGGCATTAATGGATTCGGCAGGATCGGACGCAACGTGCTGCGCGCGGCGCTGGGGCGCAGCGATTTTGAAGTGGTGGCGATCAACGATCTGACCGACAGCAAGACGCTGGCGCACCTGCTGAAATACGACACGCTTTCCGGCACGCTGGCGGCCAGGGTCGAAGCCGGCGACAACCAGCTGCTGCTGGACGGCCGGCCGATTCAGGTGTTTTCGCAGCGCGATCCCGCCGAGATCCCCTGGAGCAGCGTGGGCGTGGACGTGGTGATCGAAGCGACGGGCTTCTTTACCGACAAGGCCAAGGCGGAAGTGCACATCACGCATGGCGGCGCCAAGCGGGTGATTATCTCGGCGCCGGCCAAGAACGATGACATCACGCTGGTGATGGGGGTTAACGATCACCTCTACGATCCGGCGCTGCATAAGGTGGTCAGCAACGGCAGCTGCACCACCAACGGGCTGGCGCCCGCCGCACAGGTGCTGCATCAGGCGTTCGGCATCGAATACGGGTTGATGAACACCACGCATGCCTATACCAACAGCCAGGCGCTGCACGATCAGCCGGAAAAAGATCTGCGCGGCGCACGGGCGGCGGCGGAGTCTATCGTGCCTTACTCCAGCGGTGCGGCCAAGGCGCTCGGCAAGGTGATCCCCGAACTGGACGGCCGCCTGACCGGTTATTCACTGCGGGTGCCGGTGCCGGTGGTTTCCATCGTCGATCTGACGGTGACGCTGAAACGCCCGGCGACGGCGGAGGAGATCAACGCGGCGTTCCGCGCGGCGGCGGCGTCCGGCCCGCTGAAAGGGATCCTGGGATACAGCGATGAGCCGCTGGTGTCGAGCGACTACCGGGGCGATGCGCGCTCGTCGATTATCGACGGTTTGTCCACGCTGGTGATCGGCGGCAATCTGGTGAAAGTGCTCGCCTGGTATGACAACGAGTGGGGCTTCTCCAATCGGTTGGTCGATCTGGCGCTGCTGATGGAAAAGCGCGGGCTGTAAACGCCCAACAGCAAAAAGCCCGCTTAAGTTGCCTTAAGCGGGCTTTTCTAAATATGGCTCCTCTGACTGGACTCGAACCAGTGACATACGGATTAACAGTCCGCCGTTCTACCGACTGAACTACAGAGGAATCGTGTGAACGGGGCGCATCATATCCAGCTGCCCCGGGTGTGTCAACGCTAAATTTCCCCAGGCGGTGCGACTGCTCGGTATCTGAGCAATAAGCCTGTCAATCAGCCCATTGCGCGTCGTTTTCTGCCTGGGCGCGCAGCAGGCGCGCCAGCGGATCCTGGCGGTAGAAGCGGCAAAAGTGCTGATACAGCGCCGGGAAGCGTTCGGCCAGCAGCTCGGGGGCGCTGAAGAAGTACTCCGACAGCACGGCGAAGCACTCGGCCGCATCGGTGGCGGCGTAGGCATCCATGCTGGCGGCCTCTTCGCCGACCATGTCGATCTCGTCCTGCAGGCTTTCCATCGCGGCGTGCAGATCGTGCTCCCAGGCGGCCACCTCGCGCAGCGGGATCGGCGGCACGCCGGTGGCGACGCCGCCGTTGCGCATATCCAGCTTGTGTACCGCTTCGTGGATCACCAGATTAAAACCGGAAAGGTCGAAAGAGTCCTGCACGTCTTGCCAGTTGAGCACGATCGGCCCCTGTTCCCAGCTTTGGCCGGACTGCACCACCGGCCCCGAGTGCACCAGGCCGATCTCGTCCTGCCATTCGTCTTCCACCACGAATGGGGTGGGGTAGAGCAGAATTTCGTTGAAGCCGTCGAGGCACTCCGCGCCCAGCTCCAGCACCGGCAAGGCGAACAGCAGGGCGATGCGCGCCTGCATCTGCGAGGTGAGCTGCAGCCCCTGCAGCGGCACGATGCGCTTTTGCTGCAAAATCTGCCCGGCGACGGCCACCAGCCGCTGCCGCTCTTGCTCATTCAGCGGCGAGAGCAGCGGGATCGCCAGCGCGTCCCGCCACTGTGCCTGGGTATCCGCCTCGGAGTGAGAAGGTTGAGTCGCTTTCCACGGCCATTTAATCATCAGGTTGCTCGTAAAGTCGTCACTTGAACGTTCAGCGGTATGCTAATGCTGTAAAAATGCCGTAAAAGCGGGCATGATAGCAAGCGTTGTCAGGAGAGATGCCGGAGCGGCTGAACGGACCAGTCTCGAAAACTGGAGTAGGGGCAACTCTACCGGGGGTTCAAATCCCCCTCTCTCCGCCATTATTCAATCACTTACGAAAAAATCTTTCAACGATCCCCATCACAGTTAAAGCGCCCCGGCCCTGCAGGCCGACACGCCTTCCCCTTTGTTCTCGATTATTTCCCGACGCAATCAAACATCATTCGAACGCGCATCCAGATAGGCGGCATATTGATGCTCTGTCGCTTGACGCGCCTGATGACGCCGCTTGGCGACGATCATCGCCACCGTCAGCAGGGCGGGCAGCGCCAGGACGGCGAAAATGGTGCTGAAGCTCCAACCGAGCGCCAGCATTTCAGCCCCGGCCAGCGCGCTTAAGATAGCGCCCAAACGGCCGATGCCGTGCATCCAGCTGGAGCCGGTGGCTCGCGCTTCGGTGGGGTAAAAGCTGGCCGACAACGCGTTCATGCCGGTGTTGGCGCCCCCGATGCAGAACCCGATGGCCATCGCGCAGCCGCTCATCAGGAGGGGGTAACCCATCGCCATCCCCATCAGCAGAGTGAACAGCGCCCCCAACCCATAAATCGACGCCAACGCGCGATGCGGTTCGGATCTGTCCATCAACCACCCGGAAAATAGCGACCCTAATGTCCCGCCCGCCTGAAACAGCGCGGTGATGACCGCCGCTTGCGCGATGTTGAAACCGCTGTCTTTAATCAGCAGCGGCAGCCAACTGCCTAAGGTGTAGTACAGAAACAGCGCGCTAAAATACGCGCCCCACAGCATTAAACTGCCGAAGCGGTACCGTGCGCTTACCACCAGTTTAACCGGATGAGTGCAGACCTGGCCCGGCGGGGGCAGAACGACGGTAGAATGTCGAAAATCGCGATCGGGCGCCAGTTTCGCCAGAATGCGCTGAATGCCGCCCTGATCTGCCCGTTTCGCCACCAGGAAACACACCGATTCGGGTAACGCCGCCATCAGCACGGGCGCGAACAGCAGGGGCAAGATCCCGCCGAGCAGCAGCACGGCATGCCAGCCGAAGCGCGGCATCAGCCAGGACGCGGCGAATCCGCCCAAGGCGGCGCCAAAGGTGAAGCCGCAGAAAACCACGGTAATCAAGAAAGCGCGGCGTCGGGCGGGCGCGAACTCCGCCACCAGGGTGCCGACATTCGGCATGGCGGCGCCGAGCCCCAATCCGGTGAGCAGGCGAAATAACATCATCTGCTCCATATTTTGAGAAAACGCCGTCACCAGCGTCCAAACGCCAAAAAAGAATACGCTGTTGATGATGACGACTTTGCGGCCGAATCTGTCTGACAATGGTCCGGATAGCATCGCGCCCAGCGACAGGCCAATCAGCGCCGCGCTGATCACCAGCCCCAGTTCGCGGTTAGTGATTTGCCAATCCGCCTTAAGCTCTGGCGCAATAAATCCCATGATAACGATATCGAATCCATCCAGAGCAATGATGCAAAAGCCGAGTAGCACGATCATCTTTTGCCATTTGCCTAACGGGCGGTCGTCGATCAGCGCCCGAACATTGATTGCGTTGTTTCCCGACATGGGGTGCTCCCGGTGCAGTAGTTGAGTGTCATCACTATAAGCAGCCCCTGGGCGGACGTTAAACGGCGATAATCGAAAAAATGTGCGTTTATCGGACAATTGAGCCGGCGGTGAGTGACGAGGCAGTGTTAACTTTATGTTATAAAAAGGGATTGCCGTGAGAATGGCTGCGCCGGAGGCCACTGAGAGTGTGAGCGCGATCATTAACCTTTTCAGTAAGATGGAAGAACAGGCGGGCCGTGATGGCCCGCGCGATTAACGCATGGCGGTGAGCCGAACCGGGGCGTTGGCGGCCCCAAAGCCGCGGTAGCCGCCTCGGCGCTCCAGAAGTTCGAAGAAGAAGCGGCCTTTTTCATAGGGCACGGTGTAGACATGCAGCAATTCTCCGCCCTGATCGTCTCGATCGTAGAGCACATTGCCCGCTTGCAGCTGTGAGAGGAAAGCGGGGTCCAGATCGAAACGCGCTCTGAGATCGTGATAGTAGTTATCGGGAATACGCAGCGTTTTTAATCCGCGCGCCTGCGCCGCTTTCACCATGCTGAACAGATCCTCGCAGCCAAAGGCGACGTGCTGTAAGCCTGCGCCCTGATAGGCGGTTAACGCCTGGGCGATTTGCGTTTCCCGGCTCACCGACATATTCAGCGGCAGCCGGATGGCGTCGTTGGGGCTGCGCAAGACGCGGCTGCGAACCAAACCCAGCGGATCGGGCAATTCCCACTCGTTGTCCTGCACAAAACCCGGCACGCTGCGCAGGAACATGATCCAGTTGCCGCTCGATTCATCCGCCAGCGCAATCGCCAGGTGATCGATGCTCTGCAGCGCGGGCGGCGGCGCGCTGCGATGCGTCAGATGAAAATCGGCGTGATAAATATCGTTCTTGGGATCTTCGTCCGCTTCCACCAGATAAATCAGGCTGCCGTCCGGTGCGCACAGCGCGGGGATTTGCCGCTCGTTGGGGCCGGTTTCGCCTTGCCAGATGGCGTACCCGTAGTCTTGCGCCCGTTGCAGTAAACGCGCTACGCCGCGCACCCGCCACGCCACGGCGCACAGGGAAATGCCGTGCAGGTGATAATAGCCGCTGGCTTGGCTTTCCGGCTGGGCATTCAGAATGACATTCACTTTGCCGTTGCGATAGAGGGCGACGCTTTTGGAGCGGTGCTCGCCGGCGTGAACCAATTCCAGCTGCGTCAGCCATTGGCCCATCGCCAGCCCGTCGTTGTGCGAGACGGCAAATTCGATAAACTCCAGCGCCAGCAAGGGTGGATGCGGCTGCGAATGGAATAAGGAACGTTCCATGAGCGAGGCCATGGCGTTGGGCAGCAGAGGCTGTTTGGCCAACCAGTCATAGGTTTGCTCCTCCAGCCACAACAACGATCGGAAACCGTCCTGGGCCGTGGGGAGCACCGGCGAGGCGCGGAAACCATCGTTAAATATCTCCAGCGACCAGGCGCCGCGATAGCCATGCGCGGAAAGTTGGGTCATGAACTGGGTCAGATTCAGCTCCCCTTGGCCGGGGAAGCAGCGGAAATGGCGACTCCAGGCGAGCACATCCATCTTCAACAGCGGGGCGTCCGCCAGTTGGACAAACACGATTTTTTCGGGCGGCACGTCCTCGAGGCCATCGAGGTTATCGCCGCGCGACAGGATATGAAAACTATCGAGAATGATCCCCAACGCCGGATGATCTACGGCCTTCACGCGCGCCCAGGCGTCGCGCCACATATTCACGTGACGTCCCCAGGCCAGTGCTTCATAACCGACAGTAATATCATACTCGGCGGCCAACTCCGCCAACGCGCGCAAATCGCTCACTTGCGTGGCCATGTCTTCGCTGCTGTCGGGCGAGACATTGCTGCAGAGCAGCATGCGAGAACAGCCCAGTTGCTGCATGACTTCGAACTTGCGCGCTGCGCGGGAAAGGTTCTGCGCCAGCGTTTCGCGCGGGCCTCCTTCGAAGTCCCGAAACGGTTGGAACAGTAAAATTTCCAGGCCCAGTTCGGCGCACAACTCACGGATTTCCGCCGGTGAGCCGGGGTAGTAGACCAGATCGTTATCGAAAATTTCGACGCCATCAAAGCCTGCGGCGGCGATAGCCCGCAGTTTTTCCGGCAGCGAACCCGATACCGAGACCGTCGCGATAGAACGTTTCATCATTGCCTCCAGTTAAGCGGTCATGGATGACCTGAAAGCGACCATTCAGCAGCGAGGCGGACCACCGACGGGAATTGAATCATGTTATGGACCAAATGAAATGTTTCGTCAATTCAGAACATTACATTACTTTTGGTTATATAAAGCGATCGGTTTTCTCACTTTACTTTTACATATTGCGCTTCCTACACTCTGTCGACATGTACCCTCAAATAATAAGGATACCGGGATGAAAAGTGATTGGATGGCGCGAGAACTGGTGCATCGCGATTACAGTCATCACCCGCCGGCGCTGGCGCCGCTGTATAAAACCAGCGTGCTGCGGTCGCCGCGCAATGCATTAATTTCATTGCAAAACTCGCTGTCTGAACTGACCGCTCCCGTCTTCACGCCAACGGATATCGGCCCGATGGATCACGATCTGATTCTGAATTACGCCAAAGACGGCTTACCGATCGGCGAGCGGATCATCGTGCATGGATTTGTGCGCGATGCCTTCGGGGCGCCGGTGCGCAACGCTCTGGTCGAGGTATGGCAGGCCAATGCGGGAGGGCGCTATCGTCACAAGAAAGATCAGTATCTGGCGCCTATCGATCCCAACTTTGGCGGCTGCGGCAGGATGCTGACCGACGACAACGGGTATTACTGTTTTCGTACCATCAAGCCGGGCCCGTATCCCTGGCGCAATCAGGTCAGCGACTGGCGTCCGGCGCATATTCACTTCTCGCTCTCCGGCGAGGCGTTCGCGCAGCGGTTGATCACGCAGATGTATTTCGAAGGCGATCCGTTGCTCGTTCGCTGCCCCATCTTGCAGTCGGTAGGCAGTGACGATGCGATGCGCACGCTGATTGCCGAGCTGGATATGCACGCCGCCGTGCCGCTGGACAGTCTGGCTTACCGCTTCGATCTGGTGCTGCGGGGCCATCGAGCCACGTGGTTTGAGAACCGTACACAGGGAGCCGCGTGATGAAAAAGTATTTGGCTGAAACGGCCTCGCAAACCGCCGGGCCTTATGTGCACATCGGTTTGGCGCCGCATGCCGCCGGCTTTGATATTTTCGAGCGTAATTTTACCCATGTATTGACGCAACCGGAGACGCGCGGGGAGCGCATCGTGGTGGAAGGGCATGTCTATGACGGCTCCGGCACGCCGGTTCGAGACGCGCTGGTCGAAGTCTGGCAGGCCAACGCCGCCGGGCGATATCAGCACCCCGCCGACGGCCAGTTGGATAAACCCGACGATCCGGCGTTTCGCGGCTGGGGGCGAACCTGTTCGGATTTCACCAGCGGCCTGTGGCAATTCGAGACGATTAAACCGGGGCGCGTGACGGGGCGCGACGGCCGGTTGATGGCGCCCCATCTCAATCTGTGGATAGTGGCCCGCGGCATCAACATCGGGTTGAACACGCGTCTCTACTTTGCCGACGAACAGGCGGCCAATGCCGAAGATCCGGTGTTGAATCTCATCGAGTGGGAAAAACGGCGCAGCACGTTATTGGCGCAAAGGCGGCAGCGCGGGGATCAGACGGTGTACCATTTCGACATCTGGTTACAGGGCGAGAACGAAACCGTTTTTTTTGATATTTGATCCTCCGTTCGCCCTGACAATGAGCTTGCCGCGCCGGCGGCAAGTTAATACTATAAATCATGAACATGACTTCTCGCTTTAGCCAACGCATCCGCCTTCGTCATCTGCACGCCTTTGTCGCTACCGCGCAACAGGGGACGTTGGTGCGCGCCGCACAGCAATTGGGCATCACGCAGCCCGCGCTCTCTAAAACGCTCAACGAACTGGAAAGCCTGGCCGGCGAGCGCCTTTTTTCGCGAAATCGGCAGGGGGCGGAACTGACCGCCGCCGGAACGCGTTTCCTGCAGGATGCCAGCCGCGTTTTGGATGCGCTGAATGTGTTGGGGCGCACGCTTGCCTCGGACAGCGAGGCGCTGCCGGCGCCGCTGCATATCGGCGCGCTGCCCACCACGCTGGTGAGCCTGGTCGCGCCGGTCGTGGTGGGGTTGCAGCAGCAATCCCCCGGCTGGCGCATGCAGGTTACGACGCTGGCCAACGATGCGCTGATGATGGCGGTGAGATCGGGGCAATTAACGTTAGGCATCGGGCGCATGTCAGACCCCTCCCGCATGGAGGGGCTCAACTTCGAGCTGCTGTACCATGAAACGCTGCGGCTGGTGGTTGCTCCTCATCATCCGCTGTTGCATTCGGATGTCTCGCTGGCGGAAGCGTTGAGCTGGCCATTGGTGCTCTCCCCGCGGGGTACGGTGCCGCGTCAGAATGCGGAGGCGCTCATTGTCAGCCACGGGCTGGCGGTGCCGGAAGGGTGCGTCGAGACGTTGTCGGTCACGCTGGCGCGCTGCCTGACGCTACAGTATGGCTATGTGTGGCTGGTGCCTTACGGCGCGGTGCGTGACGACTTGTTCAGCAATCACCTGCGTGCGCTGCCGTTGCCTACCCAGGGCATGGCCGAGCCGCTGGGCATCATTACCCGGCAAGAGGCGCTCTCGTCCCCTGAGCAGCAGCGCCTGGTTGCTGCGCTGCGCCAAAGGGTGCTGGATGTGCCGGTATAACCGTGTCTTCTAGTCGTCCGGTCGCCGCCCGGCGTCGTATTCGGCAAAGACGGACTGCGCCAGATGAAAAGCGGCGTTCGAGGCGGGTAAGCCGCAGTAAAGCGCCGCATGCATCAGAACTTCTTTGATCTCTTCACGCGTGACGCCGTTATTGAAGGCGGCCCGGATATGCATTTTCAGCTCAGCTTCGCGATTCAAGGCGATCAGCATCGCGATGGTGATCAGGCTGCGGGTATGGCGCGACAAGCCCGGACGCGTCCATATTTCCCCCCAGGCGTAGCGAGTGATGAAATGCTGAAACTCCTCGTTGAGCGGCGACAGCGCCGCGAGGGTATTATCGACATGCTCATCGCCCAACACCGCTCTGCGCACCGTCAGGCCTTGCTGATAACGTTGCCGCTGCGTGAGCTGCTCATCCAAAAAGGCCCGGAACGCGCGGTTAAATGCCCGCCAGGCTTCGATGCTGGACAGGTGGGCGGCGGGCAGGATGACGCATTGCGCGTCGGGAATGCCTGCCGCCAAGGCTTTTGCATCGTCGACGGTCGTTACCGCATCCTCATGTCCGGCGATAACCAGCGTCGGAACGCGGATGCCTGCCAGCTCGGCGCGTAAATCGGCGGTCGCCAGCGCGTCGCAGCAAGCGGCATAGCCCTCGGGATCGCAGGCGGTGAGCTGTTGCACGACGGTTTGCACCCTCACGGGAGCGGATTGGCAAAATGCCGGGGTGAACCAGCGCGCTGCCGCGCCATCGCTGACGGCGGACATGCCGCACTGGCGCACCCGCGCGGCGCGTTCTCGCCAAAGCTCCGTCACCCCGATTTTCGCGGCGCTATTGGCGATCGTCAGCGTCAGCAAGCGATCGGCATGAAAGCGCGCCAGCCATAACCCCGTCAGCCCCCCCATAGAGATGCCGCAGAAATGCACCCGATCAATCGCCAGAGTGTCCAGCAGGGACAGCACCTGTTCGCCCAGTCGCGCCAGCGAGCCGGGCTGTTCATCGGGCGCAGAGTCGCCGTGGCCGGCAACGTCGTAGCGCAGAATGCGATAGTGGGCGATGAACGCGTCGCGCTGCGGCTGCCACATTGCCAATGAGGTGCCCAGCGAGTTGCCAAACAGAATAACCGGGGCGTTTTCAGGCCCCTCAAGGACATAATTCAACATGATTGCTCCCTCTCGGCCATCGCCAGGACTTGTTGAATGAAACGCTGCGTGCTGCCGGTGGCATTGGCCGGATCGAGCAAGGTTTCCAGGGTTTCCCGGCTGAGTCGGGAAGAGACTTCCGCATCGGCGCACAGAAGGGTTAACAGGGGTTGCTGGGTGGCCAGGGCTTGCCGGCAGCACCGTTCTATATGATGGTGCGCCTGTTGACGGCCGAGGGTGGGGGCCAAGGCCAGGGTAACCGATTCAGCCATGATCAGCCCCTGCGTCAGCGCCAGATTGCGCCTCATCGCCGCTTCATGCACCTCCAGACCGTTAATGAGATCCAGGCTTTGCGCCAATGCCGCCCCGCTCAGCACCAGGAGCTGCGGCAGGCTTTGCCACTCGGCCTGCCAGCCGCCCAGCGCACGTTCGTGCTCCTGCACCAGGCCGGCATACAATCCCGACATCAACGCAGGCAGACGGTTGGCCGCGCTGAGGATGGCGGCACAGAGCACTGGATTACGCTTATGCGGCATCGTGGAGGAGCCGCCGCGTCCGGGGGCCGACGGTTCGCTGATTTCAGCGACTTCGGTCTGCATCAACAAAGACATGTCGCGCGCCAGCTTGCCGAGCGAGCCCGTCAGGCCGGCATACCAACTCGCCAGCTCCAACAACCGATCGCGTTGGGTATGCCACGGCGTGGCGCTGCGCGGCAGGGCCAGCGCTTGCGCCAGCGCCCGCTCAACGCGCTCGCCCTGTTCGCCGAGCGAGGCGAGCGTGCCGGCCGCGCCGCCGAATTGCAACGCGAGCACGCGTGGCCGCATTTCAGCCAGACGAGCCCGATAGCGCAGCAAGGCGTCCAGCGTGCCGGCCAGCTTCAGCCCCAGCGTCGTTGGCAAAGCGTGTTGCAGCCAGGTGCGGCCCACCATTAACGTTGCGCTATGGCGCCGGCATTGCGCCGTCAGCGCCGCAATCAGCTGGTTGAGCAGCGCGTCGGTTTTATCGAACGCGCTGCGCAGTTGCAGCATCAGCCCGCTGTCAATCGCATCCTGACTGGTCGCCCCCCAGTGAACGAAACGCGCCGCTTCCGGTGAGGTTTGCGCCACCAACGCCGTCAATTGTTTGACGAGGGGAATGGCTAAATTGCCCGCCAATCCGGCGGACTGCGTCAGCGCGGCGGCGTCGAGCTTTTCCGCCTGGCAGTGGCTGCGTATGATCCGCGCGGAAGCGTCATCGATAATCCCTGCAGACGCCAGGGCCTGCGCCAGGCCGGCTTCGAAATCAAGCATGCCCTGCAGCAGCGCCGTGTCGCTGAAGCAGGGCGTTAATGGCGAAGCCATAAACATTGCGCTATAGAGAGACATTCGTTATATCCGTTCCAGAATCAAGGCGACGCCTTGCCCGACACCGACGCACATGGTGCACAGGGCAAAACGCCCGCCGGTGCGCCGCAGTTGATAAGCGGCGGTCATGGCCAACCTGCCGCCGGATGCCCCCAGGGGATGCCCCAGCGCGATAGCGCCGCCGTTAGGGTTGACCTGTTCCGCGTCATCCGGCAGTCCCAGGGCGCGCGTCACGGCCAGCGCCTGGGCGGCAAAGGCTTCATTCAACTCGATGACGTCCATTTGCGCCAGGCTCAAACCGGTTTGCGCCAGCACTTTGCGGATCGCGGGAACCGGCCCGTAACCCATGATGCGCGGCTCTACGCCGCAGGCGGACATGCCGATCACACGCGCCAGCGGGGCGAGTCCATACTGCACCGCCGCGCGTTCGCTGGCAATGAGCAGGGCGCTGGCCCCGTCGTTGATGCCCGAGGCGTTGCCGGCGGTGACGCTCCCCTCGGGGCGCACGACGCCTTTCAGGGCGGACAGCGCGGCCAAAGAGGTGCTGCGGGGATGTTCGTCGCGAACCAGGCTGAGCGGCTCGCCTTTGCGTTGCGGAATGCTGACGGCGATCAGTTCCTCATCAAACAGGCCCAGCTCCTGAGCGCGGGCGGTGCGCTGTTGGCTGCGCAATGCAAAGGCGTCTTGATCGGCGCGGCTGACGGCGAAATCGCGAGCCACATTTTCGGCGGTTTCAGGCATGGTTTCGACACCGAACCGCGCGCGCATCTGCGGGTTGATAAAGCGCCATCCCATCGTCGTATCTTCCATTTTCAGCGATCGGCTGAAGGCGCTGTCCGCTTTGCCGGTGACAAAGGGCGCGCGCGACATGCTTTCCACGCCGCCCGCGATGATGACCTCCGCTTCGCCGCATTTAATGGCGCGCGCCGCCATGCCTACCGCGTCCAATCCCGAACCGCACAGGCGATTGAGGGTGGTGCCCGGCACGGTGTGGGGCAATCCGGCCAACAGCAGCGCCATTCGCGCCACGTTGCGGTTGTCTTCACCGGCCTGGTTGGCGCACCCCAGAATAACGTCATCAATGGCGTGGGGATCCAACTGCGGCAGTCGGGCTAGCAGCGCCTTCAGGGGCAGAGCGGCCAAATCGTCGGCGCGCAGCGCGGATAATGCGCCGCCGTAACGGCCGAATGGCGTACGAACGGCATCGCAGATAAAAGCCTGTTGCATGGCGATTTCCTCAAGCGGGGATCAAGTCAGATTGCAGTAAACGTATCGGGGTTAACGCTTGCAGCGCGTCAAAGGTGAGCCCCGGACACAGCTCCAGCACCTGCGGGCCGTCCGGGGTGATATCAATGATTGCCATATCCGAATAAATGCGGCTGACGCAGGCCAACCCGGTCAACGGGTAGCTGCACTGTTCCACCAGCTTGCATTCGCCGGTCTTGGTCAGGTAGTCCATCATCACATAGACTTTGCGCGCGCCGATGGCCAGATCCATGGCGCCGCCCACCGCCGGGATTGCGTCTTCGGCGCCGGTGCTCCAGTTGGCTAGATCGCCGGCAGCCGAGACCTGATACGCCCCCATCACGCAGATATCGAGGTGGCCGCCGCGCATCATGGTAAAAGAGTCGGCGTGATGGAAATAACTGCCGCCGGGCAGCAAGGTCACCCGTTCTTTACCGGCGTTGATGAGTTCCGGATCTTCTTCGCCCGGCGCGGGTGACGGCCCCATGCCGAGCAGGCCGTTTTCGCTGTGCAGAATCACCTCTTTGTCGGCGGGCAGGTAGTTAGCGATGCGGGTCGGCAGCCCAATCCCGAGGTTGACGTAGGCGCCTTCCGGAATATCGCGCGCTACCCGTTGGGCTAATTGGTCGCGGGTTAATTTTTGCATGTTATGACTCCTCAGGCAGAGAGGGAAAAGGTCGCGGGGTGCGCCACCGCTACCAGGCGCTGGACGAAGATGCCCGGCGTTATCACGTTTTCCGGATCCAGTGCGCCAAGCGGCACCAATTCAGCGACCTGCGCTATCGTCGTGGCGGCGGCCATCGCCATCACCGGGCCAAAATTACGCGCCGCTTTGCGGTAAACCAGATTGCCCCAGCGGTCACCCCGATGGGCCTTTATCAAGGCGAAATCCGCCTTTAAGGGCGTTTCAAACACGTAATGCCGTCCGTCGATTTCACGCGTTTCTTTGCCTTGCGCCAGCGGCGTGCCAAAGGCGGTTGGGGTGAAAATGCCGCCCAACCCGCTGCCGGCGGCCTGCATGCGGGCGGCAAGGTTGCCCTGAGGCACCAGTTCCAGTTCGATCGCGCCGCGGCGATAAAGGTCGTCAAAGACCCACGAATCGGCCTGGCGCGGGAAGGAACAAATCATCTTTCGCACACAGCCGGTCTTGAGCAGCGCCGCGAGGCCGCTGTCGCCGTTGCCGGCGTTATTGCTGATTACCGTCAGCTCGCGGGCACCGTGTTCAATCAGCGCATCGATCAGTTCCAGCGGCTGTCCCGCGGGGCCAAAGCCGCCAATCATGATGCTCGCGCCGTCCGGAATGATGGACACGGCGTCTTCCAGGGTGGCCACACTTTTATCGATCATCAGTTGTTCCTTTCATTCGGCGCCCGCCGGGGGAGTGTTTATCGTCAATGGGAAAAGTAGATCGTCCCTTTCAGGCAAACAATACCGATTATCGAAAAAGTGTGCGATTATCGGCTATTATTTGAGAGGCATTCGCAGGTTGTGATCGTCGGCACACCGATATTTCAGGCAGACAGCGGGGTAACGAGAATGGAAAAAGAACAGGAAATTACGCGCAGCAGCACCGATCCCTGGAAGGGGGATCCCGACTTTATGGCCTCTTTGGCGCGAGGATTGGAGGTCCTGCAGGCTTTTACGCCGCAGCGGCGGCTGATGTCGGTGTCGCAGATTAGCCAGCGTACCGGCATTCCGCGCGCGGCGGTGCGCCGCTGCCTTTACACCCTGAGTAAGCTGGGCTTTGTGTACGCGGAAGACGGCAAGAATTATGAGCTGCGCCCGCGCGTCTTGTCGCTGGGTCACAACTGGCTGGGGGCTTCGCCGTTGGCCAACGCCGCGCAGCCGGTGTTGAGGCAACTCAGCCAGACGCTCAATGAGTCCTGTTCCATGGCCATATTGGACGGCGATGACATTCTTTATATCGCCCGCGCATCAACTTCGCGGATCATGACCATCGATTTGCACGTCGGCAGTCGCTTACCCGCCAGCACGACGTCGATGGGGCGGGTGCTGCTCAGCGGGCTCGCCAGTGAGACGTTGAACGACTATTTGGCGCGATTGACTCAACTGCGTTACACCAGCCATACCCTGGTGAGCGTCAGCGCATTGCGGGAAGAGCTGGCGCGCGTGCGTCAGCAGGGATATGCCATCAACGATCAGGAACTGGAGATTGGCCTGCGTTCACTGGCGGTGCCGCTCACCACGCCGGACGGCCGCATCGCCGCGGCGTTGAACGTCGGCGTGCATGCCGGCCAGGTTTCCGCAGAGCGTTTGCACCAGCACCACCTGCCTTTGTTGCGCTCGGCCGCCGAAGAGATATCGCTGCTGCTGCACGACTCACCTTGAGCGAGCGCGCAGGGGGCGTATGCGGCCGATTTTTTCCGCGTCTTGCGGCGCGGTGCGGTGTTGTATTGTGGGCCGCGGGTAAGGTAATTTGCTGAGGGCATGATGACTGACGCGGGGGCCAACGGACATGAACGAAAGAATCGACTACCACATCGAGAAATACCATTTCGCGCCGCTGGATGAAGCCCCGCGGCTTGCGCGCCAGTGGAGCGAGGTGTTGAACGAGTGTCGTCAGACGCAGGCGGGCGCGGAAGAGCGCCTGCGCATTGCGTTGCTCAACGTGGACTATGTGACCAGTTTCGAATTGCCGTTTCGCTTATTGCTGGTGCGGGCGCCGCAGTTGATTGCCGGCCTGCGCGATGAGCTGTCGATCAGTCAAAAAAATGTGGTGTTCAACGGCAAGCGCTTTGGCTGCGTTTACAGCCTGAAGAGTGATTTAAGCGACGTGCCCGAGGCCTTCCAATACGGTCTGTCGACCCGCATTCACCGAACCTCGGCGTCGGGCGTGGACGCGCTGCCTTACCGGGAAATCGCCAAGGCGCTCAAGGCGCCGCGTGAGCGGCTTAAGCTGGCGCTGGAGCAGGGGCTGCGCGTCACGGCGCTGGACGGACTGTTCTGGTTCGGCATACAACGCATCGCCGCCGATGTGCGCAGGCTAAGAAAAACCGGCATGACGATCGTGACGGCGGAAACGGAGATTTTCGACACCCTGACCGGCACGACGCGCAAGGTACCGGTTTACCGGCTGGCCGACCGTTAATGGCCGTTATAGATAAAGAGGAGGCTCAGACCAGGAGCCTCCTTATTGATAGCGCGGTTTATCGATAGGCTTCATTGCGCGCGATGGCATACTTACCGCTGCCCAACAGCAGTATGGCGACCCCACCCATAAAGAACACCAGTTCGTTTTCAATGCCCCAGGCGCCGACGTCGGTGACGGTGAAGACCTTGCCGGTGCCCACCATCAAAAACGCCACCACCAGCGTGAGGGCGTAAACCCCTGCGGCGGGGCGGGTGAACAGCCCTAAAACGATCAGTATCGGCGCCAGGATCTCCCCAACATATACGCCATAGGCGATGAAGGCGGGCAGCCCTTGTTGTTGTAACGCATCGGCGATCCAGCCGACGCCATGCTGAATTTTCGCGACGCCGTGAAACAGCATCAGCCCGCCGAAGGTTAGCCTGAGCGCCAATTTGCCTGCGTCCGGGTGGTCAAAAAAGCGAGTGAATGCCGCATTGAGTGACTTAACCATGGCTTTTTCTCCTGAATAGGAATGATTTTCAATCAATATATCAGTCGGGTGAATGCGAAAGCTGTTCTGGATCAGGAAAACGGCGGGCTTGGCGTTAAATTGCCGGACGAGGCCAGCGATGCGGTCTGATTTTTAGGCGGAATAACCTGTGCGCACGGGCCGAACCGGGGATGAGAAAAGTCATCGGCAGGGTTGGCCCGCCGCGCAGCCCATCTCTTTTCTGTATGTGTTGGCTACCTGATTTGCGTTTTCATCAATGATTGTCAAAGGACGGGCAACGTAAAGATTCATAAGGTTTTTTTGTAGCAATGAACAGGTGCGCGTTTTCGCTTTAATAACCCAATAGAGTTACCTTTATTTTTATTTTGAACCGCTAAATCATTAACGCTTTTTTTCGGCCTTTTTATTGGGAATTATCTTGCTTATTTTGCCTTGCGAAAGTTGATCCTGTGGGACGCACGGCCAGTGGCGGGTTTTATTTTTATAGATTTTCTTATTTTTTGATGACAATTCAATGCCGAAGAGAATGAGTGAGATTGACTGAGGGGGTTATGAGTGGGTGTAAATTTCCATGAACTATTTTTCCTGGCGTAAAAGTAATCGATTCAGCGCTGTTTTAAGTTATTGAATTGTTTGTTTTATGTATATTGATTTGTTATTTTTTTATTAAAAAAATAATATTTTTTCTTGATATTGGTTTTGCCTTTGCTAGTATCAAATTAGTGGTCTTATCAGTTAGGGAAACATTTCTTGTATATGGAACAGATCGCTGGTCTTAACACGGTTACTGTCGTTGCAGCGCTTACGTGGTTATTTCGCGGTTATAGTAAATGATATCTCTGATGCCACTTTAGTCTGCGAGACCTTTTACCGCAGTGGTGCTTTTGCCGCGGTAAGCCGTATGAGAACGCACATGAAGGGGAATTGAATCTTAAATTATTCTGATCATTGCCCTGAGTTAACTATAAAAGAACGATGCTTTATCCACCAGGCTGTTTGTGTACCAATAGGTATTCGGTGCACCACGGCGGAATGTTAATCTGTGCTTTAGCTTTAAAATTAATAATCAAAACTCTCGCCAAATTGTTTATTTTCACACCAGGTTTCGCATGTGTAAGTACCGAGTGCTGGAAATGAAAGTCACACTGCCATCGTCTTCTATTGATCATTGCGTGCTACCCGCTTGCAAGAAACGACTGGCTGTCATGGTTTTATGAAAAAATTTCACTATTTACTGTGGTTATCATTTGCTAATTAAATTATTTGTATCCAGTGGTATTACTGGAATTATCCTACCAAGGATGAAACGTTGTTTTTAGGGCAGTTTTTGATTTTTTTCCTATTCTTAGCTTG
Organism: Serratia sp. CY74737; assembly: GCF_052166775.1. NCBI lineage: Bacteria > Pseudomonadati > Pseudomonadota > Gammaproteobacteria > Enterobacterales > Yersiniaceae > Serratia > Serratia sp. CY74737. The sequence goes on from NZ_JBJNOF010000002.1 coordinate 53,720, forward strand.
CATAATTATCGTTTGCAATTTATTGATTTTAAAAGGAAAAAATAAATATGTAAATGTAAAATAGTTTAAACCGATCACTGTGATTCTATTGATAGGTTCAATCTATTATTGTTGTTAATATTAATACATCTAAACAATTTGCGAGCTTGGTGACGACTAACTTACGCTAAAAGGACTCTGGGAAAGACTGGCGAACGTAAAAGCCCGCTTTATTAGGCTTTATGTTTCTAGTGCTGATTGAAAAGGATATCAGGCCATGAATGAAGTCATCTCAACGGAAGTGAATGGCGTCGAATTTGATCCACGATACAGTGAAATTGAATTCACGCTTTCGGAATATGACAGCCAAACCGATCCGCTTAATGCCGTAGACAATGCGCGTGATATCAATTGGCACGCCATTCGCGAGCAGTCTGCCGCGTTGCTGGAACAGTGCTTCGATTTACATGTCGTGCTGTGGTTTATGCGCGCTAATCTTCATATCGACGGTTTTTCGGCCTTCTACCAGGGCATTAAGGATATTGACGCCAAATATGCCGAGGAGGGCGCCACCATTTTCCCTCAGGCGGATATGGAACCCTCATCGGACAGCTTTCATGCGGCCGCATTAGGGTGGCTCGCCACATCGTCCTGCCTGCACGAAATCAAGAACAGCAAGATTTTTCCCGACACGCCGTTAACCACCGACGAGCTGCTGAATATGCGGCTTGACGAGCAGGAAGGCAAAAGCCTGCATTTTTCGGAGGTGGTAAAGGTGCTGGGGCAAGCCGACAGTTATTTTGCCGGCAGAAATCTGCCTTCGCTGAAAGAGCAATTGGCGCTGGAAATCGATGCGCTGGAGCGCGTCGAGAATTACGCCAATCTGCAGGCCGAAGATTATCGTTTGGACTGCCGGCAGGTGCGCGACTATTTGAAACAGTTCAACCGCCAGCTGGCTTCACTGGAACAGCAGGAATTGCCGGCTGAACGGGATGACGCGGAGATTGACTCGCCGGATGCTGACGCGCCTGTCGCCATGCCCGGCAAATATATCCGTTCCCGGCAGGATGTCATCTTGCTGTTGGATCAGGTTTTGGACTATTTCCAAAACTATGAGCCCAGCCATCCGGCCCCCATTCTTATTCGACGTTCACAAAAAATGATCGGTATGGACTTCGCGACGATTGTTGAGGAGCTTTTGCCGGAATCTCTGGCCTCGTTAAATCAATTGTCCGGGAAGTAATTTTTATCACAAAGGAGTTTTCCAATGGCTAAGGACTCAAGCTCTCAGAAATTTATCGGTAAAAATAACGCGCCGCGCGTGCAAATTGAATATGACGTAGAGCTATACGGTTCACAAAAGAAAGTGGAGTTGCCCTTTGTTACGGGGGTCATGTCCGATCTCTCTGGGCATCGGAAAAAGCCTTTGCTGCCGATCGAAGAGCGGAAATTCCTGACCTTTGATCAGGACAACTTCAACGATCGCATGCGCGCCATCAAGCCTCGTCTGCAATTTTACGTAGAGAACACCCTGAGCGAAGACGATGCGTTGCTGGATGTGGAATTGGAGTTTGAATCGATGGATGACTTCACGCCTGGCGCCATCGCCAAACGGGTTCCGCAGATGCAACGTCTGCTTGAAGCCCGGGAGCATCTCACGGAGCTGATCACCTATATGGATGGTAAATCCAGCGCGGAAGAAGTGGTGAAGAATCTGCTGGAGAAACCCGATTTTCTGCATCGTTTGGTGACGGATGCGCGTAAAACGGTCGCGGATGCGGAACAGGATGTGCAGGATTCCGGCAATAAAGGAGATGAGGAATGAGAGCGAGGCAACGACGCTATTCGGCTAAGCAGCAGGCTACGGCAGTCGCTGAAGTTGAAACGCAGGAAACGGAAAATGAGCTTGACGGTTTGCTCAAGCGTTCATTCCGGCCCAGAACGAACGAGGCTTCGGAAGCGGTTCGTCGGGCTATCGGCACGCTGTCCGAATATGCCAATAAAGGCAAGGTCAAGGTCAGCCAGGATGTCGTATTGACCATTGAATCGTTGATTGCCCAGATCGACGAACAGCTTTCGCAACAGATGAACAATATCTTGCACCACAAGGAGTTCCAGAAGCTGGAGTCCGCCTGGCAAGGTCTGAGTTATCTGGTCGATAACACCAACGTCAGCGAAACGCTCAAGATCCGGGTGTTGAACATCAGTCAGGATGAGCTGACGCGCAATTTGCGCCGCTATCGGGGCTCCGCCTGGGATCAAAGCCCGGTGTTCAAACAGATTTACGAACAGGAATATGGTCAGTTCGGCGGCGAGCCGTTCGGTTGCATCATCGGCGATTTTGAATTCGATCACAGCCCGATGAGCGTCACGTTGCTGACCGAGTTGGCGAAAATTTCCGCGGCGTCGCACTGCCCGTTCATTTCCGCCGCGTCGCCGTCGCTGCTGCAGATGAGCAAGTGGAACGAACTGGGCAACCCGCGGGATATCGGCAAGATTTTCACCACGCCGGAATATGCGTCCTGGCGCCGCCTGCGCGAAAGCAACGACTCGCGTTACCTGGTGTTGACGATGCCGCGTTTCCTGTCGCGTTTGCCTTACGGGGCGAAAACCAACCCGATCGAAGAGTTCGCTTTCGAGGAGTCCGTCAGGCCGGATGTGGATGATGATTTTTCCTGGGCCAACTCGGCGTATGCGATGGGCGTCAACATCAACCGCGCGTTCCATGAGTACGGCTGGTGTTCAAAGATTCGCGGCATCGAATCCGGCGGCTCGGTGGAAGAACTGCCCGCCTACGCGTTTCCTTCCGATGAGGGCGGATATGAACTGACGTGCCCGACGGAAGTGGCCATTTCCGATCGGCGCGAGCAAGAGCTTTCCGATGCCGGGTTCTTGCCCCTGGTCTATCGCAAGCATTCCGATTTCGCCGCTTTTATCGGTTCTTGCACCATGCACGCGCCGGCGAAATACGAGGATCCCGACGCGACGGCCAACGCCAAGCTGTCTTCGCGCTTGCCTTATATTTTCGCCACGTGCCGATTCGCGCACTATTTGAAATGCATCGTGCGCGACAAAATCGGTTCTTTTCGGTCCAGGGACGATATGCAGCTGTGGCTGAATGACTGGCTGATGAACTATGTCGATGGCGATCCTTCCGTATCGACCGAGGCGACCAAGGCGCGTCGTCCATTAGCCGCCGCCGAGGTGCGCGTTGAAGATGTGGAAGACGATCCGGGTTATTACCGCGCGCATTTCTATTTGCGCCCGCATTACCAGTTGGAAGGCATGACCGTGTCCTTGCGACTTGTATCAAAACTTCCGTCAGCCAAAAAAGATGGGAGCAGATAAGTTACGGCTGGTCATTGGTTTGGATATTGCCGACGTTAATTATTAAATGGCGTTGGTGGGAATTGATATTTCATTGAAATTTAGTGGCGCTGTTTTTTACGCTATTGCTATTTATTAATGGCTAATGGGTTCTCATTGTCGCTATTTCAATGATCGCGTAGGCAATATAACGACTTATCTGAATAGACTTTTCAATTAACGAAGTAGACCTATCAGTCAAGGAGACAAAAAATGAGCACGAAAGCTTTAGTAGACTATTTTTTGAAAATTGAGGGTGTTGATGGTGAATCACCCGACCAAACCTACCCTGGCTGGATTCAGCTGCAAGCCTGGCAATGGGCGGAAGAAAACGCCGGCCGTTGGGGGTTCGGGAGCGGCGGCGGTTCAGGCAAAGTCGAGATGAAAGACTTTGAGTTTCGCATGGTGAGCAATAAGGCTTCGCCGAAACTGTTCCTGATGTGCGCCACCGGCGAGCATATTCCTCAGGCAAAACTTGTTTGCCGTAAATCAGGCCAGGGTCAGCAAGACTTCATTGCCGTGACCTTCAGCAACTGCCTGGTTTCTTCATTCAAGACCGTGGGTAATATGCCGCTGAATTCCACCATCGGTACTGAAATCGATACCGTGCTGCCAACCGACGTTATCAAGCTGAATTTCGCACGTATCGAAGTTGAGTACAAAGAGCAAAACAATGATGGCTCCATGGGTGCGGTAATTAAGACGGGGTATGACCTCAAGCTTAATGCCCGTATCTGATCATTGATGTCACAACACTAATTGCAGGCTGTCTGCCCGCAGCGATTGCGGGCAGACATAAGCCTTATCGCGAGGTGTTAAATGAAAGCGTCATTGCCCATGCTATTCGATAAGCTCAGCGTGAGACATCAAAGCGCCAGCGCCGATAATTGGCGGCGTGTTTTGGTGCGTGATATCGAATTTTTACTGAATGACGCATCGCGCAGCGCTGATTTGAAACTTCATGATTATGCGCACAGCGAAAGTTCGGTATTGAATTATGGCCTGCCGTCGCTGAGCCAACGCATACCGATTAATACCGATCCGTTAACGCTGGCGAGACATATACAAAGAATCATTACTTCGTTTGAGCCGCGTCTGGATCCGAAAACGATTCGTGTGGTGCCTGTAGTGAATGAACGCCAATCGTATGTGCTGGCGATTTTATTCGATATTTATGGCACCTGCTCATTACCGGGTGACGAAATGCTGGTTAATTTGCGCATCGCTCTTGATTATTCCTGTGGCGCCGTACACGTATTTGATTAATAGGGGTGACTATGTTCAGTGAGCGCTTTCTCCAATTATATAATGATGAGCTGCGTTATTTTCGCGAGGCCGGTCGTCAGTTCGCCTCTTCTCATCCCCAGGTCGCCCAGCATTTAGGCATGCATATCGACGGCGTGCTGGATCCTTTCGTTGAGCGTCTGTTGGAGGGCTCCGCGTTCCTTTGCACCCGCATCCAGGAAAAGCTGAACAATGAACAGCCGGAATTTGCCCTGCAAATGCTCTCACGCCTGGCGCCGCTGTGGTATACGCCGGTTCCCGCGATCGCCACCGTCGCGATTAAGCCCGATCTCTCTTTTCCCCAGTGGCACAGCCAGGTTGACCTGCCGCGCGGGAGCCGCATGACCCTCAACGATATCTCGCTGAACAACAAACCCGCCACGTTTACCACGGCGCGGCATATTAAAGTGCAGCCCGTTGAGATTTCACTGGCGGAATGCGAGATTTTGCCGCCGCACCATTTGCCTGACGGCGCCGCCAGACACATGCAGGATTGTTCGGCCTACGTCAGGATATGCCTGACGACGCACGGCGTGCTGCCCGTCTCGGAGCTGGATCTCGAGCCGTTGCACCTGACGCTGGCGGAAGATACGGTGCGGGCCAATCAGCTGCTGGCCGCGTTGCTTAATCGCACCTTGCGCATTGTGCTATGGGCGAAAAGCGACGACCGGCCAATCGTCAAAGTCTTGCAGCCGGACAGCTTGCGCCTGGGCGGCGTCAGCGATGAAGAAGCCTTGTTGCCCACCGTGGTGGGGGAATTGCCCGGCAACCGGCTGATGCGCGAATACTTCGCCGCGCCAAGCCGCTTCTTCAGCCTGGAGCTGCATGGCGTGCAGGATTTTCTGCGCCAATGTGAACGCGTTCACGAGTTCGAGATCTTGTTCGCGCTGGAGCAACGCCCACTCACTCTGATCGGTCGCGTCAACGCCAGGGATTTTCATCTTTTCGCGACCCCGGTCATCAACCTGTATCGCCGCCATTGCTCGCCGGTGCTGCTGACGGATGAGCGCACGGAGCACCAGCTGGTGGTCGATCGTTTGAACACCTCGCTGTATGAGATACACAGCGTAAAACAAGTGAAAGGCATGCTGCCCGACGGCAACCCGGTGATTTTCTCTTCGCTGCAGGCCGACGTGCAGTACGACTGCGAGCGGGAGCCGGCCGGTTATACGCTGCACCGTCGCCGGGAGCCGTCGCCCTCCAAGTACAACAATCCGCACCTGCCCAACGAAGATACCTTCATCGCGATATCGCCGGGCAAAAGCGGCATCGACATCGACGACATCACGTCGCTCAGCGTCGAGGCGCTGGTATGCGAACGGCATCTGGTGCCGGCGCACCTTCAGCAGCCGCATTTCCAGCTGGAAACGGCGATGCCGATCCACCAGGTGGAGATCGTCCGCTACCCGAGCAACCCGGTCGCGGTGCCAAACATCAGCCAGGCGTGGCAGGCGATCCAGATGCTGGCCTCCAATCCTTTGCGCCATGCGCGCCCCGACGTTCAGGATTGTTCGGCGCTGTTGCGCGACTGGCTGTCATTGTTCTGCCATCAGGATGACTCCAGCCAGCGCAAGCGCATCGCCAGCATCAAAAACGCCTGGGTGGAGCACCACTTCGAACGCAATCAGGGGCCGGGGCCGCTGGCCTGGATCCGCGGAGCCGAGATCGCCGTCAACTTAAGCGCCAACCATCATGCCGACCACGGCGCCTATCTGTTCGGCAAAATATTGCACCACGCGTTGAGCCAATACGGCGACCTGAACCAAACGTTAAGCATGAAGCTGTTGCTAGATGGGGAAATCCACGCCGACTGGGGGGCGCTCTACTATGGCTGATATGTCGTTGATGCGTGAAACGGCGCTCTCGTTGGAGCCGGCGCCGACGCCGGGGGCGCAAAGCGAAAGCGCGGGCCAGGCCGAAATCCGCGGGCTGTCCAATCGACAGGATTTTTTCGAGCTGCTGCGGCGTATCGAACGCGCGCAGCCGGATGCGCCGCGGCTCGGCGTCTCCAACGATCGCAGCCGCGAAAGGCTTTGCATTACCCAGCCGGCGGATATGGCGTTCGCTTCGCGTGAAATCGCCTCTATCGTGCAGCGCCCTAAGCAAGTGCTGATTCAGGCGCGGCATTTCGGCATGTTCGCCCCCTACGGCCCGCTGCCGATCCATGTGACAGAGCACGCGCGCACCGAAGTCATCGCCAGACGCAACCAGGCGTTCCAGCAGTTCGTCGGCATCGTCAGCCAGCGCTTCGCCGTATTGCACTACCGGGCCTGGGCGCAGCTGAAGGCGATGATCGGCCATGAGCATGACGATGACAAAAACCCGTTCTTGCGCCATTTGCGCCAGACGGTGGGCGTCGATACGGCGCTGACGGTGAACCCGCATATCCAGCGCCTGCGCGAGGCGTACCCCGGCACTTATCTGCCCGGTCGCCGCTCGCTGCGGCAGCTCAACAAGATGTTGGCGGCCTATTTCGCCGTTCCCATCACGATTACGCCGCGCTACGCCAAGTGGATCGATGACGGCAAGCAAAGCGGCAGCCAAAAGCTGGGCAAGTTGGGCAGCACGCGCATCGGCAGCCGCTTTTTCGATGCCCAGTACGGCGCGCATATTCAGATCGGCCCGCTGGGGGCCCCGCAGTATCAGCAGTATCAGCGCGGCAGCCGGCGGCTGCAGGCGCTGGTGAGCATCTGTCATGACTTTACGAGCCATCAGCTGATGCTGGATGTCAGCCTGCTGATTGCCACGGAGCCGGGCATGGCGGCGCAGCTGGGCGGCAAGTCGCTGGGTAAAGACAGCTGGCTGAAACCTAAGACAGGGACGTTTAGGCAGCTGGTTTATCAATCAACAACTTAATATAAGGAAATTTAAGGTGTATCAACGAGAACGTCTTTTTTCGCGATTGGGCCACTTTGCCTATCAGTCGTTCGTCGAAGCGACCAAGCTGTGCCGAACCTTCAGGCACGAATACGTGGAGCTGGAACACTGGCTGAAAGTCTTGGTGGACAAGGAGCGCGGCGACTTGCCGATGATCCTGGCGCACTACGCCATCAACAGTCAGCGCATCAGCGATGCGTTGGATCGCATTCTTCATACCTTGCCTAACCGGACGAATGCGGTGGTGGACCTGTCGACGCAACTGGAAACGGTGGTGGAAAGAGGGCTGCTGATGAGCCAGCTCGCCGAAACGCCGTCCGGCGGGGTGCGCACCATTCATATCCTGGTCGGTATTCTGCAGGATCCCACGTTGCAGCGCAGCCTGTACCGGCTGAGCGACGAGTTCAAAAAACTGCCGATCCCGCAGCTGTTCGACGATTATCCGGCGATTCTGGCGGAGTCCGTCGAGCATGAGGAAGAGGAAGAAGAGGTCTACAGCGCCCACGGCGATGCGCCGGAGGCGTCCGAGACGGTCGATATTCTCGATAAATGGTGCGCCGATCTGACCCGCCAGGCGCGCGACGGTGAAATCGACCCGGTGATTGGCCGCGAAGCGGAGCTGCGCCAGGTGATCGACATCTTGCTGCGTCGCCGGCAGAACAACCCGATTTTGGTGGGTGAAGCCGGGGTCGGCAAAACGGCGGTGGCGGAAGCGCTGGCCTGCAAGATAGCCCAGGGGCAGGTGCCGCCGCTGCTGCAGGGCGCTCGCCTGCTGTCTTTGGATCTGGGGCGCATGCAGGCCGGGGCGAGCATGAGGGGCGAATTCGAATCGCGCCTGAAAGCGCTGATCGACGCCATCGCGCATTCGGCGGTGCCGGTGATCCTGTTTTGCGACGAGGCGCATACGCTGGTGGGCGCCGGCGGGCAGGCCGGCACCGGCGACGCCGTCAACCTGTTGAAACCGATGTTGGCCAGGGGGGCGCTGCGCATGGTGGCGGCAACGACCTGGTCGGAATACAAACAGTTCATCGAGCCGGATGCCGCGCTGACGCGCCGTTTCCAGTACGTGTTGGTTTCTGAACCCGACGAAGAGAATGCGGTGAACATGATGCGCGCCATCGCCCCGCATTTTGCGCAGCACCACAGCGTCAAGATCCGCGAGTCGGCGCTGCAGGCGGCGGTGCATTTGTCGCTGCGCCATCTGCCGTCGCGGCAACTGCCGGACAAAGCCATCAGCTTGCTGGACACCGCCTGCGCGCGGGTGGCGCTGAGCCAGCATGCGCTGCCTGAAAAAATCGAGTCGCTCGAGGCCGGGTTGGCGGTGAAGCGCACCGAAATGAACGGCCTGCAGGAGGAAAGCAAATTCGACGATCTGGCGCTTACCCGCATCACTGAATTGCAGCAGACCCTCAGCGACATGGAAGGCGAACTGGATGCGCTGCGTCAGCGGCAGGCGCAGGAGCAACAGGCGGTCACCACCTTGCTCGACGCGGAGCGGCAGTCGCCGGAGCGTTTGCCGCAGCTGGCCAGCGAGCTGGGAGCCTTGCAAGACGGCGGCCTGCCGTTGGTGTATCCGTGGGTGGATGACCGCGTCGTGGCGGAGGTGTTGTCGGATTGGACCGGCATCCCCACCGGCCGCATGCTGCAAAGCGATCTGGACAATGCGCTCAATCTCAACCAACTGCTGAGCCGCCAGATATTCGGCCAGCAGACGGCGATCGATGAAATCGCGCAGGCGGTGCGCATCTCCCGCGCCGGCATTCAGGCGCACGATCGGCCATTGGGCGTTTTCATGCTGTCCGGCCCGAGCGGCGTCGGCAAAACGGAGACCGCGTTTGCGCTGGCGGAGGCGATGTACGGCGGCGCGCATAACCTGATCGTCTTCAATATGAGCGAGTTTCAGGAGTCGCATACCGTTTCCACCCTGAAGGGGGCGCCGCCGGGCTATGTCGGCTACGGCAAGGGCGGCAAGTTGACGGAGGCGGTGCGCCGCAAACCTTATTCCATCGTCTTGCTCGACGAATTCGACAAGGCGCATCCCGATATCCACGAGGCGTTTTATCAAGTCTTCGACAAGGGCGTGATGGAAGACGGTGAGGGCCGCATGATCAGCTTCCGCCAGTGTTTCATTTTAATGACGAGCAATATCGGCGCCGGCGAAATAGAAGCGACGCTGGCGGAAACGCCGGACCTGAAAACCGAAGCGCTGCGGCCGATGCTGCACGACGTGCTGGCGCGCTTCTTCCCGGCGGCGCTGTTGGCGCGCATGAACGTCATTCCCTACGTGCCGCTCTCCACCGAAGCGATAACCCATATCGCCACCAAACAGATTTCGCGTTTACAACAGCGCTTGCACAAAGAAGTAGGCGTGTCGCTGGTGCTGGAAGGCGACATTCCAGGCTGGATAGCCAAACGCATCAGCGCCCATCCTTCGCGCGGCAGAGCGGTCGAGTCGCTGCTGCAGCAGGCGATTTTGCCGCCTATCAGCAATGAAGTGTTGCAGCGCAAACGGACGGGACAGGAACTGCAGAATATCCAACTCATGGTCGAGAACGATAGTTTAAGTGTTTATTTCGACTGATTTTTAATTTGCCGCCGGCCCGCAAACGCGGGGCGGGGTTCGATATCGGATCAGAGAGGTTGTTATGCCTTTAATCGAAATTGATAACCCGGTGTTAGCCGAATTAAATGCGTTTCCACTCAGCTTCACCACCAAAGAAGGGTTGTCGAGCAACTCGCAATATACGCTCGAATTCGAATGTGAACAGGCGGACGTTGATTATGAATCTCTGCTGGGTCAAGGGATCAGCATTCAAATAGAAAGGCCGGATTTCGGCGCGCGGCCGTTTTACGCTTACGTGATCGGTGCCTCCGATTCGGGGCAGCATCAGGATAAGTTCGTTTATAAGCTGGAGCTGAGCACCTGGCTGTGGTTTTTGATGCAGAACCGCAACAGCCGCATTTTTCAGGATTTGAACGTGCTCGACATCATCGAGCAAATCTTCTCGCGCTACGGTTTTGCCGACTACCGTCTGGATATTCAAGGCACTTATCCGACGCGTGAATATTGCGTGCAGTTTTCTGAAACGGATTTCGCGTTTATCAGCCGCCTGCTTGAAGACGAAGGCATCTGGTATTACTTCGATCACGCCGAGGATAAACACACGCTGGTGATCACCGACCGGCAGAATTTCGACGATCTGGATTTCGGTTACGCCGTGTTGCCGTTCATGCCGGACAGCGAAGAAAACCGCGCCATCCGCGAAGGGATCCAGCGCATCCAGCGCTCCCGCAAAGTGCGCCCGAATGAAATCGTGCTGCGCGACTTTGACTTCCAGAACCCGCGCAAGAACCTGCAAACCAAGGTGGAAGAGAGCCGCCTCGGCCTGCAGAACACCCCGCTGGAATGGTACGACTACGCGGCGGGTTATGTGGATACCGAACGCGGTGAAAACCTGGCGCGGCTGCGCCTTGAGGAAATGCAAAGCGACGGCCATCTGTTGTTTGGCGAGAGTAACGCCGTCGGGCTGATGGCCGGCAAGGATTTCTCCTTGATTTTGCACCCGGACGCCAACCGCAACCGCCGCTTTAAACTGACCCGCTGCGACTATGTGTTCGTGCAAGACGGCCCGGACAGCAGCAGCGACGGCCGCAACGTCACCTGCCGTTTCAATGCGTTGAACGACGACGTGCCGTTCCGCCCGCTGCGCGAAACGCCAAAGCCGCAGATGCCGGGCATCCAGAGCGCCACCGTGGTCGGCGCGCCCAACTCCGAAGTGCATACCGACAAATTTGCGCGCATCCGCGTGCATTTCCACTGGGATCGCTACAAAACCACCGAGGAGGACAGCTCTTGCTGGATCCGCGTGGTGCAGGCCTGGGCCGGGAAAGGCTGGGGCGTGATCGCCATGCCGCGCGTCGGCCAGGAAGTGTTGGTGACCTATGTCGACGGCGATCTCGATCGCCCGATGGTGACGGGTATCGTTTATAACGGCGATAACCCGCCGCCTTATCAGTTGCCTGAATACATCAACTACTCGGGCATGGTGTCGCGTTCGCTGCGCTTCGGCAAGCCGCAGCATGCCAGCCAGCTGACCTTCGATGACAACCGCAACAACGAACGCGTCATGTTGCACGCCGAGCGCGATCTGCAAACCACGGTGGAACGCAACCAGGCCACCGAGGTGGGGATGGACAAGTTCGATATCATCCGCCGCACCTTCACCGACTGGTTCACCAACCACGTTTCTTACAAGGATTACATCTTCAGCATCACCGGGTTCAGCGCATCGATCACTGGCGTCAGCGCGTCGTTGACCGGCGTCAGTCTCTCCGCCACCGGCGTGAGCACCTCGTTCACCGGCGTCAGCACCTCATTCACCGGTGTGAGCACGTCATTTACCGGCGTCAGCACCTCGTTCACCGGGCTGAGCACCTCGTTTACCGGGCAGAGCACCAGCTGCACCGGCGTGTCGAACTCGATGACCGGTGAAAGCAACTCCTTCACCAGCATCAGCAACAGCATGACCGGTGAAAGCAACAGCTACACCACGGTCAGTACCAGCCAGACCGGCAGCAGCACCAGCTTTACCGGCGTCAGCGTCAGCACCACAGGTTCGTCGACCAGCACCACCGGCTGCAGCATCAGCACCACCGGATCGTCGACCAGCACCACCGGCTGCAGCATCAGCACCACCGGCAGCAGCGTGAGCACCACCGGCAGCAGCGTCGGCACCACCGGCAGCAGCGTCAGCAGCACCGGCAGCAGCGTGAGCAATACCGGCAGCAGCGTCAGCAATACCGGCAGCAGCACCAGCACGACAGGGGTGTCCATCAGTTATACCGGCGCGTCACTGTCCGAGACTGGCGTCGACTTGAAAAAAGTCGGGATGCAAAGCAAAAACTAACGAGGCGCGGCAATGAGAATCATACGGCCACAGCAATTGGTGGCGATTAAAGGAAGTTACCAGATCGGGACAGACAGCCGGCTCGGCATCAGCGTCGTGGCCGGGTGCTACCTGTCCCGGCCTGAACACTTCGTGAACGAAGCCGAAATCTGGGAGGCGTGGAAGCGCGTGCCGCTCAGCCTGCCGATATTGGATGTTGCCGAGCCGAAGCCGTTCGCCGAATACCTGATCGCCGGCCATGCCGGCATCGGTCAGCCGGTAAAAACGCTGAATGTCAGCGCCGACATCGGCGGGCTGAAACGCCGTTGGCGGGTCGAGGGCGAGGGGCGGCGCGGCGCGATGGAGGTGGAACCCTTCCTCAGCGTGCCGCTGGATCACACCTCCGCCTGGGGCGGCAAAGACAACAAGGAGAACCCGTTTGGCCGTGGCTGCAATGACGGGCTGCGGCCGCTGCTGATGACGCTGTCCCCCGAGGGGACCGCGCAGGAGCGCTCTCCGCTGGCGGCGCCGGCGCCGGTGCCGCACGAGTTTGCGCTGCGCAAGGCGCACATCGATAAGGTGGCGGGCCAGATCGCCGGCAAAGCCTATCTCGAGACGGCCTTCCCCGGGCTGCCGGCTACTATCGATCGGCGTTATTTCCAGATGGCGCCGCCGGCGCAGTGGTTGCCGGAAGCGGCGTGGCCGGATCGGGTGCCCTTCGAGCTGCAGGGCGTCGGCGCGCAAAGCGAGGCGATTCGCGGCGAGCTGCCGGCGGTGCACGGGCGGGCATTCATCCGCCGTCACGATAGCGACAGCCTCGAGGAAATCGAGCTGCAGCGCAAAACGCTGTGGTTCCTGCCCGACAGCGACATCGCTTTGCTTATCTTCACCGGCAATGCGCCGTTGACGCATCTGCTGGACGAGTCCATCGAGTCCGTCATGCTGGCGTTGGATCGCTGCGATGCGCCGCGCTCGTTCGACTATTTCCAACAGGTATTCCGCAAGCGCAGCGACGATGACGCCTCGCCCTTTGAGTTTCTGTTCGATCCGGATCTGATGCCGGCGGAGATGGGGTTGAACGTCATCCAGGCGGTGTCGGATCACCCCAGCGACTTGCGTTATGAGCCGTCGCCCACCTCTCTGGGCGATTCCGCCGTGTTCTATCAACGCATCCGCGAGGCGATCGCCTTGCACCAGCAACAAGCGGCGGCGGAGCCGGCTTCCGTGACGCTGCCCGATTTGCCGGATCTTCCCGCCGAAGACGGCAATGACGCGTTTTTCCCCGATAGCGCGACCGTGGAAGGAAAGACCTTCAGCGGTTTGCGCTGCGAGGCGCTGTCGGGCCGGCATTTTCTGCAGTGCCGCTTTGAGCGCTGCGATTTCTCGCAGGCTTCCCTCGACAGCTGCACCTTCGAAAACTGCGTTTTTGATGCGGTCAATTTGACGCAGGCGGCGCTGCGCCAGATCCGCATGATCTCGTGCACGCTGCAAAAGCCGTTGCTGGCGGAAAGCGTGTGGCAAGAGGCGGTCTTCGAACGGGTGACGCTGGCGGAGCCTCAGGGGCAAGGTCTGCGCGCCGACCACGTGAAGCTGGATAACTGCGTTTTCGAGCGGGGTGATTTTACCGCGAGCCGCTTTGAACACGCGGCGATCGGCAACGGCATGTTTAATGGCGCGACGCTGATCCGCGCGCAGTTTCTGCAAGGCGAGCTGGACGCGTGCGTGTTTAACCGCTGCCTCGCCGAAGAGGCGGTTGCGCTGGAGATGACGCTCACCAAAAACTCGTTCCTTGGCGGCAACTGGCGCGGCGTGCGGTTCGAACGCTGCCGCGTCGAGAGCCTGACGGCGGGCATGCAGGCGAACTTTTCCCACGCCGTGTTCAGCGATAGCTGTTTCACCAAAGTGGGGTTGAAAGCGGCGCGTATGGAGAGGTGCCAACTGCTGTACAGCGTTTTCACTGAATGCAACTTTGACGAGGCCGATCTGACGGCCTGCGCGATCGCCGGCTGCGACCTGGCCGGCGCGCGGTTCAAAGACAGCCTGTTGACGCACTCACGTTGGCAAAACAGCAGCGCTCAGCAAGGTCTGTTTTATAACGCCGATCTGCGCGATGCGGAATTTGACCAGTGCAACCTGGCGGCGGCAAATCTGGCGATGACCTGGCAGGACGCCGGCACGCGATACAGCGGTTGCCTGCTGGAGCGCGCGTGTTGGGTGCCGCGCAGAATTATTCAGGGGGACTATGCGCATGAAAACTGAACGCCGCGTGATTCAACAGGCGCTGCCTGATCGAGAGGCGATCGAACTGGAAGTCGCCCAGGCGGTGGCGCAGACGCCGCCCATGCCGCGGCTCTTCAAGAAACGCCGGTTCCACGATCGCGAGCTGAAAGGGTTGACGCTGAGCGACTGCTTTTTCATCGACTGTCATTTCGAACGCGTCACGTTTGAAGGTTGTGATTTGCGGGCGGTGCGCTTTGAGGGCTGCACCCTGCAGCAGGTCAACGTGGTCGGAGGCAACTTGACAAGCCTGTCGTTCAACGAATGCCGGTTTGAGAACCTGACGCTGCAACAGGGGCTGCTGTGCAATTTGGCGTGCAACGACACCACGCTGCAGGGGTGTTACGTCGGCGATTGTCTGCTGGATGACTGCGGTTTGATCCGGTGCGAGGTCAACGGCGCGGAAATTGAACGCAGCAGCCTTGGGCATCTGGCCGTGCAGTCCAGCACCCTGACCAACCTGATGTTTCATCAGGACGTGATACAGGACGCCAACTGGTACGCCTGCCAGCTCACGCAGTGCCTGTGGCAGGCGTCGACCCTCGAGCGCCACATCATGGGGAGCTGCCGGCTGGAGACGTGCAGCTGGCAGACGATCGCGGGGCAGGCGCGCATCTGGTTCACCTGCCGCCTGTCGGGCTGCACTTTGGCTCAGCTACAGCTGCAGGGCGCCAGTTTTCACCGCAGCGAGCTGGAGGGGTGTTCGTTCGCCGACAGCGATCTGACCTCGGCGATCTTCGCCGAAGCGCAGGCGCTGCGCTGCGATTTCGAACGCGCGACGCTGACCCTGGCGCAGGGGCAGAAGGCCCGGTTCAGCGAATGCGCGATGGGCGGCGCCAACTGGGGGCGCGCCATGCTGATGCAAGCGGAATTCAGGGCGTGCGATCTGGCGTTAGCCAATCTTGAGCAGGCCGAACTGCGGGAAGCGAACCTGATCGAACAGCCGTTGACCGCCGCTCAGCAACAGAGCGCTCGCCTGCATGGCGCGCAGCGTCATCGCGCCGAAAACGTGCCGCTTACCGCCGATCCGTTCTTGAGTGCGATCGACGCCTGGTATGCGCATCAACAACCGGGGCCGCGGCAACCGTCGTATCAACGGCCAACAGGAGTAAGCAGATATGTATAAATCCAGAAGAGAGCATCAGAAGGTCTATGCCAACGCCAGGGTGACGCCTTTGCAGTTGGTGCGCAGCGCTCCGCTTCCCGAACAAGGGGGGCGCAAGGTGGTGACGTTGGCGGCCGACGCCAACGGCGGTCTGTATGTCGACGGCATGCGCGCCCATTGTCTGGCGGTCGCCACCAGCTGCCTGGTTCAGCCGCTGGCGGGCGATCGCGTTTGCGTCATCGCCGACGGCGACAAGTTGGTCATCACCGAGATCTTGTCGCGGCAACAGGCGAACGCCGTTATGACGCTGGACAGCCGCTGCGCCAACTTGCGCATCGTGGCGCCGGAGATCGAACTGCAGGGCGGCAAGCGGCTGACGTTGCGCAGCCCGCACTTCACGCTGCTGACGCGCAGCAGCCGTTGGGTCGCCGAAACGCTGCACCAAATCTCTCAACGCCTGTTTGTGCGCAGCAAGCACGCGAGCCGGCGGGTGGAGGAAACCGACGAGGTGCTGGCGAAGCACATCATTCAGGATGCGCGGCAATCCCTCGTCATCAACAGTGAAATTGGTTCCCTGAAGTCTTCGGCGGTGCTGAAGATCGATGGCGGCCAGATACATATGGGGTAAGTCATCATGACCGCAGCCAACAACAACACGGCCGGGATCAGCTTTGCCGGCTGTGACCCGATGATCCCGGCGCCGGGCCCGAATACCGCGCCCAACAATACCGGCATACCGAATGTGCCTAACTATTTCCTTTGCGGCGGCAATGAACAGAACCTCGGCAGCATTCGCGCGGCCACCGTCGATTCGGGCGGGGTGATCGGCGCCGCCTCGGGGACGCATTCGGCGCAGATGCAGCCGGTGCAGGGATCGGGAAAGTATTTCACCGGCGGCATGCCGGTCACGCGGTTAGGTGATTCCAGCACGACGAACAACAACAACATGGTCTGCACTCAGGTCGCGCCGAGCCAGACCAAATGTTTCGTTAATGCATAGGAGTTCAGCATGGTGAAAACGCTCCGGGGGATGGCGACAGGGGGACTGTTGGCGGTGGGGATGCTCGGCGGATGCAGCTGGTTTTCTCACGATGAGGCTGCGGATGCGGGGCGTCGATTGCGGTTTATCGACGTCGAGGTGACCGCCAACGACAACGTGAACCCGAATGCCGCCGGGGAGGCGCAGCCGGTCAAGGTGTGCGTGATAGAAACCAATCGCTCGGGGTGGATGCCTGAGGGGATTGGCGACGGCGCCCCTTGCCGCGAGACGGCGCCGTCGGAAGGGGCGCTGAGCCGGCACCAGAGCATTTTGCAACCGAGGGAGACGTTGCGTTATCGCTTCGAGGTGCCGGCGGGGCAAGAGCGATGGGTCGTCGTCGGGGCGGAGTTTCAGCAAATCAGCGGCGTGTTGCCGCTCGCCGAGCAAAAGTCCCCTGCGCAGGCTGATTCGCAAATGAAGGTGATGGTGGGGATGACGTCACTCAGCATAGTGACTAACGACAAAATGGATGAATGACATGTTACCTAAACAACGCGTCGCCTGGGTAGAAGGCATGTTGATGGAACCGCAGCATTTCCAGCAGCAGGAACGTTTTTTCGAGCACTTGATTGAAGCGCGCTTGCGCAGCGTCGAAACCTTCACCTGGGGGTTCCTGACGCTGGAGATCGACAACGGGCTATTGGAACAGGGCAAGTTTGCGCTGAAGAAAGCCAAGGGCGTTTTCCCCGACGGCACGGCGTTCAGCATGCCTGAGGATATTCCGCTGCCGCCGCCGCTGGTGCTGGGAGAAGGCTGCCAGGGGAAAGTGGTGTGCCTGTCCGTGCTGATGGATATCGCCGGCAATGCCCAGATCGATCTTATCCAGGATGCGCGAAAAAGCAGCCGTTTTCGCACCATGGACGCCGAGGTGCCGGATCGCAACCACGGCGTCAGCCTGGAAGGGACCCCGCGCGTGTGCACGATGCAACTGGGCAGCCTGGTGACGCGGCTAAGCCTGGAGGACGCGGTCAGCAGCGCGGAAAGCGTGCTGCCGGTCGGTTTCGTGCGCGAGCTGACCAGCGATCGTCGGGTGCTGCTGGATGAGCGCGCCTTGCCGCCGATGCTGGATTTCCGCGCCATCGGCTGGCTGCCCGCTTTCACCACCGAATTGCTTGGGCTGATCAGCCAGCGTCTGGAGTCGGTTTTCCGCCCGGACGTGCATATGACGATCGGCGGGCTTTCCGAGCTGCTGGAACTGCTGTTGCTGCAAACCTTGAGCGAGTTCAATTTGCGCATCAGCCAACTGCTGGCCAGCCCGCAGGTGCATCCTGAAACCCTGTTCGACACGTTGCTGAGCCTGTTGGGGCGGCTCAGCATCATTCCCGGCGGCGAACGCCTCTGGGATCGGGCCGATTTGGTGTATCTGCACGATGAACCGCACAACTGCTACTTCCAACTGTTCGCCTCGATTCGCCGCGCGCTGTCGCTGGTGATCGAAGCGCCGGCGGTGGCGTTGCCGTTTATCGATCGCGGCGACAGCATTTATCTGTGCCCGAACGACTCGCAGCTGCGGCTGGAAAAACTGGTGTTTGCCGTCAGCTGCGGTTTGTCCATCGAGCATCTGCGCTCGTACTTCCCCGCGCAGGTCAAACTGGGGCCGGTCGAGAAAATCATTCAGCTGATCGATCTGCAATTACCGGGCGCTCGCTTGCTGCCGATGGCTTCGCCGCCGCGGCACATACCGTATTACCCGAACAGCATCTATTTCGAGGTTGATCATGCCGACCCGATTTATAAGGAAATGATGGCCGGCTCGGCGATGGCGCTCAGCATCGTGGGTGATTTCCCCGACCTGCGTTTTGACGTCTGGGGATTAAGGCAAGGGAGGGTGGGATGAACGAATTCGAGAGAAAAATACGCGAGGCGATGGCGGTAACGCGCAACAACGCGACGCCGCGCCTTCCCGCGTCCGGCTCGGTGGGCAAAACGACGGCGGAGATCGCCGCGCTGTCCTTCGGCGCGCGGGCGCTGGCCGCCAAGCTGCGGCCGGGAAGCGCCGGGGTGGCGACGCCCCCCGAACCCAAGCCTTATGAAGCGGAAAGCGTTGCGCCGGAAAACGGCGAGCCCGCGCCGGGCGAGCGCCCGGCCGAGGCGGCGCCGACCTCGAGCGGGCTGTTTGGCCGCGCCGCGCTGAGCAAGCCCGGCGTGATGATGGGCCATTGGGACAACCCGCTGATCGCCGCCGCTATCCCGGTCCTGCTGCAGGTGGAGCGGGTGCGCGATCAGAAACAGCTGAATCCGGGCGCGGTGCGCGCGCAGATCGTGCGCGAGATCCAACAATTCCAGCAGACGCTGCTGGCGGATCACGTTGCGCCGAGCGATGTGGACAAGCTGGCCTATCTGCTGTGCTCCTACGTGGATGAGTGCTGCATGAGCACGCTCGAATCCGGCGAACTGAATCTCAGCCTGCTGGTGGAGTTTTATCGCGACGCCTGGGGCGGGGAAAAGTGCTTCGAGCACCTGCAGGCCTATCTGGCCGCCTCGCCGCGCAACAAGGAGATCCTGGCGTTTTACGATCTGATCCTGTCGCTGGGCTTCGAAGGGCAATACCACGTAATGGAGCGCGGCGCGGTGCTGTTGGCCGACGTGCGCAACCGTCTTGACGGCTATCTGTATAGCCAGAACCCGACGCAGACGCTGGCCGATGCCGAGCCGAGCAACGTGGTGCGCAAGGCGACCCGCATCACGCCGCTGAAGCTGCTGTGCTACGGCCTGGCCATCGCGCTGCTGGCGTATGCCTCGGCCGCCTGGTATCTGCACGATCAGTCCCGCGCGCTGCGCAACGCCATTTTGGCCTGGACACCGCCGCAGCCGCGCAAAATCAACATCATGGAGACGCTGCCGCAGCCGCTGCCGCAAATCCTCAGCGAAGGGTGGCTGGAGGTGCGCGCCGATCCGCGCGGCTGGCTGTTGATCTTCACCTCCGACGGCGCGTTCGCCACCGGGCAGTCGAAGCTGTCGGAAGAGTTTAAAAAGAAACGCAACATTGAGCGTTTGGGGGAAGCGCTGGCGCCGTGGCCGGGCGATCTGGAGGTCATCGGGCATACCGACAACAAACCGTATCGCAACACCTCCAACAACTCCAACCTGAAACTGTCCGAGGCTCGCGCGCAGACGGTCGCCGACAAGCTGCGCGAATCCTTGGCCAACAGTAAATACAACCGCACCGTGACATCGGTCGGCAAGGGCGATCAGGAACCGCTGGACGACAACGCGACGGAAGAAGGGCGCCGCCGCAACCGCCGCGTGGACATCCTTTGGAAAATCGGCGAGAGGGAGATGGCTTCACCGTCTGCAACGTTAAATCAGGCAGGGGTAGCCGCCGAGGTCCCCGAGGATAACTAAGACATCCGCCGGCGTAGAGATAATAAGGAAATTATATGATACGTAGATCATTCATATTGGTGATTGCCTTGCTGCTGTGTGCGGTGGTGTGGTGGATTGGGCCGTTGATCGCCATCGGCACCTATCGGCCGCTGCTGTCGGTCTGGGTCAGGGGCATCATCATCGCGCTGATCCTGTGCTGGGCGCTGTGGCCGTTCGTGGCGACGTTCTTATCCTGGGTGTTCCGCCACGCGCGAGCGCCGGCCCCGGCCAAACGCAAGACCGCCCAGCGAGATCGCGTGACCTCGCGCTTTTACGACGCCTTGCGCACCTTGCAGTACGTCGGCACGGCGAAGCAGCGCACCCCTTGGCAGCGCTTCAAATACCGCCTGACGCGCCGTTACGTCAGCGAAAAACCGTGGTTTCTGGTCATCGGGCCGCCGGGCAGCGGCAAAACCTCGCTGATCGGCGAAAGCGGCGAACGCTTCTTGCTGGCCGAGCACTATGGCCTGCAGCAGACGGTGGACGTCGGGCCGACCCAGGATTGCAACTGGTGGCTGGCGGAGAATTCGGTGTATGTCGACACCTCCGGCGAATGGCTGCAGTTGAACGGCTTGGGGGAAGAGGGCGCCAGGGCGCGCGACACCCTGTTCAAACTGATCCGCCGCCATCGCCGCCATCCGGGCATCGACGGCATCATGCTGTGTCTGGATGCGCGTTGGTTGCTGCACGCCTCGCTGACGGAGAGAAAGTCGGTCGCCGACGCACTGCGCGTTCGCCTGCTGGAGATGGCCTCGTGGTTCCGCAGTGAGCTGCCGGTCTATCTCACCATCAGCCACCTCGATCAACTGGTCGGCGGCGAGACCTTCCTGTCCATGCTGGGCGACGATCTGTTGCAAAAAGGCATGGGCTTCAGCCTGAACCGCGCCGAACAGGGAGAAACCCCCTTCGAGCAGTATGAAACCCTCTACCGGGAGATGGTGGCGCGCGTCAGCCATCACGTGCTCGAACTGTTGCACGATGCGCCGGACGGCCAAAACCGCCAACAGCTGCTGTTCTTCACCGAATCGCTGGGGTCGCTGGGCAACCCGCTGTATTCCCTGTTAGAGCAGATCTTCCCGCAAACGCCGGTGGGCTACGCCTGCCATCTGCAGCAGGTGTGGCTGGGCAGCACCATCGCCTTGCCGCCGCAGGGGGCGATCTACAACGCGGAAGCGGCGGATATCTATGAAGCTCGCCCGACCGGGCGCATTTATCACCCGGAGCTGGATTACGCCCGGCAAGAACGCGGGGTGATGCAGCAGTCTTCGCACGCCAGGCCGCTCGGCAGCCGCATGAGCTCCCTGGGCCGCTATGTGCTGGTGCTCATTCTGTTGGCGGTCTCGTTTAACCTGCTGGCGATGCGTTACCTGTGGGAGAGCGATTACATCTCCTACATTGCGGCGCGCTTCGATGAGACAAAGCGCATCGTGCGCGAAATTCCGGTGACTAACCGCGTCAGCGACGATGTCATTTCCGCCTATGAGCAGCTGGGGTACATGAACGCGCAATTGGGCGGCGAAGTGTCGCCGGTGCCGAATCCCTATTTCGAGCACAAGCTGATCAACAGCGCGGCGCAAAAAACCTACCAACGCCATTTGCTGCAGATCTTCTGGCCGGCGGTGGAAAACTATATCGCGGACGAACTCAAGAATGACGTCTCGGCGTCCAACAAGGACGTCTACGGCACCCTGAAAGTGTACCTGATGATGGGCGAACCTTCGCACCGCTCCGCCGAAGCCTTGGTCGACTGGTTCATGGCGCGCTGGGAAACCTTTATGCCGCAGGGTTACACCGACATGAACAAAGGCATCTTCGCTTACCATCTGCGGGAGATGTTCTCTTTGCCGGACGCGCCGGTCATGAAGATGAACGGCGATCTGCTGCGCCTGGCGCGGGTGAAAGCGATGAACATTCCGATGCAGGTGCGGGTGGTGCGCCGCATCGAAGAGAAACCGTTGCCGGCGGCGATCAACGATATTTCGTTAGCCGACGCCGCCGGGCCGAACGTCTCCTTGATGCTGCGCCGCAAGAGCCAGGCGACGGTCACCGATACCGCCGTGCCGGGGTTCTATACCCGCGCCAGCTATCGCGACGTTTTCCTGGCGCAGCTCGATGACGCCGCCAAGGACATGATCGAAGAAGAGTCCTGGGTGCTGCGCGACAGCGCGGAAGGGAAAAACGCGGTGAACTCGCTGGCATCGGCGCAGAAGCTGGCCGACGAGGCGAGGAAGCTATACCTCATCGAGTATGCCGACAAATGGGATGCTTTCATGCGCGACGTGCGCGCCCGGCCGGTCAACGGGCTTGAGGATGCGGCGATCCTGGCGCGTCAACTGTCCGACCCTTCTTCCCCGCTGGCCAATCTGGTGCGCTTCGCCGCGCGCGAAACCAGCATGACCGGCACCAACCAGGGCGATGCGGCAAGCTGGTTCGATCGCCAGCGCAACCGCATCGAGCAGCAGCGGCGCGACATCCTCGGCGAGATTTCCGGCGAGCGAGCGCGTTTTCGTCTCACGCCGGAACGCGCGGTGGAAGATCGCTTCGAGCTGCTGCGCCGTCTGGGCTATCAGCTGTTGCAGACTACCAACGCCAGCAACGATCCGCTGAGCCGCAGTTTCGAAGCGCTGTACAGCCAGTTGACCACCTTGTCCACCTCGCTGCGCGGCGGCCAGGTGGTGCCCGCCGGAGGCACGCTGAAGCGTCTGCAGTTGGATGCGGCGCGCCAGCCGGAACCGGTGCGCAGCGTGATGATGGATCTGTTGCAGGTCGGGGACAGCCAGACTATTCAGCAGAGCCAAAAGAACCTGAGCAAAGGCGCTTCGTCGCTGGCCTCCGGCTTGTGCAAGAGCAGCATCAGCGGGCGTTATCCGTTCTCGCGCAACGCCAGAGCGGAGGTCGGCATCGAGGACTTCTCGCGCATGTTTGGCCAAAGCGGCGCGATGCAGCAGTTCTTCGATGAGAACCTGGCCCCTTATGTGGACGTCAACGCGCAGAAATGGAATGCCAAACCGGGTTCAGAGGGGATCGTCAATGCCAGCACGCTGGGCGCGTTTGAAAATGCCCGCCTGATCCGCGATACCTTCTTCACCGCCGGCGACAAGCTGTCCTTCTCCATGTTCATCAGGCCGTTGTCCCTGACGCCGACCATTACGGAAGCGACCCTGGATATCGATGGGCAGGTGATTAACTACAGCCATGGCTTCAGCCAGCCTACCCGTATCGATTGGCCGGGCCCGAAAGGCGGCAGCTATGTTCGACTCACCTTCCGCACCGGCACCGGCCAGATCCAGGTCGCCAGTTTCGACGGGCCTTGGGCCTTGTTCCGAATGTTCGACGCCAGCAATCCCGTGCCGCTCGCCAGCGACAGGCGAGAGCTGACGATGTCGATGTCGTCGGTGGTGGGCGTGCTCAAACTGGAATTGCGCTCGACGATGAAAGATTTCCCACTTTGGTCACGGGCGTTGCGAGGATTCTCGTGCCCGAAAGCGATGTAAACACAACCGTAAAGAGGTGATAAACATGTTAGATCCAGCCAAAATTTTAGAAACCATGAAGGCCGGCGGCAATTTGGGCACCAATTCCCAATCGTCGCTGAGTCAACCGTTTATGCAAGGCGTCAGCAATATTCAAATGTCTGGGCCGGATGCGGCCAAGTCGGTCATGAGTAATGTGACAAAATCTTGCGATGATATGTTCGGCAATATGAAGGGCATTTTTAATGGTCTGCAATCGAATGTGAACGCACACCAAAAAATGCAAACGAGCGAGCAGCCGAAAGATTTTAATGTTTCCATGGACGATCTTCGTCCGGCGATTGCGAAAGGGTTCCCGCACGAAATGGCGGACTTCTTTTCCAAAGTGCCGAAACTGTAATCAAAAACTCGATGGATAAAATACCGGGAGGCGGAAATGCCTCCTGGTATTCACAAGGAGTGTTGCGATGATCTATGACTGGATGCTCAAAAACGCCAATAAACGCATGGGTTTTTTTATCATGGTGATACCCAGCCTGTTTTTTTGGATATTGGTTTTTCTGACCTTATCTATTTTTTGATTCTTTGATGTAAAAAAAAGCACCTGCGAAGGTGCTTAAAATGAAGCGAATTAAAAAATAGGAAGGGATGATTATGAGTTGTTATTACAGTTTAGAGATGATCTGCAATCCGCTGGAAATCAGCGCATCGACGGCCAGACCAATACCTTTACCGATGGTGCCGACAACGGTTTTGGCATCCGGGTTAACACCGGCAATCGCGGAAATGGTATCAATACCTGTACCTACCGCACTGCCAATCAGTGTGCCTACGTCACCAAAAAAACCAGCACCGTTAACTTGTTCAATTTCTACTGCGGATAGTTCTTTCATGATTGAAACTCCTTTTTCAGTTAGCCCTTTACTTCAGGCAATTTCATTATTGCAAATCAGGTCATTTTTTCAATAAAACTCGCGCTGTTTTTTTATACTATTGTGTTTTTTGTTAGATTGATTTTGCATCGTTAGATTATATATTGCCGAAGCCTGGGTTTTTATATCTCACTTGCCTTGAACGGCGGCGGTTTTATGAGGTTATTATTTTAAATCGGAATGATATATACCAGAAGGGAGACCTTATGAAGGTATTGACGACGCCGGAAAGACCTTTCCGGTATGATGAGCTTGCGGATAAAATCATCCGGGAGGCCAGGAGCCGCTTGGGCTGCGCCGTTCTGCGGTTTTTAGACTGCATGATCCTGGGTTATGGCCCGCCGGTGATAGTCTTTGATATCTATAATAATCACGGTAAGTTGCAAACGTTCAAAGTCATTCTTCCTCTTGGGAGCGACAAGCAGCTAAAAAAAGATCACCTCGGGTTGGTTTCCTGCCTGGAGGCTAAAAAATTGATGAGGATCAAAAAAATATAATTCATCCCGCTCGTCAACGATGCCGCGTTATCTTTCTACGCTGCGCATCACTCCTGAAAAGTCGTTACTCCTACCAGGCATTTCTTGCGCGGGCGGCCGATGGGTTCGCCTTCTTCTTTTTTGTTGCCGTCTACATGAAAGGGCGGGAATCACTTACTGCCATAAAGTGTAGCTTTTTTTTATGCAATTTTTTTACAATAAAATGAATATGGTTATACTCTGTTTAATAGGGTCTGCGATGACCCCGCCGCCTCGTGCGAAAAAAGCATTATCCTGCCTTTATCATAAGTAAATTCCTAATGCATAAACGGATTCTCTTAACAATCAATGTCGCGCAATGTTATGTTCTATATTATGTGTTTTTTCGATATTTATCTGGATATATTGCGCTCTTGGAGTAAAATTAACGTATCAGAGAAAAATCTTAGCACCGTGATGCTGATGGCAATGATGCCTTATAAATATATCTTACGATAGCAATTTCCCTTGCGAAGCGCGGCAGCTTACCGCGTCTTGCTTTTGTATGCTCTCCAGGGCAGATGATTTATATAACCCTATATATAAAATGCACTTTTGCGAGGCAAGGTCTTTTTTGCTTCGCCTATAACGCTTTTTTATTAAAAAGCACGTTAAAACAAAAAATAATCACAGCAATGATATTGCAGTAAGGAGAGTGAGCAAGCGTAGTCAAAAGGGAGGTTTGTTAATGGAGCGCGTCAATATCGCTATTGTGGATAAAAATCAATTCTTCAAGCTGGGGTTGAGTCTTGCCTTGCAAGAAGGTTTTCTCACGAATGGCATTAAGGCCAAGATCACGGGAGAAGAACGTGCCAACATCATATTCAGGGCGCCGGACAAGCGGGTGTCCATAAATTTTTGTCATACCCAGCTTTTGCAGGGCAACTTTTCTTCTATTCCGCTCTATTTTTCAATATTGGAGCATAAAAAGACATTCCCTAAAATTCATTGCAATTTGGAAGCCGGAAGTATTACGCGCAAAGACAGCGTGGCGGCGATCGTGGACAAGGTCATGTTCTGCTATCGCAAGAAAAATAGTTTGGTTTCAAGCTATTGCCCGCGTTGTCGTACCCAGTTGACCTTTAGCGAGGGGAAAGTGTGCCGTTTAATCCATCTGGGCTATTCACAAAACCAAACGGCGATGTTGCTCGGCATCAGCCCGAAAACGGTGAGCATTCATAAACGTTCGGCCATGAGAAAACTGAACATCGATAATAATATTGAATTCTTGCGCTGGTTAAAAATGCACAGCGACTCTTGTTAATCAGGGAAAGGAAGCGAACGGTCCGGCGCCGTATTATCAGCGGCGCTGAGCGGTCATCTTTTATTGATTTCCGCCCGGCATGGAATCGGTTTTATAGGGAGATAAAACATGGCTGTCTTTGTGAGAGAAGCGGTTTCTCATAATCATTTCAAATTATTGCAAGAGCTTTATGGCAGAGATTTGGGCGGGGAGCGTTTCCTGCACTGGAAGCATTTGCTCGATCCGCATTGTGGGGCGCCGATGGAAAAAACGGGCATATTTTACAAGGATCAAGAACGTTATCTTGGGATGTTTGTGTCCAGTTTTTATCCTTTTAAAATCAATGAATTATCCTTTAATGTCAATATGCTTGGCGATCTTGGGATCCACCGTCAGGTCAAATCCTCCACCGTCTTGAAAGATTTTTTCCTGCAGGCCAGGCGTTCGGATGTGGCGGCGGATATCTGCTTTTCCGATGACAGGAAGATCAGGGTTTATGAAAAGATTTTTAGAAAGTATTTAACGACCAATACGCAAATCTATCCCTTCGTCGAATTAACCTTAAAGCCTGATAAGTTTATGGCCTTTCGTTTTACCGAGGGCGACCAAGCGCGGCAGGCCAGCTTTATCAATAATCTGGGGCGAGAAAAAGATCATCGCGCATTTGAATATATTGAAAAACATCCTCTGTATCATAAAATTCATTATATTAATAAAGGCAATCTCTACGCTGTGATTGGCTGTTCCAGTGAGTGTGCCGAACTTTTGGATATTTCCAATCCCTCCAGGGAGTGTTTTTCCTGGGCCATCGGCGTTTGTCGGCACCTGCATAGCCGTTGCAAAGTGATGATCCCTATTGGTTTTTACAAGTCGATTTGCGCTCAGGCGGCGGAGGTCATTGCAGAAAAGCGCATCAACATGCTGATCGGTTATTACTCAGAAAAGATAAGCGAGCTGATGCCGAAAGAGGTTTGGGTATGCCGCATGGATCGCCGTTAAGCAGGGCACGTGTATTCTAAATGGAGTGTTTGTCATGGAAGAGATTCCTGTATCACCCTATTCAAAAGTTTTTATCGATGAATATGACCGCCATCCAGAGGGCTGTAATTACAACGTATTGGTGCTGCAGCGTATTGAGGGCGCGCTGGATCCCATCAGATTACAAGCTGCGCTGAATGCGCTGGTGCAAGATCATGTCCTGCTGAACAGCCATATTCATGAACGGAATGGCGAACTGTATTGGCGTCGCAATGACGCAATCCATCCTTTGCAGCATTACACGGACCGCACGCTGCTGACCCAAGTGATTCGCCAGCCCTTCGACATTTACCGCGGGCCGCTTTATCGTTGGGCGCTTTTCGCCGAGGGGCCGGGGCGCTATACCCTGGCGCTGGTGGGCCATCATCTGGTGATCGACGGCGCGTCTTCCGACGAGTTTTTCTCATTGGTGAGCCAGTACTATGGTCAACAGCGGCTATCGACCCGCCTCGAGGCGACCGAGATTGCCGCCATCAACCGGCAGCTGCAGCGCGAGGTGGAACAACTGGCCGCCGATGGAGCGCTGGCGCACTGGCGGGCCGAAGCGGCAAATTTGGGCGCGATAGACGTGCCCTTTGAGAAAAGCGGCGCCGTGCGAAACGATGAGGCGGCCGAGCTGCGTTTCCAGGTGCCCAAAGCGCAATGGAAAGCGCTGAAACAGGGCGCGGGAATACGGCGAATGAATGACTTTCTGGCGTTGCTGGTGCTGTGGGGCATCTTGATGGCGCGCAGCGGCAATCAGGAAACGGTCTATATCAGCTATCCGGTGTCGATAAAAAAGGGGCAAAGATTTGCGCTTGGCGGGCATGTCAACACCAGCGTGATGCCCCTCTCGCTGCGTGACGGCGAAGGCTTCGCCGCCGTTTATCAACGCGCGATGGCGTTTATTACCGCCGCGGCGCCGCACTCGCGCCAACGGTTTAACCAACTGCCCACGCAACAGGTGGTGCAGGCGCTGGGGATCCGCGCGATGCCGATTTCCTTTGCCCAAACCAACCTGCGCGATGCGGCATTGGCGCTGGCCGATTGCGCCACTTCGCCGTTGTTTGAAGCCAACCACGATATGGCCAGCGCGTCGCTTTCCCTGGAATATGAGGATCGGGCCGACAGCGATGCCTTGCAGTTCCGGCTGCGTTTTCGTCAGGACATGTTTGACGAAGATGACATGCGCGACTGCGCGAAACATTTCATGCGCTTGATGCAAGCGGCGATGCGCGCGCCTGACGCGCCTTTACGCCACCTCGCCTTTTATCCCGCCGCCGATATGCCGCCAGATGACGACGCGGCCCCCGCGTTGCCGAGAGAAACCCTCAGCGCCCGGTTTGAGGCGATCGCGCTGCGTTATCCGGATAAGATTGCGCTGGAGTTTGAGGGGCTGCATGTCAGCTACCGTGAGCTGAACGGCATGGCGAATAGCCTGGCGCGCGAAATTACGCTCCGCTACCAAGCGCTGACCGGGGTCGCCCCTCAGGCGGACACGCTGATTGCGCTGTACAGCGAGAAAAGCCTGGAAATGGTGGTGGCGCTGCTGGCGGTGCTGAAAACCGGTGCGGCCTATGTGCCGCTCTCCTGCAATTATCCTCAGGCGCGCATTCGGCATATTCTCGAAGAAACGCGCGCGCCGGTGCTCATCGCCGGGGAAAGCCTGCAGTCGGCCGCCGAGGCGCTGGCGGCGATGATGCCGCACGCCGTGTCCGTCCTCACGCTGGGCGATCTGAACCGCCTGCCGCACGAGCGGCAGAATTTGCCGGCCGTCACCGGCGCCGACCGGCTCGGCGCGGTGATCTATACCTCGGGATCGACGGGGATCCCGAAAGGCGTGATGCTCGAGCAACACGCGATGTGCGGGTTGGCGACCGCATCCGGCATCGCTGTCACGCCCGATGATGTGCTGCTCTTCCTCTCGAGTCCGGCGTTCGATGCGGCGACGTTCGAGGTGTGGGGCGCATTGCTCAACGGCGCCAAATTGGTCGTCGTGCGCGACACGGAGGATATCGCCGGCGATGTGCCGCAGCTGGAGGCCTTGCTGCGTCGGCAGCAGGTATCGATTCTGTGGGCGACGCGCAGCCTGTTCGATCATCTTTACCTCAGTCACCCCGACCTGTTCGCCGGGCTGCGCTGTCTGCTGGTGGGCGGGGAGGCGCTGACCGCCACGCTGATGCAGCGCCTGGTGCGGCAAGCCAACCGCCCGCAGCAGGTCATCAATGGCTATGGCCCGACGGAATGCACCACGTTCACCACGATGTACGCCATCGCGGCGGATGAAACCCGCAGCAGCATCCCGATTGGGCGAGCCATACCGGGGCGCGAACTTCATGTGCTGGATCGCTGGCTGCAGCCGTTGCCGCCAGGGCTGGCCGGCGAGCTGTATATCGGCGGAGACGCGCTGGCGCGCGGCTATCTCAACCAGCCGCAGCAGACGCAAGAGCGTTTCATTACGTTGAACGGGCGACGCTTGTATAAAAGCGGCGATCGGGTGCGAGAGTTGCGCGACGGCAATCTGGAGTATCTCGGCAGAAACGATTGCCAGGTAAAAATCCGCGGTTTCAGAATTGAACTCAGCGAAATAGAAAATACGATCAATGCGCTGGAGGGCGTCGAGAAATGCGTCGTGGTGGATGTCGTCCATCGCGATAGCAAGCGCCTTGCCGCTTATGTGCTGATGGCGCGGGGCGAGCCGCTGGATCCTGCCGATTTGCGCGCCCGGCTGGAGCGGATCCTGCCGGATTACATGGTGCCGTCCAGCTATGTCGCGCTCGACGAGATACCGCTGACGGTGAACGGCAAGCTGGATCGCACGGCGCTGCCCGCTCCGCAATTCGCGCAAAGCGAGCGATATGCCGCGCCGCAGAATGCGCTGGAGGCGTTGATTTGCGCCCTGTGGGCGGAGATCCTCGGCGTTGAACGGGTTGGGGTGGATGACGACTTCTTTCGTCTGGGCGGCGATTCGATCCAAAGCATCGTGTTCACCAGCGAATTAAGCAAGTCGGGCTATCACAGCAACTCGCGTGCGGTGTTCGAAACCCGGAATGCGCGGGCGCTGGCCAAGCGCATCTTGCAGCAACGGGACGCGATTGCGCCGCTCAATGAACAGGGCGAGCTGCAGGGCGAATTCGAATTGCTGCCGATTCAGCGCTGGTACAACGAGCAGCCGCCGCAACATCGTGCCTTCTTCAACCAGACTTTTTTGGTGCGGGTGCCGCCGATGTCCGCCGAGCGCGTGGCCGATCTGGTGAACGGGCTGGCGTCGCGCCATGACATGCTGCGCGCGCGGTTTAGCGCCGACGATGCCGGCGCGCTGGTCGCGCAGCGCTATCTGTCGGTGGCCGACGGCGGCCCTTCATGGGGATACTATGACCTGGCGCTTTGTCGCCAAAGCCGCGCCGAACTTCTGCATCAATGGCAATCGGGGTTTGATCCGGTAGAAGGGCCGCTGTGCCGCTTCGTCTACATTTTCGACAGCAGCGCGCCCGGCTACGCGTTGATGTTCTGCGCATTCCATCATCTGATCATCGACGTGGTGTCCTGGCGCATCATTGTCAGAGACATGCGACGATTGCATCAGGGGGAATCGCTGTCGGCGAAAGGCACCAGCTACCGGCAGTGGGGCGAGACGTTAAGGCACTACGCGGCGAGCCGGCATGACCAATGCGCTTACTGGTTGGCGATGATCGCCGGGCAACCCGATTACGCCACGCTCAGCGAGGGGGCGCAGAGTCCGGCGTTTTGCCGCTTAGAGTGCGACGCGGCGTTGACGACGCTGTTGATGGACACCTGTCATCAGGCCTACCGCACCTCGACCCGCGAGGTGTTGCTGGCGGCGCTGGCGCCGGTGCTGCAGGCCTGGCATGGCCGTGCGGACAGTTACCTGACGCTCGAACACCATGGCCGCGATATCAATGACGATAAGATCCAGCTCGACGACACCGTCGGCTGGTTCACCGCCTTACTGCCTTTGCGCATCACCGCGCATCAGAGCCCAAAACACACGCTGCGCGCCATCAAGGACACATTAAGAAAGATGCCGGATCACGGCATCGGCTATTCGGCGCTGAAATACGGTTCAGCGTCGGACGACGAAGCGATAGCCTGTCTGCGGCGCCACCGCTTGCCGGCCATTTCATTCAACTATCTCGGCGTCTTTAACGAACAGACTGACGACGCCCTGTGGGCCTTGATCGACCAAACGGCGGATCTGGAAAACGGCGCGCTGCCGGCGAGCGACAATGTGCTGGATCTGGTGCTCTACGTGCACGGCGACCGGCTGAGCATCGTGATGTCGGGCTTATTGCCGCAGGCGACGCTGGCCCGGATCGGTTCGCACTATAGGGAGAGCGTGTCGGCGCTGGTCGAACACTGTTGCCACGAGGTGAGCCAGGGCGTTCGCCTCGCCAGCCCGGGGGACTTCCCCCATGCCGACGTCAGCCTCGCCGAGTTGGACCGCTGGCAGCAACGTCATCGCATCGCCGCCGTTTTCGAGGCTACGGTCACGCAGCGGGAACTGATGTATTTCAACCGGCTTAACCGCGAGTATCAGATCGATCAGGCCGTTTATGAGGTGGCCGGCCCGCTGCAGCCGGAGGTGTTGAACCAGGCCTGGTCGCTGGCGCTGCAGCGATTTGAAATGCTGCGCGCCGGGTTTGGCGATCAAACCCGCCGTGGGCGGCCCAACGTCTTCATCTGCGAGACGCTGCAGGCGCCGATCGCGATCGAGGATTGGACCGATGCGCCGCCGTCCTCGCTGGAAGAAAGGATGGAAGCGCTGTTGGCCCGGGAACGAGAAACCTCGTTTGAGCTGGATGCGCCGCCGTTGATCCGCTGGCGCCTGATCAAGTTGAACGCCGATGAGCACTATCTGGTGCAGACCTTTAACCATATCTTGTTCGACGGTTGGTCCCTCGGCGTTCTGTTCGAACACTGGTTCAACGACTACCTCACCTTGCTGGAAGGGGGCGCGCCGGCGCTGGAAATTAACCGATTTGAGCCGTTCGCCGCTTATGTGCGCGCGCACGGCGACGATCCCGAAGCGCAGGCGTTCTGGGCGGACTATTTGCGCGGAGCGCCGGTCAACCAACGTTTGCCGTTGAGCGCTGCGCCGGATGCCGCGCCGCAGGGGCGACGTATGCGGCAATATGGCGCGGAATTCACCGCGGAACAGGTGGCAAGCCTCACCGCGTTTTGCCGGCGCCAGGGGATCACGGTCAATCAACTGACGCAGCTGGCCTGGATGCTGGCGCTGGCCGAAGCGCTGGCCTGTGACGATATCGCGATCGGCACGACCATGAGCGAGCGCCCGGCGGACATTGAGCAGGTGCAGACGCTGTTTGGCCTGTGTGTCGCCAGCCCGGTGCTGCGCCTGCAGGCGATTCGCCGCCGGCCCATTTATGCGTTGCTGGCCGATATCGCGGATTCCCAGACGCTGAGGCAGAAGTACGCCTTTTCCGAACTGAACCGCTACGACGAACAATGGGTGCCCACTTCGCCGTTCGGCAGCCTGTTTGTGTTTGAAAACATGCCGCAACCGCAGAAGGATCCGTGCTTGCCGTTTACGTTCCGGGTGACGGATATCGTCAGCGGCAGCAACCACCAAACGGTGCTGTGCTTGTTCCCCGAAGCGGAACGGCTCGCCATTTCACTGTTTTATGATTCTCACGAGATAGCTCAGGAGACCATCGTTGCGGTAGGACGCCGTTTTCAGGCCATTGCGCTCGCGATCGCCCACCTTCCGCCCGACAGCGAAATCCGCGCCGAAGACGGGATTATCCAGGCGGAGGAGGCGTGATATGTGGCTTGCTATCGACGGCAAAATAAAATACCGGGCGATCGTGAGCGATCTTGACGGAACCTTGCTGGATCCTGCCGGGAATCTGTCTGATCTGACGGTGGAAACGCTCAATATCCTGCATGCCCGCGGGCTGGAAATCGTCATCGCGACAGGCCGTTGCGATGCGGATGCGCGCGGGATTGTGGATGGCTTGGGGTTCTCGCCGGCGATCGTCTCCTGCAATGGCGCGATGGTCAATATCGAGGGGCGGCCGGTGGCGGATAAACGCTATTTCCTGCCTCGCGACAGCCAAATGATGTTGATGGATTACCTCTTCGCCTGTCCGCTCCACGTGACGTTGTTCACCCAGGAAGGATGGATGATGGCCGAAGAGAATCCGCATTTTGCCGACTATATCAAAACCTCGGGCGTCGCTTGCCGCTATGTCGAACCGGAGGCGATGAAACGGCAACCGATCCTGAAAGTGCTGCTGCAGGGTGAAGCGGCGCTGATCGAGCGGTTTTACGACGAGGTCAGTCAGGCTTTCGGAAAAACGCTGTCCATCTGTAAGTCCTCTGCGGAAACGATAGACATCATGGATAAGCATATTTCCAAGGCCAGAAGCGTGGCCGACTATCTGAGCGCCAAACAGATAGCGATGCGCGATTGCCTCTCTTTCGGCGATGCGATGAACGATTTGGACATGCTGCGCTGGGCCGGAACGGGGGTGGTGATGGGCAATGCCATGGGCGAATTGAAGCGCGCGCTGCCGTTTAACCCGATTGCGCTGCCCAACAGCCGCAATGGCGTCGCCGATTATCTCTGCCGTGAGTTCGGCCTGTTCTGACATTGTCACCGCCGCGCGGGTGAACGCATTGGCAACAGGGTCTTTCGTGGGCAGATAACAAGGAGGTGAACAAACAGTGAGAGTTTCATTTTTTCATTACTAAACATGTCGATAAATACAAAGGAGACAGTATGAAAGAACTGACTGAAGCAGAAGTCATGGCGGTTTCCGGCGCAGGCATCGCTTCCGATGCCGGCAAAATCCTGGGCAATGGCATTGGCGCCATCGTAGATGCCGGTACCGGTCTATTCGGGATCCACGCGGATGCGGCGGGCGCCGGCGCCAAACTCGGTGAGGGCATTGGCGCCGTCATCGATGCCGGGATTAGCGCCTTCTCGCAGCTGTTTGGCCGTAAATCGTCATAAGCCCGGCCCTTAATGAAAAGTGCCCGCAAGGGCACTTTTACCTCGCTCATGTCGGGAGCCGGAAGAACGGCAAAGGGAGAGTTCATGGCGAATAAAATCATCTTGATCATGGTCATCAATCTGTTCGTGGCGGTGGCGTTGGCGGTGTTTAACTTTATCTATATCCAAAAGAAGGTGGATATACGCGCCCCCAATGACGCCACGCCCTTTCAGGTGACCGAGAAAGCGCAGGGCAGGATCGTCTCCATGCAGCAGACTTCGGTATTTCTGAACAACAATCCTGTGGTGGCGTTTACCTTGGAAATCAACGCCAGGCGCAAACAGTTTACGATCGCTGACCATCGGGAGGTGGTGCTGTATATCGCCATGAGCCGTTATGAGGAAAACGGCGTTTACAGCCTATTGCTGGGCGAGAACGACAGAGACGTGGCGTTCGAAAAGGACAGCTTTGGCTATCCGATACGCTTTCATCAGGTGCTCTAGGCGCGCGGAAGGTTTCCTGGCGCCAGGCGGCGTAAAAGGGATTTGCCACGGACAAAGGGGGAGGAAAAAATGCTGAAACGCATCGGATACATCGCGCTGATTTGCCTGGCCTTAATCGGCGGGCGGCAGGCCATGGCGGCAGAGGAAGACCGCTGCTTTGCGGACGAACATCCCGCCTTGCACACCGTTATTCCTTGTTATAACAATCAGTTGGCCATATTGCCTCTGTCATATTCGTTAAAGGGCGTGGATAACGGCCATGACGTGTCGATACGCCATTATCGGTTGATGTCGCAATCCTGGTCGCCGCAAGACGCCATCCGGCCGACGCAATGGTGGCACGATGTGGATATTTATATCCCCAACGGGGCGCTTGCCCGTAAAGCGTTGGTGCTGATGAGCGATGACTGCGCTTGCGCCGCCGCAGGGGCGAGCGGGCCAGGCAAGCAAAATGCGGCGTTTTCCGTCGCTACGCCGGCGGCCTTGGCGGCGGAAAGTCACACCATCGTGATTGTCGTCAACCGGCTGCCTTATCCGTACCTGGAATATCAAAATGAGGGGCGGCGTCGTGCGGGGGAGGACAGCCAGGCCCGAGGCTGGCGATTGTTCCTGGACGATGCGGATGAATACTTGATGATGCCGCTGGCGATCCCCATGACGGCGGCCTTGTCGCAAACCATGACGCTGGCGCAGCGCGAATTGAGCCGATGGGGGATAGATAAATTCATCGTGGCGGGCGCGGCGAGCGGCGCAACCGCGGCGTGGCTGGCGTCATTGTCGGATGAGCGCATCGATGCCGTCGTCGCCATGTTCCCGGATGGGGTCGCGGCGCGGCAGGTCTTGAAGCATACCTATCGTACGTATGGCGGCCGTTGGCCGTTGGCGTTTCATCCTTATTACCAACTCGGCATCGATCGGCGCATAGAGACGCCGGCGTTCGACAAACTGATGCAAATAGCGGATCCCACCGCTTATCCGCCGCCGACGGCGGGAGAGCGGCCAGCGGCGGCGAAATATGTCATCATCGCCAGCGGCGACGAACGTTATCCGCCGGACAGCACGCGATTCTATCTCAGCGCCTCACCGGGAGAGGCTTCGCTGCGCGCGATTGCCGACGGGGATCGCGCGGCAAGCCGGCCGGCCGCCGAACGCGCCATACTGGCGATGATCAAGCGCCGCCAGCGCGATATCGCGTTGCCGACGATCGAGGTGCAAGGCAGCGCCGCGGATGCTGCGGTGCGCACGCTGCGTTTTTCCGAACCGCCGGCCACCGTGCGGCGTTGGAGCGCGCACAACCGCACGGCCCGAGATTTTCGTTATTCGTGCGGCGTACGCTTTACCCCGGAGCCGTTGGCTACAGCGGAGGCCGACCGCGGCGAGTTTCGTCTGGCCGCCCCGGCGCAAGGCTGGGAGGCCACCTTTATCGAGGCGGTGTTCAACGATGGGTTTATCGCGACCACGCCGGTCTTTATCACGCCTGACGATAACTATCCGTCCGCCGTTCCCGCGGGCGATGGTCTGGCGTGTGAAACCCTACCCGGCAGAGGGCTGGGGGAAGATTATCGCCATGACGATTAATTAGCGGCGCCGAATAACAATAAGGCGGCAATGCGTTATTCTGCGCGACAGAGCGCATTGCCGCCTTGTTTTCGAAATAGTGAACGGCGTCAGACAGAATATTTCTGCGTAACGCCATTTTCTCGTTGTCACATGACCGCGCCGGTTTCACGAACGGCGAATGCCTTATTCTCCTTCCTGTTCGATAAACCGTTATCGCCATGCTTTTCCTATTCTTCTGCTCCTCTCGCTGCCGCCGCGTCGTGATGCCTTTCGTAATATAACTGTCATTTATTTCAGGGCGATTTTTATCGCCCGGCTTTCATTTTACGGCGATGTCGCCCGATTTTCCGGCTGAGGGGGAAATGAGGAGGATCTGGCGAAAGCGCCTTCGAATAGCGCGAGAATAAATTCCCTGGCGGCCAGATGATTGAATCAAGAAACGCCGATTTGGCGGTTTTTTCAAAATAAAATTAAGAATGATGCTAATTCTATTTGGGGTAATTATCTTTTCTCATCTTTACATTGATTTTATGTATTGCTAAAGGGGGAAAGCTAAGCATAATTAACTGTGAAAGGAGCGGAGCTCCTATTCTCCCTGTCCGGGTTCTCCGTGGCGGGGATATTTTGAAGTCTGTCTAATCAAAAGGAGAAGTACCCATGATGGAAAAAAAAGTGATTATGTTGGCATTTGTCGCGGCAGCGTGTTCAAGCGCTTTACCTGCTCTGGCAGCAGATGGTCAGGTTAATTTTACCGGGAATATTGTCGATGCTGCGTGCAAGGTCACGAATGACTTGAGTAATCCATTAAATGTTGTTTTGGGTGATGTGGCCCGAACGGCATTTGCGGGTGGCAAGGGATCAACGTCCAGCGCGACAAAATTCACGCTGGAAGTCACCGATTGTCCGGATACGGTAAAAAGCGCCACCGTTAAGTTCGACGGCGCGGCCGATAACGGCGACAGCAACGTATTACAGCTGACCCAGGAAACGGATGTCGCTACCGGCGTCGGTATCCAACTGTCTGATATTTCTAACAGTGTTCTGCCGCTTTACACGGCGTCGACGGCTTATCCGTTGGCTTCCGGCAGCGGCGTGAAAAATAACCTCGATTTTACCGCCCGCTATATTTCCACGCAGGCAGATGTTACCGCCGGTAAAGCTAATAGCGTCGCCACCTTTACGCTGAATTATAACTGATAATATTTTCTTGCCCGCTGGTTCACAGCGGGCTGTATTGCCTCGGAGATAATATTATGCGTTTTAATCGCTACGGCGCCTTAGCGGCTTTCATTATTTTATTGTTTGCGTCTACGGTTCACGCCGGCGTGGTGATTGGCGGGACGCGGGTGATATTCAACGGCGAAAAAAAAGAAGCGTCAATCAGCGTGGAGAATCCGGATAAAGAACCGTATTTGATTCAGTCCTGGCTGGAGAATCAACAAAGCGGGGTGGATAAAATCGCGTTTATCGTTACGCCGCCTTTATTTCGGCTGGACGGCAACCAGGAAAATATGCTGCGCATCGTGAAAGTGGGCGATGACTTACCGAAAGATAAAGAAAGCTTGTATTGGATGAATATTAAATCCATTCCTTCAACAACCCAGGCGGGTAAATCGAATACGCTGCAAATAGCGGTCAAGACCCGCATTAAATTGATTTATCGGCCGGCGCCGTTGCTCCGCCAGGTGCCCGAAGAAGTGACGCAGCAGCTGAAATGGCAGCGTGTCGGTTCAGAATTAAAACTCACCAACCCAACGCCTTATTATATGAACTTTCATTATGTCCGCATCGGGGGGCGGGAAATGAAAGAGGTGGCGTATATCGCGCCGATGAGCAGCGAAATGTTTGCATTGCCCGTGGCGGGCGCAACGTCGGTAAGCTGGAAATTAATTAATGATTATGGCGGCACAGGGAAAGAACATCAGTCAGGTATTTAATCTGTAAGGGAAGGCAGACAGAGGGATAAAACATTTCAATAATGGAGCTAATGAATGATAACTCAAAAGCGTATATTAGCGAAGCGGGATGCTTGGCTGAAACGCATAGCCTTATTCACGGCAACAACGGCGGTATGCGGCAACATGGTTAATCCCGCCTTCTCTCGTGACTATTTTAATCCGGCGTTGCTGGAAACCGGGCGCTCAGGTCAGCAGCACGTCGATCTGTCGATCTTTGAAAATGGCCAGCAGGTTCCCGGCACGTATCGGGTCGATATTTGGGTGAACGACATGCTGCTGGAAACGCGCGAGGTGTCGTTCGCTCTGCGGGCCGGCAGCGACGAGAAGGCCGATCTGCAGCCTTGTCTGACGCGGGAAGATCTGAAACGGCTTGGGGTGAAAGTTGAGCTGTTTCCCGGTTTGGCCGGTGCCGATCGCTGCGCGAATTTGGCCGCGATCCCGCAGGCCTCGGCGCAATTTCAATTTAACCGCCAACGCCTGATGCTGAGTATCCCCCAGGCGGCGTTGGAAAATAAGGTGCGCGGATACGTTCCGCCGGAACAATGGGATGAAGGCCTGCCGGCGATGCTGCTGAACTATGGCTTCACCGGCAGCAACAGTAAGGGGCGCGATCGATTCACCCAGAGCGCAAGCAGTTATTACCTCAACCTGCGGCCGGGCTTCAACCTGGGCGCCTGGCGAGTGCGGAACTACACCACCTGGAGCTACAACAGCGCTGGCGGCGGGCGAGCGTCGGAGGATCGTTGGGACTCCGTCTATACCTACGCCCAGCGCAATATCATCCGCCTGAAAAGCTTGCTGACGCTCGGCGAAAGCAGCAGCCCGTCCGATGTGTTTGACAGCGTGTCGTTTCGCGGCGCGCAGCTGGCTTCCGATGACGACATGTTGCCGGAAAGCCTGCGTGGTTATGCGCCGGTGGTGCGCGGCATCGCGCGCAGCAATGCGCAAGTGGTTATTCGTCAAAACGGCTATGTCATCTACCAGAGTTACGTTGCGCCGGGCGCGTTTGAAATTTCGGACATGTACCCGACCGGCGGCAGCGGCGATTTGGAGGTGACTATCAAGGAGGCGGACGGCAGCGAACAGCACCTGACCGTTCCCTTCGCCAGCCTGCCGGTGCTGCAACGCGAAGGGCGGCTGAAATATGCGCTGACCTCGGGGCAATACCGCACTTACGATCACAGCGTGGATAAAAAGATCTTCTCGCAGGCCAGCCTGATTTATGGCTTGCCCGCCGGTTTCACCTTGTATGGCGGCGGCCAATTCGCCGGGCCGTATCAATCGCTGGCATTGGGTCTGGGCAAGAACCTGGGCGAGTTCGGCGCTCTGTCGGCCGACGTCACCCAGGCGTGGGCAAAGCAGGAGCATCAACCGAAAAGCGATGGTCAGTCATGGCGCGTGCGGTACAGCAAAAATATCGTCGAGACGGGGACGAACTTCGCCATCGCCGGCTACCGCTATTCGACCAGCGGCTACTATGGGCTGCAGGAAGTGCTGGACACCTATCGCAGCGGCAACCGTTACGCCCCGATAGACCGCCGCAAGAATCGCGGCGAAATCACGCTGAACCAGAATTTATGGGAAGGGGCGGGGTCGCTTTCACTCAGCGCGGTCTCCGAAGACTATTGGGGCTCCGAGCGCAATATGCAGTCGCTGAGCGCGGGTTACAACAATAGCTGGAATGGCATCAGCTACGGTTTTAACTACAGCTACAGCCGGAATTCACAGGCTACTTACGGCGATTCGAACCGCGGGCGCATTTACGATCGCGATCAGATCTTCGCTTTCAACATCAGCGTGCCATTAGAGAAATGGCTGAGCAACACCTACGCCACCTACAACCTCAACACCAGCAAAAAAGGCAATACCAGCCATACGGCGGGCCTCAACGGCACGGCGCTGGCCGGCGGCAACCTCAGCTGGAGCGTACAGGAAGGGTATGGCAGCCAGGGCCAGGGCAACAGCGGCAACGCTAACGCCGACTGGCGCGCGACGTACGGCGAACTCACGGCGGGCTATGCCTACGATCGCAGTCAACAGCGCGTCAACTACGGGGTGAAGGGCGGGGTGATCGCCCATGAAGACGGTGTGACCTTCGGTCAACCGTTCGGCGAAACCGTCGCCCTGGTACAGGCGGCCGGCGCGAGCGATGTGGCGGTCGGCAATCAGGTCGGGGTGAAAACCGACTGGCGCGGCTACGCGATCGTTCCTTACGCCACGCCTTATCGCAACAATTCGATTCGCCTCGATGTCGACAGCTTGCCGGATGATGTCGATCTCGAGTTGACGAACCAGTCGGTCACGCCGACTCGCGGCGCGGTGAGCCGGGCGAATTTCAAAGCCAACGTCGGCAGACGAATTTTGATGAAGGTGACGGACTCGCAGGGGGCACCTCTGCCGCTGGGCGCCAGCCTGCGTCTTGCCGAGGGGGCGACTCAGCCGTTCCTGGTCGGCGGCGACGGCGTGGTCTATCTGAGCGGCATGGCGGAAAAGGGCCTGCTCATCGCGCAGTGGGGCAGGAATGGCGAGAACCAATGCCGCATCCGTTACCAGTTGCCGGCGGAGCCGCCGTCAGCGGGTCTCCAAACCCTAAACGGCGTTTGCCAATAGATCTCGCTCTATTTCCATCATGACTTTTAAGTGAGAGTGAAAATGAACGTTTTTCTCAGGATATTCGGTTACGGCGCCCTGGTGTGGCTGGCGATGCTCACGACGGCGGTTTATGCCGGCACCTGTACCACCAACGCGAAAACCGCCCGTATGGGGTTGCTGACGTTGGCCGTGGATCCGCGCATTGAAGTCGGCGAGCAGTTGGCTGTTCGAACCGAGAACAGCATTAACGGCACGACGTTTTCTTTTCTTTGTTCCGGTTCGGTCGCCTATCGCTCCATGTCGCCGCTGACGCCGAGCGCGCTGCCCGGCGTATTTGAAACGGGCATCGAGGGCGTGGGGGTGACGATTTCAGACTTATGGCAGAGCAATAAGAACGTGCCCGTCAACACGGCGATTTCGCCCAACTTGCTGACGCCGTGGATCAATCGAAACGATGTTCGGCTGACGTTTATTAAAACCGGCCCGATCAAAACCGGCGGCGATATGGGCGGGAAAATTATCGCCAGATATTATCTGGATTCGACCTCCATTTTGGATATCAGTATTTCCGGCATGAAGGTCATTCAGAAAAGTTGCCTGGTTGATTTGAACTATAAAAATCAAACGGTAAATCTGGGCAGCCCTAAACGCAGCGAGTTTAACGGCGTCGGCAGCACGGCGGCGTCTTCCGAACGCAATTTTTCCGTGGTTCTGCAATGTCAGGAGGACAATATTCCGGTTCAGGTCACGTTCGAGGCGGCCGGAAATTCTCCAGGCGTGGGAATGATTGATATCGCCGACGGCGCCGATGCGGCGAAGGGCGTCGCCGTGGAAGTGTTGGATGAGAACCGTAATCCATTAACGTTTTCCAGACCGATCAATTACCACACCGCGGCTGAAAAAGAGATCAGGATCCCCTTGATGGCGCGCTATAAGCAAACGGGAGCCATTAGCCCCGGACAGGCCGACGCGGTGATGACATTCACCATTACGCAGAATTAAAGAGACCCCCATTAAAAATATAATGTCGTCTGTTCGCGCGACATTATTGGTGGCATCAGGCGCTGCAGGCCGATGCCAATGCAATGACAACACGCATGTATGGCAGTGTTTGTCCGTTTAAATATGGAGATTAACCAATGAAAGAACTGTCTGTTATCGAAATGAATGAAGTGTCAGGCGCTTATTCCTGGGATATGAGCAATGGACTGTCGGGGCTGATTGGCAGCGCCGTCTCCAATGCCGCGGAAGCCGTTTCATCCATCGCTCTGGGCGCCTCCGTGGGCAGCATGGCGGGCGCCGTCATCGGCGGTAAGCACGGCGGCGACGGCGGCGGCCTGCTGGGCGTCGGCTCGATTGGCCAGGGCGTCGGCATGGTCGCCGGCGGCATCCTGGGCGGCGTAGCCAGCGGCGTGGCCGCAGCCGTTATTGGCTGGGACACCACGCTGGAATACTCCAAAAAAGGCCTCGATGGGCTGATTAACGGCACTATCAGCTAAATCCATACGCGGTCCAAAGCCGCAGCGTTCTCGCTGCGGCTGTCTCCCGGTCAGGCAAGCGCAGGTTCTTCCTATGAGTGATAATAAGAGCAGGAATATTTTCCGCCAGGAGGCGGTCAATTATCAACGTCAAAGATGGACCGGCAGGGCGCTGTTAATTTCCGGCGCGTCGAGCCATGTGATTGCCGCCACCTGTTTCACTTTTATTCTGATCCTGGCGGGCGCACTCTATTTTTGCGAGTACACGCGCCGGGTCGATGTTGAAGGCGAGGTGATCAGCATCCCGCATTCCACCAATGTGTTTTCCTCCCAATACGGTTACGTGAGTCAGGCATTCCATAAAGCCGGTGACGTCGTGGAAAAGGACGAGCCGCTGTATGTGATTGATGTCTCGAGAAGCACCACGTCCGGCAATGTCAGCCATATCGCGGCCAGCGAAATAAGCAAACAGATTAGCAATCTGGATTCGATAATCAGCAAGCTGAATAAAAATAAAACCGCCATGCTGGATAATTTGCGCAAACAGATCAATAGCTATGAAAACGCCTATAAAGAAACCGAGAAACTGAACCTCAGTGCCAAAGAGGGGATGGATAAAATGCGCGATAGCCTGAAAAATTACGAGCACTATTTGACGAAAGGCCTGATCACCAAAGATCAGTTAAATTATCAGCGCTCGCTCTTTCAACAACAGCAAAGCTCGTATCAGGCGCTCTACAGCCAAAAGATCCAGCAAAATATTCAACTGTCGCAGTTGCGCAGCGATTTGCTGATTCGCGCCGCCGATTACGACAATCAGATATCGCAAAGCGAATCGCAACGCAGTGATTTACAACGCCAGCTGGCGGAGTCCAATGCCGGCGGCCAGGTCATTATCAAAGCGCCGCTCAAGGGGAAAATCGAGTCGCTGAGCGTGACCGCCGGGCAGGTGGTCGAGAGCGGCAGCAGTCTGGCGCAAATCAAACCGATTGATAACATCAAATATTATCTGGTTTTATGGCTACCGAATAACAGTTTGCCCTACGTGAAAATCGGCGATGGCATCAACATTCGCTATGAAGCCTTCCCGTCGGATAAATTCGGTCAGTTTCCGGGAAAAATAGAATCCATCTCGTCGGTCCCCGCCTCC
This sequence comes from Serratia sp. CY74737, assembly GCF_052166775.1. Classification (NCBI taxonomy): domain Bacteria; kingdom Pseudomonadati; phylum Pseudomonadota; class Gammaproteobacteria; order Enterobacterales; family Yersiniaceae; genus Serratia; species Serratia sp. CY74737. The sequence goes on from NZ_JBJNOF010000002.1 coordinate 97,297, forward strand.
CCGCAGGAAATGTCGGAATACAGCAGCGGAAATAAAAGGGAAAGGAACGCCTACTACAAAGTGCTGGCGTCTATCAGCGACACGCAATTCAGCGATAAAGGCAAATATCTCGAAATCAGCAGCGGGCTGCAGGCCAGGGTCATCGTCTTCCTGGATAAGAAACCGCTTTATCAGTGGGCGATCGCGCCTTTGTATGACATAAAAAACAGCGTCGTGGGGCGAGTCGATGAAGGACAATAATCTTTTTGAACGGATCAACGAGAAGTTAACATTCTCACTGCGCAAGCGGGTGCCGAGCATCTTGCAGTCGGAGTCATCGGAATGCGGCCTGGCGTGCCTCGCCATGATCGCTTCCTATTACGGGTTTAATGTGGATATGCTGAGCCTGCGGCAGCGATTCGGCATTTCCACCCAGGGCGCGACCCTGGGGACGATCTCTCAAATCGCGTCGCAAATCCAGCTGAAGACGCGCGCCTTGTCCTTGGACATCGACGAAATCAATCAGCTGAAAACGCCCTGCATACTGCACTGGAATATGAATCACTTCGTGGTGTTGGTTAAGGTGCAGCGCGCCGGTTTTGTCATTCACGATCCGGCCTTCGGGCGCAGAGTGATCGGGCTGCAGGAGATGTCGAATCATTTTACCGGCATCGCGTTGGAGCTGTGGCCCGACAGGGCCTTTCAAAAAGAGACCCTCAAGACCCGTTTGCGCCTGCTGGATTTGATGAAAAACATCGAGGGCCTGCCGGGGACGCTGCTCAAGATCTTTGCGTTATCGATAGTCATCGAATCGGTCAACCTGCTGCTGCCGGTGGGAACGCAACTGGTGACCGACCATGTCATTCAGGCGCATGACTACAGCCTGCTGACGGTCATCTGTTTGGGGCTGATCTTCTTCACCTTGTTCCGCGCGGTGGTCAGCATCGCCAGGGCCTGGATCTCCATCGTGCTCGGGACGCTGACCGATATTCAGTGGAAGACGACGCTGTTTGAACACCTGATGAAACTGCCGCTGGATTTTTTCGAGAAACGGCACCTGGGGGACATTCAATCGCGCTTTTCCTCGCTGGATGCGATCAGAACCACCTTTACCAATAATATCGTCAGCGGGATCATCGACGGCATCATGACGGTCGGGCTGTTCGCGATGATGATGGTCTACGGCGGCTGGCTGGTCTGGGTCGTGGCGGGCTTCACTCTGATCTACATCCTCATCAGGATGATGACTTACAGAACCTACCGTCAATTCTCGGAGGAGCAGATCGTCAAGGCGGCCAAGGCCAACTCGCATTTCATGGAGACGCTGTACGGCATCTCGACCGTCAAGGCGCTGGGCATCAAGGAAACGCGCTCCAGCTATTGGCTCAATCTGAACGTCGACGCCGCCAATACCAATATCAAAATCACCCGATTCAATATGATGTTCGGCGGGATCAATACCTTTATCACAACGCTCGATCAGGTGGCGATCCTGTGGCTTGGCGCCATGATGGTCATCGACAATTCCATGACGCTCGGCATGTTCATGGCGTTCAATGCCTATCGCGGCCAGTTTTCTCAGCGGGCCTCGAGCCTGATCGACCTGGCGATCGGCTTGCGCATGCTGTCGCTGCACAATGAGAGGATATCCGACATCGTCTTTACCGATGCGGAGACGGAGTCCGCGCCGCGACAGGTTTTCCCCTCGGGCACGGGGATTGCCATTGAGGTAAAAAATCTTACGTATCAATATGACGCGCTGTCGCGGCCGATCTTCAAAGACCTGAACATGCGCATTGCGGCCGGCGAAAGCGTGGCCGTCGTGGGCGCCTCCGGCGCGGGCAAGACCACCTTGCTGAAGGTGATGTGCGGTTTGCTCAGCCCCACTTCCGGCCAGGTTTTGGCCGACGCGATGGATATCCATAAAGTCGGGGTGAATAACTACCGTAACGCGATCGCCTGCGTGCTGCAGGACGACCGGCTGTTCTCCGGGTCCATTGCGGAAAACATCAGCGGGTTTGAGGTCAATGCCAATAAAGAGCTGATCATGGCCTGCGCGATACACAGCAATATCCACGATGAAATCATGCAGATGCCGATGGGCTACGAAACCCTGATCGGCGAGTTGGGCAACGGCATCTCCGGCGGGCAAAAGCAACGTCTGTTTATCGCGCGCGCCCTCTATCGCCGCCCGAGCGTGCTGTTTATGGATGAAGCGACCAGCCATCTGGACGTTGAGAATGAGTCGGCGATCAACCGGGCGATATCTTCGCTGAATATTACGCGCGTGATCGTCGCCCACAGAAAGTCGACCATCGACTCGGCCGACAGGGTAGTGGTGCTGGGGGCCGAGAGCGGCGCGCCGGCAGGCGGCGGTGAATAAAGGGCGCTTGCCGGCGCCGGGGTGAAGCCGGCAATGCAGGCTGTCCCCACGGCGAAAATCGCGGTAAAATGCAGCAGTTGACCCTATCGCATTCCATCAGGCCGTCGAACCCGCTATGAAAACGCGCAAACCGCGCCGCCCGCCCGGGCGGTGGATCTATTACATCCTGCATGAAGACATGCTGTGGCCTTGCCCGGTCAAATGGGAGTGGGAGAGCGGCTATAACGCTTGGCTGCCGTTTTACTATTCCCCCACGCTGGAATTCGTCGCCGGCAACCCCGCCCGCGCTACCAAGGTCAGCAGCGGCCGACGTTAAGCGGGCCGCACGTGCTGCTCGCCTTGCCGCCCGACGTCCGCTCACCTAAGATCATCTCATCACCCACAGGTTTTCCCGGAGCCCCCATGTTGACTCTGTTTCGCACGTCTCTTTGCGGCGCGGTGGCATTGCTGCTGCTCGCCGGTTGTCAGCAGACGGCGCATAAACCGGCGCCGCCGCTGCAGGCGCAGCTGGATCACATCGCTTCGATGCTGGCCGGCGGACACTTCCTGCGCGTGGACTGCGGGCGCAGCGAGATACCGGACGACGTGAAGCTGCAGCGCACCGCAATGCGCGCGGCGCAGCGCCGCGGCTGGGACACGCAGGCGGCAGGGTATCGGCAGTTGCCGGCGCTTACCCAGGCGCGTTACCTGACCCTGCAACAGGACAATCAGCTGCTGACGGAAAAATGCGCTGCGCTCAGCCGCAGCACCGCCCGCTTTATCGCGGCGGCGCAGGCCGATCAGGAAGATTACATGGAGTAGCGCGCCGGCATGCCTTTCGGGCGCGCTTTATGGGCGCCCCAAAATTCTTTGCAGGATAACGATTTATCGATCATCATTTGAAATGATGTTTCACTTTTACCCATCGAGCCCATCTTGAACCTGTATGCCGCACTGCGTCAGCGCGTGGAAAATACGCGCTGGTACGCCAAACGGAAAAGCTACCGCGTGTTGTTCTGGCGCGAGATCACGCCACTGGCGGTGCCCATCTTTCTGGAGAACGCCTGTGTCCTGCTGATGGGGGTGCTGAGCACCTTTCTGGTGAGCTGGCTCGGTAAAGAGGCGATGGCCGGGGTGTTCGCCGCGTTTTATACCTCGCAGGATGATGTGAAAACGGTGGTGAAAACCCTGATCTGGCTCAACGCCGCCTTTATGCCGATCTGGGCCGCTTCCTGGGTCTTGCCCGCCGGGTTGAAAGGCGCGCGCGACGCCCGCTTCGCCATGTGGGTGACGATGCTCGGCATGTGGGGGTGCCGCGTGGTGGCCGGCTACGCGTTGGGCATCGAACTGGGCATGGGCGTGGTGGGCGTCTGGTTGGGGATGTTCCTCGATTGGGCGGTGCGCGGCGCCTTATTCTACTGGCGCATGGTCAGCGGGCGCTGGCTGTGGAAATATCCGCGGGCCAGGCGCTCGGACGCCGGGTGACGATCCGCCGCCGACAGCCGCGGCAAGGTCAATACAGCAGCGTCATCGCGCTGAAGAACAACAGCGTCAAGGCGATGATGATGAGGTTTTGCGTGGCTTTGCGCACCAGTTTGCTGGCGCTCAGGCGGCTGTCGATGACGTAGAGCAGCGGCACCATCAGCAGCACATAGGCGAACATCAGCATGGCGGTAAAGGGCTGCAGGTTCATTCATGTTCCTCCTGGGCGTCATCATGGCCGATCAGGTGTATCAGTACGGCTTGCGTCTGGCGGTGCTGGCCGATAAAGGGCGACGTGGCTGGCGACGCCGGCGCGAACGTCAGGCCGGCGCGTCGCGTTTTCACCGCCGCTTGCAAAATCTTCTTTCGATGCTTCCGAGTATGGTCGACCATGCGCCTCCGAATAGGGCCGCCCGAAGGCGGCCGATCGTTATATTGCCCATTAAGCGGGAGAGGATCGCAGCCGCTGCCGGGGCCGCAGAGGTATAATATTGCGAATGATAACCATTATCAATAATGAGAGTGAAAAAATTAAGGGTATTGCGAGGGGGCAGCCGGCGGGGCGGGAAAAGAAAAAGCACGCCTTGCGGCGTGCTTTGCGGGGTACTAACGGCGGTGGTTACTTCTGATCGGGCAGGGCGTAAGCGACCACGTAGTCGCCCAGCTTGGTGCCGAAGGAACCGTGGCCGCCGGCGTAGATCAGCACGTACTGCTTGCCGTTGACCTCATAGGTCATCGGCGTCGCCTGGCCGCCGGCCGGCAAGCGCGCTTCCCACAGTTTTTCACCGTTGGTCACGCTGAAGGCGCGCAGGTAGTTGTCCGCGGTGGCGCCGATGAAGAACACGTTACCGGCGGTGGTCACCGGGCCGCCCAGCATCGGCATGCCCATTTTGAACGGCAGCGGCAACGGTGAGCTGTCGCGCACGGTGCCGATGCGTTTTTTCCACACGATGTCGTTGGTTTTCAGATCCACGGCGGAAATGTAACCCCAGGCCGGCTGTTTGCACGGCAGGCCGAACGGCGACAGGAACGGGTTCAGGGTGACGCCGAACGGCACGCCATACTGCGGCTGTACGCCGGACTCGGTGCCGCTGCCGCCTTTGTCGCCTTCCGGCGGCTCAATCGGGTTGCCTGGGCCGCGCGGGATCAGTTTGGAGACGAACGGCAGCGCGATCGGGTTGGCGATGGCGATTTCGCGATCGGTATCGACGGCCAGGCCGCCCCATTCGAACATGCCCAGGTTACCCGGGAACACCAGCGTGCCCTGCTCGGAAGGCGGGGTGAAGGTGCCTTCATAACGCAGGCTGTGGAACATCACGCGGCAGACCAGCTGATCATAGATGGTCGCGCCCCACATGTCGGCGCCGGTCAGTTTCTTCTCAGGACGGAAGGTCAACTCGGAGAACGGCTGGGTCGGTGACAGGCGATCGCCCTTGGCCGGGCCTTGCGGTACCGGTTTCTCCGGCGCCGGCACCACCAGTTCGCCATTGGTGCGGTTCAGCACAAAGATGTTGCCGGTTTTGGTCGGCACATAGATGACCGGCACTTTTTTACCGCTCTTGTCGGTAATGTCCGCCAGGGTCGGCTGCGCCGGCACGTCCATATCCCACAGGTCATGGTGGACCGTCTGATAGAACCAGGCCAGTTTGCCGGTGGAGGCGTTCAGCGCCAACAGGCCGCTGGCGTAGCGTTCCATTTCCGGGGTGCGATCGCCGCCCCAGATGTCCGGAGTGGAAACGCCCATCGGCAGGTAAACGATATCCAGCTTGGCGTCATAGGCGGCAGGCGCCCAGGAGTTCGGCGAGTTCGGCACGAAGTGGTGCTCGTCCGCCGGGATGGCGTTCGGATCTTTCGCGCCCGGATCGAAGGCCCACAGCAGCTTGCCGCTGTTGACGTCGAAGCCGCGGATCACGCCGGAAGGCTCGCGGTTGGAGTAGTTGTCGGTCACGGCGCCGGCGACGACGATCACTTTGTCGGTGATCACCGGCGGTGAGGTCGGCTCGTAGTGGCCCGGCGTCGCATACGGCATATTGCTCTGCAGGTTCAGCTCACCGTTGTTGGCGAAGTCCGGGCAGGGTTTGCCGGTTTCGGCGTCCAGTGCGAACAGACGGCCGTCGTTGACCGGCAGAATGATGCGGCGTGCGCACATCGCCGGAGCGGCGTCGCCGGCGGCGCCTGCGGCTGCGGCGGTTTCGTGGTAAGACACGCCGCGACAGGTGATGTGCTGGAAGGTTGGGTTGTATTTCAGCTGCGGATCAAACTTCCATTTTTCTTTACCGGTGGCGGCATCCAGCGCGAACAGCTTCTGGTGCGGCGTACACATGTAAAGGGTATCGCGGATCTTGATCGGCGTGACTTCGTTGGTGATCTCACCCGGGTCGTTGGCGGTCTTCAGATCGCCGGTCTGGAAACGCCAAACCTCTTGCAGCTGGCCAACGTTTTTGTCGTTGATCTGGCTCAGCGGCGAGTAACGAGTGCCTTCCTGGGTGCGGCCATAGGCCGGCCAGTCGGCGCCGGTGGCGTCTTTCGGTTGTACCTGGGCGGCGTCGAGGGTGCCGTTAATCTCTTGCGGATCGTTGAACACGGCATAGGCCAGCGCGATGACGGTGATCGCCAGCGCCGCGCTCAGCGCGCCGTAGGCGAATTTGCCGTTGGCCACCAGCTTGCGGTAGATAAACGGCAACACCAGCCACAGGCCGAAGAAGAAGGTGACGTCCAGGCGCGGCGTCAGCGCCCAGAAGTCCGGGCCCACTTCCCACAGGGCCCAAATCGTGGTGCCCAGCAGGAATACCGCGTACAGCAGCAGCGCGGTGGCGCGGCGGCGGAACAGCAGCCAGGAAGTCGCCAGCAGCACCAGCCCGGCGATGATGTAATACAGCGAACCGCCCAACTTGGCCAGCCAGATGCCGCCGCCGAGCAGATAAAGCCCGCTTAGCGCGGCAAACAGCGCCGTTATGACGATAAGCGGCGATAGTGACGCTTTATTTTGCATAGCAATACCCTTACCAAAAATGAAAGTCCCCGATTTAGAGATTAAGCCAAATCGGAAAAAACACGCGGTTTCTCCCTATTATTTCAGCGAGAAGCCGCTAGGGTGACGTAAAACCCATCCCGTTTTTTAACCTTAAGGTGCTTTGCCTTATTCAAAGCGATAAGACAAGGTGGCGCCGCCACCCCAGTTGCGCCCCGGCGCCGGCTCGAAGTAGCGGCCGTTGCCTTCGTTGACGATCACCGAACCGACGTATCGGCGATCGAAAACATTGTCCACCCGGCTGAACACGTCCAGCGCCCAGCGGTTCCAGGTAAAGCGATAACCGGCGTTTACGCCGGCCACGGTGTAAGCGGGAGCCTGCGCGCTGTTGGCGTCATTGGCCTGAATGTCGCTCATGTAGCGCAGCTCCGCGCCGGCGTGCCAGCCTTCCGGCGGGGCATAGGCCAGCGAGGCGTAGCCCATGTTGCGGGCGATGCCCGGCAGGCGATTGCCGGCGGGAATGGTTTGGGCCGGGGTACAAACGGCTTTGCCGCACATCTCGCTGCGGTAGGTGGCGTCCAGCAGCGTCCAGGCCATATGCAGGCGCCAGTCCAGCGCGAACTCTTGATCCAGCGCCAGTTCCAGGCCGCGCCGCCGTGTTTTGCCGGCGTTGGCGTAGCTGGTGCGCCCACCGCTGCTTTCCGCCACCACCAGCTCGTTGTCGGTATCGGTCTGGAACAGGGCGGCGCTCACCAGGCCGTTGCCGAGGCGCAGTTTGCTGCCCAGTTCGACGGTGTCGCTGGTGGACGGCTGCAGGCCGATGTTCAGGCCGGCCTGGCCGTCGGGGCGATAGGAGAGTTCGTTGATGGTCGGGGTTTCAAAGCCGCGGCCGGCTGAGAGATAAACGTTCCACGCCGGATTGATTTTATAGTTGAGCGAGCCCATCGGCAGCCACTGGTGGTAGCGTTTGCTGCCGCTGTCGTCGCCGTTGCGCGGCGTGATGTAGTAGTCGGTCGAGTCGAAGCTGACCGTGCTGTAGCGCAGGCCGGCGTCCAGCGTCCAGTGCGGCGTCAGTTGCCAGGAGGTTTGCAGGTAAGGATCCAGGTTCCAGATGCGGTTTTTCTCGTTGCGCCGCTGGTCGCCCTTCTCGCCGTAGTCCACTGTGCCGTCTCGCAGAATAAAGTTTTCAAACCCCTGCCGGCGTTCGGTCATGGTTTCATAATCCAGACCGCCGATCAGTGTTACCGGTAACGAGGCGAGAGTATCCTCATGCTTCCAGCGAGTGTCAATGCCCTGATATTTTCTTTCCAGCACGATCACCCCGCCGGCGTGGGTAGGGTTGAGCTGCGGCCCGCGTGGAATGGATTGGTACTGCGTGGTGTGGCGCTCGCCGTGGTAGGCGGTCAGCGTCAGTTCGTCGCGCTCGCTCATCTGGCGCTGATAGCGCAGGCCGGCCTGGGTCTGATCGAGCGACTTGCGGGTGTTGTATTGATCCGCGCGCGGCGCTTGGCGCGGGTTTTCCTTCCATTCCGCTTCGGTCAGGCCGCCCGGATCGCCGGCGTCAATGGAGACGCTGTTGAACATCAGCGTCAGGGTACTGACGTCGTCCAACCGCACGCCGAGCTTGCCGTTGCCGAGGTTTTTCCGCGCGGCGCTGTGATCGCGATAGCCCTGAGTGGTGAAGCGGGTGCCGGAGATAGTGTAGTTGATGTCGCCGGCCTGGGTGCCGTCGCCGGTGGCGCCGGTCGCTTTCACCCCGTAGCGCCAGGTGTTGTCGCTGCCGAAATAGCCGCCGGCCTCCAGCGTTGGCGGCTGGGCGCCGGTCTGGGTGTCAACGTTGATCACTCCGCCTGAAGCGTTGCCGTACAGCGCGGAATAGGGGCCGCGCAGCACCTCGATGCGCTCGACGGAGTTGATGTCGATATTGGAGGTTTGCCCCTGGCCGTCGGGCATGGTGGCGGGAATGCCGTCGACGTACATGCGCACCCCGCGCACGCCGAACATCGATCGGCTGCCGAATCCGCGTATCGACAGCTGCAGATCCTGCGCATAGTTTTGCCGGTTTTGAAGCTGCAGGCCCGGCACGCTGCCAAGGTTTTCCGACAGGTTAATCTGCGGTGCGGCGTTGCGCAGGTCCTGGCCGTCGATCACGCTGACGGACACTGGCGATCCCAGCTCGGTCAATCCGATGGGTTGCGCCATTACCACCAGCGTATCGCTGTCTTTCTGATCCGCCGCCAGGGCCGAACCGATGCAGACCGGCTGCAGCAATAACAGGGTTGCCGGGGTCAAGACGGGACGTTTTTTATTCATCAGATAATTCTGCCAATAATGCTGAAAAAATTGCCCGCAAGTGGGCGAAAATAGCCATTTGTGACTCCCTGTACTGGCATTCAATGGGAGGGAAACTGCATCCTGCAACGAGTATAGGATATTCCGACACCGTACGCTTTGGAATAGCGCAACTGAAAGATGCGTGTTTTCATTTAAGAAGATTCTCTTTTTTATCGATTTTCCTGCGATGCCTTTAAATTAGATTTATTTATATTAAATATATTCCCATCCTTGATTTTAATTTATTTACAATAGTTATTTTATTTATGAATGTAAAGCAAGGAGTCATTTTTAAATGATAAATTATTTTTTATGTCATTGTTTTTAATGATTTTAGTTTATTTATTTTTTTGTGGCTTTATTTTTTATAAAAATAAAATAATATTCGCTATTATGTTTTTTAAGTTTTCGCCTAACAGCTCAATCGCATAACCATCACGGTATTTATGCCATGCATAAATATCTATTCATATATTATCGGAATATATTAAAAGGGAATTGATTCATGGGCGCGATCATCGCTTCACCCTATACCCACACGTTTTGGAATGAATACGTCCTCAATCCACACTCCTGCGAGTACAACCTGGTGCTGGATCAGACCATTGAGGGGGCGCTGGACGTCGATCGACTGCGCGCGGCGATCGACGGGGTGTGCCGGGACTATATTCTGTTTCACCATGTCCTCGACGACAGCTCGCCGCAATTACGCTGGGTAAAGACGGAGAAGAAAATTGCGTTGGAAACGCTTGATGCCGATTGCGATGTCGGCAAATTAATCAATACGCCGTTCGATCTCCGGGAGGGGCCGCTGTGCCGCTTCTACCTGATTGAGTTGGCACCGCAGCGCTATAATTTGATCATTGTCGTTCATCACATCCTGATCGACGGCCTGTCCGGCCAGGAGTTCTACAACGCCGTTTCCGCCTATTACAATCGCGGGGCGGCCGTGGCGCCGCCGCAGGCGGATGAAACGGACATTTGTCGATTGTACCGGCGCTATGAGGCGGATATCGCGGCGTTGAAGCAGGACTTCGCTTCCGCGTCATTCTGGGGCGACCGGTTGGCCGAATGCGCCCCGCGCGTAGCGTTGCCTTATCTCCCCGGTGAAGCCCCCGAAGCCCCCGGCGCCGGCGAAGTGCGCTTTACGTTGCCGTTCGCCGAGTGGCAGGCGCTGAAGTCTGGCGTCAGATATGCCAACCCATTCCTGATATTCAAAACGCTGTGGGCGTTGCTGATCGCCCGGCAATCCGCGCAGGACACGGTGCATATCGGTTATCCCGTCGCGCCGGACGGCGGCGAGCCGCTGTTCTTCGGCGCCCAGGTCAACACCGCGGTGTTTCCCTTAACGCTCGCCCCGCAAGCCACGTTCAACCAGCTGTACCGCGCGACGCTGGCCTACAGCAAAGCGCTCAAGGCGACGGGCAAGCTGCGGCACAGCCAATTGCCGGTTTATGACATGCTGAACCTCAGCCCGGTGCGCGAGCTGAACGTCAATTTCACTCAGGCTTACCTGAAAGATGCGCCGCTGGCGCTTGACGGTTGCCGCATCGGCGTTAATCACCGTTACAACGTCGATCTGGCCGGTTCGGAACTGCTGCTGGAGTATCAGCCGACCGAGCAGGCCTTTGAGTTTCGCCTGCGTTATCGGCCCGATCTGTTCGACGCCACGCAAATGGCGGAGATGGCGGATCAGTATCTCGGGCTATTGCAGCGTGCGCTAGCCGAACCGGACGCGCCGATAGCCGCGTGGCCGCAGCTCACGGCGCAGCAGGTTTTACGCTGCCGCGACGCCTGGGAGAGCGAGCCGGACACGGCCGATCCAGAAGCGACACTGCTCGACGGCGTGGCCCGCCAGGCGCGCCGTCATCCGGAACGCATCGCCGTAACCGATGCCAACGGTTCGCTCAGCTACCGCCAACTGGCACAGCGCAGCGATCGCCTGGCGATACGGCTGCGGGAAGAATATCGCCGGTTGCGCGGCGCAGCCATGCCGTCAGAGACGCTGATCCCGCTGTATCTGCAGCGCAGCGCGGAAGCGGTGGTGGCGATGCTGGCCATCATGAAGGCGGGCGGCGCCTATGTGCCGCTGGATCCCGCGGCGCCGGCGCAGCGCCTGGAATATATTCTGCAAGAGGTGAACAGCCCCATCGTCCTGACGGAAAGCGCATTGCAAGGGGCGGCGCAGCGACTGGCGCCGGACGGCGCTTGCCTGGCGGCAGATGAACCGCTTGCCGATGCGGATGCCGCGAGTCTGCCGAATGTCGAAGCCCGGCAATTGGCCTACGTGATTTACACCTCCGGCACCAGCGGTCGGCCGAAAGGCACGCTGTGCGAACACCGGGGCGCGGCCAACATGGTGTGGGGTCATACGCAGCGTTTGCTGCGCAATGAATCGGGCGCGCTCAACTGCCTGCAGTTCGCGTCGCTGGCCTTTGACGCGCACGTGTTTGAAGTGTTCATGGCTCTGAGCAACGGCCACCGGCTGTTCATCGCGGGCGAGGCGCAGCGGCGCGATCCGGCGCTGTTGTGCGGCCAAATGGCGGCCTGGGGCATCGAAGCCTGTTTCCTGCCGCCGGCGCTGCTTGGCACTTTGCCTGACCTGCCGGCTTCGGTGCGCTATCTCGCGACCGGCGGCGAGGCGACCGCGCAGGAGGCGCTCGACCATTACCTGGCCTGCGGCATGCAGGTTGCCAATCTGTACGGCCCGACCGAGGCTTCGGTCAGCGCCAGTCTGAATATTTATCGCCGCAACGGCGCGCGCAATATCGGCCACGCCATCGCCAATATGCGTTGTTATGTGGTTGACGAGCATGACAATCTGCTGCCGCTGGGGGCGGAGGGCGAGCTGTGTCTGGCCGGCGTCGGCCTGGCGCGCGGATACCTGAACCTGCCGGCGCTGACGGAAGCCGCATTCGTCGCCAATCCTTTTGAACTGCGTGAGCCTTACCGGCGCCTGTATCGCACCGGCGACCGGGTACGGCGCTTGGCCGACGGTAGCCTGGACTATCTCGGACGACACGACCAGCAGATCAAGATCAACGGCTATCGCATCGAGTTGGGCGAGATCGAAATGCAGCTGCGCGCGCTGCCCGAGGTGGCCGAGGCGGTGGTGACCCTGCGCCCCGGCACGACGGACCAACTGGCGGCCTGGTATGTGCCGAAGCCCGGCGCGACGCCGCAGGCCGGCGACCTCTTGCAACGCCTGGCGGCGCAGCTGCCGCATTATATGTTGCCGTCGGCGCTGTCGGCGCTGTCGGCGCTGTCGGCGCTGCCGCTGACGGTGAGCCGCAAGGTCGATCACCGGGCATTGCCGGAACCGCTGCCGGTCGAGCGGCAAACGGCGTTTCGCCAACCGGGCACGCCGCTGGAGACTCAGCTTTCTACACTGTTCAATCGGCTGCTGGGCGGCCATGTCGGCATGGACGACAACTTCTTCCGCCTCGGCGGCAACTCCATTATGGCCATCAGGCTGTGTCACGAAGTGAATAAATTGCCGGGGGCGAAGATCTCGGTGCTGACGTTGAATCAGCATCCGACGGTGGCCGCGCTGAGCGAGCATATCGCCGCTCAACGGCAGGCGCCGTCGGATGAGCCGCCCATCCTCGCCGGCGGGCTGCGGGAGGGGCCGTTGTCGCTTCAGCAATCGCGATTGTGGTTTGTTCAGCAACTGTCGGCGGACGCCACGCACTATCTGTCGCCGGTGCTGCTGCGGCTGGCGCCGGACATCGATGACCAACGTTTTGCGGACTGTCTGCAGGCGATCGTCGAGCGCCACCAGATCCTGCGCAGCCTGATTCGCCAGAATGAGCGGGGCGAAGCCAGCCAGTGGGTCAGCGACGCCGTGCTGCCGGTGCCTTTGCTGACGGTGAGCAGCGCTGAGTTTGACATGGCGCTGGCGCAGGCCTGCAGCCGGCCGATGGATTTGACGTGCGAGCTGCCGCTGCGCGCCACGCGCTATCGTTACCGCGATGCGGCAGGCGGGGAAACGGCCGTTTGTCTGTTGGTGTTCCATCACATCGTCTTTGACGGTTGGTCGCTTGAGGTGCTGCTGCAGGAACTGGACGCGCGCTATCGGGGAACGTGGCGTAAGGCGACAGAGCCGGCGCTGCAATACCTCGACTATGCCTGCTGGCAACACGCGCCGGAAAATGTGCAGCGCCGGGCCGATGAATTGGCCTTTTGGCAGCGAGAGCTGGCGGGCTGGCAGCCGCTCTCGCTGCCGGTGGATTTTTTGCGGCCGGCGGTCTTCGACGTACGCGGCGACAATAGCGAAGTGCCGCTGCCGGCGGCGCTGGTGAAGGCGCTGGAGGCCTTGGCACGCCGAGAGGGCGTGACGCTGCATGCCGTGATGCTGGCGGGGTTCATGCTGTTGCTTGCCCGCTACAGCGGCCAGAACGATGTCATGGTGGGTACGCCGCTGGCGAACCGCAATCGCCCTGAGCTGGGGAATCTGATCGGATTCTTTGTCAATACGCTGCCTTTACGCCGGCAGATCGACCCCCGTCAGGGCGTTGCCGAGTTTGTGCGAGAGGTTGCGGCCACGACGCTGCGGGCGCAGCAGCATCAGACGCTGTCGCTGGAGGCGCTGGTGGACGCTCTGGCGCTGCCGCGCGACTTTTCGCGGCATCCGCTGTTCCAGGTCATGTTCGCGCTGGAGGGCGAGAGCGGCGCACCGGCGCGTCCGGACTGGCTGTCGGTGGTCGATTTGAGCGCGGATGAGCGCACCGCCAAGTTCGATTTGACGCTCACGCTGACGCCGCAGGGGGAGCAGATGCGCGCGCGCTTCAACTTCGCGTCGGCGCTGTTCAGCAAAGCGTCGATGGATCGGTTGGCCGGCTACTATCTCGCCCTATTGCAACAGATGGCGCGCCACGATGACTGGCCGCTGGAAAATATTCGTCTGCAGCCGCAGAGCCCGGCGCTGCCTGCGGCGCCGGCCTTTAGCTATGCGTTTGAACGCTGCCTGCAACAGGATTTCGTGCGGCATGCGCAGCGCAATCCGCAGGCCGTCGCGGTGATCGACGCGCAGGGGGAAATGACGTACGGCGAACTGCACGAGGCGGCGTTAACGCTGGCCACTCAACTGCGTGTGCAGGGCAAGATGACCGGCGACGCCATCGCCGTCGTCGCCGACAAGGGGCGCCGGCAGCCGATCGCCCTGTTGGCGGCGCTGATGTGCGGCAAGGCGTTTTTGCCGATGGAGGCGACATGGCCGCCGCAGCGGCGGCTGAAGGTGATGGCGCAGGCCGGCATCAATACGTTGCTCAGCGATGCGCCCTGGGCCTGCGACGAGATCAACCTGGTCGAACTGAATGCCAGCGGGCTGGCGGCGCAGTTGCCGCTGCCGGAGAGGCGCCTGCCGGCGGTGGAGGCCGGTCCTGACAGCCTGGCCTATATCATTTTCACTTCGGGCTCGACCGGCACGCCCAAGGGCGTGGCGATCGAACATCGCAGCGCGGTGAACATGCTGGAAGGCGTTCGGCGGTATTTCGGGTTCAACGAGCGGGATCGTAGTCTGGCGCTCAGCGCGTTGAGCTTCGATCTGGCGATCTTCGATATTTTCAGCCCGTTGAGTGCGGGCGGTGCGGTTGTGATGCCGGCCGAGCGAGATCGGGTCAATCCGCAAGCCTGGTATCAGCTGATGATGACACATCGAGTGACGCAATGGTTGAGCGCACCGGCCCTGATGGAGCTGTTGCTGGACTATGTAAACGGCGCGGGGCTGGCGGCCTGGCCTGCGCCGGCGCTGCGGGCGGTGATGGTGGGGGGCGACTGGATCGCCACCTCGCTGCCGGAACGCTGCCTGGCCTGGGCGCCGCACGTCCGCTTCTGCAGCGCCGGCGGCGCTACGGAGGCGGCGATCTTCACCATGCTGTATGAGGTGCCGCGAGGCGAGAAAATTCGCTCGGTCAGCATCCCTTACGGTAAACCGTTGCCGCACCAGCGTTGCTACATTCTGGATGCCGGACGACGGCCCGCGGCGCCGGGCGTGCGCGGGGAGATCTATCTGGCCGGTGAAGGGTTGGCGCGCGGGTATTACGGCGATCCGCAACGCACCGCCGAGAGTTTCTTCTGGCATGAGGAGCTGCAGGAGCGGGTGTATCGCACCGGCGACGCGGGCCGGTGGCTCGAGGACGGCAATGTGGAGTTCCTGGGGCGTCTCGATCAGCAGGTCAAGCTGAACGGCTACCGCATCGAGCTGGGTGAAATAGAGCATGCCGCGCTTGCCTATCCGGGAGTGACCGCCTGTTGTTGCGTGCTCGTCACCGACCCTCAGCCCTGTCTGGCCGCTTACTTCGTTGCCGATGAGGCGATCGCCCCGCAGGATTTGGCGCAGCATTTGAGCAGCCAACTGCCTCCTTACATGGTGCCGCAGGCGCTGATGCAGCTGGCACAGCTGCCGCTGACCGAAAACGGCAAGATAGCCCGACAGGCGTTGCCGCCGCCGAAAAGGACGGCGCGCGAGTTCGTCGCGGCGCAGAACGAGCGAGAGAACGCTTGCCTGGCGGTGTGGCGCGATCTGTTGCAGCGGCAGGATATCGGCGTGGAGGACAATTTCTTCTCGCTGGGCGGCAATTCCCTTCTGGCGATCCAGGCCTGTTACCAGCTCGGTCAACGGTTGGGGATCGAGGTGACGTTGAGCGAGCTGGGCCGGTTCCCGACGATCCGTTCATTGTGCCGTGCGTTGCTGCGGCAGGGGGAGGGCGCCGCGCCGATGTCGATCCCGCCGCTGCGGCAACGCGAGTATCCGCTCTCCGCTTCACAGCTGCAGCTGTGGTTTATCGAGAACCTGAACGGCGGCGGCAATCTTTATCATGTGCCGATGCTGTTCCGTCTCGGCGACGATGTCTGTCTGACGGCTTACGAGCGCAGTCTGCAGGCGGTCGTCGCCCGGCATCAGGTGTTGCACAGCCTGATTGCCCAGAAGCCGTCCCAAATTGCCGTCGCCCGGGCCTGTGAACAAACGCTTTCGCTGGAGCGCGTGGCGCTGGAGGCGGCGCGCTGGCCGGACAGACTGCGGCAGGATATCGATCGGCCGTTTGCCCTGGAGGCGGAGTTGCCGATCAGAGCGAGCGTTTACCAGGTGGTGCAGCCTGATGGCGGGCGGGTGACTTACAGCCTGATCCTGGTGCACCACCTGGCGTTTGACGGCTGGTCGCAGCCGGTGCTGCTGCAGGAGTTGGATGCGCTGTATCAGGCGCAGCGGCAAGGGCGGGAGGCTGAGCTGGCGGCGTTGCCGTTGCAATATGGCGACTATGCCGTCTGGCAGCGGCGCTGGCTGGACTCCGCGCTGGCGGATGAGGCGAAAGCGTATTGGCGACAAGCGCTGGATGGGTGGCAGGCGCTGGAGATGCCGCTCGATTTCGTGCGGCCGGCGCGCTTCGATCATCGCGGCGCCAATCACGTCATCGCGCTGCCGGAGGCCCTGACGATGCAGGCGGCGCAGTTCGCCCGGCGGCAAGGCGTCACGCCGTTTGCGCTGTATCTTGCGGCCTTTAATCTGCTGCTCGGTTACTTCAGCGGCCAGCAAGACATTCTGGTCGGCACGCCGGTCGCTAACCGGCCGGTGGCGGAGACCCGCTCGGCGATCGGATTCTTCGTCAATACGCTGCCGTTGCGCTCGCAAATAGACGATGCGGCGTCGCTGAACGATTATGTGCATCGGGTCTTTGATGGCGTGCTGCAGGCGCAGCGGCATCAGAATTTACCGTTGGATCAGTTGATTGAGTTGCTGCAGGTGCCGCGCGATCTGTCGCGCCATCCGCTGTTTCAGACGCTGTTCGCGCTGGAAGAGGCGGGTGAAGCGCCGGCCTGGCTGGCGCCGCAGGATCTGTTGACACACTATCAGGCGGCCAAATTCGATTTGACGCTGAGCATACAGTCGGCGCCGCAAGGCGGCAGGGCGATCTTTAACTATGCCACCGCCCTGTTTGCACCGGCCACGCTGGCGCTGTTGGGTGAGTATTATCTGACGATCCTCACGCAGATCGTCAATCACGGGGAGCAGCGCGTCAGTCAGTTGGCGCTGGTATCGGCGAGTGAAACGGCGCGGCAGCGCGCCTTGCGTCAATCCTGTCCGCCGGCCTACGATTTCGAACGCGCCATCCATCATGATTTTATCCGTCAGGCCGAGCGCGATCCGCAGCGGGTGGCGATCGTCGATGAATGGGGTGAGCTGAACTACGGTGAGCTGTATCGGCGTGCGTTGGCGCTGTCGTTGCAGCTGCGCGAGCATGCGGATATGCGCGCCGACACCATCGCGGTGATGGTGGACAAAGGACGGGCGCAAATCATTGCGGTGCTGGCGATCCTGATGGCCGGCAAGGCCTATTTGCCGCTGGACGGCGCCTGGCCGGAACGCCGCCGCCTGGATATCGTCGCGCAGTCGCAGACCCGGATTATCCTCAGCAGCCGGGCGTGGGCGGCCCACGGTAACGCCAGACTGTTGACGATCGATCCGCAAGGTGCGGTCAACGCGTTACCGCCGGCGGCGCCGGGTGAGCCGGTCTTGCCGGCGCCTTCCGCGCTGGCCTATGTGATCTTCACCTCCGGTTCTACCGGCACGCCGAAAGGGGTGGCGATAGAACATCGCGGCGCGGTGAACAGCATCATCGATACCTTGCACCAGCTGGAACTCGGCGCGGACGATCGCGGGTTGGCGCTCAGCGCGCTGAGCTTCGACATTTCGGTGTTCGATATTTTCGGCCTGCTGTCGGTGGGCGGCGCCATCGTGATGCCGTCCGAAACCGAACGCTATCAGCCGGAGGCGTGGCATCGGTTGTTGATGACTCAGGGGGTGACCTTTTGGAATTCCGCGCCTTCGGTGATGACGCTGCTGGTGGAGCAGCTGGAGTCTGCCGCGTCGCAGGCGCAGTGGCCGCATCTGCGCAACGTGGTGCTGGTGGGTGAGGTGATCTCGCGTTCACTGCCGGCGCGCATTCGCCAATGGCGGCCAGGGTGCCGGGTAGTCAGCGCCGGGGGCGCGACCGAAAGCTCCATTTGGTCGATTTTGTACGACATTCCGGAAACGCCGATCCTGGCGCCCAGCGTGCCTTATGGCCGGGCGATGGCCCATCAGCGTTTCTATGTGCTGGATCGCCATCTGCGCGTGTTGCCGCCCTGCTTACCGGGGGAGCAGTACATCGGTGGGGCCGGCGTGGCGCGCGGCTATTACCGCAATCCGTCGCTGACCGAGGAAAAATTCATCTACCATCCGGAACTGGGGGAGCGGCTTTATCGCACCGGCGATGCCGGGCGCTATTTGCCGGACGGCAATCTGGAGTTCCTCGGCCGTATGGATTTTCAGGTGAAAATCAATGGCTACCGCGTCGAGCTGGGGGAGGTCGAGCAATGTGCGCTGGCGTTCGGCGCGATCAAATCCTGCTGCGCCGTGGTGCTGTCAGAGGCGCATCGGCAGCGTCTGGCGCTGTATTACGTCAGTGAGGCGCCGCTGGAGGAGTCGGCGCTGCTGGCCTTTATGAGCGGGCAATTGCCGCTATACATGCTGCCTGAGGCCCTGGTGCGGCTGGAAGCGTTGCCGTACAACTCCAGCGGTAAGCTGGATCGCAAGGCGTTGCCGGCGCCGACGGCGAATGAGCCGCAGGCCTATGTCGCTCCCGCGAACGCGCTGGAGCAGCAGTTGTGCGCATTGTGGCAGGAGGCGCTGCAGTGCGAGCAGGTCGGCATGACGGACGATTTCTTCCTGCTGGGCGGCACCTCGATCAAGGCGATCTCCCTGTGCGTCGGCATGGGGGCGCTGATGGCCGCGCCGGTGCCGGTGGTGCAGTTGTTGCAAAGCCGCACCCTAAAAAATCTGCTGGCCGCCAACGAGCGCCGTTTGGTCATGCCGCTTAACCGCCGGACAGACGGCGTGCCCACTGTGTGGATGATCCACCCGGCGCTGGTGGGCGCGGAGGCGTTTCATGCTTTCGCTCAGCCGTTGCAAGGGCGACTCAATTGCTATGGCGTCGATAACCACAATCTTTACCATCAACCGACCATCGACTCGCTCGGTGAGCTGGCCGAACGGTATTTAAACGACATGATTGCCGCCGGCCTGCTGCAAGACGCCGGGCCGGTGCGCATTCTCGGGTGGTCGCTGGGGGGCATCATCGCGCTGGAGATCGCCGCTCGCTTGGAGGCGCGCGGCTGCCGTAACGTGCGGCTGTATCTGCTGGACAGCTTCTACCGGCAGACCACGGCGGAGCTGCCGCTGGAGCAACTGCTGCCTGCGCTGGGCATCGAGGGCGAGGCGGCGACACGCGCCATGGCCGCCGGGCAGGCGGAGCGGCGGCTGTCTGAGGGGAGTCTGAGCCGCAGGCTGCAAACCACGAAGGTGACGTTGTTCAAGGCGATGGAGGGTAATCCGCAGTTGCCGGAGGCGATAACGGCGCCGCTGCTGGCGCTGGAAGATAATGGGCTGGGCGCGGTTTGCGCGCAGCTCAAGATTATCCCGCTGGCTTGTCACCACCATAATATCTTGCAGTGTGAGGAGGCGATCGGCAACGTACTCAATCAGGACGCCTGATTGGCTCACCGGCTCCGTACAGGCAGGCGGAGCCGGCAAGCCAGGCATTGCGGCGCAGGGGCCGAGGATGGCGAGGACTAACGCGGTCGCTTTCCTCTGCGCGCGTCAGCGGCAGCTGATATGGATAGCGACCGCATCAGGCGCCCAGGCCGCCGAGGCACAGGTATTTGATCTCGAGATAGTCTTCGATGCCGTATTTTGAGCCTTCACGGCCTAAACCGGAGTGTTTCATGCCGCCGAACGGCGCCACTTCGGTGGAGATCAGCCCTTCGTTGATGCCGACAATGCCGTACTCCAGCGCTTCGGCCACGCGCATCACCCGGCCGATGTCGCGGCTGTAGAAGTAAGCGGCCAGGCCGAACGGCGTGTCGTTAGCCAGTTCGACGGCGTCGGCTTCCTGGCTGAAGCGGATCAGGGGCGCCACCGGGCCGAACGTCTCCTCGCGGAAGATTTTCGCCGTGTGCGGCACGTCGGTCAGGATGGTCGGGCTGAAGAAATTGCCGCCCAGCGCGTCAGGCTTGCCGCCCAGCAGCACCGAGGCGCCGTGCTCGACGGCGTCGGCGATATGCTCGCGCACTTTCTCCACCGCGTCCGGGTTAATCAACGGGCCGATGGTGACGCCGTCATCCAGGCCGTTGCCGACTTTCAGCTTGGCGACGGCGGCTTTCAGTTTGGCGGCGAAGGCATCGTATACGCCGTCTTGCACCAGAAAACGGTTGGTGCAGACGCAGGTCTGGCCGGCGTTGCGGTATTTCGAAGCGACCGCGCCGGCCACGGCGGCGTCCAGATCGGCGTCGTCAAACACGATAAACGGCGCGTTGCCGCCCAGCTCCATGCTGGTTTTCTTGATGGTGGGCGCACACTGGGCCAGCAGCTGTGCCCCCACTTCGGTGCTGCCGGTGAAGGAGAGTTTACGCACATCCGGGTTGGCGGTGAGTTCGCCGCCGATGCCTTTGCTGGGGCCTGTTATCACGTTGCACACCCCGGCGGGCAACCCGGCGCGCTCCGCCAGCACGGCGATCGCCAGCGCCGAGAACGGCGTTTGGCTGGCGGGGCGGATCACCCCGGTGCAGCCGGCGGCCCAGCCGGGGCCGGCTTTACGGGTGATCATCGCCGCCGGGAAGTTCCACGGGGTGATGGCGGCGAACACGCCGATCGGCTCTTTTTGCACGATGATGCGGCGACCGGCCTGCGGCTGTGGAATGGTGTCGCCATACACCCGCTTGCCTTCCTCGGCGAACCATTCGATAAAGGAGGCGGCATAGGTGATTTCACCGCGGCTTTCGGCCAACGGTTTGCCCTGTTCCGCCGTCATGATGTGCGCCAGATCTTCCTGATTTTCCATCATCAGCTCAAACAGCCGCCGCAGCTTGCCGGCGCGCTCTTTGGCGGTCAGCGCGCGCCAGGCGGGCAGCGCTTTTTTGGCGGCGGCGATGGCGCGAGCGGTTTCTTCGGCGCCGAAGGCCGGCACGTGGCCGATCCGCTCGCCGTTGGCGGGGTTATGAATGGCGATCGTGCGGCCTTCCTGGGCCGGCAACCATTGCCCGTCGATGTAATTGGCCTCGCGGAACAGCGTGGGATCCTTGAGGGTGGCGCGGATACTGATGCTCATGAGTCTCTTCCTTTGCTGAGTTCAACGGAGTGGTCTATTCCATACGGCTACCCTTTACCCTAGCAAACTTTGCCGCCGCCGTTTGCCAACGCGACGACAAGATGGCCGTTTTCTCACTGCGCATCTTCTGTACAAAAAATATCCGCCGTCGGGTCGATACTGAAAGAGCAGGCATATGACCCTTTTCGATGTGATTAAAAGGAGTGTGCGAATGATGAAATCAGTGGACAGACATCTCGCGGCCTACGGCAGCGAAATGGATTTTTTGGCGTCGAGCATCGCCCTGATGGAATGGCAAGGGCGGCAGATTGACGCCGGGCAGGTGGCCGGCAATATGTCGGAGCAGCAAAGCCGCCTGTTCTTTGCGCGGTTGAATTATTTTCGTCAGCTTTATCAGGCCGCATCGGCGGCCGAACACAGCCTGTAATTTCCGATCCAGCCCCGCCGCCGCGGGGCTTTTCATTTCAGCGGCGCCACACCCCGGTCGCCAGCGTCGCCGGCGAATACTCCAGATTGCGCCCTCGCCACGGCAGCGCCGCCGCAAAACGCCAGGCGCGGCGCACGTCAAATCGCCAATAGCGTTCCGCCCCTTCGACGCCGGGATCCCCTTCCGCCTGCCAGAGGATTTGCGTTTCCCCCTGCAGATGCAGCACGTCGCCGCGATCGAAATCGATGAACAGCAGCGCCGCCCGCGGTTCGGCCAGCAGATTGCCCAGCGTGTTCATGTAGCGGTTGCCACGAAAGTCCGGCATCCACAGCGTGTCGCCTTCCAGATGGATAAAGCCGGGGCGGCCGCCGCGATGGGAAATGTCCACGCCGCCCTGCGGCAGTGCCAGGTGCGCGCAGCTGGCGACGAAGCAGGTGTCGGCGGCGCGGATCAGCGCCTGCGCCGCCGCATCCAGCACGGCCAAATGCTCAACCGGCTGCGGCCGGCTGTCCACCGGGTAGAGTTCGCGGCGCTGAATGTACTGCGGGCAGTTGCCGAAGCTTTGCTGAACGAGGATTTCCACTCGGTTTTTGTCGGTGCGGCCGACGGCGCCGTTGGCGCGGTTGCGCCGCCGGTTGCTGAAATCCAGCCCCAGCGCGCCGACCGGCTTGCCGGGCAGCAGCAGCGCCTGGGCGGGATCGTCGCTGCGGCGCGGCGCGCTGATGCGTAAATGCGTGTCGTCCGGCGTGCGTAAAAATCCGGGCGGGCCGGTGAACAGGGTGGCGATGGGCCAGCCTTGTTCATCCAGCGTGGCGACGAACAGGTAGGGCAGCGCGGCGAAAAACGCGCGATGCTGATCCGGCATCGCGGGGTAGATGCCGCCGCCTACGCCGCCAAACCCGGCCAGCGTCTGCGCGCGCAGCTCATCGGGATGGAACAGTTGCGGGATCATGGCGTCAGCTCCCCGTCGGTTCCGGCAGGGCCGGCATGGCAAAGAAGCCGGGCAGTGCAGCGATGCGCGCCGCCCAGCGACGTATCGCAGGGTAAGGCGACAGCGAAATGCCGCCTTCGGCCGCGACCGCCACGTAGCTGTGGCAGGCCAGATCGGCGATGGTGGGGTGTTCGGTGGCCAGGTAGTTCCGCTCGCTCAGGTGCTGTTCCATCTGCGGCAGGAAACGATCGCTGACCGCCCGCGCCGCCTGATAGTCCTCCGGCACGGCGAATTGGGCGATCAGTCGGCAGGCCGCCGGGCCGTAGCGGACTTCACCGGCGGCTTTGGAAAGCCAGGCCTGCACTCGCGCCGCCGCGGCCGGCTGTTCCGGCAGCCAGTGGCTGTCCGGCGCATAGCGCTTCACCAGATAGACCAGAATGGCGTTGCTGTCGGCCAGCGTCAGATCGCCATCCTGCAAGACCGGGATCTGGCCGAACGGGTTGAGCCGGCGGAAGGCTGCGCTCTGCCGTACGTCCGCCGAGGCTTCGACCCATGCATAGGGCAGCGCCAGCATGCGCAGCAGCAACGCCACGCGATGAACGTGGCCGGAAAGCGGGGTGCCGTAGAGTGTGATGGTGGACATGGCGTTTCTCCTCAGTGCTTTTTGTCAGCATACTCTTGCGTTGAACGAGCGAAATCCGGCAATGTGGAAATTGATAATTTCACTTTTCGGAAGAATCTATGGATCGGTTAGACGAGTTGGCGATTTTCGTGGCGGTGGTGCAGCAAGGCAGCCTGGCGGCGGCCGGGCGCAAACTGCGGCGTTCGGCGCCGGCGATCACCCGGGCCATCGCCGCGCTGGAACAGCGTTTCGGCACCCGATTGGTGGAGCGCACGACCCGGCGGCTGGCGCCCACCGAAGCGGGTGCGCGGCTGTTGGAGCGCGCGCAACGGCTGCTGCAGGATTATCAGGCGGTGGTGCAGGATACCGCCGAAGCGCAGCTGAGCGGCTTGCTGCGTGTTACCTCGCCGGTGCAGTTCGGCCGCCGGTACGTGGCGCCGGTGGTGATGGCATTTCTCGATGATTACCCGCAGATGCAGATCGAAATGGTATTGAACGATCGCAATCTCGATCTGATTGACGAAGGGTTGGATATCGCGGTGCGCATCGGTCATCTGCAGGACTCTTCACGCGTGGCGCGGCGGCTGGGGCAGGTCAGCCGGGTGACGGTCGCCAGCCCGGATTACCTGGCGCGCTGCGGTGAACCGCGATCGCCGGCGCAGCTGGCGGAGCACGCCACCATCGTCGGCACCCAGCGGCCGTCGCTGCGCGAATGGCGCTTCGGCCCGCAAGAAAACGGTGAGCGCGTGCGATTGACACCCCGGCTGTTGCTCAACGACGTGGAAGCGCAATTGCTGGCGGTGCGCGCCGGCAAGGGCGTCGCCCGGTTGCTCTCGTATCAGGTGGCGGACGATTTGGCCGCCGGCACGCTGGTGCGGCTGTTGACGGATCATGAGCCGTTGCCGATGCCGGTACAGCTGGTGGCGCAGCAGGCGCAGCACATGCCGCTGAAGGTGCGCGCCTTTTGGGATTATGCATTTGAACGGCTCAGCGCCTTGCCGCAAATTCAGCTGGACGGGCGGGGGAAATAAACGCAACAAGTTTCATGGGTTAAACTTTTTCATTATTCATCAGGTTTTATTTTACCGGGCGCGCATTGCTGATGCGCCCGTCTTGACAATAATTTTGTCGGTGCTAATAGTTAATTCACATCTTAAATAATAAACGAAGTTTAATATATGAAACCACTTGCGGGGAGTTATGACAACGGCGCCACGGTGGATAATGAAGCGGCTATTTTGACTTCATTTCAAACCCGCAGCGCGGCTGTTTATAAACAGACGCGCCATGAAAATAATATTGCTTATGGCAACGGCGAACGCGAAACATTTGATTGGCTCTATTCTGCAAAGCAGCATCAGGGGACGTTAATTTTTATTCACGGCGGCTATTGGCAATTTTGCGATAAGGCGGATTTCGCCTTTATCGCCGCCGGGCCGCTGGCGTTGGGTTTTGACGTGGTGTTGGTGGAATATGCGCTCGCGCCGGCGGTGGATCTCGACGAAATATGCCGACAGATCGGAATGGCGCTGGATGCCATTCAGCGCCGCCGGCCGCCGCACTACGCCCATCCGGTTTATCTGTGCGGCCATTCCGCCGGCGGGCAGCTGGCGGCGCTCTGGCAGCAGCATGCGTTGGTGGATGCCGTCTTTCCCATCAGCGGCCTGTTCGAGCTGGCGCCGCTGCAACAAAGCTATGTCAATCGGGCGCTGCAGTTGACCACGCGGCAAATTGAAACGCTCAGCCCGGCGCGCCGCCTGCCGACGCGCGGCAAGCCGCTTACGCTGTATTACGGCGCATTGGAGCTGCCGGAACTGAGAGGTCAGTCGCAACACTATCATGCGGCGCTGCGCCAACGCGGGCTGCCGGCTGAACTGGTCGCGGTGCCAGGCGCCAACCATTTCACCATCCTGGATGCGTTGTTCGCCGCCGACGGCGCGCTGCTTCGCCAACTTGACCACCACGGGAACCACTGACATGCGCGAGATTGTAGAGACCGGGCTGCCGGATATCGGCCAGCCTTTTTCCTGGGCCACCCGGGGCGGCGGCATGCTGTTTACCGCCCACGGCCCGGTGCGGGCGGACGGCAGCATCGACACCGGCGCGCCGGAGCGACAGATTGCGCTGACCTTCGATAACCTGGCGCAGACGCTGAAGGCGGCGGGCAGCCACAGCGATAAGGTGCTGCAGGTGATCGTGTATCTTACCGACGTTAACGACGTTAAATGGCTCGATGATATTTACCGGAAATACTTTAATTATCCTTATCCCAATCGCTCCACGGTTATCGTCGAGAAATTGGTGGTACCCGGAATGAAAATAGAAATTACCGTCAGCGCTATCGCCTGATTTAATTTCTCCTTAAGCCTGTCTTCATATTAATTCAATAACGAGTTAAGGATGCGTCATGTTTAAACAGATTGCACCTTCCGCCGCCGATCCTATTATGTCGCTGATGGAAGCCTATTTGCAGGATCCCAATCCGAAAAAAGTGAATTTAGGCATTGGGCTGTATTACGATCGGCAGGGGAATATTCCGCTGATGCAGGCGGTTGAGGCGGCCGAGCAGCGGTTGCTGGCGCTGCGCCGCCCGCACGGTTATCCGCCGATCGAAGGTTCGCCGCAGTTCGCCCGCCAGGTGCAGGCGCTGCTGTTCGGTGAGCAACAGGCGGCCGAGATCGCCACGGTGCAGACCGTCGGCGGCTCCGGTGCGTTGAAGCTGGCGGCGGATTTTTTGCGCCACTTTCTGGCGCGCGGTGAAATCTGGGTGTCCGATCCTACCTGGGCCAATCACTGGGCGATTTTCGAAGGCGCCGGGCTGCGGGTGAATACCTATCCCTACTTTGATGAAGCGGCGGGCGGCCTGCGTTTCGCCGCCATGCTCGACGCGTTGGACAGCCTGCCGCCCGGCAGCGTGGTCTTGCTGCACCCTTGTTGCCATAACCCGACCGGCACCGATCTGACGGCGGAGCAGTGGCGCGCCACGCTCGCCGTGCTGCAGCGACGCAGCCTGCTGCCGTTGTTCGATATCGCCTATCAGGGCTTCGGCGACGGGCTGGAGGAGGACTGCTTTGCATTGCGCGAAGCGCTGAAAACCGATCTGCCGTTTTTGGTCTGCAATTCGTTTTCCAAAAACGTCGCGCTGTACGGCCAGCGTCTGGGCGCGCTATCGGTGCGCTGCGCCGATGCGGAAAATGCCGCCAACGTCAAAGGGGCGTTAAAAACGCTGATCCGCCGCAGCTACTCCTGCCCGCCGACGCACGGCAGCCAGATCGTGGAAACCCTGCTCGGCGACGCCGAACTTGGCGAGCTTTGGCGCAATGAGCTGGCGGAAATGCGCTCGCGCATCAAGCAAATGCGTGAACAGCTGGCCGCCGGGCTGGCGCAGGGTGGCTCTTCGCTGGATCACCGGCGCATACGCGATCAGCGCGGCATGTTCAGCTATACCGGCCTGAATGAAGCGCAGCTGCAGACCCTGCGGCAGCGCTACGCCATCTATCTGGTCTCGCCCGGCCGCATGTGTCTGCCGGGGCTTAACCCCGGCAACATTGACTATGTGACCGCCGCCATTCTCGACATCACCCGCACCGCCTAACTCCGCTCGGGAGCCCAGCCATGCCACAGATGAATGATTTTGAGCATATCGCCCGCCGCCAGGGCGGGTTGAACAAGCATCTTACCGCCGGGCAGATGTCGATGCTGGCGATCGGCGGCGCCATCGGCACCGGGCTATTTCTCGGCAGCGCCTACGCCATTCAGATGGCGGGGCCGTCGGTATTGCTGAGCTACCTGATCGGTGGCGTCATTGCGCTGCTGCTGATGGGCAGCCTGGCGGAAATGACCTCCGAACACCCGACGCCCGGCTCGTTCGGCGACTACGCCGAATTCTACCTCGGCCCGCTGTTCGGTTTTCTGGTGCGTTACTCTTACTGGTCTTGCGTGGTGCTGGCGGTGGGCACCGAAGTCACCGCCATCGGCATGTACATGCAGTTCTGGTTCCCGGCGATGCCGACCTGGCCGTGGGTGCTGCTGTTCTCGGCGGCGGTGATCGTCGTTAACGTGATCGGCGTGAAATCGTTCGGCCAGGTGGAATATGCGCTGTCCACCGTCAAAGTAACGGCGATCGTGGCGTTTATTCTGATCGGCATCGGCATTCTGGCGTTCTCGGGCAACCCGGCCTACGGCCTGCGCAACCTGACCGCCGGCGGCTTTATGCCGTTTGGCGTCAAGGGCATGTGGTTCGCGGTGATCGTGTCCATCTTCAGCTACCTGAGCATTGAAATGATCGCGGTGGCCGCCGGCGAGGCGAAGAATCCGGTGATTGCGGTGAAGGCGGCGTTCAAGGG
This sequence comes from Serratia sp. CY74737, assembly GCF_052166775.1. Taxonomy (NCBI): domain Bacteria; kingdom Pseudomonadati; phylum Pseudomonadota; class Gammaproteobacteria; order Enterobacterales; family Yersiniaceae; genus Serratia; species Serratia sp. CY74737. The sequence goes on from NZ_JBJNOF010000002.1 coordinate 124,894, forward strand.
CACCATCGTGCGGCTGTTCATCTTCTACATGCTGTCGATCGCCCTGATGCTGGCCATCGTGCCCTGGCGCCAGTCCGGCACCGGCGAAAGCCCGTTCCTGATGGCGATGAACGTGATCCATCTGCCCGCCGCCGCCGGTATTTTCAACTTTATCGTGCTGGTGGCGGCGCTGTCGGCAATGAACAGCCAGCTGTATATCACCACTCGCATGATGTTCTCGCTGTCGCGCGCCGGGCAGGCGCCGGCGGCGTTGGGGCGCGTCAGCCGGCGCGGCATTCCGGTCAATGCGCTGGCGATGTCGTGCATCGGTATCGTGGTGTCTATCGTGCTGAGCCTGGTGGCGCCGGACACCTCGTTCGCCGCCATGATGTCTATCTCGGTGTATGGCGCCTGCTTTACCTGGCTGATGATTTTCGTCACCCACCTGTTCTTCCGCCGCCGGCATCGGCAGACCCACCTGAAATTTCGCATGTGGGGCTTTCCCTATACCACCTTGCTCGGCGCCGGGCTGATGGCGGCGTTGATGATATCGACGGCGTTTACCGAATTCTTCCGCATGACGCTGTGGTTCGGTATTCCGTTCACTTTGCTGCTGGTGGTGGCTTATCACGTCCAGAGCCGCCGCGCGGTTGCGCCGTCGCCACTCAAGGCGCCGGAAGTGGAGTAATGAGAAGGGACTGAGGCGCGCCTTCAGCCCCTGAGACTAAAGCTGGCTTTTCGGGATCAGGTGGTCGCCGAAGCTCAGGCGCCGGCGGCCCGGTTCGATTTCGGTCAGCGGCGCCACTTCGTGCAGCGAGGATTTGCAGCGCTGCACCAAATCCTGATACTCGCGGGTGCCGGCGATCTTCCAGGCCAGCTCCTGTTCGGTCAGATCGCGCAGCACGCGCGCCGGGCTGCCGACCACCAGCTTATTGGCTTCGATCACTGCCGCGGCTTTGACGAACGCCATCGCGCCGACGATGGTGTTCTCGCCGACCTCCGCACCGTCCATCACCACCGCGTTCATGCCCACCATCGCGTTGCGGCGAATGCGGCAGCCGTGCAGGATGGCGCCGTGGCCGATATGGCCGTCTTCTTCCACCACCGTGTCCTGCTGCGGGAAGCCGTGCATCACGCAGTTGTCCTGAATGTTGGCGCCGTCGCAGATCACCAGGCGGCCAAAATCGCCGCGCAGGCTGGCGTTCGGGCCGATATACACGTGTTTGCCGACGATCACGTCGCCGATCAGCACCGCCGTCGGGTGCACGTAACTGCTGGGGTCAACGACCGGCGTCAGGCCGTCAATCTGATACACAGGCATAGCGTGAGTTCCTTAACATGTAGGGTCGCGTGGCAGGCCGCCGAAGCGCCGATAGTAGCCGGCGGCCGGCGCGGGCAGGGCGCCGATGGTGGTCTCCGCCAGCGCGCTGACGTACTCCGTCGCGGCGCGATCGACCTGCTGATAGAGATTGATGCACAGATTGCGGGCGATCTGGCCCTCCCACTGGGCGGGCAACAGCGCGTCCGGCAGCAGCGGATCTTTCAACACCACGCGACGGAAGAAGTGAATCAATAATAGCTTAATCTGGAAACAGCGCAGCGGCGTCAGCGCCGCCGGGTCGACTTCGCGCAGCAGCGCCATCAGCGGCCTGAAAGAGACGATAAACTCATGATAACCGGCCGCCACCTCGCTCAATGACCAGCAGTCGGCCACCAGTTTCTGCAGCGTTTGCTCGGAGCGGTTGTAGGGGTAATTGGCGCGGAAGTAGATCACCTGCTCGCTGGCGTTCAATTCGCCGAGCAGCGCCGTCACGTCGGTTTGCGCATGGGTGGGGGCGGCCATCAGGTTGTTGGCGATCTGCCCGAACCCGAGCCAGCCCAGCTCTTTTTTCAGCCGCGCGCGCGCGTTTTTTTCGGCGCATTCCAGCAGCAACAGCTCCCATTTGCCGTCCCAGGCGGGCTGCTCGCGCAGATAGATCTTCGATTCGGCGTGGCGGAACTGGCGCATTCCCTGCTCGGTCACGCGGTAGAAGCTGCGGCGGCCGATTTTCTCCACCGCCAGCCACCCCTCTTTCTGCAGGCGGAACACCGAGGTGCGCACGAAGCGATCGCCGAAACCGAAGGCCTCCAGCAGCGCGCTCAGGCTGCCGAGCCACACTTCGCCGCCGCGGTGGCTGAGCGCGTCGCCGTACAGCGAAATGATCAGCGACGTGCCGCTGATCGGCTGCGCGTCGACGGCATGGCGAATGAACTCATCCAGTTTATGTTCCATATTTTTCCATGGGTTAGCCTTCGATGAGCCACAACATTACGCCTAATTTGGGGCGGCGTCATCCGTGACGCCGTACGCCTCAGCGCGGCCGCAGATCGACCACGCGCTGCGCCTTGCCTTCCGAGCGCGGAATATCGCCGCAGTTGGCGATGCTGACGTCGGTGCTGACGCCCACGATCGATTTGATGTGGTGGCGCAGCTGGTGGCAGATATCGCAACGTTGCTGATGGCTGAGGCTGAGCGCCGATTCTTTCAGCTCGACGCGCACCGCCAGCGTGTCCAGATGCCCGCTGCGGCTGACCTGCAGTTGATAGTGCGGCGACAGCTGCTCGAACTGCATGATCTGTTCTTCCACCTGCGACGGGAAGACGTTGACGCCGCGGATGATCAGCATGTCGTCGGAGCGGCCGGTGATCTTGCCCATGCGGCGCATCTGGCGCGCGTCGCCCGGCAGCAGCCGGGTAAGATCGCGGGTGCGGTAGCGGATCACCGGCAGCGCCTCTTTGGTCAGGGTGGTGAACACCAGTTCGCCGTGCTCGCCGTCCGGCAGGGCGATGCCGGTCTCCGGGCAGATGATCTCCGGCAGGAAGTGGTCTTCCCAAATGGTGGGGCCGCCGCCGCTTTCCAGACATTCCATCGCCACGCCCGGCCCCATCACCTCCGACAGGCCGTAAATATCCAGCGCTTTGATGCCCATGCGGGTTTCGATTTCGTGGCGCAGGGCCTCGGTCCAGGGTTCGGCGCCGAACACGCCGAGCCGCAGCGAGCAGCCGCGCGCGTCGCCGCCCATTTTGCGCTCCAGTTCATCGATCAGCGTCAGACAATAGGACGGCGTCACCATGATGATGTCGGGTTTGAAATCGAGGATCAGCTGCGCCTGGCGTTCCGTCTGCCCGCCGGACATCGGGATCACCGTGGCGCCGAGCCGCTCCGCGCCGTAGTGCGCCCCCAGGCCGCCGGTAAACAGGCCGTAACCGTAGGCGACGTGCACCTTGTCTTTGGCGGTGGCGCCGCCGGCGCGCAGGCAGCGGGCGACGATATCGGCCCAGTTATCGATGTCGCGCTGGGTGTAGCCCACCACCGTCGGGCGGCCGGTGGTGCCCGAGGAGGCGTGGATGCGCACCACCTGTTCCATCGGCACCGCGAAGGTGTCGAACGGGTAGTTGTCGCGCAGATCCTGCTTGGTGGTGTAGGGGAAGCGCGCCAGATCGCTCAGCTGCTTAAGATCGTCGGGGTGTACGCCCGCCTGATCGAACTTGCGCTTGTACATCGGCACATTGTCGTAGGCGTGGTGCAGCGTCCACTTCAAACGCGCCAACTGCAACGCTTCAATCTCATCGCGCGAGGCGAATTCGATCGTTTCGAGGGGCTGTGGATTTATTGTCATGGTTAGCCTCAGGGGTCAGACACGCTCAATGATCATGGCGATGCCTTGGCCCACGCCGATGCACATGGTGCACAGAGCGTAGCGGCCGGCTCGCCGTTCCAGTTCAAACAGGGCGGCCAGCGCCAGGCGCGCGCCGCTCATGCCCAGCGGGTGCCCCAGAGCGATCGCGCCGCCGTTGGGGTTGACCTGCGGGGCATCGTCCGGCAGGCCAAGCTGGCGCATCACCGCCAACGCCTGGGCGGCGAACGCTTCGTTCAGTTCGATGACGTCCATCTGCGCCAGGCTCAGCCCGGCGATCTCCAGCACCTTGCGGGTGGCCGGCAGCGGGCCGATGCCCATCAGCCGCGGCTCCACGCCGCAGGTGGCGGTGGCAAGGATGCGCGCGCGCGGCGTCAGGCCCTGGCGCGCCGCCATCGCTTCGGAGGCGACGATCAGCGCCGCCGCGCCGTCGTTCAGCCCCGAGGCGTTGCCGGCGGTGACGCTGCCGGGTTGACGGAACGGGGTTTTCAGCGCCTGCAGCTGATCGAAGGTGGTGTCGGCGCGCGGGTGTTCATCCTGGCTGAACAGGGTGACTGCGCCTTTTTTACCGGTGAGGCTGACCGGCGCTATCTCCTGCGCCAGGTATCCCAGCGCCTGCGCCCGGGCGGCGCGCTGCTGGCTGCGCAGCGCAAAGGCGTCCTGATCGGCGCGGCTGATGTTGAACTGCGCCGCGACGTTTTCGGCGGTCTCCGGCATCGAATCGGTGCCGAACTCGGCCTGCATGCGCGGGTTGACGAAGCGCCAGCCGAGGGTGGTGTCGTACAGCTGCGCCTGGCGGCTGAAGGCGCTGTCGGCCTTGCCCATCACCAGCGGCGCTCGGGTCATCGATTCCGCGCCGCCGGCCAGCATCAGCCCGGCGTCGCCGGCTTTGATGCTGCGCGCCGCCATCGCCAGCGCGTCCAGACCCGAACCGCACAGGCGGTTCACCGTGGTGCCGGAAACGCCGACCGGCAGCCCGGCCAGCAGCAGCGCCATGCGCGCCAGGTTGCGGTTGTCTTCCCCGGCCTGGTTGGCGCAGCCGAGGACCACGTCGTCCAGCTGTGCCCAATCCACCTGGGGATGGCGCTCCAGCAGCATGCGCAGCGGCAGGGCGGCGAGATCGTCGGCCCTCACCTGGGCCAGCGCGCCGCCATAGCGGCCGATCGGGGTGCGCACGCCGTCGCAGATAAATGCCTGATTCATGCCCGATCTCCTAAAATGCTGTGGCCGAGGCGGTGCGCGCGGCCGCGAAACCAGGCGACGGTTTTGCCCTGTTGATTGACGATTTCGACGTCATACAGCCCGGTGGCTTTGCCCTGATGGCGCATCTGCGCGCTGGCGGTGAGGCGATCGCCGGCCAGCGCCGGGCGGACGAAGTCGATGCTGCAGCCGGAAGCCACCGCCGCCAGCCCCTGGCTGTTGCAGGCGTAGGCGAAGGCGGTATCCGCCAGGCTGAACAGCTGGCCGCCATGGCAAGTCTGGTGGCCATTGAGCATCTGCGGGCCGACGGTCATGCTGACCTGTGCGTACCCGACGTCGACGGCATCGATGTGCATCCCCATCGCCTGAGCGCAGGTATCTTGCTGGAACATCTGTTCGGCGCAGCGCTGAGCCAGCGCGCGCGGCGTATTGGCGTTCATTGTTCGGCTCCTGGGAAAGCGGCGGGGGAAGCGTAGCGGCGCAGCAGCGGCATCGGGCGATAGCGGGCCTCGCCGTAATAGCGTTGCAGGTTTTCCAGCGTCGTCAGGATGTGGCGCCAGCCGAGTGCGGCGCCCCAGGCGAGCGGGCCGCGCGGATAGTTGACGCCGCGCAGCATCGCCAGATCGGTATCCTCGGCGCCGGCGACGCCTTTGTTCACCACGTCGAGCGCTTCGTTGGCCAGCATGGCCAGGGTGCGCATCGTCAGCAGGCCGGGGTAATCCGGCAACGGGATGACGCGTTTGCCGAGGGACTGCAGCAGACGGATCGCTTTGGCATTGTGTTGCGCGCCGTTTTGCGCCGCGCAGCTGATGGCGATGGCAGAGGCATGCGCATAGTCGGCACAGAGATCGAACAGCACCACGGGCGTTCCACGTTCGTCGGCCAGTTGGACGGCGGTTTTACCATTGGTTAACATCAGTGTAACGTCGTCGATCGTGACGTGCGGGCTGGTCTGGCCAGGTTGTTTGATCGCCCCCGCATTTTCGCTTAACAGCTGCGCCAAATCGGCCAGCGAAGACCAGTCGCCGTGCAGCGTAACGCGCTGCGGCAGCGCGGCCTGCACCGGTGGCGCAAAGGCGATCATCTCTGCGGTGGGGCGTTGCGCGTCGTAGCGGTAGAAGCCGCGGCCGGATTTGCGGCCAAGGCGCCCGGCGGCCACCAGCTCCTGCTGCACCAGCGAGGGGGTGAAGCGCGGATCCTGGTAGAAGGCCTGATACACCGAGTCGGTCACGGCGTAATTGACGTCCTGGCCGATCAGATCGGTCAACTGCAGCGGGCCCATGGCGAAACCGCCGGCGTCGCGCATTACCGCATCCAGGGTGGCGGCGTCGGCCACCCGTTCCTCCAGTGCGCGCAAGGTTTCGGCGTAGAACGGCCGTGCCACGCGGTTGACGATGAATCCCGGCGTCGAACGACACACGACGCTCTGCTTACCCCAGCGCTGCGCCAGGGCTTGCAGCGCGGCGAGGGTCTCGGCCCCGGTCTCCAGACCGCTGACGATCTCCACCAGCTTCATCAGCGGCGCCGGGTTGAAGAAGTGCAGCCCGGCCATGCGCTGCGGGTGTTGCAAGGCGCCGGCGATGGCGGTGATCGACAGCGAGGAAGTATTGCTGGCGAACAGCGCCGTGGGCGAGCAGATCGCTTCCAGATCGCGGAACAGGCTCTGCTTGATCGCCAGATTTTCCGCCACCGCTTCAATCACCAGCGCGCTGTCGGCCAGTTGCTCGAGCGAATCGGCGCGTTCGAGACGCGCCAGCAGCGCCTCGGTGGCGTTTGCGTCGGCCTTGCCGCCGTCGACCCGCTGCCGCAGGCGGCGAGCGAGTTCGTCGATCGCGCGCTGGGCGGCGGCGGGGGCGATATCGAACAGCCGCACCGGGTGACCGGCGGCGGCGGCCACCTGCGCAATGCCGATGCCCATGGTGCCGGCGCCGATCACCGCCACCTGGCCGTTAAGAAGGGGCGCGTTCATGGCTATTTCCCGCTGAAGTTTGGCGTGCGTTTGGCGAAGAACGCGCTGACGCCTTCGCGGTAGTCGTCGCTGCGGCCGCCCAATCGCTGCAGATCGCGCTCCAGATCGAGTTGTTGATCGAGGCTGTTGGTGGCCGAGCTGTAGATGGCTTTCTTGATTAGCCCCAGACCGTAAGTCGGCTGGGTGGCCAGATGGCGCGCCAGCGTTTGCGTGCGGTCGGCCAATTCATCCGCCGGCACCACCTGCCAGATCATGCCCCACTCCAGCGCCTGTTGGGCGCTGATTTTGTCGCCCAGCATGGCCATGCCCATCGCGCGGGCGTGGCCGGCCAGCCGCGGCAGGAACCAGCTGCCGCCGGAATCCGGCACCAGCCCCAGGCGGCAGAACGACTGAATAAAGCCGGCGTTGTCGGCGGCGATGACGATGTCGCACGCCAGAGCCAGCGCGGCGCCGGCGCCGGCCGCCACGCCGTTGACCGCGCACACCACCGGTTTGGGCAGGGCGGTCAGGCGACGGATCAGGGGGTTGTAGAAACGTTCGACCGACAGGCCGAGGTCCGGCGCCTGTTGATCGGCGCTGACGTTGCGATCGTTGAGATCCTGCCCGGCGCAGAAACCGCGGCCGGCGCCGGCGATCAGCAGGCAGCGCACGTTGTCGTCGCGTTCGGCTTGCGTCAGCGCTTCGCTCAGTTGGCGATGCATCTCGTCGTTAAAGCTGTTGAGCCGATCCGGCCGGTTGAGGGTCAGCGTCAACACGCCGGCGTTGAGATGACTGAGAATCAATGCGTTATCCATAAATCAGCGCCCCTGATAGTTTGGCGTACGTTTTTCGAAAAAGGCGGCGATGCCTTCGCGGCGATCGTCGGTGGCGGCCAGGGTGACGAACTGCTGACGCTCCATCGCCAGCCCCTGGCTAAGGCCGGTTTCCTCGGCCTGTTTCAGCGCTTGCTTGGCGGCGCGCAGCGCCAGCGGCGCCTGACGGCTGATGCGATCGGCAATCTGCTGCGTGCGCTCCAGCGTCAGGGCATCGACGCACACTTCGCTGATAAGGCCAGCCTGCAGCGCGGTGCGGGCGTCGATGGCTTCGCCGGTCAGCACCATCTGGCTGGCGCGCGACTTGCCGACGCAGCGGATCAGGCGCTGGGTGCCTCCGGCCCCCGGCATCAGGCCGAGGGTGATCTCCGGCAGGCCGAAGCGGGCGCTTTCGCCGCCGATAACGATGTCGCAGGCCAGCGCCAACTCGCAGCCGGCGCCCAGGGCATAGCCGTTCACCGCCGCCAGCAGCGGCTTGCTGAACTGCGCCAGCCGCTGCCACAGCTGCGGACGGCGATCCGCCAGCGCGGCCGGCAGATCCTGCCGTTGCAGCTCGTGCAGATCGGCCCCGGCGGCGAAGAAACGCGCCGCGCCGGCGATCACCACGGCGCCCACGCCGCTGTCGGCATCGGCCTGCTCCAGCAGAAACACCAGCTGTTCCAGGCAAGGGGTGCTCAGGGCGTTGCGCGCCTCCGGGCGGTGCAGCGTCAGCGTGACCACGCGGTGCTGCTGCTGGCGCAAAATAAAGGGGGTATCCATCGCGGCTCCTAGACGTCGAAGTCCAATACCACGCCGTCGCCTTTCGGCCACGACTGGCAGCTCAATACATAGCCCGCCGCCAACTGATCCGGCTCCAGGCTGTAGTTGACACCCATCTCGACCTGGCCAGCCTTCAGACGGCATTTGCAGGTGGCGCATACGCCGCCTTTGCAGGCGTAGGGCAGGTCGGCACCCTGGCGCAGCGCGGCGTCGAGAATGCTATCGTCCTGTTCGCCGAGCTCGATATCCAACCGGCGGCCGTCGAGCAGGATTGTCACCCTGGCGGCGTTGCGATCGCCGCTGTGGCGCGGTCGGGCGACCAGGCCGCTGGTGTTGAAACGTTCGCTGTGGATGTGGTTGGCCGGGACGCCGGCCTGTTCCAGCACGGTCTGCGCGTCGTCCATCATCGATTCCGGCCCGCAGATGAAGGCGTGGTCATAGTCGCGGAAATCCAGCAGCGCGCCGCCGATCGCCGTCAGGCGTTCACGATCGATGCGGCCGCTGAGCAGCGGGCTGTCGAGGCTCTCCTGGCTGAACAGGTACAGCGGCTGAAAACGCTGCGGGTAGCGGTTTTTCAGATCCGACAGCGCTTCTTTGAACATCATCGAACGGCTGTTGCGGTTGCCGTAGATCAGGGTAAAACTGCTGCCCGGTTCGAGCTGCAGCGTCGCTTTGATGATCGACAGCATCGGCGTGATGCCGGAGCCGGCGGCGATCGCCAGGTAATTGCCGCGGCGTTCCGCCTGCGGCTGATAGCCGAAGCGCCCCTGCGGCACCATCACTTCCAGCGCATCGCCGACTTTCAGCATACGGTTGACGAAGCCGGAGAAACGGCCCTGATCAATCGCTTTTACGCCGATCTGCAGCAGGCCTTCCTGCGGTGAACTGCAGATGGAATAGCAACGCCGCAGCTCTTCGCCGTTGACCCGCGCTTTGAGCGTCAGGTGCTGGCCGGGGGTGTAGCGGTATTGGTTTTGCAGCTCTTCGGGCACCCGCAGTGTGATGGCTACGGCGTCCGGCGTTTCGCGCTCGATGGCGGCGACGTTCAGGCGATGAAAGACCGTCATGGTGTCAGCGCTCCTATATGCATTTGAAGTAGTCGAACGGTTCCCGGCAGTCGCAGCAGCGGTACAGCGCTTTACAGGCGGTGGAGCCGAACTCGCTGATCTTCTCGCTGTGGGTGCTGCCGCAGCGCGGGCAGGCGACCGGGCCGTGGGCGTGCGGCCGATCGCAGGTGTGGCCCTGCGGGGGTGCTACGCCGTATTGCCGCAGCCGCTCGCGGGCGTCGGCGTTCATCCAGTCGGTGGTCCAGGCCGGGCTGAGGCGAATGTCCACCCGCACCGGGCTGAAGCCGGCGGCCGTCAGCCGCTGCTCGATGGCGTTGAGCAAAAATTCGGTGGCCGGGCAGCCGGAATAGGTTGGGGTGAAGGTCACGCGCCAGCCGCTGCCGTCGCGCACCACGTCGCGCACCATGCCCAAATCGGTGATCGACAGCACCGGCAGTTCGGGATCGCTGATCTGCTGCAGGCAGTGCCAAATCTGCGGGATTTCGGCGGGTTGCAAACGAGTGACGTTCATCGCGGCCTCCTACCACTGACTGTTTGGATAGGCGCGCTGCAGGAACTGCATCTCCGCCAGCAGCGGGCCGAGGTGTTCGCTGTGCTGACCTTGCTTGCCGCCGTGACGGAACGCCTGCTCGGCAGGCAGCGCCAACGTCGCCTGGCGCAGCGTCTCCGCCACCAGCGCCTGCCAGGGGGCCTGCAGCTCGCGCGGATCGACGGCGATGCCTTGTTCCGCCAACGTCAGCTCCAGCGCGTCGGCATGGAACAGTTCGGCGGTGAAACGCCACAGGTTATCCAGCGACTGTTGGATCTTGCGGTGGCTGATATCGTTGCCGTCACCGAGGCGGATCATCCAGCCGCGGCTGAAACGCAGGTGGTAATCGGCTTCCTTCAACGATTTGGCGGCGATGGCGGCGATCTGCGCATCGCGGCTGCGGCTTAGCGCCTGGTGCAGCTGCACGTGGTAGGCGTCGAGCAGGAACTGGCGCACCAACGTGTCGTTGAAACCGCCGTTCGGCTGTTCCGCCAGCAGCAGGTTATGGAACTGGCGCTCGTCACGGCCGAAGGCCAGGCTGTCTTCGCTGCAGGGCGGGCCGGCCAGTTCGGCGGCGTAGCCCAGGAAGTGGCGCGCCTGGCCGAGCAGATCGAGACCGATGTTGGCCAACGCCAGATCGATTTCCAGCTCGGGCGCGTGGCCGCACCAGGCGCACAGGCGCTGGGCGAGGATCAAAGGCGTGTCGCCCTGGCGGAGCAAATAGCTGATGCGCGGATCGTTAACCGTCATGGTCGCCTCTACATGTTCTTGATGCCGTCGGGAATGGTGTAAAACGTCGGATGACGGTAGATCTTGTCTTCGGACGGATCGAAGAACGCGCCGCGATCTTCCGGCTGCGAGGCGATCAGATGGCGCGATTGCACCACCCAGATCGAGCAGCCTTCGTTGCGGCGCGTGTAGGCGTCGCGGGCGTTTTCCAGCGCCATTTGGTCGTCTGCGGCGTGCAGGCTGCCGACGTGGCGATGCGCCAACCCTTGTTTGCTGCGGATAAACACTTCATACAGCGGCCATTCAACGTGGCTCATGATCTCGGTTCCTTATGTTGGCTATGCGGCGGAAGCGGCGTTTTTCGCGGCGTGGGCCATGGCGCCGTCGCGTACCCAGGCGCCGTCTTCCCAGGCGCGGCGTTTGGCCTGCAGGCGTTCGTGGTTGCATTGGCCGCGTCCTTTGATCACTTCATGCAGTTCGCTCCAGTCGATCTCGCCGAAGCGATAGTGGCCGGCGGCCTCGTCCCAGGTAAGACTCGGGTCCGGCGCCGTCATGCCCAGCGCCTCAAGTTGCGGCACGGTGTTGTCGACGAACTTTTGCCGCAGTTCATCGTTGCTGTGGCGTTTGATTTTCCAGGCCATGCTCTGGGCGCTGTGAGGGGAGTCGGCGTCGCTCGGGCCGAACATCATCAGCACCGGCCACCAGAAGCGATCGATGGCGTCCTGCAACATCGCGCGCTGCGCATCGCTGCCGTGGGCCATCGCCATCACCGCTTCGTAGCCCTGGCGCTGGTGGAAGCTTTCCTCTTTGCAGATTTTCACCATCGCCCGCGCGTAGGGGCCGAAGGACGCGCGGCACAGCGCCACCTGGTTGACGATGGCGGCGCCGTCGACCAGCCAGCCAATCACGCCGATATCCGCCCAGTTGAGCGTGGGGTAATTGAAGATCGAGGAGTACTTCATTTTGCCGTCGAGCATCTTTTGGTAGATGTCCTGGCGCGAACAGCCGAGGGTTTCGGCAGCGCTGTAGAGGTACAGGCCGTGGCCGGCCTCATCCTGCACTTTGGCCAGCAGCACCGCTTTGCGGCGCAGCGTGGGGGCGCGCGTCAACCAGTTGGCTTCCGGCAGCATGCCGATGACTTCCGAATGGGCGTGTTGGCCAATCTGCCGAATCAGGTTCTGACGGTAGGCGTCCGGCATCCAGTCTTTGGCTTCGATAGCGATATCCGCCGCGATCTTGGCGTCGAAATGCTGCTGATACTGTGCTTCAGTTGTCATGCTCGCCTCTTGGTGATTCGTATTTTTCACATTGAATATAAAAATGTGAATCACTTTAACTAACCATAAGGCTACAAACTGATAACAAAAAGATCAAACGAGATTCATGTGGTTTTGCGAGGTTACTCACAAGGTGTTTTGTTATTTTGTTGATTTTATTTGATAAATAAAGTGATTGATTCCTTGTTTATAGCAGGTCAAATGCCCTGAAAGCGCCTTTTGTTTTCTTTATGTTAAAATTTGGTTTGGCGTAAACTGGCATTTATGTGATACGTAATTAAGCTGTAGGGTGAAAATTTATGAATTTTGGAGGGCACATGCAGCAGTTACACAGTTATCTTTCTGGCGCCTGGGTGTATGGGCAGGGAGAGAGCCGCGAGATCCGCCACGCCGTGACCGGCGAGGCGCTGTACCAGGTCTGCTCCGACGGCCTGCCGTTAGCGGCGAGCCTGAGCTATGCCCGCCGCCACGGGGGGCCGGCGCTGGCGCAAATGACGTTCCAGCAGCGCGCCCAGATGCTGAAAGCGGTGGCGAAACACCTGCTGGCGCACAAAGAGGCGCTGTATCAGATTTCCTATCAAACCGGGGCGACGCGCAGCGACGGCTGGGTCGATATCGAAGGCGGCATCGCCACGCTGTTCGCCTATGCCGGCATGGCCGGCCGCGATCTGCCGGATGATACCCTGTGGCCGGAGGATGAGCTGATCCCGTTGTCGAAACAGGCGCAGTTCGCCGCTCGCCACGTATTGACCTCGCGCCCGGGCGTGGCGCTGCATATCAACGCCTTCAACTTCCCTTGCTGGGGCATGCTGGAAAAACTGGCGCCGACCTGGCTGGCGGGCATGCCGGCCATCATCAAGCCGGCCACCGCCACCGCGCAGCTGACGCAGGCGATGGTCAGGCTGATCGTCGACAGCGGGCTGGTGCCGGAAGGGGCGCTGCAGTTGGTATGCGGTGGCGTCGGCGACATGTTTGCGCACCTGGATTATCAGGATGCGGTGACGTTCACCGGTTCGGCGCAGACCGGGCAGCGGCTGCGCGCGCACCCGCGGCTGTTGGAGAAATCGATCGCCTTCACCATGGAGGCGGATTCGCTCAACTGCTGCGTGCTGGCGGAAGACGTAACGCCGGAGATGCCGGAGTTTGCGCTGTTTATCAAAGAGGTGTGCCGTGAAATGACCGCCAAGGCGGGGCAGAAATGCACGGCGATCCGCCGCATCATCGTGCCGGCGGCGCAGGTGGTTGCGGTGCGTCAGGCCTTGTTGCAGCGCCTGGCTGGGGTGACGGTGGGCGACCCGCAGCTGGAGCAGGTGCGCATGGGGGCGTTGGTCAGCCACGAGCAGCGTGATGATGTGCAAAGCAAGGTGGAGTTCCTGCTGCGCAACGGCTGCGAACCGCTGTGCGGCGCGTCGCTGGATAAGCTGGAAATCCTGGGCGACGGCGCGCGCGGCGGGGCGTTTTATCCGCCGACCTTGCTGTATTGCGCCGATCCGTTCACCCATCAGGCGGTGCACGGCACCGAGGCCTTTGGCCCGGTGGCGACGCTGATGCCGTATGCGGATACCGAGCAGGCGATCGCGCTGGCGTTGCTGGGGCAAGGCAGCCTGGCGGGCTCGCTGGTGACCGCCGACCCGGCGCTGGCAAAGCGCTTCATTCGCGCGGCGGCCTGCGCCCACGGCCGCATGTTGATTCTGAATGAACAGGCGGCGGCGGAGTCCACCGGCCACGGGTCGCCGCTGCCGATGCTGGTGCACGGTGGCCCGGGGCGTGCCGGCGGCGGGGAAGAGCTGGGTGGACTGCGCGCGGTGAAGCACTATATGCAGCGCACGGCGATCCAGGGCAGCCCGGCAATGCTGGCGGCCATCGGCGGTGAATGGGTGCGCGGCGCGCCGGTCGCCGAGCACCCGGTACATCCGTTCCGGAAATACTTCGAGCAGCTGCAGCTGGGCGACAGCCTGTTGACCGCGCGCCGCACCGTGACCGAAGCGGATATCGTCAACTTCGCCTGCCTGAGCGGCGATCATTTCTACGCGCATATGGACAAGATCGGCGCCGCCGATTCGCTGTTCGGCGAGCGGGTGGCGCACGGTTACTTTGTGGTGTCCGCCGCGGCCGGGCTGTTTGTCGATGCCGCCGTCGGGCCGGTGATCGCCAACTACGGCATGGAGAATCTGCGCTTTATCGAACCGGTGAAGATCGGCGACACCATTCAGGTGCGGTTGACCTGCAAGAAGAAGATCCGCAAGCCGCAGAAAACCGCCGAAGATCGGCCGCACGGCGTGGTGGTGTGGGATGTGCAAGTATTGAATCAGGAACAGCAGCCGGTGGCGCTGTACAGCATCCTGACGTTGGTGGCGCGCCAACAGGGGGACTTCGAGGCGTGATGCGCGCTTGCCGCCGCCGGAGCTGCCGGCGGCGGCAATCTATTCAGATCAGCGGCTGACCGCGCAGCTGTTCCAGCACTTTCAGCGGCGAGCGCTGCGGATCCTGCATCTTGTTCACCGGCAGCAAGAAGGTCTGTTCCAGCATAAACTGGCCGCCCATCGCGGCGTGCGGCGTTTGATCCGAGAAGCAAATCCAGCTGCTGCCCGGCGGAAACGCCAGCGCCAGCTGCGGCCCCTGTTGTTGATAATCGCCATCGGCCTTCATGGCGTCATGCAACTGCAGCATCAGGTGGTCATAATGGCTGCGGCGGGTTTTGGTGATGCGTACCCGGTGCTGCAGCCAGCTGCTGAAGGCGGAGTAGCGCGCCAGACGCGGCATAAAGCGTTGCGCCAGCTCAGGGAACGGTTCGCCGACGCGCCATTGGCGATGTTCACCGTGCGGATTGATGTTGGTGAAAATGCGCAGAATGCGTTCGCCGTAGTTCGGGCGCGACGGGAAAGCGTCGACGTGCAGCCGGCTGTCGTCTTTGCGCCAGGAGCTGCTTGCGCGCCAGGCCGAAACCGGATGCAAACGCAGGCTGCCGGTCGGATGGTGCAGCGCCTCCTGATACTCGGGCAACAGCCCGGCGATCAGCTGGCGGCAAGATTGGTAATAACGTTCCAGCAGTTGCTGAACCTGCTGCCGGCGCTCCGCGACGGCGACGCCGGTCAGCTTGCCGGACAGCGGTTGATAGCTGATGTTTTTGCGCTTCGGATCGACCAGCGCCGGATCCAGCAGCGGCATTTCCTGCTCAGACAGGGTGAAGGCCAGTTCGGGCAGAAACAGCACCTTGCCCTGTTCCAGTTCGCTGACCGCGCTGGATGCTTCCGCTGCCGCCCATTGTCGCAACGGCAGCGTCAGGACGGCCTCTTCACGCATAATATCGCCAGTAGGCATGAGATCTCCTCGCAAATCTATATCGCTTTATTCCCGCCTTTCAGGTTGCCGCGTGGTTGGCTGCACTGGCTTGCGCCGTAGCTGGCTGGAGCGACGCCAAAAGTCTTTGCGTCGGTCGCCCAAATGCAACGTGAAATTTATGGGTTCTATTATGGATGTATCAGCAGGGCGCAGTGCGCCGAAGCGTGCGATGGCTTCCTGATATATAGAATAGTCCTGATAAGGGTATCACCGGCAATGCCAATGAAAAGTAAACGGAGGCTAAACGAGGCTCAGCGTAGGCACGAATAATCAAAAATGGCACGAATTGTCCGCTGAATAGCGCATTTTTTATCTTATTGAATTGTAATGGAAATAAATATGCTGCTTATTTATTGGCGTTATTTCATTCCGAGAGCGGGGCAAATTGGGGAAATAATGTTTCGGCGGGAAATTATTTCATTTTTGTCGTGGGAATAAATCGGGCCGCCCAATTTTGGTGGCCCGATGAGTGATTAAGCGCCGTAAATGCAGTTTTTGCCTTTTTTCTTGGCCTGATACAGCGCGCTGTCCGCCTCATTGATAAAGCTGATCGGCGTATCGTTATACATATGCGGCACTTTGGCGCAGATGCCGATGCTGATGGTGACGATGCCGTGCGGGTTGCCCTGATGCGGGATCTTCAGATCGCGCACCGCCTGGATGACGCGTTCGGCGAAAATCAGCGCGCCCTGCACGTCGGTATCCGGCAGGATAATCCCCATCTCTTCGCCGCCGTAGCGCGCCAGAATATCGTTGCTGCGGCACGCCAACCCTTTCAGCGTCTGGCCGATCTGCTGCAGGCACTGGTCGCCGGCGACGTGGCCGTAGCTGTCGTTGTACTGCTTGAAGTAGTCGATATCCAGCATCAGCAGCGCCACGCTGCGGTAGTTGCGCGAGGCGCGCGCCAGCTCGTTCTTCAGCGCGATATCAAACTGGCGGCGGTTGGCCAGGCCGGTCAGGCTGTCCAGCAGCGCCAGTTCTTCCAGCATCTGGTTGATGCTGGTCAGCTGATCGCGGGTGCGCATCAGCTCGGCTTCGGTTTGCATGCTGTGCTTGATTTGCCGCAGCAGCACCGCGCCCATCGCCAGCAGGATCATCAGCAGAGAGAGGCCGCCGGCGGCGAACAGGCCGGCGTCGGTGCGCCAGTCCGCCAGCGCGTCGCGTTTCGACAGCCCGGCGGCGATCACCAGCGGAAAGCGGTTGACCCGCGAATAGCCGTAGATGCGCTCCACTTTGTCGTACAGCGAGGTGATGGTGGCGTTGCCGAATTCCGAATGCGGCAATATTTCGCTGAACAACACGCCCTTGGCGATATTTTTACCGATCGAGGCCGCCGAGTAAGGGCGGCGGTAGAGGATGGTGCCGTCCGCCAGCAGCAGATTTAGCGAGGCGTCGGTGTTGAGGGCGAAACTGTCGTAAAACTGGCGAAAATAATCGACGTACAACGTCGCCAGCACCACGCCGCCAAAGCTGCCGTCCGGGTTGTTGAAGCGCCGCGAAACGGGGATGATCAGATCGCCGGTGGTGCGGCTGCGGATCACCTCGCCGATGTACAGACCGCCGCCATCGCGGTTTTGGTGATATTTGAAGTAATCGCGATCGGCGTTGTTGGCGTTCTTGATGAATTTGCCCGAGGAGGTCGCCAGCCAGCGGCCGCTCGCATCGTAGATAAACATCCCGTGCAGCTGCGGCAGGTTGCCGACCTGGGTTTGCATCACCCGTTGCAGCCGGGTCAATTGCGAGGGCCCCAGCCCGTCGTTCTGGAGACGTTCGGTCAGATCGAGCAGATTGCCGTCAACCTGCATGAAGGTATCGTCGGCATGCTGCGCCAGCGAACGGGCGAGGTTGGCGGATTCATGCTCGGCGCTGCGCAGATCCCGCTGGTGCGCGTTCCAGATTTGCCAGCTGTTAAAGAGGATCAGCGTGGCGGCAACGATGATGACAAACACGCCGGCCTGAAATAATAATGGGGAGCTTTTAACGCTGCGCGGCGCCGCGGCATCCTGTATGGGTTGCTGCTGAGTCATGT
Organism: Serratia sp. CY74737; assembly: GCF_052166775.1. Classification (NCBI taxonomy): domain Bacteria; kingdom Pseudomonadati; phylum Pseudomonadota; class Gammaproteobacteria; order Enterobacterales; family Yersiniaceae; genus Serratia; species Serratia sp. CY74737. The sequence goes on from NZ_JBJNOF010000002.1 coordinate 142,263, forward strand.
CACCCTTGTTGTTTGATTACTATTCAATTTGAGTTAAGAGCAATCTTATATTTTATGCATAAATGCGCCAGACCTCTAGCCCTTAACGTGGCGATAGGGAGAAAGGCGCCTCGCAACCCGCATTTGCGGCGGTGTGAACGCGAAGGAGTAAAAGAGCCATGTCGGATTACATCATTATCGCTTTACTGACGCTGGCGGTGTATTACCCCCTCACGCTGGGGGCGCTGGCGGTGATGATGTTCTTCGCCTGGCGGCGGCGACGGTCGCCTTACTGGCGGTTGGGGCTGGCGCTGTTGACGGTGTTGTTCGCGCTGTTCGCCAAAGCGGCGTATGACTGGCACCGCTACAGCTAGCGGCGCCATGCGGGGTTATTCGACGTTGATCATCCAGTTGACGCCGAATTTGTCGGTCAGCATGCCGAAGCCTTTGGCCCAGAAGGTGGCTTGATAAGGCATCGTCACCTGGCCGCCCTGCGCCAGATTATCGAACAGTTTGCGTCCTTGTTCCGCGTCGCTGGGGTTCAGCGACAGTGAGAAGCCTTTATGGGAAGCGCCGCCGCTGTCATCCTGCGGACAGCCGTCGGAGGCCATCAGCACGCCGTCGCCAATCAGCAGACGCGCATGCATGATCGCTTCAGGATTGACGTCCTGCGGCCCGCCTTGGCGGGCTTCTTCGGGCATGTCTTTAAAGCGCATGACCATTTCAATTTTGGCATTCAACTGCTGTACATAGAAGTTAATCGCTTGCTCACAGTTACCGCTGAAGAACAAATAGGGTTGTACCAGCATGACATTGACCTCGGTTGTGGCCCGACAGGCAACGACCGGCCCTCGGGCGGGAAGAAATGATTGCTGGCGGCAATAATTGCCGTCGGTGACTTATTAGTGTAGTCCCCCTGACGTAGAATGCTCGTGCGAGGTGAGCGCCTTCGCCGCCGGCAGGGCGGGCGAAGGCACGAAGGCGGTTAATACAGCGAAGGTTCGCCGGGTGGGCGGGTTTTAAAGCGGCGGTGCAACCACATGTATTGATCGGGCGCCAGCAGCACCTGTTCTTCCACCACGCGGTTCATCATGGCCGCCGCGCGCGTTTCATCGTCCAGCGGGAAGTCCGTCAGCGGCGGCTGCACGATCAGCTCGTAGCCGCGGGCATTCGGCAGACGGCGCGGCACGAATGGCACGATCGACGGCCGCCCCATACGCGCCAGGATATAGGTGCCGGTCGTCGTGGCGGCGTTTTCCACGGCGAAGAACGGCGCGAACACGCTGCTTTGCGGGCCGTAATCGTGGTCCGGCGCGTACCACAGGATTTCACCCTGCTTCAGGTTGCGGATCATGCCTTTGATATCTTTACGATCGATCATGAATTTATTCGAGCGCAGCCGGCCCCAGGTCTGCACCCATTCCATCAGCTTGTTATTGTGCGGGCGGTGTACGCCGATGCCGGGGTTTTGCATGCCGAAGATGCGCGCGCCCAGCTCCAGAGTGAGGAAATGCAGGCCGATCAGCAGCACGCCTTTCCCGTCCTGACGCGCCAACTGCATGTTTTCCATGCCGCTCACCTTAAACCAACGGGCGATGCGCCAGTCAGGCCAGAACCAGGCCATGCCGACTTCGAACAGGCCCATGCCGACGGACTCAAAATTTTTGACAATCAGCGCCTCTCGTTCGGCGGCGGGCATCTCAGGGAAACAGAGTTCTAAATTACGGCGCGCTATTTTTACCCGGCGTTTCATCAGGGGCATGGCGATTCTGCCAAGGCCGTGTCCAAGCCGATAAATGAGCGGGTAGGGCAATAACACCAATAGATAGAGTATTCCCAGCCCTATCCACAGCAACCAATAACGAGGGCGCAAGAATTCGCGCTCAAAGCGTTGGTTTGAAATCATTTTTTCTGTTCTTCCTTTAATTTCGCAATGGGACCTTAACCCAAATTGTTATGTGCGAAATGATAGAGCATTTTTTGTGAGACCGGGTTTTCCATTCATGCTTTTTTTTACGCTTTATTTAAGCGCAGACGGAAAACGGAACGAAATGAGATTTTTACCGAGGGAAGGGCGGATATTCACCGCTATTTCAACCGGCTGGCGACATTGAAAAATAAGGACACAATTCAGCGCATCGTAAAAGTGACAACCGCTATGTAACCTTAGAGAAACAGCAACGCGGCGGAACCGTCCCAAACGGCAGCCAGCGCATACAGCAGCGCGAGAATCAGGACAAAAGGGGCATTGAACATCGGCGTTTCCTCCAGGAGGCTGTGTTTAAAGTTTAGCCTGCCCAGATGACAATGGGATGAAATGCGATCGCTTTTGAAGCGGTGAAATTCAGACGGACGGAAATGGGTAAACCGCTGATTTTTTACTATAGTCATAGTGTGATGTTGTGCGTTTGTCGCTGCACGCCCCGTCTTGAACGGCTGTGGGCAGAGTGTCCAGAGCAAGATCGCGGAACGGGCGGCGCCGGACGTGAAACAGGTGACGAAATTCTCAGAGGGCGGGTCTGTAAGGATTTGACATGTCATATGAAAATGACGATCTAAGCGGTGTTGAGCAACCGAGCGACTACGTGAAAACCACCGCCTGCGAAGTGCGCAGCGGCGTAAAGGCAGCGCTCGAGCAATCATGTGCCTGCATCAAGGATAACCCTTGGGCAGGGGTAGGCGCCGGCGCCGTCGTGGGCCTGGTAATAGGATTTCTGTTAGGCAAAAGGCAATAGGGAGAGTAAAAATGGGCATCATTTCCTGGATCATTTTTGGTTTAATCGCCGGTATCCTGGCTAAATGGATTATGCCGGGCAAAGACGGCGGCGGCTTTATTGTTACCGTTATACTGGGGATCGTGGGCGCCGTCGTCGGCGGCTATATCAGCACCTTCTTCGGTATGGGGCGCGTTGACGGTTTTAACCTGGGCAGCTTCGTGGTGGCGGTCATCGGTGCCCTGGTGGTGCTTTTTGTCTACAGGAAGATCAAAGGCTAAGCAGCCGTTGCTCAACAGGGTCGCCGCGGCGGCCCTTTTTCGTGAAATCAATCCGGCTGTGCGGCGCGGGCCGCAGCGGCTGAAAGGGGAATATCATGGGTCTGTTCGATAGCGTATTGGGTAACATTCTGGGCGGCGGCGCCAACGGCAAAGGCATCGACTACATCGCTATTATGCAGTGGGTCGAGCAACAAGGCGGCCTGCAGGCCATTTTGGACAAGTTCCGCCAGGGGCAGTTCGGCGATATCGTCGGTTCCTGGCTCGGTAACGGCGAAAACCAGCCGATTACCGGCGATCATGTGCAGCAGGCGTTGGGCAGCGATGCGATCAATCAACTGGCTGAAAAGCTGGGCGTCGATCCGGCCCAGGCGTCCAGCACCATTGCACAGTTCTTGCCGACGGTAGCGGATGCCGCTTCGCCAAACGGTGAAGTGCAGCAAGACAGCAATGAACTGGGCGACATGGTCGGCAAACTGTTCAAATAATGATTATGCTCCCGGCGTCTGGCCGGGGGCATTCACTCCGCTAATTCCCTCGATCGCCGTCAACGCCTGTTGCAAATGCGCCACCCAGGCGCGCACTTTCTGCGGAATAAAACGTAAAGCGGGATAGACCGCATGCAGCGCCATGGGCGGGTAGCGGTATTCCGGCAAGACGGGAACCAGCGCGCCCGTCGCCAGCTGTTCGCCGATCAGCGGCCGCTGAGCGCCACCGATGCCGGCCCCGGCCTCGATGGCCGCCAGCAGCGATAAGGTATTGTTGGCGCGAAACGTGGGCCGCAGCGCGACCATCTCGGCGCCGTGGGGGCCGAGCAGGGTGAGCGTATCGCCATCGTTTAGGCCGCTGTAGCGAATGTGCGCATGTTTCACCAGATCCGCTGGCGAACGAGGGGCGCCATACCTGGCCAGATAGGCTGGCGACGCGACCAGCAGGCGTTGCAGCTCACCCAACCGTTTCGCCACCATGCCGGGCGCGTGCAATTCACCGAAGCGCAGTGCCACGTCGATGCCTTCGCCGATGACGTCGGCGCGGCGATCGTCCAGCAGCAGCTCGATGGTGAGATCCGGATGACGCTTTTGGAACGCGATGGCCAAAGGGGTGATATGCCGTTGTCCGAATCCGGTCGGCGCATGCAGGCGCAAATTGCCCTGCAGCTGGTGGTGCTGGCCGTGCAACGCCTCTTCCGCTTCGTCGACCGCCGCCATAATCGGTTTGAGGCGCTGATAGTAATCATTGCCGGCCTCCGTCAGGGTGACCGCCCGCGTGCTGCGAAACAGTAGCTGCGCCCCCAACTGCTGTTCCAGACCGGCGATTTGCTGACTGACCGCCGGCTGCGTCAAACGCAGATCGCGCGCGGCGGCCGACAGGCTGCCCAACTCCGCCACCCGCATAAAGGTTTTCATTGCGTTCAGCTTATCCATGTCGATTTTACCTATAGATATTTCTTATTAGTGTTAGTGGAAACCCTCATCTACCGCAAGTATCGCTAATCAATAACACTCAGGGTATCGATAATCCGAGGGGGTGACAAAATGAACGCAAAGCGACAGGCGCTGGTGATCGGCGCCAATGGTGTGATTGGGCGCCGATTGATTGAGGAGCTGATTGACCAAGATTGGCAAGTGGTGGGCGTTTCGCGCCGGGGCGGCGAACCGGCGCCTGGGGTGCGCCACCTGCAGGTTGACCTGCTGGATGCGGTGGCGACGCGGGACGCGCTGCGGCCGCTGAGCGCGATTAGCCACGTTTTCTATGCCGCCTATCAGGATGCTCCGGATTGGGCGGGGCTGGTGGCGCCGAACCTGCAAATGTTGCAACACGTTGTCGAAGGGCTGGAGCCGATTGCGCCGGCGTTGGAACATATCAGCCTGATGCAGGGCTATAAAGTTTATGGCGCGCATTTGGGGCCGTTTAAAACGCCGGCGCGTGAAAGCGATGCCGGGCATATGCCGCCGGAGTTTAACGTGGCGCAGCAGCAGTATCTGGAGCAGTGCCAAACAGGCAAGCGCTGGCGTTGGAGCGCCATTCGCCCGAGCGTCGTGGGGGGCTTCTCGCTCGGCAACCCGATGAATCTGGCGTTAAGCATCGCGGTTTACGCCTCGATCAGTAAAGCGCTCGGGCTGCCGCTGCGCTTTCCCGGGAAGCCGGGCGCTTACCACAGCCTGTTGGAAATGACCGACGCCGGACTGCTGGCGCGCGCCACGCTCTGGGCGGCGACCGAACCTGCGGCAGCCAATCAGGCGTTTAATATCAACAACGGCGATCTGTTTCGCTGGAGCGAAATGTGGCCGAAAATCGCCGCGTACTTCGGGCTGGAATGTGCGCCGCCGTTGCCGATGACGCTGGAAAACATGATGGCGGACAAAGCGCCGCTGTGGCGCGAGCTGGTGCAACGGCACTCCTTGACCGAGCCCGATTACCGAGCGGTGGCCGGCTGGCGTTTCGCCGATTTCGTCTTTTCCTGGGACTACGACATGTTCGCGGACGGCAGCAAGGCGCGGCGTTTCGGTTTCCATCAGTTTGTCGAAACCGAAGCCATGTTTTTCTCGCTGTTCGATGCATTCCGCCGTCGCCGCATCATTCCCTGAATGCGGCATAAATTTCCCCGCAGCCTCGCTGCGGGGAAAGGCCTCAGAACGTCAGCATGATTTTGCCGATGTGCTCGCTGGATTCCATCAGCGCATGCGCGGCGGCCGCCTGCTCAAGCGGGAAGGTTTTAAAGATTTGCGGTTTCAGCACGCCGCGCTCCAGCAGCGGCCAAACTTTCTCGTGCAGCTCGGCGGCAATCTGCGCTTTGTCCGCGACGCTGCGCGAACGCAGCGTCGAACCTGTATGGGTCAAGCGTTTCAAGAGCAGCGGCATCAGGTTGAGCTCTTTTACCACGCCGTTTTGCGTGCCGATTTGCACGATACGGCCTTCCATCGCTGCGGCCTGATAGTTCTTGGCCACATAGTCGCCGGCGATCAGATCGACGATCACGTCGGCGCCTTTGCCGTTAGTGGCGTCTTTGGTGCGGGCGACAAAGTCTTCGTTGCGGTAATTAATCGCCACGTCGGCGCCCAGCGCCAGGCTTGCCTGACGCTTCTCTTCTGAACCGACGGTGGTGATCACCTGGGCGCAGAAGGCTTTCGCCAGCATGGTGGCGACCGTGCCGATACCCGAGGTGCCGCCGTGGATCAACACGGTCTCGCCGGCTTTGAGGTGACCGCGCTGGAACACGTTGACCCAGACGGTAAAGAAGGTTTCCGGCAGCGCGGCGGCCTCGGTCAGGCTCAGGCCCGCCGGAACCGGCAGCGCATTGCTTTCATGCACGGCGCAGTATTGCGCGTAGCCACCGCCGGCGATGAGGGCGCAAACCCGATCGCCGATCGCGAAGCGGGTCACGCCTTCACCGATGGCCACCACTTCGCCGGCAATTTCGAGGCCGGGAATATCCGAGGCGCCGGGCGGTGGCGCATAGTTCCCCTGACGTTGCAGCACGTCGGGGCGGTTAACGCCGGCGGCGGCGATTTTCACCAGAAGTTGGCCCGCTTGCGGAACCGGCACCGGACGTTCGGCGACGACCAGAACCTCAGGGGCGCCGGGTTGGCTGATCTCAATCGCTTTCATCGTGTCGGGCAGCGGTGCATTCGTTGACATGGTTACACTCCTCATCGTGGCGGACGCGGTTATCAGGTGGCGCGTCCACAATAAAGTCTGCTGTTAGCTTAGCGAAATCGAATGAGGTGCGCGTGGTCGAATAGAGCGGTTTTGCGAGGAAGAGGAGGAGACGCCGCCGCGATGGGCGGCTGGGCATCAATCGTTAGGGGGGATGCGGAACCCTTTCAATGAAACGATAAAGTGTTCTTTTCCTTTGGAGATCTTGGCGCCTTTATCGCACCACAGGCTGGCAAGCTGGAAGAAATCGTCGCTGCCGATGTCGTAAGCCAGTTCGATTTTCTTGGCTGTGCCGGCGCGGATGAGCTTTTCTGCTTCCTGGTGGTTTGCAGCTTTAATTATGGTCATGGGCGAAATCCTTGGTGTTAAGCCAGAACGGATAATCGCTAATCATCATATGGCCATATTGTGACAGTTTTGTGATGAAAGGATGACGGTAACCGCAGGCGCGGCGTGCGGCGTGCCGCGCCTTTGCGGTGAAAATGCGTTGTCGGTTACCGATCGTGCGGGCGAACGAATGCGCTTTTCTTCTGAGATTTGAAGTGTTTATAGAGCGCATAGCCCGCAATGCCGGCCAAGACGGCCAGGAGGGCAAGAGATCCTGTGGCCATGAACATCACCTCCGAATAAGAATGGCAAGGAGGCGTATTTGTGACATTCATCACTTTGCAGGGCAATGAGACCAATCTGTAATCGGAAAGGCGAGATGCGAGAAGGGCAAAAAAAAAAGCGCCTATAGGGAGGCGCATAAAGATTTGCAACACAGCTTGTCATGTTCAACACCAGGAGGAGTGGTGAACTGACGCCATTCTAAGCGGCCGTGATTGCGTGAGGTATAGGTATTCTCCGAAAGCGTCATTACCACTCATAGCCTAACTGAATGTTGTAATCGGGATCCTGGTTGGTGGAATAAGGATCGGATTGGCGGCGGCGATCGGTTTTCTTCACCGGGCCGTCATACGCGGGATAAGGTTTGGTGCGCGGCTTGCTGCAGCCCGGATGATCGCACTCGATGTCGACGCGAAAACCGTTTTTATCTCGCGCCTCTGCCCAGGTGATCGGCGGTTTCTCGGCCTTGGGCGCGGGCCCAGGCGACGCCGGCGGCTTGGGCGCGGGGGCGACGCTGGGATCGGGGGCTTGATAATTCAGCTCCAGCGCGCCAAGCGGGGCGCTGTAAGCGGCAAAGGCCAGCAGGGCGGCGGCGCTGGCGGCCGGTAATGTGAGCCATCTCGGCATGGTGGGTCTCCCTGGATGATTACGCCGAGCAACTATAAAACAGTAAAACGAGAATTACTATCATTTGCCTGCGGCGTAATGGGGATTCAGCTGGCGATCCCGTAGGCAGACGGGGTCAAATCCTGTGCGTTTAGCCGAGATTAACGCCCCTGCACGGCGAAAAAGGTTGCTATTGCCGCTCGCTCGTGAGTTAATGATGTCGGCCTGTGGTACAGACCTATTTATGCACGACATTTTGAGTAAAGTAGTTCAAATTTAAAGCGTTATCCCGGATAGCCCTTCTCTGACGAATTTCCTTTCCAGTGCCTCCATAAGTAACTGATGACCGGCTATCTCGCCCATGGCGGCTAACATTATTATTGAAGGAAATTAGACATGTCCAACATGATCAAAGGTCAAGTGAAGTGGTTCAACGAAGCTAAAGGTTTTGGTTTCATCACCCCAGCAGACGGCAGCAAAGACGTATTCGTACACTTCTCTGCTATCCAGGATCAAGGCTTCAAGACCCTGGCTGAAGGCCAGAACGTACAGTTCTCTATCGAGAACGGTGCTAAAGGTCCATCTGCGGCTAACGTTACCGCTATCTAATTGGCGTCTACCGCTGATTGAATAAAACCCGCCGAGGCGGGTTTTTTTATGCCTGCAATTTGACGGCGCATAAAAAAAAGCCCGCAAGTCTGCGGGCAAAAGTTCCTTGTTACTTCTTCATTTGCAAGCGCTTCTCTGGGGGGGAAACGCCTGAAGACAGGTTACGCGAGGCCGGCTTAAGATTCTGCGGTCAAACCGTTAAGAAAGTGAAAATCCAGGCGGCTGCTACGCTGATAGCATAGACCGGCAGGGCTGGGGCGGTGTCCTTCACCCGGGGTTTTGTAATACACTGATGCCAATCGCAAAGAATGGGGAAGGGTATGCAGGTTAACGATCGAGTGACGGTAAAAACAGATGGCGGCCCACGGCGCGAAGGCGTCATTCTGGCCGTAGAGGTCTTCAACGAAGGTACCATGTATCTGGTGTCTCTTGAGGACTACCCGGCGGGCGTGTGGTTTTTTAATGAAATCGACAGCCGTGACGGCACTTTTGTGGAGCCTTGCGGCGCGCCCGGGCAGTAACTTCGAATAATCTCATTAATTTGCTAACGAAACTGTCTATTTTGAGATTATTTCAATGCGGTAAGAATTTTTTTATCGACGACATAAAAATACCCGTTGCGCCAGCGGGGGATAACGCAGCAGGTATTCTTTTGGTTATCCCAGCGTTTGAGAACCGGATTACGTTATCACCGGATATTTAACGATGGGTAAACAAAGTGGGGGCGTTCTCTACGGTTCAGCGGCTATTGACGAATATTCCACTAGTCAATGTGTCGGTCAAACGGACAACGTGGTAAATGATCTGCTTGTTGTGCGTTTTTATTTTCCGCTTGATGTTTCCCTTGTGGGAAGAGACCGTTTTGGCCTTTATTTGCATCTGGTCTGATATCTGGATGGTGCCTTGCCCTGACATCCACATGCGTAACATGTTCGATTCAGTTTGGCTCAGCGTCACCGGCGTTTGATCCAGAGAGGATTTCTCCACCCGTAGGGATTTTTTCTCGAGATAATGACTAAGTAGCTGATTCATAGTCTCTGGTTTGATGGATTTTGACGATATGATGACGTTCTTGCGAACATATAAATAATCGTCGAAATGTACATTGGTAATAGCCATGAAGATGAAGAATAACGTATCCGGGTGCAGTGAAATCACCCGTTTTATTCGCTCCGTGGCGTTTGCTTCATGGATGAAGCAGTCCTCGTTAATAAACACCAGGCTAGGATTCAACTTACTGCATTTTTCATGCAGGCTGTCAATGTCCTCGATGGCATTAATATGGCGTTTCTTCACGCCATGCGAAGTCAGATAGTCGGTTAACCCCAATCTGGTATAGCTACATGAATCCATGATAATCGTTGGCATATCGCACCCCCACTTAAATCCGTTTTACTGCGGTAATATGAGAAAAAGCCTAAAAAGCCGAAAGGCAAAATGGAACAATAATTCAGTGTAGCGAGTGTTCTATCAATAAACACGACGGCACTCAATGATATTTTCATACTAAACTTATTAATCGCATGAATCTATAAGTTTGGCTTAAGTCAGAGCGATCCGCTACTCGCCCGGCGTCGGCATGATGGGCCTGATTCGCGCTTGGCGCCCGCGCCTGCCGGCATTGTCTGCTGATAATCTGTTCATCATGTCACGAAACAAAATTTTAGTTTGCTAGGAAAAGTCTTAAAAAAAATTCATGTGTCGTTTTTTTGAAGTCTTTTAGCGTGCTTTTTAAGTGCTCAAAAAGCACTCACTCCTGGGTTATTCTATTTTTAATCATAAAAATCATTGACTTATGATTGTCTTGGCACCTTTCGCTAATGATAAGCGCTTCTGTTTTTATCATAACAACAAACAAAAGTTAACATTATTGCTGGAATGTGTAGCTTAATTGTTGCCATAAATCACCATTTTACAATAGGTTATGTGGATATTTATTTCACATGAAATCATTTGTGTGAATGTTTATCGGTGATTGAGTGATTTTTCTAAACTATCGTCTTGCCAGCCGGTCGGCAGGGGCGGCGGCAGGTCGGAGTTGTTTCTGACACGCGCCGGTTTTAATTTGCTTTTGCACCTTTCAAAAACAGGATGTCGCGGTGAGACAAAATCAATATGGGCAGCCGATAGGCGATGCCCTCCCTCATTGGCAGCCGGCAGGCATGCCCGGGCAAGCGTTACTGTCAGGGCGGTTTTGCCGCCTGGAACCGCTGAACCTCGAACGCTGGGGCGACGAGCTTTATCAGGCTTATCAAACCGCCGAGGACGACCGCGACTGGACCTATCTGTTTTGGGCGCGGCCGCAGACGCGCGAGGATTTTCAGCATTACCTGCAGGCCCTGGCCTCCAGCGCCGACAGGCGCACGATGGTGGTGATCGATCAGGCGAACGGGCGCGCGGTAGGAACCTGCGCTTTTTTGCGCATCGATCCCGCCAACGGTGCGGCTGAACTGGGCACCATCAACTGGTCCCCGCTGATGAAGCGCAGTGCGCTCGGCAGCGAGGCCATTTTCCTGATGCTGCGCCATTTGTTTGACGATCTGGGTTACCGGCGCTGCGAATGGAAATGCGATAGCCTCAATCTGCCTTCGCGTCAGGCCGCCGAGCGTTTTGGCTTTCGCTATGAGGGCACGTTCCGTCAGGCGGTCGTCGTCAAAGGACGCACGCGCGACACCGACTGGCTGTCGATCATCGATGGAGAATGGCCGGCGCTGCGCTCGGCGTTTGCCGCCTGGCTGTCGCCGGATAACATCGGCGACGACGGGCGGCAAGAACGGCGTTTGCAGGCCTTCCAGCCCGGGTGACGCGCCAGGCGTTTAGGCCGTCTCCGCCAGGCAATGGCGCAGCGAGTCCAGCGTCAGGCGAATGTCCTGTTCCTCCGTCATCCAGTTGACCAGCGCGGCGCGGATCCCCGGCTGGCCGTTATAACGCGTAGGGGTGCAACGCGCCACCCCATGCCGGCTAAGGCGTTCGAGAAAGCGATCTCGCGCCGCTTCGCTGTCGCCCTGTGGATGACTGAGGGCAAAGCACACCACGTTCATATTCACGGGCGCCAACAGATGGAAACCGTCCTCGGCCGCTAACGCCGCTCCCAGCGCCTGCGCCAGTTCGACATTGCGCTCGACGATATCTCGTATGCCGCTGCGGCCATAGGCTTTCAGCGTCAGCCAAAGCGGCAGGGCGCGGAAGCGGCGCGAATTTTCCGGCGTCAGATGCAGATAGTTGTCTGGCCGCAGCGTAGGTGCTTCCAGGTAGGCCGAATGGTTCTGAAATACCTGCATCTGCAGATCCAGATGGCGGGTAAATTGGATCGCGCTGTCATAAGGCACGTTCAGCCATTTGTGCGCATCGACGGTGATGGAATCGGCATGCTGCCAGCCCTCGAGCCTTGGGGCGTAGAGCGGCGAGCAGGCCGCCACGCCGCCGAATGCCGCATCGACATGCAGCCAAAATGGATAACGCTCTCGCAGCGCCAGCAGTTGCGGCAGATCGTCGAAAGCGACGGTATTGACCGTGCCGGCACTGGCCAGTACCAACGTTGGCTGGCCAGCGCCGGCGGCGAGCTGCCGCTCCAGCGCCGCCATATCCATGGCTTCAGACTCCGGCAGGCTGGCGACGATCGTCAACGCCTCGCGGCCGATACCGAGCATGCTGAGCGCCTTCACGCTGCTGGAATGCGGATTGGCTCCCAGAACCCGGATCGGGCCCAGCGCCGCCAGGCCTTGTTGGGCGATATCCACGCCGCGCTGTTGCCCCAGCCACTGCCGACCAATGGCCAGCCCGGTGAAATTGGCCATGGTCGCGCCGCTGACCAGGCTGCCGCTGAACGTTTCCGGCAGGCCCAGCAGAGATTTCAATTGCGTCACGGCCGCCAGCTCGATCGTGGCTGCGATGGTATCATGGCTGAGCAGGCTATTTTGGTCTGTCACGCTAACCAGCCAGTCCGCTGCGACCGCCGCCGGGGTGCCGCCGCCGGTGACGAAGCCGAAATAACGCGGGCCGGCGCTGGCGGAAATGCCGGCCTGATAACGTTGCCAAAAGCGCTCCAGCGCCGCCAGGGCGCCTTCGCCGTTTTCGTCGAGCCGATCGTCGCCCGGTTGCAGCTGCTGATGCTCGAGCGGTGGGCAGACCGAGCGTTGCTGCAGCCCAGCCAGGAAATCTTCCGCCAGTTGGCGGGTGCGATCGAGGATCTGCGGAAACTGTGCGAGGTCCTGTTGTAAACGTGGGTGCATGGCGGCTCCGAAAGCGTCAGGGATGATGGGGTAAACATAGAACATTTGCCTGCCGGTCAAAATCGATGAAAAATAACCTTTTTGGATAGCCTGGTTAACCAATGATGAGTGAACGCATTCCCTTGCATGTCTTGCCGACCTTTGCGATCGCCGCCAGGTTGGAAAATTTGCGCGCTGCGGCGCAACAGGTGCATTTGACGCACGGCGCGGTCAGCCAGCAAATTCAGCTGCTGGAGCAGGCGGTCGGCTCTCCGCTGTTTGAACGGCGCGGGCGCGGTGTGCGCCTGAATGCCGCCGGGCGAGAGTTGCTGGCGGCGGTAGAGCCGGCGCTGCAGGCGCTGCAGCAGGGCGTCGCCCGCGCCCGGCGTGCGGCGGCAAGCCAGACGCTGCGCATCAGCGTGTTGCCGTCTTTTGCCCATTACTGGCTGCTGCCGCGTCTGTCGGCTTTTCATGAGGCCTGTGCCGATATTGCGCTGGATATCGATGCGTCGCTGGCGCTGCAGGATCTGTCGCAGCGGGGGTTCGATGCGGCGATCCGCATCGGCAGCGGTCAATGGGCGGGGCTGCAGGCGCAGCGCATCGCCTCGGGGGACGTGTTGCCTGTCGCTTCGCCGGATATGGCGCGAGAATGGGGGGCGGCTTTCGAGAACGGTGGCGATATTCCGTTGCTCGAGCACGACGTCAGTCCCTGGCGCGACTGGTTCAACGCGCAGGGGCGCCCGTTATGCGGGCGGCAACAGGCGTTGTTCAACGATGCCGGATTATTGATTCGCGCGGCGGAGCAAGGGTTTGGCATCGCGTTGGCGAAAAAGCTGCTGGTGCAGGATGCCCTCGACGCGGGGAGGCTGGTGGCCTTGGCCGCGCCCTGTCGCCTGAGCGATGACGACGTTTATCTGGCATGGCCGCAGACCGCCGGGTTGACGCCGGCGGTCACCCGCTTGCTGCAGTGGCTTCAGCAGCAGTTGGCGGCGATTTAGCGGCGTAGCCATTCCGGTTGCGAGGTGCCGAGCGTGGTCGCCGGCAGCGCCCATTGCAGCGCCGTGCCCTGCAGACTCAACGGCGCGCGCAGGCGTTGCGCGGCCCCCCAGTGAGTCAGTTCCGTTTCAGGGTTCTCGTCGGCGCTTCCGGCCGGTGTCAGCGGTTCCGGCCGATAATGCGTCGGGTAGGGATGCGCCAGCAGCAGCTGCGCCGTCCGCGCCAGCGACAAGCGCGCGCGATAGCCGGTGCCGCGGTACAGGCGCTGCGTCATACCGGTCAGCACCGCCGCCGCCATCAAATAGCCGGTGGCGTGATCCAGCGCCTGTACCGGCAGCGGCACAGGCAAACTGGCGCTGCGCCAAACCATGCCCGCCTCCGCCAGCCCGCAGCTCATCTGCACCAGACTGTCGAAACCGCGCCGGGTGCGCCACGGCCCGCTCCAGCCGTAGGCATTCAGGCAGACGTCGATCAGGCCCGGCGCCAGCGCGTGCCTTTCCTCCGCGCCATAGCCCAGTTTCTCCAGCGCGCCGGCGCGGTAGCCGTGCACGATCACGTCGGCGTTTCTCAGCAGGTGCTCAAACGTATGGCGATCGCGCGCATTGGTCAGATTGAGGCGCGCGCTGCGCTTGCCCAACATCACTTCGTGTTCGACCCCGGGCTCATCCCACCCGTAAGGGTCGATACGCAGCACGTCGGCGCCCAAGCCGGCGAGAAAACGCGTGGCGATCGGCCCGGCAAGAATGCGCGTCAGGTCCAGTACCCGCACGCCGTGCAGCGGCCGGGCGACGGGTAGCGTCCAGCCGGGCGATGGCGCTTCCGGCTGCAATGCGGTGTGGATCAGCGGTTCGAGCGCCACGCTTTTACCCTGAATATGTTGTCGCCACGCGGCCGCAGAACGCATTTGGGCTGCGCAGCCGCCGGCCGCGATCACCGCTTCCTCCAGCTCGCTTTTTTTCCAGGCCAGCACACGTTCCGCCAGCGCGCCTTTCTTCGATGCCGGGCCCAGCACCTGTTCCACCGCTCGCCGATGGTGTGGCGCATTGGTATGCAGGCGTATCCAGCCGTCCGCCGTGGCGTAGTCGCCGGCCAGCGCGTCCCAGGCGGCGGGCAGCGTCCAACCCAGCGGGCGTAGCGTCCAGCCGAACCAAAGCGAGGCCAGGCGTTGATCGACCCAAACCTGCTGCGCGGCGGCACCCTCGCGCCGCAGCAGCTCGGCGCAGGCTAAACCTGCGGCGCTCCAGGCGGCGGTGGCCAATTCGGTCACGGGAAAAGCCGAAGGCAATGCGCCGGTGCCGCTTACGGTGAGGCGGTCTGCGGGGGCGGGGCATTGCCCGAGGCTTTGCCAAATCTCGTCGAGCAGAGTGTGGATCAGGGGAGTCATCGGCCGCTCCTTGTGGGTAAACGGAAATATAGCCTAGCGTAGCCCACTGTCGGCGGCCTTGCTAAGGTGCGACGTCGAGAGTGCGGCCGTCGGCCAGTTTGGCGCGTACGCTGTGGGGCGCCACGCCGCCGAAAGGCTGCGCGCTGAAATTGGCGGTCAGGGTCGATCCGTCGCTGAACGTCGTCTGTTGCACCCAGCCGTCCCGATCGAGCCAGCGGAAGTCGGTTAACGCTTTGTCCCACAAGGCCTGATGCAGCGGCCGGAAGGCGGCATCGGCGCGTTTTATCGCCGGTAAGCGCGCCGCCAGAGTGGTGCGGCTCAGGTGGAACATCGGCGCGGTGTTGTACAGCTGGCTGAGCAGGCTGCGGGTGGTCTGAACGTCGCTGAACTTCAGATTGTCGTAATTCCAGTGGTGGCTGCTGACGATAGCATCGTGGAAAACGGCCTGGTACAGCGGCAGGCGGTAACGCGGATCGAATTCGACGGTACGGTAGGGCTGTTTCACTTTGGCGGGGCGGAAGAAAAACGCCGGTTGGGCGTTGGGCCACCAAGCGCCGAGATAATAGGGCGAGGATTTATCCTGATTCATCTGTTTATCTCCCCAGCCGAATCCCCAGGTTTCCATGCCGTGGGCGAACATCAGGCTGCGCGCGGTCACTGCGTTGCCATCCTCTGAGCCCAGCGGCAACTTAAGGGTGGCGCTGAACCAGGCGAGCCGGGCGTTGCGGGCTTCGGCCATCTGCGCCGCGCCGGTTGGGTGGTCGGGCTGATAGTCGTCGGACACCATGCCGGTGCCGTCCACATCGAGAAACAGGCTGTTCAACCCGGCCAATTGCACCAGTTCGCGCATGCGCTGTTGAGAATAGGGCAGGACACAGCCTGGATTGAGGTAATAACCCTGTTTACCGAAGCCGGGTTTCCTGCTGCCGTCTGCGCGCACGATGGCGCAGGATTCCCGCAGCGTCGTCGGCAACTGCGCGGTGAGCCAGCTGTCGTTGACGCCGCGCGCGATGGCGGTATCGTAGGAATCGTAGCTGGCGATCAGATAACCGGCCGCTTTGGCGGCGGCTACCGCTTGCGGGTGCAGGAAGGCGGCGGTCCAGTTATCGGTGCCCAACCACAGGCGCGGCAAACCGGCCTGGCGCAGCGCGTCGATCACCGGTTTGGCCAACCCTTGCCCCCAACCGTCCGCTGGGGTTAACCAGCGTCCCAGCTCCCGTTGCGCCAGCGCCCGCACTGCGGCGGCCTGGCGCTGCTGCGCCTGCAGAAAGTCGGCGTCATCCGGCGTCGCGCCAAGCGCGAACTGCGCCGTCAACGCCCGGTTGATGCCGTCGATCAGGGGCTGTTGTTGCCAGCCCTCCGGCGTTTTTCCCGCCAGCCGCAGCAGCAAGCTTCTGCTCTCGGCGTCCATCTTCTGCCGCAGCGCTTCGGCGGCGGGAGAGGCGAAGTAGTGCAGTAATCCCGGCCAATCTTTGACATCTTCCGCCGCCAGCAATTGGTCGCCCCACAGATAGATATGGGTAGCGCCGATCAGCTTTTCGCCTTCGGGCGCCTGCTTGATCTTCTCGCGCAGGCTGCTGAACCGGCCGTTTTGTTGCAGATAGTCGCGGTAACGGCGGGCGCCGGACAGCGGGGCGTCGCCGACGTGCAGCAGCACCTCGAATGCCTGTTGTTGATTGAAGCGATTGAATTGGTGGCTGGCACGCATCGCCAGCTTTTCCTGCGCGGTGGCGAAGGCTATCTGGTTACTGAACGGCGTCAACATCAGCCAGCTGTAGACCTTACCCTGGTGTTGCAGGCTCCACAGCGGCAGTTTCAGATCCCAGTTGGTATCCAGCGGCGTCATTTCCGTCGTCAGGTAATGACGCCAGACCGCGTTGTCCAGCGGGATGCGGCTGCCTTCGCCGATCGGCAGCAGCAGTGTTTCCCCCTGCGGCATACGATACCAGTTCAGGGTTTGCGGCCGATCGCTGCTGAAGCTCAGGCGCAGATCGCCGCCTTCCAGACGGGCGCTGACGTTGATTGCGCGTTGCGGCCATCGCCAGCTGGCGCGTCGTGGCGTTGCGGTAAGATCCGTTACTTGCTGCGCAGGCTGCGCCAGATTGATCGGCACCGGGCCTGCGGCGATATGCAGCGTGGCAGGGTCGAGTTCAAATTGCACGTCGCCTTGCTGCAGCAGTAAGGCTTCGGCGGGAAAACTGATGAGCAGCGCCAGCGCGAGCGGGGAAAACCGTTGTTTCATCAGGGGCGTCCTTGGAAGATGAAAGAGGGCAGTTTACCGATAAGCGCAGTGTCACCCAATGTCGCCATCTTCTATTTGTGACATCGAAATATAAACGCCGTATTCCAGTTTATTTTTCGTTTAATAAATTAGCCTTTACTTCATTACCCGACGTCACTATACTCAGCCAAAATTTCAGTGGAGAAACCCAATTGGACAGTTGTAGTTGTAATAAAACAAATAAGGCAAGCTGACCAATTCTCTTCTGATTTGTTGCTTGCCGTTATCGGCGGGCAGCACCCCTCTCCAGTTATTTCTGAGCTGTGCATACCCGAATAAGAAACGTTTCCTGATGCCTGACGGTTTCAGGTGAATTGAGTTGGACGTTATTATGGTATTCTGCAGCCACAGCCTTTTCCCTCCAGGCACAGCACGCTGATTCGCTGATTTATTTTCAGCGCGATTTCGCGTGTGCTAAACAGCACATGATTTTATCTCCTGCGGTTAATTAAGGGGACAGTCATGGCTATGACTCCTTTCGTTTTGAATTTATTGCTGGCGATGTGCCTGGGCGCGGTCATTGGCGCCGAACGCCAGTGGCGCCAACGCATGGCCGGCCTGCGCACCAATGCGCTGGTGGCGACCGGCGCGGCGGTCTTTATTCTCAGCTCCATGTCCACCGATCCGGCCAGCGCCGGCCGCGTGGCGGCGCAGATCGTCTCCGGTATTGGCTTCCTCGGCGCCGGCGTGATCATGCGTGAAGGGCTTAATATTCGCGGCCTCAACACCGCCGCCACGCTGTGGTGTTCGGCGGGGATCGGCGTACTGTGCGGCCTGGGCCAGCATTGGGATGCGGTGGTCGCTACGCTGGTGATCCTGTGCGCCAATATCCTGCTGCGCGAAGCCGCGCAGCGCATCAATCTGCAGCCGCATCAGCAGGCGACCGATCTGGAACTGTGCTATCGCATTCAGGTGACCTGCGGCGAGCAGGACGAAATTCTGGTGCGCACCCTGATCCTGCAGGCGCTGAACGGCGTCGCCTTGCGGCTGCAATCCTTGCGCAGCGCCGATATTTCGAGCCCGGGGCAATTGGAAGTGTGCGCGGAAATTACCGCTACGCCGGCCGCGCAAAAAGAAATCGAAGGTATTGTCTGCCGCGTCAGTCTGGAAAAAAGCGTGAGCGCCGTTCGCTGGCGCGTCGCGTCCGAATTACCGGTCTGATTAATGATATAAATATTGATTAACTTGATTATATGTTCAGGTTCATTCATGCACGCCTTGAATAACGCTGAACATTAAGGAGGCGTTATGGACGATGACCCCGGAAGGAAAATGATTCCAGCGTGGCTGACAGGGTAATTCCGCCATTTAGTCACGCTAATAAAAAATTCCAAGCTGCGCATAGTCACCTGTTTATCGGGCGGGGCTTCGCTGTGCGCAGAACTAAAATAAGAGAATAGCGTTATGACTCAGATTAATGAAAGAACGCGTCGCCGTGATAAAGACGCGGTGACCTACGCCATTGCGCAAGAGGCCACCAACAGCATCGCTCAAACGCTGGCGAACCTGAAGTGCAACCGCAACGGCTTGACCCAGGACGACGCCGATGAGCGGCTGGAGCAATTCGGCGCCAACCAGGTCGCCCATGACAAGGCGCCGCATGCCCTGATCCAGCTGATCAAGGCCTTCAACAACCCGTTTATCTTCGTGCTGATGGTGCTGGCTGCGATCAGTTTCTTTACCGATTATTGGCTGCCGCTCCAGAGCGGTGAAGAAACTGAACTCACCGGCGTCATTATCATCCTGACCATGGTCACGCTGAGCGGGCTGCTGCGTTTCTGGCAGGAATACCGCACCAACAAAGCGGCGGAAGCGCTGAAATCGATGGTGCGCACTACCGCCACGGTGCTGCGCCGCAGCAGCTACAGCGCGCATCCGCTGACGCTGGAAGTGCCGATCCGCGAACTGGTGCCGGGGGATATCATCCAGCTCTCCGCCGGTGACATGGTGCCGGCCGACGTGCGTCTTATCGCCTCGCGCGATCTGTTCATCAGCCAGGCGATTTTGACCGGCGAGGCGATCCCTATCGAGAAATACGATGCGATGGGCAACGTGGCGCAGAAGTCGAGCGAAGGGGAAGTGTCCAGCGAGAACGCGCTGCTTGAGCTCTCCAACATCTGTCTGATGGGCACCAACGTCGCCAGCGGTACCGCTACGGCGGTGGTGGTGGCGACCGGCGGGCGCACCTACTTCGGCTCGTTGGCCAAGTCGATCGTCGGGACACGGGCGCAGACTGCGTTCGATCGCGGGGTGAACAGCGTCAGCTGGCTGTTGATTCGCTTCATGCTGGTGATGGTGCCGGTGGTGTTGCTGATCAACGGCTTCACCAAAGGCGACTGGAGCGAAGCGGCGCTGTTCGCGCTGGCGGTGGCGGTCGGCCTGACGCCGGAAATGCTGCCGATGATCGTCAGCTCCAACCTGGCGAAAGGGGCGATCGCCATGTCGCGTCGCAAGGTGGTGGTGAAGCGTCTGAACGCCATTCAGAACTTTGGCGCCATGGACGTGCTTTGCACCGACAAGACCGGCACGCTGACCCAAGACCGCATCATTCTCGAGCACCACATCGACGTCAACGGCGCCAGAGATAACGAGGTGCTGCACCTGGCCTGGTTGAACAGCTTCCATCAGAGCGGCATGAAGAACCTGATGGATCAGGCGGTGATCCGCTTTGGCCGCGGCAAACCGGGGATTGAAGCCCTGGGGCGTTTCAGCAAGGTGGATGAGCTGCCGTTCGATTTCGTACGCCGCCGTTTGTCGATCGTGGTGGCGGATGAGAATGGCCGCCAGCAGCTGATCTGTAAGGGCGCGGTGGAGGAGATGCTGGAGATCGCCACCCACGTGCGCGAAGGCGATCAGACGCTGGTGCTGGACGACGCGCGCCGTGCGGCGTTGCAGGCGCTGGCCCGAGAATATAACGAAGACGGTTTCCGCGTGCTGGTGCTGGCGACGCGCGAGCTGGATGCGCAGCGCCCGGCCGAACCGCTGAGCGTGGCCGACGAACGCGATATGGTGGTGCAAGGGCTGCTGACCTTCCTCGATCCGCCGAAGGAGAGCGCTCAGCAGGCGATCGCCGTGCTGCAGGAAAATGGCGTGACGGTGAAGGTGCTGACCGGCGACAACCCGGTGATCACCTGCAAGATTTGCCGCGACGTCGGGCTGGAGCCGGGCGAGCCGCTCTCCGGGCTGCGGATTGAACAGATGGATGACGAAGAACTGGCGCGCGAAGTGGAGCAGCGCACGGTCTTCACCAAGCTGACGCCGTTGCAAAAATCGCGGGTGCTGAAAATGCTGCAGGCCAACGGCCATACCGTCGGCTTCCTCGGCGACGGCATCAACGATGCGCCGGCGCTGCGCGACGCCGACGTCGGCATCTCGGTCGACACCGGTACCGATATCGCCAAGGAGTCGGCGGACATCATCCTGTTGGAAAAGAACCTGATGGTGCTGGAAGAGGGGGTAATCAAAGGGCGCGAGACCTTCGGCAATATCATCAAGTACTTGAACATGACCGCCAGCTCCAACTTCGGCAACGTGTTCTCGGTGCTGGTGGCCAGCGCCTTCATCCCGTTCCTGCCGATGCTGGCGATCCACCTGTTGATTCAGAACCTGATGTACGACATTTCTCAGCTGTCGCTGCCGTGGGACAAGATGGACAAAGAGTTTCTGCGCAAACCGCGCAAGTGGGACTCCAAAAACATCGGGCGCTTTATGCTGTGGATTGGGCCGACCTCGTCAATCTTCGATATCACGACGTATGCGCTGATGTGGTACGTGTTCGCCGCCAACAGCGTGGAACACCAGGCGCTGTTCCAGTCCGGCTGGTTCATTGAGGGGCTGTTGTCGCAAACGCTGGTGGTGCATATGCTGCGCACCCAGAAGATCCCGTTCATTCAGAGCACGGCGGCGCTGCCGGTCTTGCTGACCACCGGGTTGGTGATGGCGCTCGGCATCTACATTCCGTTCTCGCCGCTCGGCGCCCTGGTTGGCTTGCAGCCGCTGCCGTGGGAATACTTCCCGTGGTTGGCCGCTACGCTGGTCAGCTACTGCGTGGTCGCACAGTTGATGAAGCGTTTCTATATCCGCCGCTTCGGCGAGTGGCTCTAAGCCGCCTCGGCGTTCACTTCGGGGGCGAAATTCTTCGCCCCCGCACCGCTACAGCAGTTTGTTGACCAGCAGGCCGAGCATGATGGTCAGCGTGAAGGAAAACAGCGTGCCGAGCAGCACATACTCGGTACGCATCTTATCGTCACTTTGGCGCAGATCGCCGAAACGGAAGATAGATTTGGCCGCCAGCAAAAAACCGATCGCCGGAATTTGCCCCAGCAGCACAAAGGTCAGGATCAGCGTTCTTTCCAGATAGCCAATCTGTTTGCCCGCGCGCAGCAGCGAATCGTTGTCGGCCTTGGCCGAAGGCGGCATTTGCGGCGTCCAGCGCGCCAGCAGTTGCCCAATCAGCAGGCTCATCGGCAGATAAATCAGGCTGTAGGCCACCAGCACCAGGCCGGTTTGCCAACTCCCCAGTTGCCGTCCCAACGCCGCGAGCAGTTCACCGGCATTCGGCGTCAGCCCCAGCCACAGCAAGGCGATCACCGCCAGATGCAATCCCTGATCGAGCAGAAAGCTGCGGGCCGGGCTCAGGCGGATCATGGCGGTGACTTTCAGCAAATCGATCAGGTAGTGGCTGACGGCGATAACCAGCAGGCTGACCAGCACCTGCAGTGAAGACAGCCCGCCGTGCAGCAGGCCGAAACCGGCCACCACCCAGGCGGCCAGCACCCCATGCAGCAACGCGTGCAACAGCAGAAAACGCGAACGCGCGCGATGTTGGATTTTATCTTCCACCCAACTCAGCGGCTGCAGCGGAAAATCCGCCAGCAGATGGATGATCAACAGCCAGGCCAGTAAAGGCGCATAGGTCAGATCCATAGTCAGACGATCCTGTTAATGGCGTGAATAAACCGCATGATCTCCTCATAGGCCGCGCGTTTGAGCGTGGCGGAGACCGTGGAAGCGGCTTTTTGCAGCTGCTCGGCTACGGCCGCGCCGCTGTCGGCGAACATTCTCGCCTGGACGATGCGCGCTTCGGTCTGCGACAAGCGGCCAATGACATGATCTAACATCGGCAGCAGATCGCTGACAATGGCGTTTGTCCGATCGTTGTCGGTTTTCAGAGCCAGGCGGCAATTTTTCGTCATGGCGTCCAGCGCGCTGCCGGAGTTGATAAAGGCACTGCCGTAACCGGCGGCGTCGGGCCGTTGGCTACCCAGCCCGACGGCGATGCGTGCATCCCAGTGCGCGGCGCCCATCGCCCGCAGCGCAGTGCGAACATACACCGCCAGCAACAGCCCGTCCTCCGGCGCGGCCTGCGCCTGGAAGGCATCGCCGCGAAAGATTTCCACCTGGCGCAGACGTCCGTCGCGCTGCAGCCGATCGAGCAGGCTGTGCAGCCCGTTGAGGTAGTTGACGGTGTCTGACCGGCGAGAATCGACCAGATCGCCGCTGATTACGCTGATTGGCGTCGGCATGGCGTGATCCGTTGTGGATGGGGGATGACTATAAATTCGCACCTGAATACGAATATGTCAATAATTCGTCTCTAAAGGCGAATTTTCCAAGTGTTGGTCGGTGGAGGCGAAACGTCGGGGGCGAAGAGAAAGGGAGAGAGGCGGCCGGGAATGCGCGGACCTGTCAGGCCCGCCACCGGCGGCGTAGACGGAAAGAGGCCGGCGACCGGCCGTTCAGAAGCTTTTGACCAGCACGTCACGCGGCATTTCACTGCCGTGTTTCAGCAGGTGCTCAAACGATCTTTCGCTGCTTTTCAGCTGCTGCAAAAACTCCTGCGGCGACAGATCGTGCTTTTTGCCGCTCATGTAAGCCAGCGCCAGTTCTTTTGCCTGATAGCGGGAGAAATTGTACATAGTGTCCTCGATACGGTGAATGTCAGTGCTCACGATTGTAGCGAAAGAGCACATAATGAACAGCCGCTTTGGCGTATGGAATCGATAGCCGAAACTTAACTTGCCGGTTGCAACAGCTCATCGCACAGGCGTTTGATGACCTGGGTTTGCGGCAGGCCGTTGTGCAACATCTGGCGGATATGCTCCGCATCGCTGATGCCCCGGCGCACATGGCGCTCGACCGCCTGCAGCACGGCCCGATCCTCCTGCCGCTCGGCGAAGCCGCTCAGCGAGTCGAGGGTGTGCAGGATATGTGCGGTCAGGCTGCAGCGGCGCAGAGTGGCGGGATCGACGTATTCGGCGGCGAAACCGCTGCGATAGGCGTTGATCTTGTTGTAGTTGGTGAAGGCATCGTACTCCGGCGCGATCGGCGTGCGGTGTTGCAACAGAAAATCGGCCAGCAGACGGCAGTAGCCGACCAGCAGCGTGGCGTGCGCGAGGCGCAGCGGCGTATCGCAGATGCGGATCTCTACCGTGCCCAGCTCCGGTTTCGGCCGCGCATCCCAGTAAATATCCTTGACGCTGTCGATGACGCCGGCGGCATGCAGCCGGTCATAGTAGGCGTTGAATTCGCGCCAGCTGTAGATGTGTTCCAGGCAGCCGTAATTGGGGAAAGAATTCTGTGCGCTGAAACGGGAACTGGCAAAGCGCGTATCGACGCCCTGGTACAGCGGTGACGAAGCGCTGAGCGCGATCAGCTGCGGAAAATAGGGCGTCAGCGCATGGCACAGGTACATCGCCTCGTCTCCGTCGTTGACGCCGAGGTGGATGTGTTGGCCGAATACGCAGGCCAGCTTGGAGAGATAGCCAAAGCGGCTGGCCAGCTGCCTGTAGCGCGCGTTGTCGCTGATGACCTGCTTGCGCCAGTCGTTGCTCAGGTGGCGGCCGCCGCCGCAGACGTCACAGCCCAGGCGCCGTGCGCTGCGCCGGACGGTATCGGTCAGGGCGCGCAGCTCGGCGTGCAGCGCATCGAGATCGCGGTGCACCGAGCTGTTCAGTTCCACCATCGACTTGGTGAGCTCATGTTTGACGCGTCGGCGGTCACCGACCGCGCTGACCACCCGGTCAGCCCGATCCGTAAGATCGTAGTGCTCGTCATCGACCAGCTGCAGCTCTATTTCGGTGCCGATGGAGAGTCTTCCCGACGGTTTGAATGTGAGCGGCATGGCGCCTCCTTCCCATAAAAACAGCGTAAGATAAGTATAAGTTGTTGGGCTGGGGATAACGCCTTGCGTTTTATATTTGATTTTTCGAATATGAAGGTGATATTTTCACGAGCGATTTGTGGAGCAGATAAAGGTTAACGGGAGTGCGACATGACGTCATTGACGCCGCTGAAGCTGTTTAAAAACTTGTCGGATGAGACGCGTCTGACGCTGGTGCTGGTGCTGCGCCACGCCGGCGAGCTGTGCGTGTGCGAGCTGTCGGGCGCACTGGCGCTGCCGCAGCCAAAAATATCAAGACATCTGGCGATGCTGCGTGAAAGCGGGCTGTTGCTCGATCGGCGCGATGGCAAGTGGATACATTATCGCCTGTCGCCGCATATGCCGGCCTGGGCGGCGGCTATTATTGAGCAGGCTTATCAGTGCCGATCAGAACAGATGATGGAATTGGTGCAACGCGCGGCGAAAGGTTGCCCGTAACGATAAAAAATTTGCCCTAACATATCCGAAAAAACATATATGTAAACTTGAAGAAGCAGCGAGGCGACGATGATAGTGGCAGGGACAATCTTTATTCTGACGTTGATTTTGGTGATTTGGCAACCGAAAGGGCTGGGCATCGGTTGGAGTGCGTCGATCGGGGCGGGATTGGCATTAGTGAGCGGCGTGGTGCACGTCGGTGATATTCCCGTGGTGTGGCAGATAGTCTGGAATGCGACCGCGACCTTCATCGCCGTCATCATCATTAGCCTGCTGCTGGATGAAAGCGGCTTCTTCACCTGGACCGCCTTGCATGTCGCACGTTGGGGCAACGGCAAAGGTCGATGGCTGTTTACCTACATGTTGCTGCTAGGGGCTGTAGTGGCAGCGTTGTTCGCGAACGACGGCGCCGCGTTGATTCTGACGCCGATCGTGATCGCCATGCTGTCGGCGCTCGGTTTTCGTCCTGCTGCCGTGCTGGCTTTCGTCATGGCGGCGGGCTTTATCGCCGATACTGCCAGCCTGCCGCTGGTGGTGTCCAACCTGGTAAATATCGTTTCAGCGGATTTCTTCCGGCTGGGCTTTACGGAGTATGCGGCGGTGATGGTGCCGGTCAACCTTGCCGCCGTCGCGGCGACGCTGGTGATGTTGCATCTGTTCTTCCGCAAGGATATTCCGCAGCGCTACGCATTGACGCGTTTACCGGTGCCACGGGAAGCGATTCGCGATCGCACGACGTTTCGGACCGGCTGGGCCGTATTGGCGCTGTTGTTGATGGGTTTTTTCGCCCTGGAGCCGCTCGGCGTGCCCGTCAGTTTGGTCGCCGCTTGCGGCGCCCTGGTTTTGCTGGCGGTGGCGAAACGCGGGCGAGCGATCGATACCGGTAAAGTGTTGCGCGGGGCGCCCTGGCAGATCGTCATTTTCTCACTGGGCATGTATCTGGTGATCTACGGGTTGCGCAACGCCGGTTTGACCGATTGGCTTTCCGGTGTGCTGGACGCGTTGGCACGGCAGGGGCTGTGGGCGGCGACGTTTGGCACCGGTTTCCTGAGCGCATTTCTCTCTTCCATCATGAATAACATGCCGACGGTATTGGTGGGGGCGTTGTCTATCGACGGCAGCAGCGCGGAAGGCGTCATCAGGCAGGCGATGATTTACGCTAACGTCATCGGCAGCGATCTCGGCCCCAAAATCACCCCGATTGGCAGCCTGGCGACGTTACTGTGGCTGCATGTGTTGGCACAAAAGAACATCGTCATTACCTGGGGCTATTATTTTCGCGTGGGGCTGGTGATGACGTTACCGATTTTGTTTGTCACCCTGGCCGCGCTGGCATTGCGGTTGTCCGTTTTGCCCTGACCGGAGAAACCGTCATGAGCGACATCAAGATTTACCATAACCCGGCCTGCGGCACGTCGCGCAATACGTTGGCGTTGATCCGCAACAGCGGCGTTGAGCCAGAGGTGGTTTTGTATCTGGAAACGCCGCCAAGCCGCGAACGATTGATTGCGTTGCTGGACGAAATGGGCATGACGCCGCGCGCGTTGCTGCGCAAAAACATCGAGCCTTACGCCGAGCTGAAGCTGGACGACGGTGCCTGGAGCGACGATCAACTGATCGATTTCATGCTGCAACAGCCGATCCTGATCAACCGCCCCATTGTGGTGACCCCGCTCGGCACGCGTTTGTGCCGTCCGTCGGAGGTGGTGTTGGAGATTCTGCCGGATCCGCAGCGCGGCGCCTTCAGCAAAGAGGACGGGGAGCCGGTGATTGATGCGCAGGGCCACAGGATAACCAACGGCTAATCGCTGCGGCCCCGCATTTCATCCAATCAGTGCAGTTCGGCGCCGCTGCGATCGGCCAGCGCTTCCAGCAGCGGGGCGGAAGGCACGAAGAACAGGGTGCCGGTCACCGCGTGGCTAAAATCGAGCAGCCGATCGTAGTTGCCGGCCGGGCGGCCGATAAACATGTTTTCCAGCATCTGCTCGATCGGCTGCGGGGAGCGCGCATAGCCGATAAAGTAGGTGCCGAACTCGCGCAGGCCGGGGCGGCCGAACGGCATGTTGTCGCGCAGAATTTTCACCTCGTTGCCTTGCTCGTCGGTGATGGTGGTCAACGAACTGTGCGACGACGACGGTTTGACCGCTTCATCCAGCTCGATGTTGGACTGTTTATGGCGGCCGATGATCTTCTCCTGCGTTTCCACGCTGAGCGAATTCCAGCCCTGCATGTCGTGCAGGTATTTCTGCACCAGCACATAGCTGCCGCCGCTGAACGCCGCGTCTTCGTCGCCGATCACCGTGTAGTCGAAGGCTTCGTGCCCCTCCGGGTTCTCCGTACCGTCGACGAAGCCGATCATGGCGCGCTGATCGAAATAACGGAAGCCGTGCACCTCCTCGATCACCGTCACGGCGTCGCCGAGCTTGGCGGTCAACTGAGAGGCCAGTTCAAAACACAGATCCATTTCATCGGCGCGGATGTGCAGCAGGATGTCGCCAGGCGTGGCGACCGCAACGCGCTCCCCGCTGCCGATCGGGCTGAACGGATGCAGCTGGCGAGGGCGCGGCGCGCCGAACAGCGTATCCCAGGCCTCGGAGCCGAAGCCGCAGACGCAGGTGAGATTGCCCGCCGGCGCGCGTTTGCCGACCGAACGCACCACGGCGGCGATATCGCCGCACCAGGCGCGCACCGCCGCCAGATGGGCGGGAACGGGCGACAGGGTGGCGACGATGAAAATGGCATGGCGCGTGACCGGCGTGAATACGGCTTGCGGCGGGGTGTTATTTGCATTCATTGCATTCGGCTCCAGTGTGTTCGGGTGAAATAGATCAGATCAAATTAAAGTGCTCGTCGGGTTTCATCGGCGGTGGCAGCGGGCTTTGGTCGTTCATTTCCAGCAGGTTGCGCTCAATGGTGTTGCAAATGGCATTTAACGGCAGATGGTTGGCCGACACGCCGAACGGATCCTCCAGCTCTTCGGCCAGTGAGTCCCAGGATAAGAAGGTATAGGAAATGAACACCGAAACAAACGGTGTCATGTAATGCAGATCGGTCACCAGGGCAAAAGGCAACAGGCTGCAGAACAGGTAAACGGTGCGCTGCAGAATCAGGGTATAGGCGAACGGCACCGGGGTGCTGGCGAGCCGTTCGCAGCCGCCGAGGGTATGAGACAGTTCGCTCAGCTTATCGTCGATCAGCCCGAAGGTGATGTCGCTCAGCAAGCCCTGACGGCGCAATTTGCCGATTTCCTGGCCCAGCATCAGCAGGATGCGGTTGGTCGGCATCGGGCTGGCGATCACTTCGGCCAGCTCGTTGCCGGTGAGATTGTGGTACAGATCGGCGGTGGGGTCGGTGCCGCGCAGCTGATGCTTCAGGCTCCAGCTAAAGGCGATCAGCAGCTTGGCGACCTTTTGCTGCACCGCCGGTTCGTCCGGCAGCAGGCTTTTGATCTGGCGCAGCAGGGTGCGTTCGGTAATCAGCAGCGAGCCCCACAGGTTGCGCGCTTCGACAAAGCGGCTGTAGCCGGCGTTATTGCGAAAGCCAAGAAAAATGGCGATGGCGATGCCCAACAGGCTGAACGGCGCGATGGTCAAATGCACGCCGAGCTGTTCGTACCATTGGTAGCTGATCACCGCCACTATCGACATCAGCACGTTCAGCGACAGGCGAAAGGTAATTTTTGACAGCACGGAACCGTGCCAGGCGAACAGGCGAAAAAACCAGTTCTGGTGCGGGCGAATTATCATAACGTGGGTGCTTCCTGGTGTCCTGCTATTGAGAATAGTCGATTCTTATCCGGCGGCGCTATGCCGCCGTTGTCGATTGCCAGAGCCGTTGCGGGTGCGTATAGACGGTGGCGCGCCCCGGTTTGCTGAAGCCCACCAGCGTCAGGTTGCTGCGCTCGGCCACTTCCACCGCCAGACGGGTGGCGGCGGAGACGGCGAACAGGATCTCGACGCCGCACATGGCGGACTTTTGCACCATTTCATAGCTGGCGCGGCTCGAGACCAGCGCCGCCCCTTGCGACCAGGCCTGTTGGCTGCGGTAACCCAGCAGTTTGTCGAGCGCCACATGGCGGCCGACGTCTTCACATCCGCCGCTGAGCGCGCCGTCCGGCTGGATCCAGGCCGCTGCATGGGTGCAGCCGGTCAGTTTTCCCACCGTTTGCACTTCCTGCAGTTGAGCCAACGCCCGGTCGAGCTGGGCCAAATCGAAACGTTGGGTGAAGGGCAGCGGTGCGATGGGCTGAGCAACCTCCTGCAGCTGCTCGACCCCGCAGACGCCGCAGCCGGTGCGGCCGGCCAGGCTGCGGCGCTTCTCTTTCAGCTGCATAAAGCGGCGGCTCGAGAGCTCTACATGCACTTCAATGCCGTTGCAGGCCGGTTGTTGACGGATGTCGTAGATATCGTCGGGGGAGGTGATGATGCCTTCGGACAGTGAAAAACCGATGGCGAAGGCCGCCAGATCTTTTGGCGTCGCCATCATCACCACGTGGGAAATGCCGTTGTACACCAGGGCGACCGGCACTTCTTCCGCCAGCCAATCCTGCTGCGCCTGAGCCAGATCGGTGCGCTGCCAGACCGCATGGCGAGACAGGCAGGCCTGTTCGATGTCGTCGGTTTCTGCGAGGAGTAGGTGCTTGTTCATAACGTTCTCGTGACCGTCGGTGACGAGGCGCCGACGGGGATGAATGCTTATTGAGCAGGTGTGGACATTATACAGGATTCTGATCCCGCTCGCGTAGGGAATCACGCCCTGCAGGTTATCCACAGTTTTAGTGGATAACGTGTGTGCAAGGCAGCGTGAAACCGTTAGCAGGCGTAAAAAAAAATCGCTCAGAAAATTATTATATTACGCGGCAAAGCGCGATCCGTCGGGGGGGAGGGGGTTGCACGCGTTCGCGTTTTGTTTATGCATTACTGTGTAAATATACAGTTTGGTTATGATTATGCTGAGTACTTTAAGGTTGTATGCTTTTTCACCAGGTGAGCCCCTAACGTTACCGCTGTTTGCCGATCGCGTGGCCTGCGGTTTTCTCTCCCCGGCGCAGGACTATGTCGAGAGTCGGCTGGATATCGGCAAACTGCTGGTGCGGCACCCCAACGCCACCTACTTCGTGCGTGCCAGCGGTGAGATGGAGCGAGCAGGATGGATCAGGCACTGAATTTTTCACTCAGCTATGCGCAGCTGATCCGGGAAGCAGAAGATGCGATTAAAAAATGCAATCTGAACCAGGGCGGGATGGGTTACACCCTAGAGTTGGGTAAGGCTTCTGTCATTCTGAGTTTCTGGTACGGTCTGGCGCTGCAGGGCTATCCGGACACAATAATGGATGAACGTGTTGATGCCGACCGGCTGCGCCTGCATGTCCTCATCTATAAGAGAGAGGAGTGACATCGTGGCAACGGTTAACGTCCGCCGGCCGTCGCCGCTGTAGCGACGGATGCTGATTGTGCTGGCCGAACCTGCGCGCCCCCTGCCTGCTGCTGTGGCGCGCGGACGGAACGATCAAGTCGCCGCCAACGGCAAAAGCCGGGAATTGAACGGGCGCATACGTTGGGTAGATACCGGGGAAAGCAGGCAGATCAGGAACGACATCAGAAAGTCCTGTACTACCGACAGATTAAGAAACTGAGCATCCGAGAAACAGCAGACGCGACAGGCTACAGTACTTCCCAAGTTTGTCGCATTCAGGCCTTCTATAAAGAAGTTGAGACTGATTAAAAAGCAGCCTTAATGTACAATAATTTTCGATATCCCAACTGACCCCATGAACAATCAATGAGTTAGAGGTGAAAGGTGATTTCATACAAAAAAATCATACCTGCTCTTGTCATATTCGCTTTATCTAATGCTGTGGCATATGCGAATGATTTCGACAAATCAAATGAAGCGATGGCAATTTCAGCAATAGGTTTTTCTGGCTCAAATGCTCGTGTTGCACATGATGTTTGTGGGGCAACCAATGAGAAAATTGATAAATATAAAAAACAAATAAAAGACTCATTAACTAGAACATTAAAGTATGAACAGTCAGGATTCGATACGCATTGGGATAATGGTTGGAAAAATGCTGATTTTTTGGTTAAGTCATTAAGTAATGATGAAGCCTATAAAAAAGAATATTGCCGAGAGGTTTTAGATGGAATTAATAATCCTGAAATGAATTAAGGATTATTCCTTATTCGGGGTTCTACGCCGGAACCCCAGATTTTTCCGTCCGCTAAAATTATCCCCGGTTGAGCAGCTTTATACCGTCAGCTCGCAGTGGACCATCAGGGGAAATGTGGCGGTACAGCGTTTGTCGGGTTATCCCAAGCTCCTGGCATAACGTACTGACTTTCGTCTCTGGCCGTCCCATTGATGCCATTGCCAGTCGCAATTTTATTGGCGTCATTTTGTAAGGCCGTCCGCCGTTCCTCCCGTGGGCTCTTGCTGAGGCAAGGCCTGCCGCTGTTCTTTGCGGCGCTGTACGCAGCAGAGACCGACGGCCGCGCGCGACTGGCTCGACACCCGCTTAGTCCCGCCCTCTGGTCAAATGCAGGCTGATGTGTACAGCCTGCAGGCAGAGGATTTCGTCTGGCAACCGGTATCGCCCGCCGTCGGCGCCGTTCGCAATGACAATCCCTCACTCATCCTGCCCATCGATACGCCAACGGTCTGAGTGCCGCATTATCCACAGTTTTGGTGGATATCATGTGTGCAAACACACGTGAAGAACGCCAAAAGCTGCAGGAAAAATCGCTCAGAAAATTATTATATTACGCGGGAAAGCGCGATCCGCAGGGGGATTGGGGGTTGCACGCGTTCGCGTTTTGTTTATGCTTAACTGTATAAATATACAGTTTGGTTATGATTATGCTGAGCAATTCAAGGTTGTATGCTTTTTCACCAGGTGAACCCCTAACGTTACCGCTGTTTGCCGATCGCGTGGCCTGCGGCTTTCCTTCCCCGGCGCAGGACTATGTCGAAGGCCGGCTGGACATCGGCAAGCTGCTGGTGCGGCACCCCAACGCCACCTACTTCGTGCGCGCCAGCGGCGAGTCGATGATCGACGGCAATATTCAGGATGGCGATCTGTTGATTGTCGACAGCGCCCTGACGCCGGAGCACGGCAATATCGTGATCGCTGCGGTGGACGGTGAATTCACCGTCAAAAAGCTGCAGCGTCACCCCGACGTGCGGCTGTTGCCGATGAATCCCGCCTACGCGCCCATCGTGTTCGACGACGAAGCGCAACTGGAGATTTTCGGCGTGGTGACCTTTATCGTCTACGCGGCGCTGTAACCATGTTCGCCCTGGTAGACGTCAACAGCTTCTACGCTTCCTGCGAGACTATCTTTCGGCCCGACCTGCGGGGGCGGCCGGTGATTGTGTTGTCCAACAACGACGGCTGCGTGATCGCCCGCAGCGCCGAGGCGAAGGCGCTGGGCGTGCCGATGGGCGCGCCTTATTTCAAGATCAAAGAGGAGATGCGCCGTCGCAACGTCGCGGTGTTCTCCTCCAACTACGCGCTGTACGCCGATATGTCCCGCCGGGTGATGGACACGCTGGAGGAGATGGCGCCGGCGGTGGAGATCTATTCACTGGACGAAGCCTTTCTGCGGCTGGACGGCGTGGCGCGCTGCGAGGCGCTGGAACCGTTCGGCCAGCGGGTGCGCGATCGCATCCGGCGCGAGCTGCATTTGACGGTCGGGGTTGGCATTGCGCCGAGCAAAACGCTGGCCAAGCTGGCCAACTTCGCGGCCAAGAAATGGCGCGGCACCGGCGGCGTGGTGGATTTATCCGATCCGGCGCGCCAGCGCAAACTGCTGGCGTTGCTTCCGGTGGAAGAAGTGTGGGGCGTGGGCCGCCGCCTGACGCGCCAGCTGCAGGCGATGGGCATTCACACCGCGCTGCAGCTGGCGGACTGCGATACCCGACTGGCGCGTAAAACCTTCAGCGTGGTGCTGGAGCGCACGATACGTGAGCTGCGCGGCGAGTCATGCCTGCAATGGGAAGATGAGGCGGCGGCGAAAGAGCAGATCATCTGTTCCCGCTCGTTCGGCCAGCGGTTGACGCACTACCCGCACATGCGCGAGGCGATCTGCAGCTATGCCGAACGCGCCGCCGAAAAGCTGCGACAGGAAAAGCGCTATTGCCGCAACGTGTCGGTGTTTATCAAAACCAGCCCGCATTCGGCGGGCGAAGGCTATTACAGCAATATGGGCACCGCCCGGCTGCAAACGCCGAGCAACGACAGCCGCGACATCATCGCCATGGCGGTGCGCGCGCTGGAGAGCATTTGGCAGGAGGGGCGGCGTTATCTGAAGGGCGGCGTGATGCTGGGGGATTTCAGCGCCGCCGCCATGGCGCAGATCGACCTGTTCGACGACTGCCCGCCGCGCCGCAACAGCGAGCGCCTGATGGCGACCCTCGATCGCTTGAATCAGGAAGGGCGCGGGCGCGTGTGGTTCGCCGGGCAGGGGATCGTCAAGCCGTGGCAAATGAAGCGCGACATGCTGTCGCCGGCCTACACCACCCGGCTGGCGGATATCCCGCTGGTGCGGTTGGGGGAGCGGGCGCCGCGCGCTGCCGAATCGAAGGAAGAAAAACGCCGCGGGTGACAACCGGCGGCGTGGGTAGGCTGAGTGTTACTTCACCGCCGCCGGATCCGGCTTATCGGGGGCGATGCCGTACAGCGCCATGGCGCGGTTGACCTCGCTGCGGGCGATACGGCCTTCGTCTGCCAGCAGTTTCAACGCGGCGAGCGCGATGAAATGGCGGTTGACCTCGAAGAACTCACGCAGCGCCTCGCGGGTGTCCGAGCGGCCAAAGCCGTCGGTGCCCAAGGCGATAAAGGTGCGGTCGGGCAAGAACGGTTTGATCTGATCGCCGACGATCTTCATATAGTCCGTCGCTACCACCACCGGGCCGGGATGCGCCGCCAGCAGGCTTTGGATATAAGGGACTTTCGGCGGATCTTCCGGATGCAGCAGGTTCCAGCGTTCGGCCGCCATGCCGTTGCGGCGCAGCTCGCTCAGGCTGGTGGCGCTCCAGATATCGCTGGCGACGCCAAAGTCCACGGCCAACAGCTCCGCCGCCGCCAGCGCCTCGCGCATGATGGCGCCGCTGGCGACCAACTGAGCGCGCGGGCTCTCTTGGGTTGTCGCTGCGCTCTGTTTGAGCAAATACGCCCCCTGGATAATCCCGTCCTCTACGCCCGCCGGCATCGGCGGCTGCGGGTATCCCTCATTGAGCAAGGTGATGTAGTAGTAAATATCCTCTTGCTCAACGAACATCCTGCGCATGCCGCTCTGAACGATCACTGCGAGTTCATAGGCATAGGTCGGATCGTAGGAGACGCAGCTGGGGATCACGGAAGACAGCACGTGGCTGTGGCCGTCGTCATGCTGCAAGCCTTCGCCCATCAGGGTGGTTCTGCCGGAGGTGGCGCCGAGCAGGAAACCCTTGGTGCGCGCGTCGGCCGCCGCCCAGGCGAGATCGCCCACCCGTTGCAGCCCGAACATGGAGTAGAAGATATAGAACGGGATCGTCGCGACATCGTGGTTGCTGTAGGCGGTGCCGGCGGCGATCCAGGTCGATATCGCGCCGGATTCGTTGATGCCTTCCTGCAAAATCTGGCCGTCTTTGGCCTCTTTATAGTAGCTGAGCTGCCCGGCATCCTGCGGGGTATACAGCTGGCCGAGCCAGGAATGGATGCCAATCTGGCGGAACAGGCCTTCCATGCCGAACGTGCGCGACTCGTCTGGCACGATGGGCACGATCAGTTTGCCGATGTTGGGGTCTTTGAGCAGCGCGCCGAGGATATTGACGAAGGCCATGGTGGTTGACATGTTGCGCTCGCCGCTGCCCTTAAGGAGACTGTCGAAGCGCGATAACGCCGGTATCGCCAGCGGGGCGGATTGGCCGAAGCGGGCGGGGATGTAGCCGCCCAGCGCGGTGCGCGTCGCGGTGATGTACTTCGCCGCCGCGCTGTCGGGCTCGGGCTTCAGATAAGGGATCGCTTCCAGCTGCGCATCGGGGAGCGTCAACCCCAAACGATCGCGGAAGGCTTTCACCGCATCCTGGCTCATTTTTTTCAGCTGATGGTTGATGTTCTGCCCTTCACCGGCTTCTCCCATGCCGAACCCTTTGACCGTTTTGGCCAATACCACCGTCGGCCTGCCCGGGGTATGCATCGCCTGATGGTAGGCGGCGTACACCTTTTGCGGATCGTGGCCGCCGCGGTGCAGCGCCCAGATCTCATCGTCGCTCAGATCGGCGACCAGCGCGAGCAACTCCGGGTACTTGCCGAAGAAATGCTCCCGCACATAGGCGCCGCTTTGCGACTTGAAGGTCTGGTAATCGCCGTCGACGCACTCCATCATGCGCTGCATCAGCAGCCCGGAGCGATCTTTTTGCAGGAGTTTGTCCCAGCCGCTGCCCCAGATCACTTTGATCACCTGCCAGCCGGCGGCTTTGAAGGTGCCTTCCAGTTCCTGAATGATCTTGCCGTTGCCGCGCACGGGACCATCCAGCCGCTGCAGATTGCAGTTCACGACGAAGATCAGGTTATCGAGCTTTTCTCGCCCGCCCAGCGCAATTGCCGCCAGCGATTCCGGTTGATCCATCTCGCCGTCGCCGAGAAACGCCCACACCTTTCTCCCCTGATGCGGTTTCAACCCGCGGTATTCCAGATAGCGCATATAGCGTGCCTGATAGGCGGCGGTCAGCGGCCCCAGCCCCATCGAAACGGTGGGATATTGCCAGAAATCCGGCATCAGCCTGGGGTGCGGATAGGAAGAAAGGCCGCGGCGCGCGGATTCGCGGCGAAAGTTGTCGAGCTGCTCCTCGTCGATGCGGCCTTCGAGATAGGCGCGGCCGTAAATGCCGGGGGCGGAGTGACCCTGGATATACACCATGTCACCGGCAAACTCATCGGTGCGTCCGCGGAAAAAGTGCGTGAATCCCACGTCGTAAAGCACCGCGGCCGACTGGTAGGTGGCGATGTGTCCACCGACGTTGGAATGTTTGCCGGCGCGCAGCACCATCGCCATGGCGTTCCAGCGAATAAACGCATTGATGCGCGCTTCCGCGGCCAGATCGCCGGGATACGTCGGCTGCTTATAGACCGGGATCGTATTCACGTACGGCGTGGTGACCATGCTGAAGAAATCGCCGTGTTTTCGCTGATCGGCTTCGGCCATTCTTTCCAACAAAAAATGCGCGCGTTCACGGCCGTCGATGTCGGCGACACCTTCAAATGCCTCAAGCCATTCAGCCGTCTCTTGTGGGTCAAGATCTGCTTTTACCGCGGGTTGGTTCATAAAAGCTCCAAATGTACTTACCTGATAAGGCGCTGAGCGATACAGGAATTTATTGAATTGCATATGCAAGAGTTGCAAATGCAATAATGGCGAAGGCCACTCTATCCCTTTACAATTGCAATTGCAACTCACCGCTTTTGACGAGAAAACTGACATGACAGATAAACAACCCGACCTGTGGTTCTCCTTCGTGCGCGCGCACCGGGCAATCATCAAAAAGATAGAAACGCAATTGTCGGAGGCGGGGCTGCCGGCGTACGCCTGGTATGACG
This sequence comes from Serratia sp. CY74737, assembly GCF_052166775.1. Taxonomy (NCBI): domain Bacteria; kingdom Pseudomonadati; phylum Pseudomonadota; class Gammaproteobacteria; order Enterobacterales; family Yersiniaceae; genus Serratia; species Serratia sp. CY74737. Next base: position 178,768 of record NZ_JBJNOF010000002.1, read on the forward strand.
TGTTATGGGGATTGGAAAGCGGGGAAAACGGCACGCGTCGCATGCATGAACTGGCGGACGTGTTGGTGATTGAGCGTTATAACCTGACCCGCCTGATGGATCGCCTGGAAAAAGAGCGGCTGGTCACGCGTTTCCGTTCGGATGACGACCGTCGGGCCTCCTTCGCCACCATCACCGAGGAAGGCAAGGCCCTGCGGAAAAAAATGTGGGAGATCTACCGCGCGGTGGTCAAAACCCACTTTCTCAATCAGTTCAGCGAAGAAGAGATCGCACGCTTCTCCGACGCGTTGGACAATGCGATGCAGCTGGCCAGAGCGTGATCAGGCATCGGGCGTGATGTGCAGAACGCGCAGCGCATCGGCGATCAGCGTCGAGGGAATTTTCTGCTCGTCGGCCAGCAGTTTGAGGGCACATAGCGCAATCCATTCCGCCTGCGGATAGTGAATTTCGCCCCGGGTGCGAGAATCCGAACCCACCGCGGCAAAGCGTGCGGGAATGAACCGCTTGAGCTGGTTGGCGAGCAGATGCGAATAGTCGGTGACAGCGACGACGGGGGCATTCCCGGCGCCCAGACACGTTTTCAGATGGCATTCGCCGCCGCTGTCCTGGCGCTGCATGTCGGCGAGTTCGGCATCCTGCGCCAACCGCGTGTAGCTGGGGCAGCTCCAGATTTCGGCCGCGATGCCCCAATTTTTCAACACCTCAGCCGCCTGCTGAACGCGGGCGAGCGCTCTGCCTGCGCCGCACAGGCGAACCTGCAACGGCGAGTCCGCCGCCGCCGCGACACGATACATCCCCTTGAACGCCTGCTCTGCGACAAACGGCTCACCGGAAGCGGGGGCATCATTGTCTGCGTTGGTCGCGAGATACACCATCTTTCTCGTTCCCTCCAGATAGAGCGCGTGCAGGGCGTGATGGAGTATCGCGCCGGTTTCCCGGGCATTGGCCGGATCGAAAGGCAGCCAGTCCGGCATGGCGGTGAGCTGGAGCGGGAACCAGGCCTGCACGCCTTTCGGCAAGTCGGTACTGCCGGTATCCGCATCGCTGATGAAAATCCCCTTGCGATTGGTTTCCGGCTCAAGCCCTCGGAGCATGTCCACCGAAGGGGTGTTGACGACGTAAAACAACGGTTTCTCATAACGTTCTGATTGATGGCCAAACCAGAGCGGCCAGGCGGTGGCGTAGCGGGAGCTCGGCGGTTCGGCGCGCCTTCGGCCGTCGATGAGCCAGATGTTGCCACTGGCGTTTAGTTCGCTCAAGGCTTCCGCCGTCCAGGCGGTGGAAGAGGGAAGCGCCGCGCCGGCGTTCTGGCTGACGGAGGCCATCTTGCGGATACAGGCTTCGGCCAGGGTTCTGGTCCTGGCGGAGGCGGCAGGCATTGTTATACGTTGAGGCGACATGCGGAGCATTCCCTTTAAGTTGCAAGTGCGATGATTGTAATTGCAATTCATGGCGTGTGCCAATGACTTCTGAACAGGTCGCAGCCATCCAGGCGTGACCCGCGGCGATATATTCAGGTTCTGCAGACGCGATCCTATTTGTTTCACCGACCAGACAGCCGCAATCCGTTGTCCTTATTTCTGCGGTTTTTTATAAATGACGGGCAGCTAAAAACGGTTTGCCGATAGGGATAATGCGCGTGTCAATCCGCGTTAAACGAGAATATCGGCATCTTAAAAATAAAACGAAATAAGGATGAAAGCATATGCCTGGATTTAATTATGGTGGTAAAGGAGATGGGACTAACTGGAGTTCTGAACGCGGTACGGGCCCTGAGCCGGGGGGCGGAGATAAAGGCCATTCCGGCGATCGCGATCGCGGCGGCGCCGGCGTTGGCAACAGCCCGGAACAGCAACAGATAGCGGCGATCCAAAACGATCCGGCGCTGCGCATGAAGCTGGAGGCGGTGATTAAGGCGGCGCGCAGAATTAACCCGGATGCGAAATTGCATATTGAAAGCGTCAGCCCATCCGGCACGCTGAGCCTTTCCGCCACCGGTTTGACGGCCGAGCAGGCGAAGCACATTGGCCTGGGGGGGCTGGTGATGGGGGTCAACGCCAAGGGGGTGACAGTGGCGATCGGGGATATCGAAACCGGCCATGCGCGCAAGCCCTCACCCCCTGGCAAAGGCGGCAACAATGGCCTGAATGCCGGGCAGATCGGCGCCTCTTCGTTAGGCAGTTTCATGACAGACTCGCATCGCGATCGGCCCGTCAGCGGCTGGCATGGCAACGGCAAAACCGGCGAATTCTCGACGACCCGCACGACCGGGAGTTACTACGGTTTTCATCATTTGAAGGTGGAAAAGCAAGACGGAGTGGCGACCTACAACCTCTACTACAAGGCCAATAAGAACCGGCCCGCGTTTATCGCCGTGGTGAGAGGGGATAACCTGAATGCCATGGAGGTGAAATATGCCAACGGCAAGCCGGTAAAATCGCCCGGCTCGGTAAAAACGATCGTTAAGGAATTCGTCGAATATCAAAATGCGGAATTAAAAGCCATCAAGGATGGCGTCAGCCTGGCCGCAGGTATCAATAAAGATATTGCGGAAAAGATCGGCGCGAAATACGCCAAACTCGCCAAGGATTTGGAGGCGGGAATTCAAGGAAAATATATCCGCAACGTGCAAGATGCGGAGAAAACCTACGAGCAATTGACGAAGGGCCTGAACAAAAAGCTCAAGGCGCAGGACAAAGCGGCGATTGTCGCCTGGCTGAAAATGATCGATGCGGAACAGTATGCCCGCAATGCGCGGGTATTGGGCAAGGTCTTCACCGGGGTGGACTGGGCGATCAAGGGCGCGGATCTGGTAAACGCCGCGATTGAAGGTTTCTCAACCGGCAACTGGAAAGCGTTCCGCAACCAGCTCGAAGCGCTCGGGTTGTCGATCGGCGCAGGGTATACGCTTTCCGCTATCGCCGCGTTTTTCGCGCCGACGCTGGTGTCGTCGACGGTGGGCATTTTCGCCTTCGCTTACCTGTTTGGCTGGGCCACCAGCTATATCGATGCGGAACGTGCGGGGGAGCTGGAGAAGTGGGTCGCTGACCTGTAACGGCATGAGGGGGCTGGCCCCCTCATTTTATCCCTCACACTCTCTACCTCTTTCACACCACCGGCGCCACCGTCAGCAGCAGATTGGCGAAGCGGCGCCGTTCGCCGGAGGCGATCACCAGCAGCGTCCGATCCGATTTGACCGCGGCGTAAAACGCCTCGCGCGGCAGGTGCTCGATCGGGCAATGTTCTGGCAGCAGTTGCCGGTATTCGGCTTCGATAGTGTTGGTGAAGTCGGGCGGGCAGGCCATCAGCGCCGCGCTTTCCACGTTGATGCAGGCCAGCAGTTTTTCCAGGATTGGCGGTGCGGCGAGCGTGCCGGGCGCCAGGTTCAGATAGACCACGGTGGCGTCTTTCGGCGCGTGCGTCACGCAGGCGTAATTGCCGTCGGCGATCAGCACCTGGGTTTTATGCCCGCATTGCGCCAGCGCGGCGAGCAGCGGCGGGTGAGTGATGGCGGATTTGATCATAAAGCGATTCCTGAATAGGGGAGCGGCCGTGCCGCCCGCAGCTGAACTACATGCGGAAGATGCCGCCGTTGATGTCGAGAGTGGCGCCGGAGATGAAGCCGTCGTATTCCGCCGCCAGGAAGGCGATGGCCCGGGCCACGTCGTCCGGCGTGCCTGCGCGGCCCAGTGGGATGGCGCGAACGGTTTCCTCCGCCGATGCCTGGGTGGTGTGGCGATTATGAAAGCGGGTGCCGAGGATCAGGCCGGGCGCCACCGCGTTCACCCGGATGCCGTGCTCGCCCAGCTCCGCCGCCAGCGAGCGCGTCCAGGTGAGCACCGCGCCCTTGGTGGCGGAATAGACCAGCGAGCCGGCGTGCCCGCCGGCGCGGCCGGCCAGCGAGGCCAGATTGATGATGCTGGCGCCGTTCGGCGCCGCCTTCAGGTGCGGCAGCGCGCTCTGGGTCACGTTCAGCATGGTGGTCATGTTTACGTCGATCACGGTTTGCCAGAAGGCGCGATCGATCTCGCCCAGCCATTTGCGCCCGACGATGCCGCCGACGTTATTGATCAGAATATCGATGCCGCCGAGAAACTCGGCGCCGGCCGAGACGCAGCGCAGCGTTTCGTCGGTGTCGATGAGATCGGCGTAGCCGTAGGCGGCCTTTTGTCCGAGTGAATGGGCCAGCGCCACCAGCGCCTTGGGGCCGCTTTCGTCGCTGTGGTAGTGAAAATAGATGTCGCACCCGGCCTTGATCAGCCGCTCTGCGGTGGCGCGGCCGATGCCCTGTTCCGCCCCGGTGATAAAGACCTTTTTGCCCGCAAGATCGCCCATGATTGACTCCTTATTGGTTCGTTAAGAATTGATGACGCCTTCACGCTGTTTGGCGCAGTAGAAAATGCAGATCAAACCGGTGGCCAGCAGGCACGAAGCCAGGAAAAACAGCCCCGGCGCGCTGCTGCCGGTCAGATCGTTCAGCACGCCCACCGCATAGGGGGCGACAAAACCGCCGATATTGCCGATGCAGCTCACTACCGCCAGCCCGGCGGCCGCGGCCGCGCCGGTGGAGATATTGGCGGGCATGGATAAGAACGGCGGCACGGCGGTGTAGATGCCGATGGCGGCAATGCACAGGAATGACAGCGCGACGAGCGGGTCGTATTTAAAAAACGTCACCGCCCCCATCAGGCCGATGGCGGCAAGCACCATGCTGAGGCCGGCGAACATGCCGAGCTTTTTGGTTTTGCTGGCCCACAGGCTCCACGGATACACCAGCAGCGCGGCCAGGCCGTAGGGAATGAGCGCCAGCAGGCTGACGCGAAAGATATCGCTGCCGGAAATGGCGCTGATGATCGACGGCAGCCAGGTGCCGAAGCCGTAAATGCCGCATACCATGCCGAAGTTGAGCAGCGCGTAGAGCAGGTACTTTCTGTTTTTAATGCCCTTGAGGAAGTCGCCCAGCGTGATTTTTGAGCCGGATTTGGAGCGGCCGGCGTTGCTCATCAGCCAGGCTTTTTCCTCCACGTTCAGATAACCGACGTCCTTGGGCGAGTTCTTGATCAGGAAGGGGATCAGCAGGCCGATGACGATCGGCGGCAGCCCTTCGAGGATGAACAGCAGCTGCCAGGGGGCGAAGCCGAACCAGTCATGCTGAATATTGAGAATAAAGCCGGAAATCGGCGAGCCGACCGCGTTGGACAGCGGCTGGACGATGATGAACATGCCGAGAATTTTGGTGCGGTATTTTTCCGGGAAGAAGACCGTGAAATAATACACCACCGAGGGAAAGAAACCGGCTTCGCACACGCCCAGCATAAAACGGCAAATATACAGCTCCAGCGGCGTGCGCACAAAACCGAGCAGGGTTGCGAAGATGCCCCAGGAAATTAATATTCTGGCGAACCAGATGCGCGGGCCGAATTTAATGGTGCCGGCGTTGCTGGGTATTTCAAACAGGAAATAGCCGATAAAGAAAATTCCGGAAGCGAAGCCGAAAGCCGAGGCGGTCAATCCCAGATTATCTTCCAACGCTTTGGCGGCGTAGGCCATATTGTTGCGGTCGAGAAAGGCCAGGAAATACAACAAGATCATGAGGGGGACAATATGCAGCGTCAATTTCCTGATGGCACTGCGTTCAATATCCTTTGGCATTGTTTTTTTCATCATGGTTTTTCCCATGTGGTTAATCGGAATAATAGCGGCCCGGCCCAAAGTCATGAGCGGCGTGCTGAATAACGACGTTGCGTGCATAAAGCGTCGCACCGTTTATTTATTGCGACGACGCTGTTTTTTCTGATTTTGGCTGCGCCGATCCGGACGATGCCGGCTGCGCATCGCCTGGGTAAGCCGTTTTTACCGTATTAACCGGCGGTTTTGACGGAACGCCGGCTGATGACCGTCGGCGGGAAGAGAAACTCGCCGGGCGGTTGCGAATCATTGTTGATGTGGCCGATCAGGCGTTCGACCATCAGCTGCGCCATCTCGGCCAGCGGTGGGCCGATCGACGTCAACCCCGGTTCGGCCAGGCCGGCAAGCGCGATATTGTCGATGCCGACCACCGAAATCTCTGCTGGCACCTGGACGCCGGCGGCGCGCAGCCCCACCATCAGCCCGATGCCCAGCGCATCGTTAATCGCCACGATGCCGTCCGGGCGCGGCGTCAGCGCGAGGATGCGGGATGCCAGCGTCAGCCCCAATTCGAACATCTCCGTGTCGCCGTAGGCGCTGGTGGCTTTACCTTCGATCACCCGTTGGCGTTCGCTCAAGTTGTGCCCCAGCGCACTCAGAAAACCGTCGATCTTGTGGCTGCGCCCCACGGTCAGCGCCGCTTCGGTGGCGAACACGATATGTCGGCAGCCGCGTTCGAGCAGGTGCTGCGCGGCCAGACGCCCGGCGGCGAGATTGTCCATCGACACGCTGTCGAACAACCGGCTGTCGGCGACCATCGGCTCGGCGAACGGGCTGTCATAGCTGACGATCTTCATGCCCCGCTCGGCCGCCCGGACAAAATGGGTCTGGCGGATGTCGCTCGCCGCCACGATGATGCCGCGCACGCCATGCAGAAACATATCGTCGATAAACGCGGCTTCCTCCTGTTCCTGCCGGTAGGCGTTGCCGAGCAAGACGCGGTAGCGGTGAGCGCGCGCCGCGCTGTCGACGGCGTGCGCCAGCGCCGAAAAACTCGGGTTAACGATCGACGGCAGCAGCAGGCCGATGATCTTCGCCTGTGGCGTGAGGTTCACTGCGGTGCGCGCCGGACGATAGCCCAGGGTGTCCATCGCCTGTTCGATGCGCTGACGGGTCTGTGCGCTCATCTGGTGGTTGCGATTATTCAGCAGGTTCGACACGCTGCTGATGGACACGCCGGCCAACCGCGCGACATCACGAATATTTGCCATTTGCCGATCCCTTGCTGCCTGCCGTTAGCCTGCAATCTATAAGGGAAGGCGGGCGCAGGCAAGCCGCAACCGGGGCGAAACCCGCACGGGATCGCGCATTTGTGAGAGTCGTCAGGCGCAGGGCTGGTTGTTTACTAAACAGCAAAGGGCGGCGGCCATGGGGTGACGCGGATGAGTGAGATCTGCGAAGCATCTCTCGTTTATCGCCCTTCGGGGCGGCGGGTTCTGTACTATTGTTTTCTCTTTGCGGCACGTTCCAGGCCGATGGGGCGCTGGGCGCAACGGAGATCACAGATGAACAAACGGGAATTAGAAAGCGCGATTGTCACCGATTTTTCCAAACGCATGAGCTATGGCGACTACCTGTGCCTGGACCAACTGCTGGACTGCCAGCACCCGCTCTCCAATCCGCCGCATCATGACGAAATGCTGTTCGTGATACAGCACCAAACCTCCGAACTGTGGATGAAACTGATGCTGCACGAGCTGCAGGCGGCGCTGCGGCTGGTGCAGCAGGACAAACTCAGCCACTGTTTCAAAATCCTCGCGCGCGTCAAACAGATCCAGCGGCTGCTGTTCGAACAGTGGGCGGTGCTGGAAACGCTGACGCCGTCGGAATACGTTGAGTTTCGCGATGTGTTGGGCAGCTCGTCGGGCTTCCAGTCGCATCAGTACCGGTCGATCGAGTTTCTGCTCGGCAACAAGAATGCCGCCATGCTGGCGGTGTTCAGCAGCGATGCGGAAAAACACGCGGCGCTGAAGGCGATCCTCGAAGCGCCGAGCCTGTACGACGAATACTTGCTGTACCTGGCGCGCCACGGTTTGCCGATCCCGCAGGAGTGCCTCAAGCGCGACTGGACGCAGCCCTATCAGCGCAACCCGGATCTGCTGCCGGCGTTCAAAGTGATCTACGACAACCCGCAGACCTATTGGGAAGCGTATGAAATGGCGGAGAAGCTGGTGGATATCGAAGAGAGTTTCCATCTGTGGCGCTTCCGCCATATGAAAACGGTGGAGCGGATCATCGGCTTTAAGTCGGGCACCGGCGGTTCCAGCGGCGTCAGCTTCCTGAAAAAGGCGTTGGACCTGACCTTTTTCCCCGAACTGCTGGACGTGCGTACCGAAATCGGTGCCTGAGACACTGTGAGGGGGAAGGGCGATGAGCGTGAGGATTATCGATAAGGCGGCGGAGAAGGTGGTGGGGGTAAGAGTGGTGGGGCCGTATCCGCAGACCATCCCGCAGGGCTCGCAGCAACTGCTGGCATGGCGGCAGCGTCACGACGTGCCGTTCGGCAAATGGCTGGTGTTGTACTGGGACGATCCGGCAGAAGTGGCGCCGGAAAAGCTGCGCGCCGACGTGGTGATGAGCGTGGCGGACGATTTCGCGCTGCCGACGGGCAGCGCGGGTATGAGCGTGCAGACGCTGCCCGCTGGGCAGTACGCGGTTTACCGCGTACGCATCAGCGATGGCGATTTCGAACGGGTATGGGGCGAGTTTTACCAGAAGCTGCTGCCGGCCAGCGGCTATCAGCCGGTTGAGGGGGTGAGCTATGAACACTATCTCAACGACTGCGAGGCCGACGGCTATTTCGACCTCGAGATTTACCAGACGGTGAAGAAGTGGTGAGAGCAGGGTGATGCGAAGAGAGGCTGAATCGATGGGATGTGCCGATTCAGCCTGTGATTGTCATTCCGCTCAATTTAGAGGGACGTGAACAGGCGAGCGAGAGTGTAAGTTTATTTTTCTACCGGACCTATACCCGTATTGTTTTCCTTTAGTCGGTTGCTATCTACCCATCCCTCAACTTGTTCTCCTTTACGATTGAAGTACATGACGTAATAGTAACCGTGGTAGTCGAGGTAAGCATTGACCTTATCGTTAGGTATAATAAATACCTCACTTTCTTTACATCTTAAGTCGGGAGCAGAGTGAAAATACAAACGTCCTTTGCCGATAACAGAGAACCCATTATTTGAGTTTTCAATATGCGTTGAGTGAGTCTGAGCTGCTTGGTCTAGTGTGCTGCAGTTGACGGCCGCCATGGTGTTGAATGTGATAAACAGTAAAAAGAGAAGTGTTTTGTTCATATAAGCCGTCTTTACGGGGAACTCATTCCAGGTTAAATGTGACTTTACTCAGGCAGTCTGGGTTTCTTTCCGCAAAACTAAATGTAATCGTTTTACCGTGCTCATCAGGTGGGGTCGTAAGGCTGGTTACTTCATCCACGGAGTGGCCCCGAGGAAAGTCACTGAATGTCAGGTTTGGGTAGTGCTTTTTGACCGTTTTTAGCTCGATACAATAACCGGAAAGATCCATGGAAAGTAAAACTATCTTGTTGCCTGATGACTTGTGGGTTCTAAATGTCAGTTGGGTGACTTTTACATCTGCGCTGATAGAGAATCCGGAAGATCTATAGAATTTAACATATTCATTCTCATCATAATTGTCTAACGGCTGCGGAATGAGTGTGTCTAACTTTGGATGGGGAAGAGAAAGTTGATGATTAATTTTTTCAATAAACTCCCATAGATTTGTGTTTTCCATATTACCACCTTGTGCAAAACATAAGCTTGATGTGAGTAGAGTGGATAAAATAAATTTATTTTTTAGAGACGTATTTATCATACCATCCGCCATAATAGTCTTCATACAGCTCACCCGTGTTTGAGGTGCGTTCCCCTCGGCCAAAAATCCTACCTATACTCTCTTCAGCTTGTTGCCGTGTCTTTGTACCACTCTTTAGATTCTCATAAATTTCATTGTAGGCCGCTTGATTTTCAGGGTTGCCAGCAATACCGATGTCAGTACCCGTATTAGCGAAAATTTCGCGTTGAACCTCAATGTTTTTAAGCGTTGCGGCCCCTTCATCACGTAACATACTGTTGAGGTAGGTCTCACGAGATGTCAGATCCGTTTTTGGCGTGTAGAGAGCATGTCCGCTCTCATGAGCGAGGGATTGCACGGTCTCAAGGGGATTATGCAAATGGTTGCTATCAATAACAATCACTTGATCTTGGCGTTCGACAAAGGTTCCTTTTCCCATTGTACCGGGTTTAATCCCCCAGCCTTGAGCTTTGAGTTTATCTAGATCGCGGCTCAACGTCGGTGACTTTGCCGCCAGCTCATTCACCTCGTTGCCAAAAGGGGTTACAGCGGCAGCCGGTTTAGCCGGTGCCGCTGTCGCCGCCCGAGGGGCGGCGTTATCCGGCTTTCCCGGCGTACCACTCGCCTCCGCGTTCGGGAACAGCTGATCGACGGCGCTCTGGATCGCCGCCTGATGGCCGCCGCCCGGTGCGGCGGTGCGTGCGGCGCCGCCGGGCTGGTTGAGATCCAGCTGGCCGCCAGTGTTGATCGCGCCATCCTCTTTCACCGTGATATTGAAACTGGTGCCGGTGATGTTGATTTGGCCGTCCGCCAGCAGTTCGATCACGCTTTCGCCGCACTCGAGCCGCAGCGATTCGCCGGAGCCGAGGGTAAAGGCATTGACCACGGCGTCGCTGCGCGTTTTGCCGGTCAGCGCGGAGGATTCGCCTTTGACGCCGGTCGCCTGATTGAGCACCACCCGTTTGATCTGGTTACCGCCCACCAGATGCGTGTGGTCGTTAGCGATGGTGTGGCTTTCATCGTTTTTCACCTGGGTGTCCATGTTGCGCTCCGCCTGGATCCACACTTGTTCGGCGCCGGCCTTGTCTTCGAAACGCAGGGCGTTGGCGTTGTCGGCGGTGCCGTCCTTGGTGCGGCTCATAAAGCCCATCTGGGTGGCGGCGGCCGGCAGCGCCCACGGCGGCATGCTGGCTTCGTTATAGACGCGCCCGGTGACGATCGGCCGATCCGGATCGCCGTTGATAAAGTCCACCACCACTTCGTCGTTCACGCGCGGGATCTGCACCCCGCCGTAGCCTTGGCCGGCCCAGGCGCTGGAGACGCGCACCCAGCAGGAGCTGCCGTCGTCTTTCGGCCCGAAGCGATCCCAGTGGAACTTCACCTTGATGCGGCCGTATTTGTCGGTCCAAATCGATTCGCCGGCCGGGCCGACCACCCGGGCGGTCTGCGGTCCGTGGGTTTTCGGCCAGGTGGCCTGCTGCGGCGGGTGCCAGGGCACGTCCGCCGGCAGGACGATGAAGTCGATGCGGTGTTCGCTGCTCTGATCGTCGCCGCTGGCGTAGCGATTCTCTTTCAGATGGTAGCTGGCCTGCAGCGTCAGATATTCGCGATTGTCGTCGGCATGCGGGGCGTTATACAGCGTGAAGGTACTGCCGGGGGCGATGCCCATGGCGGTGGCGGTGCCTCGGATCTGCTGATGTTCGGCCTGCCAGGCTTCCTGGCGCACGCGGGCGTAGAACTCCCCCTGCTGATGCTCGGTATAGCGGCCCGGCCAGTCGTAAACGTCGATTTGCCCCGGCGTCGGCGAGACCGGGTTTTGCCGCGCCTGGAACAGCCAGGCGTTCGGTTTGCGGAAATCGTAGTCGTCCAGGCTGTAGATGCCCGGCGTGACGCGATCGGACAACGTCCACTGGCTGATGCCTTCCTCGCTGGTGCTGCCGCCCGACGGCGTCAGGTGGTAGGGGATCATCTCATAGCCGGGATAGGGCTGGTGATGGTGGGGGGCGTCCCCGAGCACCAGCGTGTGTTTGCCCATTTCGTGTTTGAAATAGTAATAGATGCCCTCCTGCTCCATTAGGCGGCTGATGAAGTTGAAGCTGCTTTCGTTGTACTGCACGCAGTAGCCCCACAGACGATAGTCGCCGGTCAGCTGATCTTCCAACTGCACGTTGTGCTCCGCCAGCAGGGTCTTGACGATCTGCGGCACCGTCTGTTCCTGGAAGATGCGGAAATTGCGGTCTTTGGTCATCGGCCACAGATCCGGCTGCACGTGCAGGTTGTACACCGCGTAGCGCGTGCCGCCGATCTCTTCGCTGCTGACGGCGATGGCGGTGATCTTACCGTTCAGGTAACGCGGGGCGCTGAGAAAGCCCTGGGTCGGAATTTCCAGCGTCAGCGGTTGGCCGAGCAGCGCTTTGCGATCGAGGCGCGCGTCGGTGCTCAGCAATTCAATAGAGAAGTCGAAAGGAGTGGAAAGCGCTTCGATACCGTCCAGCGAGCGAAACAGCAGTTGCTCCTGGCCCAGCGGCGTGTGCGCAATAATGCGATCCAACATGAGAACGTCCTCTGTGATTGACGTCATGCCCTGCATACTCCGGCGTTGCAGCGGCCTTGCCGCGCGGCCAATGAGGGGGCAGTTGCTCGTCAGTCTCATGAAATAGGGGAAACCCCGCCGAGGCGGAGTTTCAGAACGGGATTAGCCGGCAGTGGCCGGGTTGACCAGCCAGGTGCCGGCGGTGTCGATACTGAGCTGCTGGCGGCGGAGCCGATCGTTGTGACGGATCTCCAGCTGATAGCGGCCCGGCGCCAGGTTCAGGCTGGCGAAGCCGTTTTCGCCCGGCGTCACCTGCTGCGGCTTGCCGTCGAGGCTGACCTGCTCACCCGGTTGCAGTTTGAAGTACACCAACGCCACCGGTTGCGCCGGCGGCGCCGCTTTTTCAGGTTCCGCCGCCGCAGGCTGCGCGGTTTGCGGCGCGCTCGGCTGCTGCGTCAGGGTTTTCTGCGCCGGTGACGTCTCGCTGTTTTGAGCGACGGCCTGGGCATCGTCCTTGCCGCCGCTCAGCCAGGCGATCGCGCCGATCACCAGCAGCGCGGCGACGCCGGCGCCGGCCATCATCGGCCGCGAGAATTGGGTGCCGCGCGCGGTAACGGTGCCGGCTGCGGCCGCAGCGGCGGCCGGGTTGGCGGCGACCAGCAAGTTCTCCGGCGCGGCGGCCGGGGTGCTGATGATTTCGTTTTCATCGGCGATCGGCAGATGCAACAGCTCGGCCATTTCGTCGATGGTCTGCGGGCGGTCTTCCGGCTTCAGCGCCAGCGCGCGATCGACGGTGCGCAGCAGCTCCGGCGAGTAGCCGGCGGGGCGCCGCTCGGTCAGCGGCTGGTAGCTGTCTTCGATGCTGCGCACCACGCTGACCGGCGGCGGCGAACCGACGATCAGCGTGTGCAGCACGGCGCCGAGCGCGTAGATATCGGTCCACGGCCCTTGTTCGCCGTCGCTGTTCTCGGTGTACTGCTCGATCGGCGCGAAGCCCGGTTTGAGCATGATCTCCGTTTCGTCCGACAGGTTGCCGATCTCTTTGCGCGCCGACCCGAAGTCCAGCAGCACCGGTAGTTGGCTCTCCTGGATCTGGATGTTATCCAGCGAAATGTCGCGGTGCAGATAGCCTTCCTGATGGATGGTGTTGATGGCGCTGAACAGCGGCGGCAGCAGCCGACGGATCCACGCCTCGTCGATTTTCTCCGGCTGCTGCGCCTGCAGGTTTTTCAGCGTGGTGCCGCTGTAAAACTGAGTGCCCATATAGGCGGTGCCGTTCTCTTCCCAGAAGCGCAACACGTGCAGCAGACCGGGATGCGAGAAGCGCGCCAGCAGACGCGCCTCCTGAATAAAGCTGTTCAGCCCGGCCTGGAAAGTTTTGCCGAAGCGTTCGCCGCGCAGCCCGATGCTGAGATCGTCGTTGCGTTTCGCCAGCGAGGTTGGCATGTACTCCTTGATGGCGATGGTGCGTTCCAGTTGGTGATCGTAGGCGCGGTAGACGATGCCGAAGCCGCCTTCGCCGATCGCTTCCTGGATCTCGAATTCATTGAATCGATAGCCGCTCGGCAGGCTGTTCGAATTCGGTTTAGTTATCCCGGTTCCCGACATAGTGATGACTCTCTGTGTTCAAAGGGCCGCCGTTTCGGCGGCCGCGGCGTTATGCCTGAAATTGACAAATGAATTCGTTATTCTGCAGCGCGATATGCAGCTGGCGATAGCGCTGGTCGTTGGCGCTGCTGGCCAGCAGGGTGTGGCTGATCTGCGGCAGCAGGGTGTTGGTCAGGATGGCGTCGACCATGCGGCCGCCGGACTCCACCTCGGTGCAGCGGCTGACGATCTGCTCGATGACCGCGTCGTCGAAGGTGCAGGCGATGTCGTGATTCTCCGCCAGGCGACGCTGAATGCGGCCCAATTGCAGGCGCACGATGTTGCCCAGCGTGGCGTCGGTCAGCGGGTAATACGGCACCACCAGCAGGCGGCCGAGCAAGGCGGCCGGGAACACCGACAGCAGCGGTTGGCGCAGCGCGCCGCTCAGCGCCTCCGGCTCCGGCAGCAGCTCCGGATCGCTGCACAACCCGGCGATCAGATCGGTGCCGACGTTGGAGGTCAGGATGATGATGGTGTTGCGGAAATCGATATGACGGCCTTCGCCGTCCTCCATCCAGCCCTTGTCGAACACCTGGAAGAAGATTTCATGTACGTCCGGATGCGCCTTTTCGATCTCGTCCAACAGCACCACGCTGTAAGGACGGCGGCGAACCGCCTCGGTCAACACGCCGCCCTCGCCGTAGCCGACATAGCCGGGCGGCGCGCCTTTCAGCGTCGAAACGGTGTGCGACTCCTGGAATTCGCTCATGTTGATGGTGATGACGTTCTGCTCGCCGCCGTACAGGGTTTCCGCCAGCGCCAGCGCGGTTTCGGTTTTGCCGACGCCGGAGGGCCCGGCCAGCAGGAATACCCCGACCGGTTTGTTCGGATCGTCCAGCCGCGCCCGTGAGGTGCGCACCCGGCGGGCGATCAGATCCAGCGCATGGCGTTGGCCGATGACGCGCTGATTCAGGGTGTCGGAGAGCTGCAGCACCGCTTCAATCTCGTTTTTCACCATGCGGCCCAGCGGGATGCCGGTCCAGTCGGCCACCACCGCCGCCACGATGTTGGCGTCGACGGCGGCGAAGATCAGCGGCGCTTCGCCCTGCAGCGCGCTCAGCTGCTGCTGCAGTTCGCCCAATTGGGCGCGCAGCGCGTCGGCATCAGGGCGCGTATGCGTCTCTTCGTCGGTGCTCGCCTCTTCTTGGGCGTGCAGTTGGGCGCGCAGCGTGATGATCTGCTGGATCAGCGCCAGCTCCTGCTGCCAACGCTCGGTCAACTGTTCGAGTTCCTGGCGCAGCGCGGTCAATTGGGCTTCAATCTCCTGCGGACGCAGGGGATCGCCGATGCCGACCTTGGCCTCGCGGCGGGCGATATCCAACTCTATCTGCAGCGCATCGATGCGGTGGCGGCAGTCTTCGACCTGGGCGGGCTCGGCATGTTGGCTGACCGCCACGCGCGCGCAGGCGGTATCCAGCAGCGCCACCGCCTTGTCCGGCAACTGGCGGGCCGGAATATAGCGATGGGACAGCCGCACCGCGGCGTCCACCGCTTCATCCAGCAGCAGCACGCGGTGGTGTTGCTCCAGCGGGCTGACGGTGCTGCGCAGCATCAACAGCGCTTTGTCTTCGCTCGGTTCGTGCACCTGCACCACCTGGAAACGTCGGGTGAGCGCCGGGTCTTTCTCGATGTATTTCTTGTATTCCGACCAGGTGGTGGCGCCGATGGTGCGCAGTTGGCCGCGCGCCAATGCCGGTTTCAGCAGGTTGGCGGCGTCGCCGGTGCCCTGGGCGCCGCCGGCGCCGATCAGGGTGTGAATTTCGTCGATAAACAGGATGATCGGCGTCGGGCTGGATTGCACTTCGTCGATCACCGCCTGCAGCCGTTTTTCAAACTCGCCCTTGACGCCGGCGCCGGCCTGCAGCATGCCGATGTCCAGCAGGCACAGCTTCACGTCGCGCAGCTGCGGCGGCACGTCGCCGGCCACGATGCGCAGCGCCAGGCCTTCCACCACGGCGGTTTTGCCGACGCCGGCCTCGCCGGTCAGCAGCGGGTTGTTCTGGCGGCGGCGCATCAGAATATCGACGATTTGCCGGATCTCTTCATCTCGGCCGGCCACCGGGTCGATCTCGCCGTTGCGCGCTCTGGCAGTCAGATCCTGGGCATACTGCGCCAGCACGCTTTCACCGCTGTGCGCCGCGCCGGGCAGGGGCTCGGCGCCGCTTTGCGCCGCCGCGTCCTGGGCGTTTTCTGCCGAGTGAGCGGTAATGGCGGCGAACTGTTCCATCAGCAGATCGGCGTTGATGCGCTCGAACTGCGGGGAAATGGCCTTCAGCAGGTGGCGCAGGCTGTAGGTTTTCAGAATGCCGAGCAGCAGGTGGCCGCCGCGGATGCGCGCCGCGCCGAACTTCAATGAGCCATAGACCCAGGCGCGTTCTACCGCGCTGTCGATGTGCTCGGACAGATCGGAGATGGCGCTGGCGCCGCGCGGCAGGCGATCGAGCGCCTCGACGATGTCGCGCGCCAGCTGCGCCTCGTCCAGCGCGAAGTGGCGAACGATCTGCTGCAGATCGCCGTCCGGCGATTGCATCAGCTGATGCAGCCAGTGCGCCAGTTCGACGTAGGGGTTACCGCGCAGCTTGCAAAACGCCGTCGCACTTTCCAGAGAGGTGAATAACAGGCTATCCAGTTTGCCGAATAATACCGAGCGGCTGATTTCAGACATGGTTTTCCTCAGGTCTCAGAGTGGCCTGACGCCGCCGGGCGCCGGCCGAAATAGGGTCAGAACGGGTTTTCCAGCGGTTCAGGGCTGAAGATCAGATCGTCGAGATCGCGCTGTCGCCGATGGTCGGCCAGCCAACTGCTCAGGCCCAATCGCTGCGCGCCGCCGAGCTGGATGCCGTGCGCCTGTTCCTTCGCCAGGATCAGGCGCACTTCCCAGACGAACTCGATGCCCAGGTATTGGCGCACCCAGTCGCGCAGTTGCCGGCACAGATCGGCGCCGGGCAGAAAGCGGTCATAGTCCTGCTGCGGCATCGGCCCCAGCTCGATGCGGAACTTGTGCTGGATATCCCGCACCGCGATGCCGAGAAAGGCCGACTCGCCGAGCCGCGGCGCGCCGCGTCCGGCCTTGAGCCGCGCCTGCTCGCGCGGCTCCACCCGCAGCCAGTGCGGCACGTTTTCGACGATGCGCACCGGCACCTTGAAATACTGCTGCAAAATTTTGCTCAGGCCTTCCGGATCGCGGCTGTGGCGAATCAGATGACCGGCCATAAAATGTTTAGCGTGGGCGTTGATGCTGTCGCGCTCTTGCTGCGCCGGCTGGCCGATGCCGATCAGGCTCGACAGGTACTCGTCGAAGCGCCGGTTGTCGGGGCGATCCAGCGACACCGTCGGTTGCGCGTCGGCCCAGGCGCGGTAAAACAGCAGCGTCAGCCGGTGATGGAACAGATTGGTGAACGCCAGCAGGGTGGTGTCCTGATGGTGATACACCCGTTCGCGCACGTATTCGGTCAGGTGCAGCGGCAGCGGCCCGTTGGGGCCGAACAGGCCGAAGCTGAAGATCGAAACGTCGTGCAGCGGGCTGTTGGCGCGCGGCGTCACCTGCGCCAGCGTGGACGGCGCGAACGACAGCGAAGGTTCCTGGCCCAGGCGCAGCATCTCGTGGCGCGGCAGCGGCGCGCGCCCCAGCAGGTAGGGTTGGCCGCCCTGGGCGTCGATGCGCCGCAGCAGTTGAAACAGATCGTGCTTGTAAGGCGCGCTGCGCAGCCGCGGCCAGAAGTCGTCCGGCAGGCGATACAGCGCGTTGATCTGCGGCGGCGCCAGTTCGGTGGCGATCATCTCCGCGTTCATATCAGCGTCCTTTTGCCCATGCGTGCCTGCCAGTGGGCGATCTCGCCGCGCTGCTGGCTGGAGAGCGTCATCTCGGTGAAGGTGTTCATCGCCACCAGGCGCGAGAACAGGCGTTCCAGCACGCTGCCGAGCAGGTAAGGACTGTTGCCGGAGAACGCCTGCTCATCGACCGTCAGATCGATGGCGATGCCGCGCGCGAACACGATGGGGCCGGGTTCAGGCACTCGCCGATAGACCGGCCGCAGGTTGCAGTGGCGCACGCCCTGGATCTGTTTAGCGATCGCCGGCTCGCTCAGGTTGCCGTACAGCCCCAGCAGCTGGCGCAGGCTGGCGGCGCCCTGTTCCGGATCGCCGTCCATCATGCTGAGGTAATTCAGCTGCAGCTGACTGATCAACCGCCAGGTGATCATCCCTTCGGCCAGCGCCGGACGCGGCGGCGTAGGGCCTTTGCGCAGCGAGACCTGCTTGATCGGGATTGAATCGGGCATCACGAAATTGCCCTGATCCTGCTGCAACAGCATCAACGGCAGGTCGCGGCTGGTGCACAGCACGTCGGCGGTGAGGTATTTCAGATCGCTGTGCCACGGCGACTGCCGTTCGTCCACCAGCGATACGAACACTTCCGAACCGGCATAGCCGGTGCGGGTGCCGTAGCGGCGGGCGTGTTCCGACAGCGTGCGCTGTTCGCGCCGCAGCGAAAAGTAGGCGCCATAGTTGCCATCGTCCGCGCTCAGGGTGCTGTAAAACGGCCGAAACTCTTGCTCGTAGCGTTTTTCGCTGGCGCTGCCGCCGAGCCGCTGCACCGAAAACACTTCGTAATCCAGCGGCCGGATATTGTCGACCACCAGATGGTATTCGTGGTTCTTTTCGTTGATCGCGATGCGTTCGGCCACTTTCGGAAACAGGTTGATCACCGGCGTGCAGTGCAGCGCCAGGTGAGCAACGTCAACCACCCGTTCCAGCGCGGCGTCGTGCCTATCGAGCAGCACCACGATTTCGAACTGGCGCAGGGCCTTTTTCCCTTCGCGCACGCTTTGCAGCAGCGGGCGCAGGCCGTTGACGCTGAAGAACTGGAAGCGCGCCGGGAAGGCGAAATATTCTTGCAGCAGCCGGTAGCCTTCGAAGTTGCGCAGATCGTTGGGCAGCAGCGCCTGATCGGCGGCAAAGCCTTCCTGTCGCAGCCCGTCCAACGCCAGCGCCCGCCGCTGCGGCTGAGCCTCCACCGTTTGGCAGACAAGCCCGACGCTGTGCTGCATCAGCAACTCCAGGAGCTGCTGCGCTTGCATGTCCGGCCCGGCCAGGTAAAACATCAATTGGTCCAGCTGCAGGTTGTTGAGCGTCACGCTTTCGTAGCACTCGAGCCGAATGCGCAGCGCGCTGACGCAGCCACTGTGCTGCAGCCCCAGCGAGGCCAGCGGAATATCGGCCGGAATGCCGCCCAGCTCGACGCCGGCGATGCGCACCGGCTGCAGCGTGACGTCATGCGCCGTGGTGTAACTGCAGGTAATGCCGCTTTTCTTCAGCGTCTGGCTGTCCATCATGGTGCCGCGCGGCACCACGAAGCCGTTGCTGATATCGCCTTTACTGCTGTCCGGCTGCAGCTCGGCGATCGCCATCGACGGCGTCGGCGACAGGTAGTTGGGGTAGATGATCTCCAGCAAGCGCTGAGAAAAGCGCGGGAACTCGGCGTCCATTTTCAGCTGCACGCGCGAGGTGAGGAAGGCGAAGCCCTCCATCAGACGCTCGATATAAGGGTCCGCCACGTCGATGCCGCGCATGCCGAGACGGCCCGCGACCTTCGGGTACTGTTCGGCGAACTCGGCGCCCATCTCACGCAGATAGGCCAGCTCGCGGTTGTAATAATCTAACAGTTTACTGTCCATCGCCTTACCCTATGTCTTTCAGATCGAAGTGGCCGTTTTCCAGATCCACGTCGGTACGGAACAGAAACTCCAGCGGATAGGGCACGCACCACAGGCGGCCCTTGATTTCGATCGACAGCACGTTGTGCAGCTCCAGCGAGCCGGTGTCCGAGATGCAGCGCACCTGCAACCCGTCGGGCAGAATGCGCGGCTCGAAATGGAGGATGGAATCGGTCAGCGCGCGCTGAATGTCCAGCCATTCGATGTCCGACATGCGCTTGCCCGCCAGCGAGGCGATGCCGTAATTCAGGGTGGAACGCCGCACCTGCGGAAAATCGCCGAGATCCAGATTGGATTCGCTGTTGACGCAGTTGAACAGCCACTGCAAATCGCGCAATACCCGGCGGCGCAGCTCGCTGTGCGACACCAGGTTGCGCACCTGCGCCTCCTGCTTTTTCTGCGGTTCGTCGTCGGTCAGCATGTCGAGCAGCACCGGCTGCATTTTGTCGCGTGAAGTCAGGCGTTCGCTGTCCTGACGAGAGCGATAGCCCTGGCGGCGCAGATCGCCGCCGTCATAGTGGGGTGGGCGCTTGTCGTTCATGGTCAGGCGCTCGCGTCGAAGCTCAACTGCCGCAGGCTGTGCAGCGGGAATTCGTCGCTTTCGCTGAGCCAGGTCTTCAGGCCCAGCCCCGTATAGTGGGCGCCGTCGCCCAGCGGTTGCCATTCGGTGCGTTTGCCGAGCAGCAGCGCGTCGTCGCTGCCTTCGGGCAGCGGGTAACGGGCGGGCAGTTGGCATACCTGTTCGCGGCCGTCGGTCAGGCGCACCAGCGCATGGCTCCACACCAGATCGATGGCGCTCTGTGGCGCCTGGAACTGGATCGCGGCGATGTCGGCAAACGGCACCCAGTAGTAAACGCCGTTGAGCGCCAGCTCGCACACCGGCCCGAGGCGGCCGTCACCGTCGGTCAGCCAGTCGAAACTCAGTTGCCGCTCTTGGTCGCCTTCGGCCAGCATTAACCGCCCGGCGCCGGCCGGGGCGGCCTCCAGCGCCTCATCGCGCAGCGTCTGGGCCTGCTCGGCCGCCCCTTGCGCATCCTGATGCAGCGCCTGCACCATCAGTTTCAGCCAGGGATGCGCCTGCCGCAGCAGCGTCGGCGCGGCCGTGCCGGCGAATACCGCCTGGCGTTGCAGCTCGGCGTTGACCGACTGCATCAGCAGCAAGGTGGTTGGTTGGGCGATCGGTTTCAGCGCCTGCCAGGATTTCAACTGCGCGTTGGCGCGCGTCCAGTTGCCGCTCAGACACAGCAGTTGCACCAGCGCGGCGCGCAGGTCGGCATCCGCCGGTTTTGCCTTGATATCGTTCTCGACGGCGGTGATGGCCGCGGCGATCGACTGGCCTTGCAGCATGCTTGCTAATGATTTCACAGGCTTTCCTTATAATCAGTGAGTGGCGCCGTTAACCGACAGGTAGCTGCCGCTGGCGGGATCGACCCGGTCTGCGGCCAACTGTTCCACCAGCTTGAAGGTCAGCGGGGCGGCGGCGCTCAGCAGCGGCTGCCAGGCGGTTTGCGCCTGCTGCACGCGCTGTGTGATCTTGGTCTCGTCGGCGGCGTCGACACGCGGCATTTCAACGATCGCTTCACCGTTGAACGCCCAGGCGTGCAACTGCGGTTCGAAGGTCAGCAGCAGGAAGCTGCCCGGCGCCTGCGGGTTGCCGCCCAAAATGAGCCGTTGGGCGTTGGCGCTGACGACGGTCAGCGCGCGATCGCCGCCGTTGATCTTCGCCAGCGGGTAACCTTGCAGGAACCACAGCGTCGGCGAGAGGGTTTGCCCGCCGTGTTGCAGCGTGACCGCGCCGCTGCCTTGCAGCCAGCCGTCCTCGCCGCAGCGCAGCGCGTCGCCGGCGGGAATGAACAGCGCGCCGCCGGTGGCTTCGTCACCCCAGAAGGTGCGGAAGTGGCAGCCCTGCGGCAGGCTGAAACGCTGTGGCGGCGCGGTGTCCGCCTGCGCAGAGGTGACGGCCACCGCCGCAGGAATGGTCGGCGGCGGCGGGGTTTGCGGCTGCTCGGCGGTCTCTTGCTTGACCACCGGTTTCCAGCCGCGCGCTTTGGCGGCTTCGCCGGTCGCCAGCTTCTCACCGCGCTTGTCGGTCAGCGTCCAGGGCAGATGACCGGCTTTTGGGCACTGCTTTTCCAGCAGATTGCCGACGCGGGGCAGAAAGTCGTTCAACACGGCCGGATCTTTGCCTTGCGCCGAGACGATGCGCAGCGGGATGCTTTTGCCGCACCAGCTTTCCGGATTGCTGTTCTTGACGTCATCGATAAACACTTCCAGCTTCTGGCTGGGGGAGTAAACCAGGCGATAGTTCATCGCCTGCGCGGTCGGTACCGCCATCAGGGCGACGAGCCCCGGCATCCAGTATTTCATAGTGAACCTTGCTGTGAATGTGCGCCGACTCAGTCGCGGATGAGAAACCGTTCCGCATCCGCCAGCGAATGCAGCAGGGTGGTTTCCTGCGGTGAGCCAATCCAGACGGCGATAGCGCTGTAGTTATCGCTGTTATTGTTTTTCTTCCATGCCTGCTGCATCAGGGCGATCCACTCGCTGGGGGAGTTGACCATGTGCAGCGACTGTTCCAGTTCGGCCTGGCTGAAGCTGTGCCAGAAGCCGTCGGTGCACAGCAGGAAAACGTCGCCGTCTTCCAGCTGCAGCACATCGCTGTAGGTGGCGTCGCGCTCTTCGTTGAGCCCCAGCGCGAAATACAGCAGGTTACTGTTGATGCCGTTGGTCTGATAGCCGGCGTCCTGCATCTGTTGGATCAGGCTGTGGTCGGTGGTGACGGCATGCAGGTAGCCGCGGCGGAACAGGTACAGGCGGCTGTCGCCGGCGTGCGCCCAGTAGGCCAGCTGGTAATCGCGATCGATAAACAGACTGACCAGCGTGGTGCCCATCTTGCTGTATTCGTCCGACTGCCGCTGCTGCTGGTGGATGGCGGCATTGGCGCGCGTAATGTGCTGACGAATGCTCTGGGCGTTAAGGTGCTTTTCGCCGTCGAAGTTTTGCAAAATGGTGTCGCGCGCCAGTTTGGCGGCGATATCGCCGCCCGGAAAACCGGCGATGCCGTCGCACACCACGAAGCAGGCGGCGCGGTTGCCGAGTACCTCGCCGGTCTGATCCTGGTTGGAGGCGCGGCCGCCCTGATTGGAGGTAGAGGCTATGGTGATATTCATTACGCGTCCGGTTTGGTCTGTGAGTCTTTGTATTGATTCACTTCAACGTCATAGGCGTGCAGGAAGGCTTCGCCGAACAGGGTGTGGAAATCGTCCTCGATCTCGCCGGAGGTTTGCTGATAGTTCTTCACAAAGTAGTCCCACAGCGCGGCCTTGCGGTTGGCGGGCAGCGAAAGACGCGGCGCCACGCCTTCCTTGCGCGCTTCCTCTTCGAGGCGCTCCGGGTTGAACGACTGCAGCATGGCGGCGATGATGGCGCGAATGCCGGCGATCATCCCCAGCTGGTGCGCCTGCAGGTCGATCAGCGCATCGCGCACCGCCTGTTCCGGCGGCATAAAGCCCGGCATCTGGCTGCCGAACATCTGCATCAGCACCGTTTTCCCCGAAGGCAGCAGTTTGAACGGGTTGTTGGCCTCGTCGAGGATCATGGTCATCTCAGCCTTCACGCCGCGCTTGAGGATCGAGCGGGATGAGAGCAGGGCGACGGTGCCTTGCGAGAACAGGCTCAGCAGGCGGCCGGCCTGGCGGATCTGTTGTTCGTCGAAATGCGGCTGCGGCTGCAGATCGTCGAGACCGAGGCCTTGCAACAGCGCCGTCAGCAGCGGCCCCTCCAAGGTGTCGCCATTCGGCGCGGCGGCGTGCTGCCGCTGGGCGGACTGGTAGGCGACCGGATCGATGCCCAAGCGGTTGCCCTGGCGCGGGCGCGGAGGTTGCGCAGGCGGTTCCTGCTGGCTGAACTGCGGCGCGGGTTGGGGTTGCGGCTCGGGTCTCTGCACGGGCGGCGGCGTCGGCTGTGGGCGCGGCGCTTGCGGTTGTGCGGCGATCGGCGCCGGTGGTGGGGACGGCGGTTGTGCCGGTTCCTCCGGCTGAGCCAGCGGCACGGCGCCGCCCATCAACAGCCCCAGCGGGTCGTTGCTGTTTAACGTCTCTGGCGAAGCGGGCGCGGATGAACCGCCGAACAGCGCCAGCGGATCCAGCTCTTGTTCCGGTTGCTGCGCATTCTGGACGGGGGGAGCCGGGCGCGGTGGCGCAGCCTGCTCCGCCAGCAGCGCGCTGGGGGTGGTGTCGGCCAGGATATGCTCACGCTCAAAAGTGGAGTCGGTGTTGAACAAGGCGGCCGGATCGGTTTGCTGTTGCTGCAATTGGCGCAGATCGACATCGCCTGCCAGCTGCGCCAGCGGATCGGCCGGATTCAGCTCGCGAGTGGGGGTGTCCAGCAGCGGATGATTGTCCGGATTGGCGATCGGCGGCGGTGTGACGGCGGCCGACGCATTCGGCGTAAATTCTTCCACCAGGCTGTCCCAGATTTCGTTGGGGATAGGCGCGGCGGATTTTTCTTTGGCGGCAGCAGCAGGGGCCGCAGCAGCAGGGGCCGCAGCAGCGGCAGCGGCCTTGGCCACCGGTTGAGCCTGCGGCGCGGCGTGCTGTTGCAGCGCGCTGACTTCAATCTGGTAATCGTCGATGCCGAGCACGTCGCCATCCTGCAGTTCAACCTGGCGGCCACGCTCCAGCGGAATATCGTTCAGCAGCACGCGGGTGACGTTGCCGCGATTGGTGATGCGGCATTCGCCGTCAGAGGAAATGTGCACGATTGCCTGCAGACGGGAAATGGCGCGCTCTTCGTCCGGCAGCACCAGGTTATTGTCCACGCTGCGGCCGATGGTGCCGCCCGGCGGCAGAAAATCGCAACTGCTTTGCGGCGGAACCTGGCCGCTTTTATTTTTTACAATGGAAAATCGCATAAGGCATTCCTGCTGATGGGGATTTTAGACTGCTTTGGGCGTATGTTGATTTAGTCATCTAATCAGATGGCTAACTTCGATTCTTTTCTTCTTTGTAATAGGTGTTTTTTGGTAGTTGAGTTAAGTAGATAAAGGTGAACATCAAACTGCCGTAGTGAATAGAGTCATAGTTATCGTTGCCTATTGGGTAGAAGAGATTAAGAAAATCATTTCCGTATGCAAAAATTGAGAGCTGTAGGACTCCCATAACAACAACAATGAGACAGTTGAAAACAAACAATGGATAATTGTGTTTGCGTGCCGATATTTTTTTTAAGTAATATAATGCCACTAAAATTATGAGTGACAATGAAAAGTAGGAAAATAAGAATCCATATGAGTAAGTTGATAGCGTGACGTCTGGAGTCATGTTAATAATCAATAAATTTACTTGAGTTGAAAGCTTTATGAAATTGAGTTCGATAATCCTGACTATTACTTAGAGTAACGTTCAAAGATGGCTTTAGCATCACTGGAGCTTTGCAGTGAAAGGCAATCTAAAATATGATAACTTCCTTTAACTGAGCCTTGGCTATTTTTATTGGCGTACTGTTCAGCCAGCTTTTCGCCTTGTTCGAATGCATCCATCGGCAGTTTACTCAATTCTAAATAGGCGGAAGCGGAACGGAAGGCGTCTTGCTTGGTTTTTTCTGAGTCAGTGGACTTCCCAATGCAGCGGCTGACTAACCAATTTTTATATAGTGCCTCTTGCGATAAAATATTGAGTGAGTTTTCAGCAAGGGCTACATGGCTTCCGAGCAGCAGAGACATTAAAAAGTACGTGTATCTTCTCATCCGAGATAACCTTTGATATGAGCCGTCGTTTGAGCAACTCTGATATCAGCTGTCGTCTTTCCCTTGGTACTTCTTGATGATGGCTTGCAACGCTTGGCTATGTACAAGATCGATGCACTTTGCCATCGTCATCGGCTCCCCTGACATACTGTCATAGGGCTTTGCCAGAAATTCTTTTGCCAGCGCCCTGACGGCGGTATGCGCCTCCAGAGAATAATTGCCGAACTCCATATAACCCCGAGCAGCGGCGGCGGCATCGTTTTTGACTTCTTTTGCTGAGTACCCCTCGGCGATGCAAACGCTAAGCGCGTAGTTTTTGAGGTACTCGGCAGGGGAATAGTCAATTTCTGTCGCTGCATTGACGTTCAACGTTGCGGCGATGGCCACAGTCAGTGAGATTTTTTTTCACTGATTATTTCCGAGGAGGATTTTCATTTACTCTGTCCGGATTGTCTTTCACCCAATTATCATTAGGGCGCTGTACATAATCTTTCGCAAGTTTATCAAGCTCTTCACTATGGTACATATCCATGCACTTCATTAAGTCTAAGCGGCTTTTCCCATCCTTAGCATTGTAATTCTTTTGCAAATACTGCTTTGTCAGCTTGATGATAGGGGATTCTTCATCACGAATTGCATAGTATGACCAAGCATCGATACCATTCGATGAGGCAATTGCATCTTTGCTAGCCTCTGGTGATGTCTTATAAGCGACGGAAATGCAGTAGGTCAGAGCAATATCCTTGTAGTTTTGCAAATAGTTTCGGTACGCCGCTTGCGGTGGCCACTTTTCAATGGGTTCTTCTTGGTTTTTCTGTGCTATAGCACAAGTAGCATATATACAAAGAAAAGAGATAAGGATTTTTTTCATCTCAATACCCAAAAGTTAGCGTAATTTGTTGTATAGCGAGCTTCTGGTTCATTGAAATAACAATGATCATAACAATCGCCGTTCCCATTCCAAAGCGTAGCATGTCCTCCAGCATCGCTCCAACCTGCAATTTCAAACAGTATGATCCCTTTCTTTCCGGCTAATTCACCACCACCTGGAGGAGGGAATTTGACTCGAAGGTCGGGTTTGCCCCAGATCTTTGTCAGATAAGCGATAAGATCTTTAACTCTAAAAAAATACCATTGACGATCGGCGCCTGATACGGTCTGATCTTTTACATAAGGAATGGGGAAGCCAGATTTATTCAAGATGTAGCTCATACGCACAGCGCAGGTGTTTTCCCACTTTCCATTGGGCGCAATATTCATGGCGACACGCCCGCCGATAATCTTGGCAACATTTTGAGCTGAATATTGCGCGTTATATATTTTAGTGCTTGCAGCCCATGCGGCTGAAAAAATGGGGCGATTATTATTCATTGTTATTTCCCTATATTAATCCCCCCGGCCGTAACCGGGGGGGCATGCAGATTAAGCTTCGCGGTTTTCCTTGATGTTCCAACCTGCGCTGCTTTCGGCGCCTTTGCCGCCTTTGTCGCTCTGCTCCCAGTACTGCTGTTTCACTTTCGCCGCCTGGAAGGAGTAGGTGACGCCCACGGTGTCTTCGCCGCCTGCACCGGTGTACTGCACGGCGGTGACCAGCACGTCTTCCAGGGTGATTTTTGCGTATTCAACCTGGGTGCCGCCCGCCTTGCAAACCGACAGCTCAATCTTGGTCAGGTGTTTGCCGCTTGAGCAGTGTTTCAGCAAGGCCGGGGTTGACTTGTCGATCAGCGCGTTGACGTGCAGATCGTTGAAGCACACTTTACCGGCGCCACCGCCGCCGCCAACGCCCATATTGCCCGGTTGAGAAGCGCCCCAGGAGAAAGAAGTAATGTCGGTCCAGCCTTTGTGATTCGAATCTTTGGATTCGCCGCTGGCACCTTCAACTTTCAGGAACATATCAATAGCCATAGTTTCTTCACTCTTTATTAAGGGTTAACAGTAGTATTAACGTTACGTTGAAAAACTCAGGTAATAGCAGCAGGAATTGCAAGTGTGGTAATGCATTACCAATTTATATCCTTGTGCCATGCACCTTCTTAAATACCGAAAACTATCGGTACGGGTTACCGAGCCACTATTAAGTGCTAATGGCTCAATGCTTGATTATTTCGCGTTATCTTGATTCCACGTGCGATCTGGATTGCCTGCAATGAGCTGTCGGGAAAGCTTGTCCAATTCCGGACTATGGTACAACCGCAGGCAGTTTAAGGTGACACCTTGACTCTTGCCTTTGGTTTCACTGTGAAAATCATTGACTCTGGATTTATATTTGCCGATGAGAGCATTGATTTTCTCATCACCTGATTCGATATCGAATGGCATCCATTCTCTCATCGCATTCGCCGTTCTGGCTGCATCAAGAGAGAATGCCTTATATGCAGTTAAACCAAACCTCATGCTTTTACTGGCCAGCCGATGGAACACTAGCTTAATTCCCAAAACCAGACTTCTTTGCAGTTAAAATAGCAATGGGAATGGCAGGTTAATAGCGAGTTTTCTGGTTCGATAAGATCAATGTGTCCGCCATCATAGTTGGTGATCTTATTGAAGAACACGACGCCTTTTTTATTGCCAATACCTTTCTCTGCATCTGGAGCATTAAAGAAAATTTTGGCTTTGCCAAAACTACTGGAGCGATGCAACTGATCGGCCAGCAGTTTGGCTCCAGGTTCAATCGTTTTACCCTTATAGGTGCCTTTTTTGATTGGCAGGCGGCCTTTGAAGCTGATACCGGTTTTCAACAGCGCCAGGCTCATGCGGACGGCACAGGTATTGGCATAACCAGGGTTTTGCTTTAGAAGCGTATCAAGCTCATAACCAATCTCGGCGTAAACGGCTTCTGCTGCCAAATATCCCGGGCTAGAGTAATCAGAGGAGTAATGGCTGCTTTTTAGCTGACGATATAAAGGTTTCATGCTTTGCCTCCTTTGCAGGGGAAGCGAGTCGCCAGAGCCTCTTCAATCAGGGGGGCAGCCCTTTCGTGCAGGCGCGCAGCGGGAAGTTTATTAAAGAATTCGAACACAAACTCCTGCAGAGTGACGGTTTGTAGCTGGCTGTATTGGCACCAGCTTTTTCCTTCCGTCGCGTCCAGCACGCCCAGCAAATAAATTCGCGCTTTCTCTTTTTCCTGTTTATCTGTACTGCGATAGAAACGGAAAAAGTCGCTGCCTGGCAGATTGACATCATCGGACGTCAAATGCGCTATCGATGTCTGCTCTGCGAAAGCTGGCGGCGCGGCGGAGAGCGAGCAGACGACTGCCAACAGCGATGCCAGATAAAACCGCTTTGTCTTCATCTTTCTTTCCCTGTGATGAGGTTAATGTATCAGCCAGGCCGCACTATCGCGGCCTGACTTCAGTCCATCAGGACGCGTCGTTTTGTTTCAGCGAAGGCAGCTTCGACACCAGGCGCAGGGAGACGGTCAGGCCTTCCAGCTGGTAGTGCGGGCGCAGGAAGAACTTGGCGCTGTAGTAGCCCGGGTTGTCTTCGATCTCTTCCACCTGCACTTCCGCCGCGGCCAGCGGTTTGCGCGACTTGGTTTCCTGCGATGAGTTGGCCGGATCGCCGTCCACGTAGTTCATGATCCAGTCGTTCAGCCAGCGTTCCATGTCGTCGCGCTCGCGGAAGGAGCCAATTTTGTCGCGCACGATGCACTTCAGGTAGTGCGCGAAGCGGCAGCAGGCGAACAGGTATGGCAGGCGCGCGGAAAGCTGGGCGTTGGCGGAGGCGTCGGCGTCGTAATATTCCGCCGGCTTCTGCAGCGACTGCGCGCCGATAAAGGCGGCGAAGTCAGAGTTTTTGCGGTGCACCAGCGGCATAAAGCCGTTTTTGGCCAGCTCGGCTTCGCGACGATCGCTGATGGCGATCTCGGTCGGGCACTTCATGTCCACGCCGCCGTCGTCGCTCGGGAAGGTATGGCACGGCAGGTTCTCCACCGCGCCGCCGGATTCCACCCCGCGAATGGCGGTGCACCAACCGAACTCTTTGAACGAACGGTTGATGTTGGCGGCCATGGCGTAGGCGGCGTTGGTCCAGGTGTAGTTGCCGTGGGTCGCGCCGTCGGTATCTTCTTCGAAGTCAAACTCGTCCACCGGATTGGTGCGGATGCCATACGGCAGGCGCGCCAGGAAGCGCGGCATCACCAGGCCCAGGTAGCGCGCGTCTTCCGATTCGCGCAGGCTGCGCCAGGCGGCGTATTCGGTGTTCTGGAAAATCTTGGTCAGATCGCGCGGGTTGGAGAGCTCCTGCCAGGACTCCATCTGCATCACGCTTGGCGCGGTGCCGGCGATGAACGGGCAGTGCGAGGCGGCGCCGATCTTGGCCATTTCACCCAGCAGCTCCACGTCCTGCGGGCTGTGATCGAAGTAGTAGTCGCCCACCAGGCAGCCGAAGGGCTCGCCGCCGAACTGGCCATACTCTTCTTCGTAGATTTTCTTGAAGATCGGGCTCTGATCCCAGCCCACGCCTTTGTAACGCTTCAGCGTGCGGCCCAGCTCCTGCTTGGAAATGCTCATGAAACGGATCTTCAGCATCTCGTCGGTTTCAGAGTTGTTGACCAGGTAGTGCAGGCCGTGCCACGCGCCTTCCAGCTTCTGGAAATCGTCGTGGTGTATGATCTGGTTGATCTGCTGCGACAGCTTTTCGTCGATTTCCGCGATCAGCGCCTGGATGGTGCGGTAGGCGTCGGAAGAAACGGTGACGGTATTTTCCAGCGCCTGCTGCGCCAGAGTTTTCACCGCGTTCTCAACCGCTTCTTTGGCCTGATCGGTCTTCGGCCGGAACTCTTTGTTCAACAGCGCGCTGAACTCATCGCTGGAAAAAGTCTCGGTGGTTTGCAACGCATTCTGTTGCTGAGGCGAGTTGCTCATCGATTAATCCTCACGCTCGTTGTTGTCATCGTTAACCGCCGGCTTCGGCGCGTCGGTCAGGGATTTCAGCAGCGCCGGGTTTTGCAGGATCTTGGAGATCAGCTCCTCGGCGCCGTTTTTACCGTCCATGTAGGACAGCAGGTTGGAAAGCTGGGTGCGGGCGTCCAGCAGATTGTCCAGCGCGTCGACCTTGCGGGCGATAGCGGCGGGGGAGAAGTCTTCCATGCTTTCGAAGGTCAGATCGATGTTCAGCTTGCCTTCGCCGGTCAGGGTATTGTCAACCTGATAAGCGACGCGCGGCTTCAGCGATTTCATGCGCTCGTCGAAGTTGTCGACGTCGATTTCCATGAACTTGCGCTCCTCCACGCTGGCTTGCGGATCGACCGCTTTCCCCACCAGATCCGCCATCACGCCCATCACGAACGGCAGCTGGATTTTGCGCTCTGCGCCATAAATTTCGACATCGTATTCAATCTGTACGCGCGGCGCGCGGTTGCGGGCGATGAATTTCTGCCCGCTGCGGGATTTCGAGTTTGACATGATTTACTCCATCTAATGGCGATTGGGAACGCGCCTCGTCCGGCTGGGAGAGTCAGGTTCTGATTCGGGTCTGCGCAGGGGCAGACGGTATCGGGTGTCGTCAAGAGAACAAAAGTCGGCGGCTAGCTGTTCTCCTCGTTGTCGGGGCGACCGAGAATGGTCTCCAGTTGGTTAAGCCCATCGGGCGCCAAATCGCGGACGATTTGCATAAAGTCCAGCGTAATCAGTCGCTGTACCCGATCGATCATCAGCGGCGCCGGGTGGCTTGGCTCATGAAGACGAAAATAGTTTTTCACCTTGTCCAGCATCAGTTGGGCGTCGTCGCGCGACTGGATCTGCGCGCTGCGCCAGTTGAGTGGGGCAGAGGCGCTCTGCACGGCGACCGGTGGCTGCTCAGCGGCGGTTTCCTGTGTGGCGTCCGCTTCGGTGGCGGCCGGGGCCTCGCTCTGGCTGGCAAGCGCCACCAGCGAAAAGACCTTGGTCAGCGCGCTCATTTCCGGCAGCGCGCTTTCACCCAGATGGCGGGTGACTTCGCTGCGAATGGCGGCCAGGGTGTTGGCGATATGCATCACCAGCGCGCCTTCGGGGCGATCCTGTTGCGCCAGCTCATCCTGCAGCCGTGCGCGGCCGCCGGGAAAGTTGGGGCACTCTTGCTTGCTGCCGTCGAGCAGGGCGCCGGCATCGCGCAGCGAGATTTCACCGGCGGCGCTTTTCAGCAGCGGCGCGGCGCGCACGCTGGCGGCCAGCGCGGCCTTGTCGCCAAGGTCGGCCAGCGCGTTGATGCGGAACAGCGGGTCGGCCTCGCCGTCGAACTCCAGCGGCGGCTGCAGGGCATCCCAGTAGCGGAGTATCGCCTGGTGGATCAGCGTCAGCCCGTCGGCATAGCCCGGCAATCCGCGCAGCTGGGTCCAGGCGCGGGTGAGATACAGCATGACGCGCAGGTCTTTGGTGCGCGCCAGCAGCGAGCTTGCGAGACGCTCGACCTGCACCCAATCCGGCGCTTCTTCCGGAATGATGGTGCTGCCGAATTGCTGTTCGGCTTTGCCGGTGGCGGCGCGCGCCATGGCCAGAAAGTCGGCGTCGTATTCCAGGTTGTCGCCGCAGGGCGTGTCCGCGTCAACCGGGGCCAGCAGGGTATCGGTGTCGATAGCCATAAGATTTCCTTCAACGAGCGATGTTAATCAAACATTTGCGGGTACTGGCCGCCGCGGCCGGGGCGCGCCCAGCCGTTGGGTTCGAACAGCAATGAAAACAGCTGCACGGTGAGGTTGCCGCTGTGCACGTGGGTGTAGAGCGGGTGCCCGTCGGCCTGATTGGTCCACCAAAAGCTGGTGTACTGCGCCGGATCGAAACAGTCGGCGGCCTGCTGCCAGCCGAGGCCCGGTACGTCCGGATGCTGGAAACCGATAATCGACAAGATCTCGGAGTCCGCTTCCGCCGGCGGGCTGGGCAGCGCCGGGATCGCCTGCAGCGTGCGGTCGATCTGTTCGGCGGAGAAGCCGTTGCGCACGCCGTTCAGCAGGGTATGGCCGAGCTGTTGGTACCAGCTCGCCGCCATGTTCAGCTGTTGCGGGCGCCAATCCTGTTGGCTGAACAGGCGCAGCGCGCAGATGGGGTAACGCCGCCCGACGCGGTCGCGCGCCGGCAACAGGCAGCCCATCTGCACGTACTGGCTGCCGAGCGTGGCGGGGATCACGAAGTTCCACACCGGCGCGTTGCTGAACGGGTGATCGTTTGGCCCCTGCGCATCGCGCTGCAAATTCACCAGCCCGTTATGGAACCAGTGGGCCCAGTTGTTGACCACCGGGTCAGGCAAACGGCGTTGCAGGAAGTCACCGGCGGAAGGAAGTTTGCCGTACCAGCCGATGCTCGTCGGGGCGCTTGAATCAGTGCTCATGGTCATGTCCTTTCGGGGCTACGGGCACGAGAAGGCCGGCAGTTGGAACGGATTGCGAATGCTGTTGGGCGTGAACTCCAGCGTGACGCGGTGGCCGTCGAGATTGAACGTCGCCTGACGACCGAGGCCGCCGGTGCCCGAAGACTGCGCCATATCCACCAGGCGGTTCAGCGCCCATGGCCCGCTGGTCACCAGACTGGCGGTGGTGCCGTTGGCCAGCGCCAGCTGCAGATGCACCTGGTTGGTATTGCGGGTGCCCGGCCAGCTGACCACCAGCGGCACCTGCGGGCCGTGGCTGTATTTGAACAGCTGCCCGTCGATATCCAGCGTCAGGTTGAGGATGTCGTTATCCATCCGCACCGGCCGCACGGTCACGCGGTAAGAGGGCGTCGCCGTGCCGTTGGCGAAAAAGGCGTCGCGGATGCGCTGCGCCTGCTGGAACGACCGCAGGATGCCTTCGCCGCCGGGCAGCGTCTTGCCGTCCACGCCGGGCGTGAAACGCCAGTTGGCGCGGGTGGTATCGACCTTGCCCTGCAGGTTGTCGCGGAAGAAGCTGTCCATCAGCCCGCTGTTCGGCGCGAACATGCGCGCCAAATCGTCCGGCGTCACTTCCTGGCGCGCCCGGGCCACCAACGGATAACGCCCGGCGATCGCCTGGCGGCAGAAGCTGCCGACCTCGAAGCTGATGCGCTTTTTCACGTTCTCCATCTCTTTGCGCTGGGTGTCGCTGCTGGCGCCGATCGCCAGCGACAGCAGCATCTGTTTGAACGGCACCGGCAAGCGGCCGGATTCGGCCTGCAGGCGCGGGATGATGTCGCTCGGCGGCGCCGACATGCCGCTGTTGGCCGCGCCTTGCACCGCCGTCAGGTAGCTGTACAGCTCATCGACCTGTTTCAGCACGCTGTCGAAAGGGATCGCCTTATTATTGCCTTCGCCCTGGCTTTGCGCCAGCTCAAGCAGCGGCGCGAAGTGCGCCATCACCAGCTGTTCCGGCTGGGCCGACACGTCGCCGTCGGCGTTGGCCGGCCGGTTGGTGAACAGCGCCTCCAGCGTGCGGTTGGCGTTTTGATTCAGCTTGTCTTCGGTTTTGGCCAGCAGCGAGCGGGAATCGGCGTCGCTTTTCTCGTCGCGCAGGGTGACGTTTTTGCTGACGTTAACCAGCAGATTGCGCATCGGCGACGGATTGCCGGACAGCAGGCGCGCGCTGCTGATGCGCTGGGTCAGGTTGCCGATGTTGGCCAGTTGGATATCGCCCAGCAGCTCATCCCAGGCGCTGATAAAGTCCTGCATGTACAGCTGGCGGATGGTCTTGGTCAGATCGGCGCTTTTCTGCTCCGGCGTCTGGCTGTTCAACACCCAGACGTCTTCCTTGCGCAGGGTATCGGTCACCGGATCGATGTTGTCGTTGAACGTTTTCCAATATCCCTGCGAGGTGAACAGGCCCGGCACGCCGTCGGTCACCGGTTTGCCGCTTTTGCGGCTGAACGCCAGTTCGGTCTGCGGACCGGCCAAATCGACCAGGCTGACCGGCTTGATGTCGGTCTGTTTCAGCAGCAGACGCTTAAGGCGGCCGTAGACGCGTTGCGACAGCGGCGCCCGATTGAGCGCGGCCTGCGCCTGCGCCACCAACGGCTCGTCTTTGGCGTAAGGCGAGGCCTGGATCTGCGTATCCAGCAGTTGGCTCAGGTGCCATTCGATCTGCTGCAGCTGTTTTTGGGTGCTGCCCTGCGGCAGGTTGCGCTGCAGGTTGAGCATCACCCAGGCGCGCAGGAATTTGCCGTCGTACTGCTTCGGCAGATACAGCATCTGGTAGGCCTTCAAAGCTTCATAGCTGAAGTCCGCGTCGCCGTGGTTATCGTTGCGCAGCGTGGTGGCGATCTGTTGCGCCACCTGCGGCAGCAGCAGCTCTTTCAGCGCTTTTTGATACAGGGCATTGCCGGCGTCACCGACCTGATCGCCGCGGAACAGCCCCATGCGGTAAGTGAACGGCGGATCGTCCAGCGAAAAGTTCTGGCTGTCCGGCAGGTGCAGCAGGCTGTTGAGGAACGGCAGCAGCGAGAACATGTCGCCGTTGCCCACCTGCGTCAGGTTTTGCCCCTGGCGCTCGACGCCGGGCACCTTGGCGGCCACTTCCGCCAGGTAGGCCTTGTTGTTGCCGTAGCTGGTGAACCAGAGCATCGCCAGCACCGCCAGGACCACCGCCAGCGCGATGTAACCCGCCCAGTGCAGGGCGCGGTTGCGGTACTCCCACCAGCGGTTGCTGCCCGCCAGCCCGGACTCCTGGAAGATCACCGATTCCAGCGTCTCTTTCAGGAAGAAGCTCTGGCCCTTGGCCGCCGGGATCGGCGTTTCCTGGCCCACGCTGTCCCAGGCCGCGTTGGCCTGCGCCCCTGAGTTGGCCGGCGGCAGCTGCAGGTAGCGGTTCAGTTCGCCCATCACCCGGTCAAACGGCAGACCTTCCTGAGTGCCGCTGGTGAAGTAGATGCCGCGCGGGGTAAAGCGGGTTTCAAAACTGGAGGTGGCGAACACCTGTTCCAGATAGTGGCCGAGCAGCGGGCGCAGCGCGGCGAACTCCTGCGGGAACAGGTAGCTTTCGGCGCGTTGGCGCGCATCGTGCTCCATCAGTAGCGTATCCGGCAGCGCCGCATCCAGCCGTTGTTGCAGCAGGGCGTATTGTTGTTCGAAGGCGGCGTTCAGGTTGAAGTCCGGCTGCCGCGAGCGCTCGTAAGGGAAGGTGAATCCCCAGATCTGGTCGCGCTGCGCTTTGTCGAAGCTACCGAAATAGGCCATAAAGCCGTTGAGCAGGTCGGTTTTGGTCACCAGCACATAGACCGGGAAGTGAATGCCCAGCTGTTCGTGCAGTTCTATCAGGCGTTTGCGCAGCGCGCTGGCCTGCGCGGCGCGCGCTTCCGCGCTGTCGCTCAGCAGATCGGCGACGCTGATGGTGACCATCACGCCGTTGATCGGCTGGCGGGTGCGATATTTTTTCAGCAGCGCGACGAAGCTTTGCCATTCGCCGGCGTCTTCTTCGCGCTGGCTTTCCTGGGTGGTGTAGCGGCCGGCGGTGTCGAGCAGCACTGCGTCGTTGGTAAACCACCAGTCGCAGTTGCGGGTGCCGCCCACGCCGCGCAGCGCGGACTTGCCGAAGCGATCCGCCAGCGGAAAATGCAGGCCGGAGTTGACCAGCGCGGTAGTTTTACCGGCGCCGGGCGCGCCGATGATCACATACCACGGCAGCTGATACAGATATTGGCGGCTGAAGCGGGTCATCCAGCGATGTTTGCCGTCGCCCTGGCCCGGGGCGAAGCGCGCCTTTTTCAACAGCTGCGCCGCTTCGTCGAAACGCTGGGCCAGCGGATCGTCTGGTTTGATCTCGGGCTTGCCGTCTTCCGCCGGCACCGCTTCGGCGGCGCGCAGATTGCTCAGCAGACGGCTGTTGAACCAGGCGCTGTAGAGGCGCGGGATCAGGCGGCACAGGAACCAAATCAGGTAGATAGCGCCGATGGCGATCTGGCGGTTGAGTTCCGGCTCCAGCGGGCGATAGTCACCGATGGCGACCAGCGGGCCGATCGTCCAGATGATGAACGCCAGCGCGGTGATGCCGACAAAGCCCCACAGCAGGCGGCTGGTGATGATGGAGAATAACGTACTGAGCATTACTTTCCGGTTCCTTGCGGCAAGCCGTTGATTTCCGCCTGGGTATTTTCCGGGGCGACCAACAGCGTAATTTCTACCCGGCGGTTCAACGCGCGGTTCACTTTGTTATCGTTCGGCGCGACGGGGTTGCTCTCGCCGCGGCCCTCGGCCTTGACCCGCTGCGGGTTGGCGAGGTGTTTTTGCAAGCGGGCGCTGACCGCTTCGGCGCGCGCCAGCGACAGCTCCCAGTTGGAGGCGAAGCGGGCGCTGCGGATCGGCACGTTGTCGCTGTAGCCGGTGACCAGGATTTTGCCGCTGACGCCGTTCATGGCGGCGGCGATGCGGTCGATGACCGGAATATAGTTGGCACGCACCGTGGTGGCGGCGGAGTCGAACAGCCCGTCGCCTTTGAGGATCACCACGCTTTGCTGCGCTTCGTCGCGCACCACCACCAATCCTTCGGCGATCTCTTTGCGCAGGAAACTTTTCAGGCTCAGCGTCGGCGGCGCGGCCGGCGCCGGATTACCGATCGCCACCTGCGGCAGGTTGGTTTGGTAAATCGCCGCCAGCACCGGGCTGGTGTTGTCGCCAAGCCGCCAGTTGAGGGCGATAAACAGCAGCGAAGCCAGGAAGCCGGTCAGCGCCACGCAGGCCCACAGCGGCACCAGCGGACGCCACAGTTTCTGTTGTACCGGCAGATCCAACGCATGAGGCGACAGGGGCGGGGCGTAGCCGCCGCGCACCGACCGAATCAGCTGCAGCAGGCGCTGCTTCATGGTCTCCAACTGCGAGCGGCCGTTTTCCATCACCCGGTAGCGGCCTTCAAAGCCCAGCAGCAGGCAATAATTGATCAGCTCCAGCAGATTGATGTGCTCGCGCGGGCTCTGCGACAGCTTGGCCAGCAGCTGGAAGAACTTCTCGCCGCCCCAGGTTTCGTTATGGAAGGTCACCAGCAGCCCGCTGCCGGACCACACGCTGTTGCTGCCCCAGGGGGTCAGCGCCGCCGCTTCATCCAGCGCGGTGCACAGACAATAACGCGCGCCGATGATCACTTCGTACGGCAGGTTGGCGCGTTGGCCGCGGATCTCGAAGCGGCGCATTTCGTCGATCAGCTGTTGGCGCAGCTGCGCCGGGTTGGCGTGCGTGGCCGATTGGCGGATCTGCGAAATGGCGTTCAGCAGTGGGTTGGCGGCGTCCACCAGCGGGTTGGCCGCCGGCGCCATGCTATTTTCCTGAGTCATAGGTTACCGGTCCGTATGGCTGCGAATCGCCCAAAATTCCATGTCCAGCCCCGGAAATTCGCCGGCCAGGTGCAGGGCGAAGGCGCTGGATTTTTCCATCTGTTTCCACAGGTCGCCGCCTTTTTCCAGCTCGAAATAGGTGTAGCCGGCGTGATAAGGGATCTGACGCGGCGCGACGGGCATGGTGCGCAGACCGATGCCCGGCAGCTGCAGCTGCACCAGATCGCGGATGCGCGTGACCGGGGCGATCTTCATCTGCGCCGGGAAGTGGGTCAGCAACACCTCGGCGGCCACGTCGGCGCGCACCGCCAGCACGAAGCCGAAGTCGCGCATCATTTTGGCGTCTTGCACGGTGGCGACGTTCAGCCCGTGGGAGCGCTCGACCAGCGTCAGCTGAATGGCGTTGTCCTCCAGCACCACCGACAGGCCCTGACGCAGCAACAGCATCACCTTGCCGAAGCACAGCGCCAGATTGTCGTGGTCATACACCGGCAGGCGGCCTTCCGGGGTGCGCTGCGCCGAGAAGCTGGCGAGTTCGGTGGCGAACTGCAGCCAATCGGCGAACAGGCGCTCCGGGTGCAGATGGTCGAGGTGGTAGGCATGGCTCACCTGACCGAGATGGCGGTTGATCAGCTGCAGCAGCATGAAATCGACCATTTCGGAACTGCCGCCGCGGCCCGGTTGCAGCAGGCGTTGACTCATCTGCTGGCTGCGCTGTTGCAGCAGCCCCTGCAGATCGTTGATGAAGGTCTTCAGTACCGGGTTGCCCTGACAGTTCAGCATCGGCGGGATTTGCGCCGTATCGAGACGCAGGCTGTTGTCGCCGCGCTTTTCCAGCACGCGGGTGACGCCGAGCGCCGTCCATTCGGCGTTCAGCTCGCTCTCCAGCATCAGCCGCAGGCGCAGGCGACCGAATTGCAAGGCCGCGCTGCCCACCGAGACGGCGTTGAGATCGTCGACTTCGGTCTCGTAAGCCAGATAGCGCGCCAGCGCTTCCGGGCTTTCCTGAAAGATCACGTCTTCACGCCCCACGCGATAGGTCGGCAGAGCCAGCACCACGTTTTCACCGGTCTTGTTGTCGGCGATGGCCAGCGGCGCGGGCGCCTGCTGGGCGCCGGAGAAGCGAAACGGCGTGCCGTCGGGCATGATGCCGCTGGCGGCGTTGAGCGCGATCTTGCCCTGGCGCAGCAGCGTTTGGTCCAGATCCAGGGTGAGAAATCCCCAGAAACAGCCGCTGTGGGCCTGGCCCCAGTTGCGCATATAGCCTTCGAGATAGTTTTCCGCCTGCTGGAAATGGTGAGGGCGCAAAAACATCCCCTCAGTCCAGACAACCTTATGAGCATCTTTCATCATCACACCTATAGTTACTTCGCTTCAGCGCAGCGGTAGGTCAGTCGACCTTTTTTACGGGGCGCAGGCCACTCACGCCCGCGACGATATGCGCTTCCAGCTCATCCGGCGAGAATTGCCATACCTTGTAGAAATTGGTTTCGGTGGGTTCCGGCAGCGGCAGTGAAATGCGCCAGGTCTTGCCGTCCAGATTTTGATATTCGGCGATCACGCCGATGTAACGTGCGTCCAATGTGCTTTGCCCACCGAGCTTTTTGCCGGTCTGGCCCGGCGTCAGGAAGAACTGATCGCTGTCCAGCAGGCTGTTGCCGAGCACGCTTTTGGCGTCGTTCTGCAGACTGAAAAAGTCGGCTTCCATGAATTCCGCATCCGAGCGCAGCAGCAGCACGCGAATTTTGATCGGCGCCGGTTGCGCGCCGGCGGCGGCGTTGACCTGGCGGTCAGCGTCGAAGACCAGGCTGTAACGCGCCGGCACGCTTTTCGCGGAAGACATGCAGCCGCCGAGCGCCAGCGCGCCCAGCAGCAGAAACAGCATCCCGCACCAGCGGGAAGCGATAGGGGTCGTCGTCATGGGAATCTCGTCGCCCGCAGGCGTGCTGACTACTGGAGGATCCAGGTGGCTGAGCCGGCGTTTTTGCACGCCTTGCTGTCGCCGCCGACTTTAACGCAGTCCTGCTTGGCGGCGCGCGCGCGGCGCGGCAGATCTTTGCGCAGCGTCGCTTTGTAGCGCGCTTCCGGCACGCCGGCGTTGGCCTGGATATACCCCACCAGATCGCCGCCGCGGATGGCGGAGATCGCCAGCCAGTTGTTTTCCACTTCGCCCAGCGCGTAGAACGCGGCGGCGTTGTCCAGGCTGCCGACGGCGGTGCCGGTATAATTCGGGCTGCTCATGATGCTGGCGGCGTACAGGCTGCGGTACTCCTCACCGATCGGTTTGAACTGTTTCGGCGCGCTCACCGCGGCGCGGTGCTTTAGCGTGACGCCGTTGACTTCACTGCTGACGATGGCGTCGTTATTGAGCGCCGGCGGCGGTGGCGGTGGGGTGGAGCAACCGGCAAGCGTCAGGGCGGTCAACAGCGTCAGGGTAATCCGTGTTTTCACAATGTCCTCTTTTTCTTGATTGAATGGCTGTGTAATAAAGCGCCGTCATCAGGGCGCAAGCAGCAACACTTTTAATTGGCTCGGCACGATGCGCATGCCGAGCGCGTTGGTGGAGTTCTGCAGGCTGAGGCTGGTCAGCCGGGTGGCCGGGGTGCCTTTGAGCAGCACGGTAAAGGCGCCGGTCAGGTGGCGGGACGGCCCCATCACCGTGCCGGAAGCGACGCCGGTGGCCACGCCGGGGTTGTCGCCGTTGGTCAGGGGCGTCACCGTCGCCATGTTGTGCGCCGGGGTGCCGACGAACAGAATGTTGAACGCGTTCGGGATGGCGGTCGGCGCCAGGGCGATATCCGGGTAGGGAATGGGCACCGGCGCCGGGCTTGGCGTCAGACAGACGTCGGGAAACGCCAGGTCCACGCCGATCATTTGGCTGTTGGCAAACATAAAAGGCCTCCGCAAGGTTATCCGACGTGGATCTGTTCCGAATCGAGCTTGGTGATGTCTTTCGAGGTAATCAGCGTGTTGCGAGCATGAATGCGGGCGTAATCTTCCGCCTGATAATCCAGCTGCCCGGCGCGCACGTGCTCGGTCTGGCGCACTTTGCGAAACAGCGAGTGGCTGATCTGGCTGACCGAATGCCACAGTGACTCGCAGCGTTTGCCGACCAGGCGGCTGATGCTGACGAAAGCCGAGAACTCTTCGCCGCTGTATTTCATCTTGTCGACGTGGCAGTCGCCGCTGTTCGCTTGCAGGGTCATGGC
This sequence comes from Serratia sp. CY74737, assembly GCF_052166775.1. Taxonomy (NCBI): domain Bacteria; kingdom Pseudomonadati; phylum Pseudomonadota; class Gammaproteobacteria; order Enterobacterales; family Yersiniaceae; genus Serratia; species Serratia sp. CY74737. The sequence continues at coordinate 219,300 of NZ_JBJNOF010000002.1, forward strand.
GTCGCCGCTCAGGTTCAGCGCCTGCGCGCCGTGCAGCGACAGCGAGCCGTGCAGCGTTTCAATGTGCAGATCGCCTTCGACGCTCAGCCGCGCCGCGTTTTGCGGTTCCGCGCGCTCGAGGACGGCGATCGCCCACAGTTGGTGGCCGCAACCGGCGACCAGCACGCTATCGCCGAGGGCCGGCGTCAGCAGGCAGCTGGCCGCACGGCGGCAATGCCAGCCGCGGCCTTCACATTCCACCACCAGGCTGCCGTCCGGCAACAAGTTGACGACCTGGCCGGCGGCCTGCTGGGGCGGCGCGATGTTGACGGCGCGAGTAGTGTTGACAACGCTCATGGTGATCCCCTCGTGAAGTGGTCAATACGTTCAAATGCGGCTCTGGCGCTGTGCGCTCCAGATTTCGGCGGTGTACAGCTCTTCGTCGCGCTCGAGAATGCCGCTGCGGTCGCCCCAGCGCGTTTGCTGCTGGTGGGCGCGGTGCATGCGGGTGCGCATGAAGCGCGCACGCCGAAAATCGGCGGCGCCGATGTCGGCATAACAAAAATCGGCGTAGGTCAGGTCGCTGTCGCTGAAATCACAGCGCGCCGCGCGGCTGTGCTGGAACACGCCCTGATACAGACGCGCCTGGTTGAAGTTGGCAGCGTCCAGCGTCGCTTCGCTGAAAATCGCCTGATCGAACTGCCCGCTGCGGCACTGCGCCTGAGTCAGGTTGGCCTCCAGCCACAGCGACTGCTGCGCCTGCACGCCCGTCAGGTTGGCGCGCCGCAGCGAAGCGCCCTTGAAGTTGCTTTGGCGCAGCGTCGCCTGGCTGAAATCGACGTCGTCCAATTGGTTATCGGTAAACTGGCAGGCGATCAGGCGCTGCCCGGCGTAACTTTTGCCGCGGTGGTCGCATTCGAAAAACGTGACGCGGTCGAAATCTGCCCCTGCAAATTCTGTGTTACAGAGGGTTAAGCGAAAAAACGTGACAAGTGAAAGCCGCGCATGCTCCAACGTAGCGCCGTCGAGCGGGCTTTCGTAAAACGTGGTGCGATCGTGCTGAGTGGCGGAAAAGTTCGCGCCGGCCAATTGGCATGACATCCAGTGGCTTTGGGTGAGCGGCAGACGGCTGAAATCACCCTGTTCAAGCCGGCAATCGTTGAACATCGTCAGCTCGATATGACTCTCACTGAAGCGGCTGGCGGACATGGCGCACTGATTGAAGGCCGTTTGCTTGAGATTCGCCCGAGTAAACAGAGCGTGCTCGAGCCGGCAATCGCTGAATACGCTGTCGCGCAGATCGCAATCGGAGAAGTCCACGCCGTTCAGGTTCAGGGCGTTGAACATTGCGCCGGCCAAATCCATACCCGCGAATGACAGGCCGTGCAAATCCTCACCGGAAATCGGTTCGCCGCGTTTCACACGCTGGCGTATCTGCTCTGGCGTTGAGGTCATACTTCTTTCCCGTTGTGGCGAGGCAATGTTTTCACTCTGGCGGTATAGGCATCGTCGAGCCGGGTCGCCTTGTCCACTTTCGACTGCGACAGATCGGCCCGGAACAGATTGGCGCCCTGCAGGTCGGCGCCTGACAGCACGCACTTTTGCAGGATCGCCGCAATAAAGTTGGCGTCACGCAGGTTGGCGCGCGTCAGATCGCTGCGAATGAACAGGCTGCCGCTGCCGTTGGCCTGATTGAAGTCGGCCTCGTTCAGCCGCGTTTCCGACAGATCGCAATTATTGAGACGCGCACGGCTGAAACTCGCCCGCTGCAACGGCATCTGACGTAAATTGCACTGGTTCAGCGTCGCGTCGCTGAAATCCGCCTGGGGCAACAGCGTCTTTGCCGCAAAAGCGCAGGCCGTCAGGCGCGCGGCGCGGAAGCTGAGGTTTTGCGTTTCGGTATCAACCCAGGCGCAGCTTTCCAGCCGTGCCTGCTCGAATTTCACCGCCAGCAGCCGGCATTTGATGAAGCTGACTTTGTCGAGCCGGGCGTGACTGAATGTCAGTTGCTCCAGCTGCAGCTCCATCAGCGTAATGTTGGCCAACGTGGCGCGGCTGAAATCACACTGTCCGAGCAAGGTTTCGTACCCCAGCAAATCGCGTAAAGACGCCATCGTGAAGTCGCAGCGTTGAAACAACGTTTGTTGAATGTTGGTTTCATGCAGCTGCGCGCCGCCGAAATCCGTCGCTTCGCATTTCGCCAGGGCCAAAGAGGCGTGGCTCAGATCCGCCTGCTGCAAGACGGCACCGCAGAGATCGGCGCGCGCCAGCATTGCCTCGCGAAGGTCACAGCCCACCAACCGGGCTTGGCGCAGATTGGCGTTTTCCAGCAACGTGCCGCGCAAGGTGGCATGGCTGAGGTCCATGCCGGACAGATCGGCGCCGGTGAGGTCCAGGCCGCTGAGATCTTTATCGCGCTGCATGGCCGCGGTGACGCGTTGGCGAATGATCTGTGCCAGATCGCCGCTTAAACGCAGCGCCGGGCTTTGCGCCTGTGCCGACATTAAATACATTTGGTGCAGCGCGCGCTCGCTTTCCCCCAACTGCTTGTCGCTAAACGCGTCGGGGCGTTGACGCGCCTGTTGAAACAGCTGGTCGCGCTGCTGTTGGTAGCTTTCCGCGCCGGAAAGGTCGGCGGGGCCAGGGCCGTCAATATCAATGCCGTTTGCCTGCGCGTCATCGCGGATTTCACGGTAATGCGCTTCAGCGCGCTGTTCCATGCCCTCGACAAACTCGGCCAGCTGATCCAAAGCGGGCATCGGTTCAGCTGGCGGCGCGGCAAACATGTCGTCGATGTCTCGGCCTTCGCGCTGCAGACGTTGGCGGTGTTGTTCGCGTTGGTGATGCTCGTAGGCGGCGATGTTTTCCACCATCGGGCTTTGCTGCGTCGGCGTTTCCGTATCGAGCCACGGGCCGATACAGCACTCCGGCAGCAAATCTTTTTCACGAAAAGCGTGCAGAGCGCCATGCTCTTTATCAAGCCGCCGATCGAGCACCTGCCGATAATGCGCGACGGTGCGGCTTTTACCCTCAATTTCCAGCGCCGGCATGAGCTGCATGACGTCTGCGGCATCGTCTTCATTGATGGGAAGGCTACCCTGGTAGATCAACAGCATTTGTTCTCGATGGGGAAAGAACCACACGGTGGTGTGGCGCATCGCGACTTCCCCGAAATGCGCTTCGCCGCCGCGCAGCCGGTTAATGAAGCAGCGTGCGCGCCACGGCGGTAAACGGCCTTGCTGAACCGGCTCTGAAGGGTGCATGTTCCATATCCGGTAGGCGGCCTGAAGCGGCAAGCTGTCGCGTTGGGGAAACTGCTGATCGCTTTCCGCCATGTTGAACAGGCGCCAGTCGATATCGTTGGCGAAGCCGGGAAAACCGTGTTTCAACCAGTCGGCGTCGTAGTTTTTACCGATGCGTGAGAAGCGGCGCGGCCAGGTGATATCCAACGCGTCAAAGCTTGCCGGCTGCGCGCTTTGCCGAGGAGACGCGAGGCGCTCCTGCAGCGGTTCAACATTGGGTAGGCGATGAATGCGGCCCTGCGGAAATGTTTCTGGAGTGGCGCCGATGCCGTGCGGATTATCGGCGAACTGAGCCCCGCCGTAAGCCCGGCGCCAGTCCAGACGCATTTCTGCAAAAGGGAGAGGAGAGGAGGGGCGATCGTTGATCCAATGACGATCGCCGAAAACCACCAGCGTTTTCTCCAGCGAATCAAGCTGGATCTTCACGGCGCAGGCGGTTTTGTCTTGTTGATGGTGGGTGTAGGCGTTGCCGGTGGCGAGAAACTCCGCACAGGCTTTCGGAATAGCCAAATCGAGCACGCCGCCGCTCAGCGTAAGTTCGTCGGCGGCCAACTGCCACAGCTCCGGTTCGGGGCGCAGGCGCGGGGAAGCCCCCATGTCGGCCAAGGCCAAAATGGAAACGCCCAGATGATTTTGCCCTTGCCAAGAGAAGGGGCGATGAAGCGCGCTCAGGCGCAGAGGTTTTACGACTTTCATTGTGTGTGTAAAGCTTCCTGTGGATATCAGCCGGCAGCCAGGCTGCTTGCTCAAAAACAATCCGTTTTTCGGTTTAATAGATATCAGGCTATGTCACAACAGATGAAGAAAACGATGCGGCGTCCAGAGCCGATCGCGAATGCGGGGAGCATTTCCTCGCGTCAAAGGGATTATCAAGAGGACAGTGCGTTGTCCTTCCCGCTTATTTTACGAGCCAGCAGTACGACGGCGACGGACAATGCCGCGGCGATCGCCTTGGCGGTAAATTGGCCTGCGCTCTCCAGATGATAGGGGGCAAAAAAGCCGACGCCGGCGGTACCCAGAATCAGCAGCGCGGCGAGCGGGGCAAAACAGCTCAGTTCTATCGCCAGCGCCAGTCTGCCGGGGGCCGCCGCACCCAGATAACCCATCAAAAAACCGGGCAAAATCAGGAACCCGATCAGCTCCGCGGGCGCGTTCACCGCAGACATCACCTGCTGGTTGTACTTCAGGATCGCCAGCATCAGTGCGACAAAGATCAGCAACCGGACGGACAATGCCGCCGTTCTGCCCGCGGGTAAGACGGTCTTGCAAATGGCGGCGATCAATACGCCGCCAACCAGGATGCCTAAGAAGGTAAACAGGATTTGTCCCCAGAGGCTGTCCTGCGTCGAAAAGGCAATAAACGCGCCCATCGTGACACTTCCTTATGCAAGGTGATTTAGCGAACTGATGGACGACAAGTCGTTTTCACAACGTTGAAATCGGATCGCGTTGATTGAAAAAGTTCTTTTCGCTCAAAGTCGGGATAACTCTTCGATCACCGCTTTTTTGGGGTTCTTGGGATCGTACTTTATCGCGGTGAAATGACCCGGCTGATAACGCGGCAGATCAACGACGCTGATCGGGCCTTTCGCGACGGCCGTATGGTTTTTTCCGTCTTGGGCGATGTATTTGACTTCCACTTCGCAGACCGGCCGATTCCCGTCCCACAGGTTGGTCTGGCGGATGCTGACGATTTGCCCGGAGGCGGAAACTCCGTTCTCCATCACGCTGAGAGAGGAACCGATGTGTTTGAAATAGCCCCAGATATCGACCGTGATGAATTTGAAAAAACCCACCAGGCTGAGAATAGGGGCCAATAAAATCAAACCGATTACGGTGAAGATATTTTTGGCTTTGGACATGGGCATCCCTACTTATAAAAAGATCGCCAGCGCCTTGCTGCTCAATCGCAAAGAACCGTTGGTTATTAAGGCCCCAAGCTGCGTGAACGTCATGGGATCGTTGCTTAGCTTGAAATTGGTTTTGCTGATCGAAAGCGGGTTATGGGAAACATCGAACATCGTGTGCTTGACGCTCAGCCCCGTTAAGGCAAGGTTGGCGCCTATCGCGGTCCACTTATAGCCGTGGCAGTTATCTTTCCAGGTGGGCGCCGAAATAGACACGCCGTCCTCACTGGTAATGCTGATGGTTTTTGCCGTGATGGTCAGCGAACCGCTAATGGTCGTTTGCTGATCGTTTTTGTAGGTTTCTTTGACATTCCCCGTGATGTCGGTGGTCTGGCCGCCGGCCTCCACCGTCAGCGTCTGACCGCCTGCGGTGACGGTAGTGGTTTGCCCGCCGGCGGTGATGGTGGTGTGCTGCCCGCCGGAGGTGATGTTGACCGTCTGCCCCTTGTTGATGGTGTTGGTCTGTTGCCCCTCGGTAATGTCGAGGGTCTGGTCGCCTTTCACCGTGACATGCTGGGTTTGCGTAATGTTTTGCGTCTGCGCGCCGTCAAGTTTGAAGGACTGATTGCCGGTGATGTCGATCTTATCGCCGCCGTCGATAATCGTCAGGGCGCGGCCGCCTTTGATGTTCACCGTCTGGTGAGCGTTCAGGTTGGCGGTTTCCAGCCCATCGACGGTGGTGGTGCGTTTCGCTTTGTACAGGAACGTGGCGTCGCCGGTGACGGTATCGTTCTGCTGGCGACCGATGGTGGTGGTGCGACTGCCGTCAATATTGACGTTCTTGTCGTTTTCCACCGTCATGTTCATGTTGCGTTCGGCGTGCATGTCGAAAGATTCGTTGCCGGGCGAGTCTTCCAGGAACAGGAAGCTGGCATTGTCGACGCCGCCGCCTTTGCTGCGGCTCATAAAGCCCATTTTGGTGGCGTCGCCGGGCAGATCCCAAGGCGGCATGCTGTCTTCGTTGTAAACGCGGCCGGTGATGATGGGGCGATCCGGATCGCCGTTGATAAAGTCGACCACCACTTCCTCACCCACGCGCGGGATTTGGATCCCGCCGTATTTCCAGCCGGCCCAGGCGCTGGAGACGCGCACCCAGCAGGAGCTGGTTTCATTGCCGCTGCCGTGGCGATCCCAACGGAACTTGAGTTTCACCCGGCCATATTTATCGGTCCAGATGCTTTCGCCTTCCGGGCCAACCACTTCGGCGGTCTGCGGGCCATGGGTTTTCGGCCAGGGTGTGGTGCGCGCCGGGCGCCAGTTGATGTCCGCCGGCACCACCTGAAATTCGGTATGTTGCTCGCCAACGTCGTTATCGTTGCTGGCGTAGCTGTTTTCCTGCATGAAGTAACGCGCGCTGACCACCAGATAGGCGCGGTTGTCTTCCATGCGCGGCGCCTGGATCAGCTGAAAACGGTAGCCGGGCGCAATGCCCTGCGAACTGCCTTCCCCGCTCATCTGCTCATGCTGCGCTTCGAACTCCTGTTGGCGCACCTTGACGTAAAACTGGCCGTGGGCGTGATCGGTATAACGCCCGGGCCAGTCGAACACCTCGGCTTTATCCTGTGCGAACGAGGCGGGATTCTGCCGGGCCTCGAGCAACCGTGCGCGCGGTTTACGAAAATCGTAGTCATCCAGGCTATACAGGCTGGGCGTGATGGCGTCCGAGACGCTCCAGCTGTTGATGCTGTCCTTGTTTTCCACCAGACCGCCTTCCGCGAGCTGATAGGGGATGCTGGCATAGCCGGCGAGTTCCTGATGCGCCGCCGGCGCGTCGGCCAGCACCAGCGTATGGCCGTCCTGCTGGTGCGTGAAATAGTAATAGATGCCTTCATGTTCCATCAGACGACTGATGAAATCGAAATCGCTCTCCTGGTACTGCACGCAGTACCCCCAGATGCGGTAGTCGTAACTCAGACGGTTATCGATCTTCACCTGATACTGCCCCAGCACCTGGGTCAGGATGTCGGGAACGGTCTTTTCCTGATAGATGCGAAAATCGCGGTTTTGCGTCAGGTACCACAGCGTGGGGCGCAGCACGGCGCGGTAGATATAGTAGCGGTTGCCGCCGGCTTCTCGTCCGGAGAGGGTCATACGCGTGATATTGCCGTTGAGATAACGCGGGGCCATCGGGTTGCCCCGCAGCTCCAGCGTGATTTTTTGTCCCAGCAGCGATTTCAGATCGAGGCGATTGTCAGGGCTGAGCAGCTCGACGTCGAACTCGAACAGCCCGGCCAGTCTTTCCTCACCGGAAAGGCTTCTGAACAACAGCTGATGGGCGGGCAAAGGCGTGTGCGCAATGATAAGGCGATCCATACTATATCCCCGGTTTAGGCATAGCTACCGCACGAGATTTGACGCGCGATCCCGATGGCGTATCTGTCACGAATTGAGACAGGGGCTGACGAAAGATTTAACAAAGTTTACACAAAGGCACGATTTGTGCAGTCTACAATAGAGCTCTGCATTTGCAAAATAGCCTTGTGGATCAATGCTCAATTCGTTAACTTGCTCACGATCTGGTTTTTTATTATCTAAAACATATAGATACGATCAGATCTTTTTTTATCCAAAATTATTGGGAAAATGGTAATACCAAATAATAAATCTGTAACACTTAAGTCAACGTGTTTATAAAACAACTCTTTTTTTCCGTGAAAAAAGTCACTGAGTATTTTTTATCCTTACCATTCGTTAGTTAAAGATGATCAAATATATAAATTTACCGAATGTTAATTCGGATGATTCCTATTTGGCCGGCGTGAAAAGCCCGCGGTGCGGGCCTCCGACGGTGAGTCTGAATGGTTGATAAAGCAGCAATTGATGCGGTTAGCGCGGAAGGGGATCGAGGGAAAGTCGGCTTATCAGGTCACAGAGCCAGATTAAGGCCGGGTCGCGTTGCGCCTGTCGGCCGGCGATCAGCTCAATGGGGAAAGGCGCGATGGCCAACTCCTCAGGCAGCGGGAGAATGCGTACGCGTTGCGGATCGGAAAAACGCCGGGCCACGCTGGCGGCCAGGGTGGCGATCAGATCGCTGTCGGCGACCACCGCCGGCAGGGCGACAATGTGTGAAAAGGTCACGGCGACGCGCCGCTGGCCGCCGATTTCCGCCAGACGGCGGTCGACCAAGCCTCTGGCAGAGCCGTCGTCAGCCGGCGCGTACAGCCCGTGCGGCAGGCTGAGGTAGCGGGCCAGATCCCAGCGGCCATCCGCCAATTGCGGGTGTGAACGGCTGGCGATACAGACCAGATGCTCTTCAAACAACGTGCGCACATAGTGACTTTCCGCCCCGGAAAGATGCCCTCCCAGCGCGACATCCACCTCCCCGCTATCCAACTGACGGTAAATATTGCGGCGATCCAGACGCGAAACGCGAATATCGATGCCGGGGGCCACCTGACGCAAACGGCTGATGATGGCGGGCAGCAGCAAGATATCGGCATAGTCGCCGGCGGCCAGCGTAAAACGCCGCTGCCCGGCGGTGGCCGGATCGAAACGGGCCGGTGGGGCCAACGCCAGATGGATTTGCTCAAGTACCCGCTGTATCTGCGGCATAAGCTGGTGGGCGCGCGGCGTGGGCGCCATGCCGCCGCCGCTGCGGACAAACAGCGGATCGTTGAGCAGAATGCGCAGTCGCGCCAATGCATTGCTGACGGAAGGTTGCGCGCGGTTAAGACGCCGGCCTGCGGCGGTGACGTTACGAGTCTGATACAGCGCTTCAAACACCACCAGTAAATTGAGATCGACGTTGGCTAAATTCATTTTATGAATACTCTATATACAGATAATCCATTTCCAGAATCTTACAGCGTTCCCTAGGCTGGTAGCACACGAATTTAGCCTTCAATCAGGGGAAATGATGAACAAAGTGTTAATCACCGGCATTGAGCCGTTCGACGGTGACGCGGTGAACCCTTCCTGGCAGGTCGCGCAGGCATTGGCCGGAGAGCGTATCGCCGGCGCGGAGATCGCGGTGCTCGAGTTGCCGTGCGTATTGGGCGTGGCCAACCAGCAGCTGATCGCGGCGATTGAGGCATTGCAGCCGCTGGCGGTGATCTGTCTGGGGCTGGCCGGCGGTCGGGCCGAAATATCCCTGGAACGGGTAGCCATCAATTTGATCGATGCCCGCATTCCCGACAATGCCGGTAAACAGCCGATTGACGTGCCGGTGGTTGCCGGCGGGCCGGTGGGTTATTTCAGTACGCTGCCCGTCAAGGCCGCGGTGCAGCAACTGCGCCGGCAGGGGATCCCGGCGGGCGTTTCTTACACGGCGGGCACCTATAACTGCAACCATATTTTTTATGGTCTGCGTCACTATCTGGAGACTCAGCATTCGCGGGCCAGGGGCGGATTCGTGCACATTCCGTACAGCCATGAACTGGCGGCGGTGCATCCGGGCAAGCCGAGTATGGCGCTGGCGACGATGGTGGAAGCGGTGCGCACTCTCGTGCAGGTGACGCTCACGGTAGAGGAAGATGTGCAATTCGGCGACGGTGCCGTGCATTGACAAGCAGGGCGTGGCGCGCCACGCCCTGATGCGCGTTATTCGTCAGCGACGCGGATCACCAGTTTGCCGAAGTTTTTGCCCTGCAGCAGGCCGATAAAGGCCTGCGGCGCCTGCTCCAGCCCATCGACGATGTCCTCGCGGAACTTGATCTTTCCTTGCTCGACCCAACTGCTCATCTGTTGCAGGAATTCATCAAAGCGTGAACCGTAATCGTCGAAGATGATAAAGCCCTGCATGCGGATACGTTTACGCAAGATCAGCCCTTCCAGCAGCGGTAAGCGGTCCGGCCCGGCGGGTAACCCGGTGGCATTGTAATGGGCGATGATGCCGCAGACCGGAATGCGCGCTTTGGCGTTCAACAGCGGCAACACGGCGTCGAATACGGCGCCGCCGACGTTCTCATAATAGATGTCGATGCCCTGCGGACAGGCGGCGGCCAGCTGTTCGGCAAAGTCGGGGGCGCGGTGATCGATACAGGCGTCGAAACCCAACTCTTCCACCACATAGCGGCATTTGTCCGCACCGCCGGCAACGCCGACGACGCGGCAGCCTTTCAGTTTGCCGATTTGGCCGACCACTGAACCGACCGCGCCGCTGGCGGCGGCGACCACCAGCGTTTCACCCGCCTGCGGTTGGCCGATATCGAGCAACCCCATGTAAGCGGTAAAACCGGGCATGCCCAGCACGCCGAGCAGGCGGGAAGGGTGCGGCAAGTGTGGGCCGAGATTGCGCAGGCCGCTGCCGTCGGACAGCGCGTAATCCTGCCAACCGTCATAGCCCAATACCCAATCGCCGACGTTGAAATCGGGATGCTGTGAGGCCGCCACGCGAGAGACCGTTCCGCCCACCATGACCTGACCGATTTCCACCGGCGGCGCGTAGGAGGGGGCATCGCTCATGCGTCCGCGCATATAAGGATCCAACGACAGATATACGGTACGCAGCAGCAGCTGGCCGGCCTCGGGTTGTGGCACGGCGACCGTGTCGAGGCGGAAATTCGCCGCCGTCGGTTCGCCGTGCGGACGCGAGGCCAGCAGAAAGCGGCGGTTCTGTTGAGAAGGGGACATCGAAAGCTCCTTTGTGTTGCGACAAACAAGGTTCGTTAAGCCTAGTCCAGGGGCGCCAAGGCAACGTTACCGAATGTGCTTAGCCTCAGAGCGGAACGATCAGCACGTCGATATGGCTGATGTTGATGAAGCGGGCTGCGGAACAGGAGACTTTGTTCATCATGCTGTCGCGGTGATTGCCGCAGAGCAGCAGGTCGAACGGCTGACGGCGGCTGGCAAATTCCAGGCTGTCGCCAAGCTCGCCATGCACGATAAGGGTATCGGCGATCGGGTAGCCGGCGCGTTGGCGCAGTTCCTCCATAAACAGCCGGGTTTCCTCTTCCATCAGCGTGCGCAAATCGGCCAGCATCGGCCCGGCGAAATTATTGTACATTTCCGGATTGGCGAGGGTGCTTAACAGGGTGATGTTGCCGCCGTAGGGGCGGACGATAGAGACGGCCTTTTCCACCAGGCGATGGCTGTCAGGCGCGACGGCGACGGTAACCAGAACGTTTTGATACCCCATATTCCACTCCTTGTTGCATCCGTCGTGTTTCAGGCTGCCGCGTCGGGGCCTTGGATGAAATGCTGCGCTCGGATAAAGGGTAGAACCTGGCGGGGGGAATAAATGTGTTTCGCATCACGCGCGGCAATAAAAGCTGAGTTTGCTCCGGTTATATAGCAATAAAAGATAAAACCGTTGCCGCACGTAATTTCACTGAATTAAAGCACCTGCGCCCACAGCGTTTTCGGCACCTTGCCCAGATCGAACAATTTACCGGCAACCAGCTCGGCGCGACGGTGGTCGGCAGCACGGTACATATTGCTCATTTCTGTATCGTTTTCAATGGAATAGTTCAGTTTGTCGTACACCTTCTCCAGGCTGTCCAAAGAGGAGCATTTACGGAATGTCAGCAGATATTCGAGCGTATCGGTCATGATTAAAATATAGCCTGTTAATAGTTAAAGCCGGGTGAATAACACATAGCGGCTCACGGCGACGCCGTCGAGGCAGCGATGTACGACCTGACAAAAATCATTTCAAGTGAATAAATTGCACTGGGTAATAATGTGACGCCGCCCGTGGCGGCGCTGGGATAAATCATAATATGCAAGTGCGGCATCAGCAATCTCATCCTGCTGATAAATGAAGAAATAGGGAAAGTCTCAGGGCGATGCGTCACGAACGAGAAGCTTAAGCGTCGACGTTTCCGCTGCGTGCAAGCGCGCGAAGCCGCGCTCGCTCTCCTTTGGCGGTGTTTTTTTCACCTGTCCGGGGGGCGGTCGCAGCACGAGGCGATGTATGTTGCCGCTGTCGGCATTGAAACTACGCCTGTTTGGCCTGCGCGATTATGGCAAGTAAAACAAAACTGCGTTTTATTTTATTGCAATGAACCGATGGGGCGCGGGAATTTTAATAACGTCTGGAACGGCGTGGTAATTAATGCGCCGGCAAAAAAGAAATAAAAAAACGCTAAAGCTTTAGGATGTGCTGCCGATATGTCGTTTTGGGGTAGTTTAACGTTAAAAAACCATTCTTGCGCCGCGCTAATACGGAAACATATCGTTACGTCTATTGGCTTGTTCACTACGCCAGCGAATCATTGATAAGCCATAATCACCTGATGTTGAAAATTAGAACAACCCTCTGCGGAGGGTTTAAGTCAAATCCGATAGCTAATAACCTTATAGTTTACATTGGTTATTTTTCACCTCGGATATTTTTTAGCGGCTCAAATGGTTATTTATACTAAGATTGTTGCCTATATGCAGATTTTTGTTCTGTTATTTTGGTTTGGTGATGGTTTTGTTCGAATTGATCTAAAAAAGATAATTTTTTGGCTGATAAACATTGTTTTTAAGACGTTTTTTTACCTAAGGCGATTTTATGAGCAAAATGCGGGTCATAAAATGTGCGAATTTAGGGGTATTTGGCTTAATTATTTTTTATTTTTGTGATCTATGTCACATTGTATTTAAAATTGCCTCTCACTTACATTGTGTGTGCTAATGGTTCGGGGGTAGAGTTGCGCTGCTTTAGGAATAATCTTATTAAATTTGTAAAAATAGTTTCATGGTGACTAAACACTATCGAAGCAGAATGCTGTACATCCATACACGTTGGTTTACGCTCGTAGCAAATACTGAACAGTGGTCGAATTTAGCGATTGGCGAAAATTATAGCAGTCGTTTTTGAGAGATTAATTTGCCAACTTTGGGAAACAACCCAGGTCACGGGCGATAAAATTTATCACCCAGCGTATGTTTTTAAACATAGTCTGTCGGGATGGGGAATATGGGTACGTCTGAATTACTTAAGCATATTTATGACATCAATTTGTCATATTTACTTTTAGCACAGCGTTTGATCAACGATGAAAAAGCGTCCGCGATGTTCCGCCTTGGTATTGATGAGACCATGGCCGATGCGTTGGCGCAGCTGACTTTGCCGCAAATGGTCAAACTGGCCGAGACCAACCAGCTGGTTTGCCACTTCCGCTTTAACGATCACCAGACCATCGAACGCCTGACCAAAGAGTCGCGCGTCGACGATCTGCAACAAATCCATACCGGCATTTTGCTATCAAGCCATTTACTGCAAGAGCTATCGAGTAAAGACGCTAGCCCGACGAAGAAAAGAGCCTGATGATGGTTGAGAAAAGCATTGTTCAAGAAGCCAAGGACATTCAGCTCGCCATGGAGCTGATTTCGCTGGGGGCCCGTTTGCAGATGCTGGAGAGTGAAACCCAGCTCAGCCGCGGGCGCTTGATTAAACTTTACAAGGAGTTGCGCGGCAGCCCGCCGCCAAAAGGAATGTTGCCGTTCTCAACCGACTGGTTTATGACCTGGGAACAGAATATTCATTCCTCGATGTTTTATAACGCCTACCTGTTTCTGATGAAAAGCGGACAGTGCAGCGGGGTGGAAGCGGTGATCAAAGCCTATCGCCTCTACCTGGAGCAGTGCCCGCAGCAGGCCGGCGAGGCGCCGTTGCTGGCGTTGACCCGCGCCTGGACGCTGGTGCGCTTCGTCGACAGCGGCATGTTGCAGCTCTCCGCCTGCAGCTGCTGCGGCGGCGCATTTATCACCCACGCGCACCAGCCGCTGAACGGTTTCATCTGCAGTTTATGCCAACCCCCATCCCGCGCCGTAAAAAGACGTAAACTTTCGCCGCAACTGGCCGATATTATTCCTCAACTGCTGGACGAGCAGGTCAAACGCGCCATTTGAGCCGCCACGTTGCCGGCTCTCGGCAATGAATACCGACGTGTGATACGCAGGGGCGGCATGCCGCCCCCAGACATGCAGCCTGGTCTGTCGCGCCAGGGCGCGTTTGCCCCACCTTCCATCCACATTGTTAATTTAAGGAATGCGTGTGCTAGTTATTTTGGGTTATCTCGTGGTATTGGGTGCGGTGTTTGGCGGCTACCTGATCGTGGGCGGTCATCTCGGTGCGTTATATCAGCCGGCGGAGTTTCTGATTATCGGCGGGGCGGGGGTCGGCGCTTTCATTGTCGGCAACAACGGCAAGGCGATCAAAGCGACGCTGCGCGCCCTGCCGCGCCTGATGCGCCGTTCCAAATACAACAAAGATCTGTATATGGATCTGATGGCGTTGCTGTTCCGTCTGCTGGCCAAATCGCGTCAGCAGGGCATGCTGTCGCTCGAGTTCGATATCGATAATCCGCAAGAAAGTGAAATTTTCTCTAATTATCCGCGCATCCTTGCCGATAACACCCTGGTGGAGTTCATTACCGACTATTTACGGCTGATGGTGAGCGGCAATATGAATGCGTTCGAGATCGAAGCGCTGATGGACGAAGAGATCGAAACCTACGAGCAGGAAAGCGAAGTGCCCGCCGGCAGTCTGGCGATGGTGGGCGACTCCTTGCCGGCGTTCGGCATCGTCGCGGCGGTGATGGGGGTGGTGCACGCCCTGGCTTCGGCTGACCGTCCGGCCGCTGAACTGGGCGCGCTGATCGCTAACGCCATGGTCGGTACTTTCCTCGGCATTTTGCTGGCCTACGGCTTCATCTCGCCGCTGGCGACGTTGCTGCGTCAGAAGAGCGCCGAAAACGTCAAGATGATGCAGTGCATCAAAGTCACGCTGTTGTCGAGCCTGAACGGTTACGCGCCGCAGATCGCGGTCGAGTTCGGCCGTAAAACGCTGTATACCACCGAACGTCCTTCTTTCGTTGAGCTGGAAGAACACGTGCGCCGCGTGAAAGCGCCGGCGCAGCAGGCGACGGAAGAAGAAGAAGCATGAAACAGAATCATCCGGTCGTTTTGGTCAGAAAGCGCAAGTCGCATCATGCCGCCCATCACGGCGGCTCCTGGAAGATCGCTTATGCCGACTTTATGACGGCGATGATGGCGTTCTTCCTGGTGATGTGGCTGCTGGCGATCGCCAGCCCGCAGGAGCTGACGCAAATCGCCGAATACTTCCGCACGCCGCTCAAGGTGGCCCTGACCAGCGGCGACAAGAGCAGTTCCGAAAGCAGCCCCATTCCTGGCGGCGGCGACGATCCAACGCAACAGCATGGCCTGGTGAAAAAACAGGTCGATTCGCCGGACTCGCGCGCCGAAGAGCTGCGCCTGAACAAGCTGCGCGAAAAGCTGGATGAGTTGATTGAGTCCGATCCGCGCCTGAAGGCGCTGCGTCCACATCTGTTGATCAACATGATGGACGAAGGGCTGCGCATCCAGATTATCGATAGCCAGAACCGGCCGATGTTCAAAACCGGCAGCGCGCAGGTCGAGAGCTACATGCGCGATATTCTGCGCGCGATAGCGCCGATCCTTAACGACTTGCCGAACAAAATCAGCCTGTCCGGCCACACCGATGACATCCCTTACGCCACCGGCGAACGCGGCTACAGCAACTGGGAACTGTCGGCCGATCGCGCCAACGCGTCGCGACGCGAGCTGATCGCCGGCGGCCTGGCGGAAGGCAAAGTGCTGCGGGTGGTAGGCATGGCGGCCACCATGAGCCTGAAACAGCATGGCGCCGATGATGCGATTAACCGCCGCATCACCGTACTGGTGTTGAACAAGCAAACGCAAGAGGGCATCGAGCACGAAAATGCCGAAAGCAACGCGCTGGATATTGCCCAGCCGGACAGCCTGAAGCAGCTGGCGCCGTCGGCGACCGCGCCGGCCAGCCAAACGCCGGAATCCTCGACGACAGCCCCGGAACCCGCGGCGCCAACGCCGAACGCTCCACCGCAGGCGTCCCCGGCGATAGCCCCGGCCGACCAGGCGTCGGAACCACCGGCGGCCGCACCCGCACCGACTAACCGCGACTCACAGCCAGAGGTGACCCCGTGAGCATGGACATTAGCGATTTTTATCAGACCTTCTTTGATGAGGCGGACGAGTTGCTGGCCGACATGGAGCAACACCTGCTGGAGCTGGATCCGCTGGCCCCCGATATCGAGCCGTTGAACGCCATCTTCCGCGCGGCGCATTCGATCAAGGGCGGCGCGGCGACCTTTGGTTTTTCGGTGCTGCAGGAAACCACCCACCTGCTGGAGAACCTGCTGGACGGTGCAAGACGCCAGGAAATGAGCCTGAGCACCGAGATTATCAACCTGTTTCTGGAAACCAAAGACATTATGCAGGAGCAACTGGACGCCTATAAAACCTCGCAACAGCCTGACGCTGAAAGCTTTGAATACATTTGCCAGGCGCTGCGTCAGCTGGCGTTGGAAGCGCAACAGCAGCAGGAGGCGCCTGCGGCTCAACCCGCCGTTCAGCAGCCGGTCGCTCAGCCATCGGCCGCGCCGGCGGCGAACGAAGGCGGCATGCGCATCAGCCTGAACGGGCTGAAAGCCAGTGAAATCCCCTTGATGTTGGAAGAGCTGGGCAACCTCGGCGAAGTTAAAGACCCGCATCAGACGGAACACAGCCTGGACGTGACGTTGCTCACCTCCGCCAGCGAAGACGACATCAGCGCCGTGCTGTGCTTCGTGCTGGAACCGGAACAAATCAGCTTCTCTACGCCGACGCAAAGCGCGCCGGCCGTCGCGGAGGCGAACTTGCCGGAGACGGTCGCTGCGCCGGAACCGGCGCCAGCGCCGATCGCCAGCGCCGCGCCGCCTGCCGCCAAACCGGCCGCCGCTCCGGCGGAAGCGCCGAAAGCGCGCGCCAAGGCGAGCGAATCCACCAGCATTCGCGTAGCGGTGGAAAAGGTGGACCAACTGATCAACCTGGTGGGCGAGCTGGTGATCACCCAGTCGATGCTGGCGCAACGTTCCGGCACGCTGGATCCGGTGAACCACGGCGATCTGCTGAACAGCATGAGCCAGCTGGAGCGTAACGCACGCGATCTCCAGGAGTCGGTGATGTCGATCCGCATGATGCCGATGGAATACGTCTTCAGCCGCTACCCGCGTCTGGTGCGCGATCTGGCCGGCAAG
This sequence comes from Serratia sp. CY74737, assembly GCF_052166775.1. Lineage (NCBI taxonomy): Bacteria > Pseudomonadati > Pseudomonadota > Gammaproteobacteria > Enterobacterales > Yersiniaceae > Serratia > Serratia sp. CY74737. The sequence continues at coordinate 236,457 of NZ_JBJNOF010000002.1, forward strand.
CTGAACAAACAGGTGGAGCTGACGCTGCAGGGCAGCTCGACCGAACTGGACAAGAGCCTGATCGAACGGATTATCGACCCGTTGACGCACCTGGTGCGCAACAGCCTCGATCACGGTATCGAAGAGCCGGCCGCCCGCATCGCCGCCGGTAAATCGGCGGTGGGCAATCTGGTGCTGTCGGCCGAACACCAGGGCGGCAACATCTGTATTGAGGTCATCGACGACGGCGCCGGTCTGAACCGCGAAAAAATTCTCGCCAAGGCCGCTTCGCAAGGGCTGGCGGTGAGCGACAGCATGAGCGACGAAGAGGTCGGCATGCTGATCTTCGCGCCGGGCTTCTCCACCGCCGAGCAGGTGACCGACGTTTCCGGCCGCGGCGTCGGCATGGACGTGGTGAAAAGAAATATTCAGGAGATGGGCGGCCACGTCGAGATCCGTTCGCAGGCCGGTAAAGGCACCACCATCCGCATTCTGCTGCCGTTGACGCTGGCGATCCTCGACGGCATGTCTGTCAAAGTGAACGACGAAGTCTTTATTCTGCCGCTGAACGCGGTGATGGAATCGCTGCAGCCGCAGGCGGAAGACTTGCACCCGCTGGCCGGCGGCGAACGCGTGCTGCAGGTGCGCGGCGAATACCTGCCGCTGGTGGAACTGTATCGGGTATTCGAAGTGGAAGGCGCCAAAACCGACGCCACCCAGGGCATTGTGGTGATCCTGCAAAGCGCCGGCCGCCGCTATGCGTTGCTGGTGGATCAGCTGATTGGCCAGCATCAGGTGGTGGTGAAGAATCTGGAAAGCAACTACCGCAAAGTGCCGGGCATTTCCGCCGCGACCATTTTGGGCGACGGCAGCGTGGCCTTGATCGTCGATGTCTCGGCGTTGCAAACCTTGAACCGTGAAAAGCGTCTGACGGACGCCGCCGCATAATAATGAGTTTATTGATTTAAAAGGTGAATGATATGGCAGGATTGGCAGCCGTCAGCAAATTGGCTGGCGAAACGGTAGGGCAAGAGTTTCTGATTTTTACCCTGGGCAACGAGGAGTACGGCATCGACATCCTCAAGGTGCAGGAAATTCGCGGCTACGATCAGGTGACCCGCATCGCCAACACCCCGGCGTTCATCAAGGGCGTCACTAACCTGCGCGGCGTGATCGTCCCGATCATCGATCTGCGGGTGAAATTCTCGCAGCAAAGCGTGTCTTACGATGAGAACACCGTGGTGATCGTGCTGAACTTTGGCCAGCGCGTGGTGGGCATCGTGGTCGATGGCGTTTCCGACGTGCTGTCGCTGACCGCCGAGCAGATCCGCCCGGCGCCGGAGTTCGCGGTGACGCTGGCGACCGAATACCTCACCGGTCTCGGTTCGCTGGGCGAGCGCATGCTGATCCTGGTGGATATCGAAAAGCTGCTGAGCAGCGAAGAGATGTCGCTGGTCGACAGCGTGGCGAAAAGCGTCTGATTCATGACCCTAGGGGGCAGGGCGCTGCCCCCTTCAACCTTCATGTTCCCTGACCTGTCGCGATGCCGTCCGCCGCGCCCGGAACCCCCACTAAAAATAGTTACTTTCCCGCATAAAGTTTTGCCGCGCTGCGCCGATAACTCTCACATTCAACGTCATCAGAGCCTGTCTGCGCGGGCTTCAACAAGGGAAATCATGTTAAATCGTATGAAGGTGGTCACCAGCCTGTTGCTGGTGTTGGTGCTGTTTGGCGCCTTGCAGTTGATTTCGGGCGGACTCTTTTTCTCCTCGCTGAAAAGCGATAAGGAAAACTTTACCGTCCTGCAAACTATCCGCCAGCAGCAGCTGCAGCTGAGCGAAAGCCGCGTTGACCTGCTGCAGGCGCGCAACTCCCTGAACCGTGCCGGTATTCGCTACATGATGGATACCAACAAGATCGGCAGCGGCGCCACCATTGATGAACTGCTGGGCAAAGCGAAAGAAGAGCTGGCCGAGGCGGAAAGACACTATGCCGCTTACGAAAAAATCCCTCAGGATCCGCGTCAGGATCCCCAGTCGGCAGAGCGCGTTAAGCAACAGTACGACATTCTGTACGGCGCGCTCTCCGAACTGATCCAACTGCTGGGCGAAGGCAAGATTAACGCCTTCTTCGATCAGCCTACGCAGAGCTACCAGGACAACTTTGAGCAGAGCTACAACGTTTATTTGGAGCAAAACGGCAAGCTGTATCAAATCGCGGTCGACGGCAGCAACAGTTCCTACAACTCGGCCATTTGGACGCTTATCGTGGTTCTGGTGGTGGTGCTGGCGGTGATCGTACTGGTCTGGACCGGTATCCATCATATCCTGGTGCGCCCGCTGAACCGCATGATCGAGCACATCAAACAGATCGCCGCCGGCGACCTGACTCAGCAGATCGTCGTCACCAGCCGCAACGAAATGGGCGTGCTGGCGGCCAGCCTGAAACACATGCAAAGCGAGCTGATCGAAACCGTCAGCGGCGTACGTCAGGGCGCGGACGCCATCTACAGCGGCGCGTCCGAAATTGCCGCGGGCAACAACGATCTCTCCTCCCGCACCGAGCAGCAGGCCGCGTCGCTGGAAGAGACCGCCGCCAGCATGGAACAGCTGACCGCGACGGTGAAACAGAACGCCGAAAACGCGCGTCAGGCTTCACAGCTGGCGCTGAGCGCCTCCGAAACCGCGCAGAAAGGCGGCAAGGTCGTGGCCAACGTGGTGCAGACCATGCACGACATCGCTGGCAGCTCGCAGAAAATCGCCGATATCACCGGCGTGATCGACGGCATCGCCTTCCAGACCAACATCCTGGCGTTGAACGCCGCGGTGGAAGCGGCGCGCGCCGGCGAACAGGGCCGTGGCTTCGCGGTGGTGGCCGGTGAAGTGCGTAACCTGGCGCAGCGCAGCGCACAGGCGGCGAAAGAGATCAAAGGTCTGATCGAAGATTCGGTCAGCCGCGTCGATATGGGTTCCGTGCTGGTCGAGAGCGCCGGCGAAACCATGGGCGACATCGTCAACGCCGTCACCCGCGTGACCGACATCATGGGCGAAATCGCCTCGGCGTCGGACGAGCAGAGCCGCGGCATCGATCAGGTTGGCCAGGCGGTGGCGGAAATGGACCGCGTCACCCAGCAGAACGCCTCGTTGGTGGAAGAATCCGCCTCGGCGGCGGCGGCGCTGGAAGAACAGGCCAGCATGCTGACCCAGTCGGTAGCGGTATTCCGTCTGAGGCAGGAAGGCCAGGAAGAATTTAAAGCGCCTGTCACCAGCAAGGCGACGGTAACACCGGTAATCAATCATAAGAAAATGAACGCCAGCGATCTGCAGGATAACTGGGAAACGTTCTGACCGGTATCGGGCCTCTCTCGCAGAGGCCCTTTTCCCTACGTAGGCCGGTCGCCGGCCGGCTGCAAGGAGGTTCAAGTGTTTAACCGAATCCGTATCTCTACCAGCTTATTCCTGTTGTTGATGACCTTCTGCGTTCTGCAGTTGGCCAGCAGCGGCCTGTCGTATTCCGCGTTTCGCTCCGATAACCACAACCTCGACATCATCACCCTCGGCAGCCAGCAGCGCGATTCGCTTAGCCTGAGCTGGGTGTCGCTGTTGCAGGCGCGCAATACGCTGAACCGCGCCGGCACCCGCGCGGCGCTGAAACTGCCGCAGGAGCAGGTGAACGAGCTGATGAGCAACGCCCGCAGTTCGCTGCAGAAGGCCGATCTCTATTTCAATCAGTTTATGGCGGTTGAACGCAGCAGTGAACAGCAGAACCAGCAGACGGCCACCACCAAGGCCAGCTACGAGCGGCTGCGCGGCGCGCTGCGCGAGCTGATCGGTTTCCTGGAAAAGGGCGAGCTGCAGGCGTTTATGGATCAGCCGACGCAGAAAACCCAGGACCTGTTCGAGGCCGACTTCGTGCAGTACCTGCAGTTGGTGAACGGTGACATCAGCGAGGCCAGAGACGCTAATCAGTTCTCCTTCACGCTGGCGGGCCTGATGCTGGCGGGGGCGGTATTGATGCTGATCGTGGTGACCGGCAGCGCCATGTGGTGGTTGCGCACCATGCTGATACAGCCGCTGAACCAAATCCGCAGCCACTTTGAACGCATCGCCGCCGGCGATCTGGCGACGCCGATTCAGGTGTACGGCCGCAATGAAATCAGCCTGCTGTTCGCCAGCCTGCAACGCACGCAGCAGTCGCTGATCGGCACCGTCGGCGCGGTGCGCGACGGGGCAGAGTCGATTCTGATCGGTCTGCAGGAGATCGCCGAAGGCAACAACGATCTCTCTTCCCGCACCGAGCAGCAGGCCGCGTCGCTGGAAGAAACCGCCGCCAGCATGGAACAGCTGACCGCGACGGTGAAACAGAACGCCGACAATGCGCGGCAGGCGTCTCAGCTGGCGCGTGACGCCTCGGCCACCGCGGCCAAGGGCGGCGAACTGGCCGGTGACGTGGTCACCACCATGCACGATATCGCCAACAGTTCGCAGAAAATCGGCGCCATCACCAGCGTGATCGACGGCATCGCCTTCCAGACCAACATCCTGGCGCTGAACGCCGCGGTGGAAGCGGCGCGCGCCGGCGAACAGGGGCGGGGTTTCGCGGTGGTCGCCGGTGAAGTGCGCAACCTGGCGAGCCGCAGCGCGCAGGCGGCGAAAGAGATCAAGGTGCTGATCGACGAATCGGTCAGCCGCGTCAAACACGGCTCGGTGCTGGTGGAAAACTCCGGCGCCACCATGCAGGACATTGTGCGCTCGGTAACTCGCGTGACCGACATCATGGGCGAGATCGCGTCGGCTTCGGATGAACAAAGCCGCGGCATCGAACAGGTGACGCAGGCGGTGACCCAGATGGACCAGGTTACCCAGCAGAACGCCGCGCTGGTGGAAGAGTCCGCTTCTGCCGCCACCGCGCTGGAAGAGCAGGCTATTACCCTGGCCGACGCGGTCGCGGTATTCCGTCTGGCGGACGATAACGTCGTCGCGCCAGGTAACAGCAACAACGCAGTTTCACCCGTGGTAAAGGAAGCCCAAGATTGTTAAACCGCATAAACAGCACGTTTTTCTCCGGTGAGGCGGCATGAAACAGGCGCCATCTACTTCTAACCGGGATACTGCGTCGATGTTGACGCAAATGGTGCAGCGCCTGCCGCTGTCGGACGTGCATTTTCGCCGTATCAGCCAGTTGATTTATCAACGCGCCGGCATCGTGCTGGCGGAGCATAAGCGCGAGATGGTTTACAACCGCCTGGTGCGCCGGTTGCGGCTGCTGGGATTGCACGATTTCGGCGACTATCTGGCGCTGCTGGAAAGCGATCCGAACAGCGCGGAGTGGCAGGCGTTCATCAACGCATTGACCACCAACCTGACGGCATTTTTCCGCGAGGCGCATCACTTCCCGATCCTGGCGGAGCATGCGCGCTCGCGGCCGAACGGCTACAGCGTCTGGAGCACTGCGGCCTCGACCGGCGAAGAGCCGTATTCGATCGCCATCACGCTGAGCGATGCCCTGGGGCAGCGGGCCGGCAGTTGCCAGGTCTGGGCCAGCGACATCGACACGCAGGTGTTGGAAAAAGCGGAAGCGGGCGTTTACCGCCAGGAAGATCTGCGCACCCTGACGCCGACCCAAATGCAGCGCTATTTTCTGCGCGGCACCGGGCCGCATCAGGGGCTGGTGCGCGTGCGGCCGGAACTGGCGGCGCGGGTGAACTTCCAGCCGTTGAACCTGCTGGCGCCGGAATGGGCGCTGCCGGGGCAATTTGACGCCATTTTTTGCCGCAACGTCATGATCTATTTCGATAAGGCGACGCAGGAGCGCATCCTGCGCCGCTTCGTTCCCTTGCTTAAGCCGGGGGGGCTGATGTTCGCCGGCCACTCCGAGAACTTCAGCCAGATCAGCCGGGATTTCTACTTGCGTGGGCAGACCGTGTATGGGCTGACCAAGGAGAGGTAATGAGTAAAATCAGAGTGTTATGCGTAGACGATTCGGCACTGATGCGTCAGCTGATGACGGAAATCGTGAACGGCCATCCCGACATGGAAATGGTGGCGACCGCGCCGGATCCGCTGGTGGCGCGCGATCTGATCAAAAAATTTAATCCTCAGGTGCTGACGCTGGACGTCGAGATGCCACGCATGGACGGGCTGGATTTCCTCGAGAAGCTGATGCGCCTGCGGCCGATGCCGGTAGTGATGGTTTCTTCGCTGACCGGTAAAGGCTCGGAGATCACGCTGCGTGCGCTGGAGCTGGGCGCGGTGGATTTCGTCACCAAACCGCAGCTCGGCATTCGCGAGGGCATGTTGGCCTACAGCGAACTGATCGCCGAGAAGATCCGCACCGCCGCCAGAGCGCGCCTGCCGCAGCGATCCAGCAGCCCGGCGCCGGCGATCCTCAGCCATGCGCCGCTGCTGAGCAGTGAAAAACTGATCGCCATCGGCGCTTCCACCGGCGGCACCGAAGCGATCCGCCAGGTGCTGCAGCCGCTGCCGGCCACCAGTCCGGCGCTGCTGATCACCCAGCACATGCCGCCGGGGTTCACCCGTTCGTTCGCCGAACGGCTGAACAAGCTGTGCCAGATCACGGTGAAAGAAGCGGAGGACGGCGAGCGCGTGCTGCCGGGTCACGCCTATATCGCCCCGGGGGATCGCCACCTGGAGCTGGCGCGCAGCGGCGCCAACTATCAGGTGAAGCTGCATGACGGCCCGGCGGTCAACCGCCATCGTCCGTCGGTCGATGTGCTGTTCCGCTCGGTAGCGCAATATGCCGGCCGCAATGCGGTGGGGGGGATCCTCACCGGCATGGGGAACGACGGGGCGGCGGGGATGCTGGAGATGCACCGCGCCGGGGCCTATACCCTGGCGCAGAACGAGGCGAGCTGTGTGGTGTTCGGCATGCCGCGCGAGGCGATCGCCAGCGGCGGCGTCAGCGAAGTGGTCGAGTTGGACAGGATGAGCCAGCGCATGCTGGCGCAGATTTCCGGCGGCCAGGCATTGCGCATTTGATTTCAGTCCGCAGGGTTTGCCCGGCGGCGATATGACCTACGGTCGCCGCGCGGCGGCCTGCGGTTTTGCATCATTAAACGGTTAACTATTTCAGGAGTAACAATGGCAGATAAGAACCTCAGATTTCTGGTTGTGGACGACTTCTCCACCATGCGCCGCATCGTCAGAAATTTGCTGAAAGAGCTGGGCTTCAACAACGTCGAAGAAGCTGAAGACGGCGCGGATGCGCTGAACAAGCTGCGCGCCGGCGGTTTCGACTTCGTGGTGTCCGACTGGAACATGCCGAACATGGACGGGCTCGAACTGTTGCAGACCATCCGCGCCGATAGCGCGCTGGCCGCGATGCCGGTACTGATGGTGACGGCGGAAGCCAAGAAAGAAAATATCATCGCGGCGGCGCAGGCCGGCGCCAGCGGTTATGTAGTGAAACCTTTTACGGCGGCGACGCTGGAAGAAAAGCTCAACAAGATTTTTGAAAAATTGGGCATGTAAGGAGAGGGCGATGAGAGACATTCCAATGCCTGCCAGCGATGCAGCGACCGCGGGAGAGATCATCTCCCGCATCGGCCAACTGACCCGAATGCTGCGCGACAGCATGCGTGAACTGGGGCTCGATCAGGCGATTGCCCAGGCGGCAGAGGCGATCCCGGATGCGCGCGACCGTCTTGACTATGTCGTAACCATGACGGCGCAGGCGGCGGAACGGGCGTTGAACTGCGTGGAGGCGGCGCAACCGCGCCAGGCGGAGCTGGAGTCCGGCGCCAACGCGTTGAAAGGGCGCTGGGACGAGTGGTTCGCCAATCCCATCGAACTGGACGACGCGCGTTCTCTGGTCAACGACACGCGTCAGTATCTGGATCAGGTGCCGGGCCATACGGCCTTCACCAACGCTCAGCTGCTGGAAATCATGATGGCGCAGGACTTCCAGGATCTGACCGGTCAGGTGATCAAGCGCATGATGGACGTGGTGCAGGAGATCGAAAAGCAACTGCTGATGGTGCTGATGGAAAACATGCCGGAGCAGCCGGTGAAGGAAAAACGGCCGAACGACAGCCTGCTGAACGGCCCGCAGCTCGACCAGAACGGCGTCGGCGTGATCGCCAACCAGGCGCAGGTCGACGATCTGCTCGACAGCCTCGGTTTCTGAAGCCTTTCGGGGGGCGCGACGGCGCGCCCCGACAACAAGCCACGCAGTTTTCGTCTCATCCCCTAAATAACCCGCCTTTTTCCCCGTTGTTCCGCCAATGACATCGCCAATTTTTTGGCATGCTGACCGCCATTCTTGACCCTCCCGACACAGGAACGGCGTTTCGTGGCTGAAGACAGCGATCTGGAAAAAAGCGAGGCCCCCACGCCCCACAGGCTGGAGAAGGCGCGTGAAGACGGCCAGATCCCGCGCTCCCGCGAGCTGACCTCGGTGCTGATGTTGCTCTCGGGCCTTGCGATTATCCTGATGTCCGGCAGCAACATGGCGCAACAGCTGGCGGCGATGCTCACGCAAGGGCTGAACTTTGACCACGGCATGGTCAGTAACGACAAACAGATGCTTCGCCAACTGGGCATGTTGCTGCGTCAGGCGGTGCTGGCGCTGCTGCCGATCATGGCGGGGCTGGTGCTGGTAGCGCTCGCCGCGCCAATGCTGTTGGGGGGCATCTTGTTCAGCGGCAAGTCGATCAAGTTCGATATGAAGCGGCTAAACCCCCTGTCCGGGTTGAAACGCATCTTTTCCAGCCAGGTGTTGGCCGAGCTGCTGAAAGGGATCCTGAAAGCGACGTTGGTCGGTTGGGTCACCGGTCTTTATCTGTGGCACAACTGGGCGGCGATGCTGCATCTGATGACCCAGCAGCCGCTCGATGCGCTGGGCAATGCGCTGCAGATGATTCTGTTCTGCGGTTTTCTGGTGGTGCTGGGATTGACGCCGATGGTGGCGTTCGACGTGTTCTACCAGCTGTGGAGCCACTTCAAAAAGCTGAAGATGACCAAGCAGGATATTCGCGACGAATTCAAAGACCAGGAAGGGGACCCGCACGTTAAGGGACGTATTCGCCAGCAGCAGCGGGCGATCGCCCGGCGCCGCATGATGGCCGATGTGCCCAAGGCGGACGTGATCGTCACCAACCCGACGCACTACGCCGTCGCGTTGCAGTACAACGACAAAAAAATGAGTGCGCCGAAAGTGCTGGCCAAGGGGGCGGGCGAAATCGCCTTGCGCATTCGCGAACTCGGTGCGGAGCACCGCATCCCGATGCTGGAAGCGCCGCCGCTGGCGCGTGCGCTGTATCGACACAGCGAGATTGGACAACATATTCCGGCCACCCTGTATGCCGCGGTCGCCGAAGTGCTGGCCTGGGTGTACCAACTGCGCCGCTGGCGGCGCGAGGGCGGCCTGATCCCGAAAAAACCTGAACGTTTACCGGTGCCGGAAGCACTGGATTTTGCGAGAGAGAGTGACTCTGATGGCTAATTTGGCCTCCCTGCTTCGTTTGCCGGGCAATTTTAAAGATACGCAGTGGCAGGTGCTGGCCGGCCCGGTGCTGATCCTGCTGATTTTGTCGATGATGGTGTTGCCGCTGCCGGCGTTTATCCTCGACCTGCTGTTTACCTTCAACATCGCGCTGTCGATCATGGTGCTGCTGGTGGCGATGTTCACCCAGCGTACGCTCGAGTTCGCCGCTTTCCCGACCATCCTGCTGTTCTCCACGTTGCTGCGTTTGTCGCTCAACGTCGCCTCGACGCGCATCATCTTGCTGGAAGGCCACACCGGTTCCGCCGCCGCCGGGCGCGTGGTGGAAGCCTTCGGCCACTTCCTGGTGGGCGGCAACTTCGCCATCGGTATCGTGGTGTTCATCATCCTGGTACTGATCAACTTTATGGTAATTACCAAAGGTGCAGGGCGTATCGCCGAAGTGGGCGCGCGCTTCGTGCTGGATGGCATGCCGGGTAAACAGATGGCGATCGACGCCGATTTGAACGCCGGATTGATTGGCGAAGACGAAGCGAAGAAACGCCGCGCCGAAGTGACCCAGGAGGCCGATTTTTACGGCTCGATGGACGGCGCCAGTAAATTCGTGCGCGGCGACGCCATCGCCGGCCTGATGATCATGGTGCTGAACGTGGTCGGCGGCCTGTTGGTCGGCGTGGTGCAACACGGCATGGAACTGGGGGCGGCGGCGGAAAGCTATACGCTGCTGACCATCGGTGACGGCCTGGTGGCCCAGATCCCGGCATTGGTGATCTCCACCGCCGCCGGTGTCATCGTCACCCGCGTCGCGACCGATCAGGATGTCGGCGAGCAGATGGTGGGCCAGCTGTTCAACAATCCGCGCGTGATGCTGCTGAGCGCCGGGGTGCTGGGCCTGCTGGGCCTGGTGCCGGGCATGCCGAACCTGGTGTTCCTGCTGTTTACCGCGGCTCTGCTGGGCCTCGCCTGGTGGCTGCGCGGCCGTGAACAACAGGCGCCGAAAACGGTGGAAGATCCGGTGATGCCGGAGAATCCGCAGGCCGCCGAGGCCAGCTGGGCCGACGTGCAGTTGGAAGATCCGCTGGGGATGGAAGTGGGCTACCGGTTGATTCCGATGGTCGACTTTCAACAGAACGGCGAGCTGCTTGGGCGTATCCGCGGGATCCGCAAGAAATTCGCGCAGGACATGGGGTATCTGCCGCCGGTGGTGCACATTCGCGACAACCTGGAACTGCCGCCAGCCAGCTATCGCATCCTGATGAAAGGCGTCGAGATCGGCAGCGGTGAAGCGCAGCCGGGCCGCTGGCTGGCGATCAACCCCGGCAATGCCGTGGGCGAGCTGGCGGGAGACAAAACCGTCGATCCCGCCTTCGGGCTGGAAGCGGTGTGGATAGACAGCGCCTTGCGCGAACAGGCGCAAATCCAGGGCTTTACCGTGGTGGAAGCCAGCACCGTGGTGGCGACGCACCTCAATCATCTGATTGGCCAGTTCGCCAGCGAGCTGTTCGGCCGCCAGGAGACCCAACAGCTGTTGGATCGCGTGTCGCAGGAGATGCCGAAGCTGACCGAAGACTTCGTGCCGGGCGTGGTGTCACTGACCACGCTGCACAAGGTGCTGCAAAATCTGCTGGCCGAGCGCGTGTCCATCCGCGATATGCGCACCATCGTCGAAACGCTGGCGGAACATGCCCCGGCGCAGAGCGATCCTTACGAATTGACCACCGTGGTGCGGGTGGCGCTGGGCCGGGCGATCACGCAGCAGTGGTTCCCGGGCAACGGCGAGATTCAGGTTATCGGCTTGGATACCCAGCTGGAGCGCCTGTTGCTGCAGGCGTTGCAGGGTGGCGGCGGTCTGGAGCCGGGGCTGGCTGACCGTCTGCTGGAGCAGGCGCGTCAGGCGCTGCAACGGCAAGAGATGCTCAGCGCGCCGCCGGTACTGTTGGTTAACCATGCGCTGCGTCCTTTACTGGCGCGCTTCCTGCGTCGCAGCCTGCCGCAGCTCGTGGTGCTGTCCAACCTGGAGATCAACGACGATCGCCAGATTCGCATGACCTCGACCATTGGAGCCGCCTGATGAAACGCTGTCTGTCCTTGTTGTGTTTGCTGGCGCCGCTAGCCGCCGGCGCGGTGTCCGGCTCCTGGGTGGCTGAAGGGGCGGGGGTCACGCTGGAACAGGGCGGGATGCGCGATGAATCCGCCGGTTTGCGGCCGCCGAACGCGCTGCCGGATGCCAATGCGCGCATCACCAGCGTCAGCTGGCGCTACCGTTTGCTGGGGCCAGAGCCCGTGGGGCTGCAGGCCCAGCTTTGCACGGTAAACCGCTGCATTCCGCTCGGCGGCGGCAGCGGCAGCAGCATCGGTCTGCAGGGCGAGCCGGCCAATGCGGAATTGCGCTTTGTCTATTACGTGCAGTCGCAAGGCGGGCTGAATCCGCCGCTGCGAGTGATTGGCAATCAGGTGATCGTCAATTATCAGTAAGATCAGGCCAGAATTTGCAGGCCGTTGCGTTCCACCAGCGTCAGCAGTTTCATCGCGGCGGAGTTCGGTTGCGCTTCGCCGCGCTCCCATTTCTGCACCGCCTTTTTGCTGACGTTGAGATACAGCGCAAACACCGGCTGACTGACGTTTTCCCGTTCGCGCAGCGCGCGGATCTCGGCCGGCCCGAACTGTTTCACCGGCCGCAGACACAGCATGTCGAAGGTGCGCATGGTCACGTCGTCGACGAAACCGGCGCGGTGCAGGCCCTGAACTTCCTGGTGGATCGATTTCAGCATCTTGCTCATAGTTGTAACCTTATTAATTCCCCGCAGTTGACCAGCTGATACAGTCTGAATGGTGAATAATCCAGATACAGCGCCGCCAAATGCCGCCAGGAAATTAACTCATCCTGATTGATGTTGTCTCTTTCGTTTTTGGCAAAGCCATACATGAAAAAGATCCTGCCTTCATCTGCCGTTGCGATTAATACCCGATACCCGCGCCGTTTTCCACTCCCCATCCGAGCGATGCGCTTTTTGTATACGCAACCGCCAAGATTGGCGTCGTACAGCTGATGTTGCATCTCTCGCGCCGCTTTCACTATCGTGGCATCACTGATGCGCTCGCGTGCGGCAAAACCCTGAAAGGTTTTGGTGAGATAAATGTCGGCCATTCGCTCTCCCTGCGAATCTATACCCGTAAAGGGTATATTTCAAGTGGTTTAAAAATAACCACAGGGTGACAAGCGGCCAAAGGGAAAGAAACAGCCAAATTCACGCCATGCGCAGCCAGGCGCAAAGTCTTAAGTGAATTCAAAGGGTGTAGGCAGAAAATGCGACGGGATGCGCAAAAGTCGGTTAACGCATGCCCGGTGATAGGCTCACCGGGCGAAATGAGTCAGGTCAGACGCCGATTTTTCTGCCGAGCAGGCTGCCGGCGTGCGACTGGCCGTCCGGGCCATACAGCGATTTGTTGTTTTTGCTGAGGATCGCCAGCGCCTGAGCGTTATGGTCGATCTGCTGATTGAGCAGCAGGCCGTTGTGCTGGTTCTTTTCGCGCAGCGTTTGGCTCAGCAATTGAACGCGCTGCCAACGGTCGGCCAGGGGGGCGTGGCTGGCATAGGGCGCGCGTTGCCCGCAGGTTTTTTCCTGCCCCAGGCGCTGTTGCTCGAGGTAGGCGACCGTTGCCAGCAGTTGGCTTTTGGCATCGGTTACGCGCTGCAAGGCCACGCCCGGCAGCTGGCCGGAGCATAACAGATCGTGCTCTTCTTCCAGCACGCCATTGAGCGCCTGCAGCGTTTCCAACAGTTTGTCCAGCAGTTGTGCCAGCTTTTCCATAGTGATGACTTATCCTTTACCGCTACCCGCCGCCGCGTTGTCAGTCGCGTCTGGCGATCCATTGAACATCGCTCTGCGCGTCTTGCAGCAGTGCGTCGGCGATTTTGCCGGCGTCCATCTTCAGTTCACCGTTGCGGATCGCCTGCTTGATGGCCTCGACCCGGCCCATATCGATATCCTGGGTGCCCGGCTGCATCAGGCGCGCCTGCGCCTCGCTCAGTTTGACCTGCGTGCCGCTGACGGCGGTTTCAGCCACGGCGGCCTTACGCGGCTGGAGCGGGTTGTCGGCCGGGGTTTCACGCGGTTGCACAGTGGAAACCGGCTGTAACCGCTGGGTGCGATCGATACTCATGGTCCATCTCCGTTTACGCCGTGACCGCTCTCGGGCGACGACGCTGCAATGAAAGTGTTGCGGCCCTGATGGCCAATAAAATGCTGCTTGATTTGTCTTATCGGCAAGGTTTGCGGAACCTTTACTTTTTTATAACGTAATGCGAATCGCGCCGTCGTCCCCGACCACGCCGCTGACGATTTGCCCGGACGCCATGCGCACGCGCACGCTGTCTTCGGCGGCGGCGTTGTTCATCGCCTTGCCCGCGCCGCTAATGCTGAAACCTTCGCCCTGTGCATTGACCTGCACCGGTTGCCCGGCCTTGATAATCCAGGCCCGGCGCAGCATGGCGAGGGTCAGCGGCTGGCCGGGGCTGATGTTGCGCAGGCTGACGGCGCCTAATGCTTTGCCCGCTTCGGTCAGCGCGCGCGGCGGCAGGGTATCGAGCCGACCTTCTTTCAACGTCAGGTCCGCCGCCGTCAACCGGCTGCCGGCGGTGATGCCGCGCGCCGAAACGAGATAGCGGCCGAACACCTGCACCTGCGTCTGGATAAAACGCCGCTCTTGGCCACAGCGCGCCGAAATGCTGACGTTGCCGCCGATCCGCGCGTTGGGCGGCAGCGACAGCTGCGGCAGTTCGCAAGCGGGCCATTGGTTCGGCGGCGTGCGCACCCGCACTTTTACCTGCACCGGTTCGCCGCTGAACTTGCCTTGGATGAAGCTTTCGATTTGCGTCGCCAGATCGTCGGCGCGCGCGTTCAGACTGCACAGCAGGCCGATAAGCAGCAGCATTTTACCTTTCATCGTCATCTTCTCAAGCTTCATCGGGATACGCGTAAGTGTACCCGCAGCGCGCGCAGGCTAAGCAGATAAATAGCGCCCCATTTTGCGTTTATTCCCGCGATAGGGTAGCGCGGGGGGCGTTTATGCTGTCGACTCCAAATTCTAACCTCGCGGAGGGAGCATGCTCGACAAACTGGACGCGGCTCTGCGCTTTGGCCAAGAGGCGCTGAACTTGCGCGCCCAGCGGCAGGAAATTCTGGCCGCCAACATCGCCAACGCAGACACACCGGGTTATCAGGCGCGGGATATCGATTTCGCCAGCCAATTGAACAAAGTGATGGAGCAGGGGCGCGTCAGCGGCAACGGCATGGCGCTCAACCTGACGGCGGCGCGCCATATCCCGGCGCAGACCCTGCAGCCGCCGCAGCTCGATCTGCTGTTCCGGGTGCCGGATCAGCCGTCGATGGACGGCAACACGGTGGACATGGATCGCGAACGCACCAACTTTGCCGATAACAGCCTGAAATATCAGACCGACCTGACGCTGCTCAACGGTCAGATCAAAGGGATGATGTCCGTACTGCAACAAGGATAAGGCGCATGTCTTTACTGAATATTTTTGATATTTCCGGCTCGGCGTTATCGGCGCAATCCCAGCGCATGAACGTCAGCGCCAGCAACATGGCCAACGCCGACAGCGTGACCGGCCCGGACGGCGAACCTTACCGCGCCAAGCAGGTGGTGTTCCAGGTCGCAGCGGCGCCGGGACAGCCGACCGGCGGCGTGCGCGTTGCCCAGGTGGTGGACGATCCGGCGCCCGAGCGTTTGGTGTATCAGCCGGGCAACCCGCTGGCGGACGCCAAGGGGTATGTGCGCATGCCGAACGTCGACGTAGTGGGGGAAATGGTCAACACCATCTCCGCTTCCCGCAGCTATCAGGCCAACGTCGAGGTGCTCAACACCACCAAGTCGATGATGATGAAAACCCTGACGCTGGGTCAGTAACCGGAGGTTTCCATGGCTATCGCCCCAACCACGAACGAGTCGTTGGACAATACCGTCATCGGTAACAACAGCAAAAATACCAACAGCCAGGATCTGCACAACAGCTTCCTGACGCTGCTGGTGGCGCAGTTGAAAAACCAGGACCCGACCAATCCGATGCAGAACAACGAACTGACCTCGCAGCTGGCGCAGATCAACACCGTTCAGGGCATCGAAAAACTCAACACCACGCTGGGGTCGATCTCCGGTCAGATCAACAGCAATCAGTCGCTGCAGGCCACCGCGCTGATCGGCCACGGCGTGATGGTGCCGGGCAGCAACATTCTGGTCGGCAGCAAGGACGGCAAAGTCAGCACCACGCCGTTCGGCGTGGAACTGGAGCGCGCCGCCGACCAGGTAACCGCCACCATCACCAACGCCAGCGGGCAGGTGGTGCGCACCATCGAAATCGGCGGTCTGACCGCCGGCGTGCATGCCTTCACCTGGGACGGTTCGCTGGATGACGGCTCCACCGCGCCCGACGGCGCCTACAAAGTGGCGATTAACGCCAAAGGCAACGGCGAGCCGTTGGTGGCGCGCAGCCTGCACTTCGGCCTGGTGAACGGCGTGATCCGCGACGGCAACGGCGCCAAGCTGGATCTCGGCCTGGCGGGCAACGCCACCCTGGAAGACGTGCGACAGATCTTATAACCCTAAGCATCAGGCTCAATCGGACGATAGCCTGACCACTATTCGGAGAATAACATGGCTTTTTCTCAGGCAGTCAGCGGCTTGAACGCGGCAGCAACCAACCTGGACGTGATCGGTAACAACATCGCCAACTCCGCGACGGCGGGCTTCAAATCCGGCAGCGTCTCCTTTGCCGACATGTTCGCCGGTTCGCAGGTCGGTCTGGGCGTCAAAGTGTCCGGCATCACCCAGAACTTCAAGGGCGGCACCACCACCGGCACCAGCCGTTCATTGGATGTGGCCATCAACGGCAACGGCTTTTTCCGCATGCAGGATAAAGACGGCGGCATCTTCTACACCCGCAACGGCCAGTTCAAGCTGGACGAGAACCGCAATCTGACCAACATGCAGGGTCTGCAGCTGACCGGCTATCCGGCGGCCGGCTCCCCGCCGACCATTCAGCAGGGCGCCAACCCGGTGCCGTTGAGCATTCCTGAAGGCATGATGAACGCGAAAGCGTCCACTTCCGGCCAGATGGTCGCCAACCTGATGTCGACCCATAAGGTGCCGGAAAACAAGACCTTCGATCCGACCAAACAGGACAGCTACAACTATACCAATACCATCACCGCCTACGACTCGCTGGGTAACGCGCACAACATCAACGCTTACTTCGTGAAGACCGAAGACAATAAATGGCAGGTCTACACCCAGGACGGCAGCGCAGCGCCAGTGAACGCCGGCACCATGGAGTTCAGCACCAGCGGTACCCTGGTGAAAACCACCAGCACCAACGGCGCGC
Source organism: Serratia sp. CY74737 (assembly GCF_052166775.1). NCBI lineage: Bacteria > Pseudomonadati > Pseudomonadota > Gammaproteobacteria > Enterobacterales > Yersiniaceae > Serratia > Serratia sp. CY74737. Next base: position 253,300 of record NZ_JBJNOF010000002.1, read on the forward strand.
CGGGCGAGTTCAGCATGGTGATCCCGATGACCGCCAAAGACGGCGCGCCGGCGCAAAACTTCACCCTGAGCTTCGCCGGCAGCATGCAGCAGAACGTGAGCAGCGACTCGGTGAGCAAGGTATCGCAGGACGGTTATGCCGCCGGTGAATACACGGGCTATCAGATCAACAACGACGGCACCATCGTGGGCGTCTATTCCAACCAGCAGACCCAGCTGTTGGGCCAGATCGTCATGGCTAACTTCTCCAACCCGGAAGGGCTGGCGTCGCAGGGCGATAACGTTTGGCAGGAAACCGGCGCGTCCGGTCAGCCGCGCGTCGGTCTTGCGGGTGGCGGCGGCTTAGGCAAGCTGACCAGCGGCGCGCTGGAGTCTTCCAACGTCGATCTGAGCCAGGAGCTGGTGAACATGATCGTCGCACAGCGTAACTATCAGTCCAACGCCCAGACCATCAAGACGCAGGACTCCATTCTGCAGACGTTGGTTAGCCTGCGCTAATAGGGTCGAGTTATGGATCACGCGATTTATACCGCGATGGGCGCGGCTCGCCAAACGCTGGAGCAGCAGTCCATTACCGCCAACAACCTGGCCAACGCGTCGACGCCGGGCTTTCGCGCCCAGCTCGCCGCGCTGCGCGCGGTGCCGGTTGACGGGCCGAGCCTGGCGACGCGCACATTGGTGGCCGCGTCGACGCCGGGCGCCGACATGAGCCAGGGGGCGCTGAACTATACGGCGCGCCCGCTGGATGTGGCGCTGCAGCAGGACGGTTTCCTGGCGGTGAGCCTGCCGGGCGGCGGTGAAGCCTATACCCGCAACGGCAACATCCAGATCTCCTCCACCGGGCAGTTGACGGTGCAGGGGCTGCCGGTGATGGGCGACGGGGGGCCGATCGAGGTGCCGCCGTCGGCGGAGATCACCATCGCCGCCGACGGCACCATTTCGGCGCTGAACGCCGGCGATCCGCCGAACACCATCGCGCAGATCGGCCGCCTGAAGCTGGTGAAAGCCGACGCGCGCGAAGTGATGCGCGGTGACGACGGGCTGTTCCGCCTGACGCCGGAAACCCAACAGCTGCGCGGCAATCAGTTGCAAAACGATCCGCAGGTGCGGGTGATGCCCGGGGTGCTGGAAGGCAGCAACGTCAAGCCGATGGAGACCATGGTCGACATGATCGCCAACGCCCGCCGTTTTGAAATGCAAATGAAGGTCATCCACAGCGTGGATGAAAACGAACAGCGTGCCAACTCACTGCTCTCAGTGAGCTAAGCAGCAAGGAAATAACCGATGATTCCATCCTTATGGATTGCCAAAACCGGTCTGGACGCGCAGCAGACCAACATGGACGTGATCGCCAACAACCTGGCGAACGTCAGCACCAACGGCTTCAAACGCCAGCGTGCGGTATTTGAAGATCTGCTGTACCAGACCATGCGTCAGCCGGGGGCGCAGTCCTCCGAGCAGACCACGCTGCCTTCCGGTCTGCAGATCGGCACCGGCGTGCGTCCGGTGGCGACCGAGCGGCTGCACAGCCAGGGCAACCTGTCGCAGACCAACAACAGCAAAGACGTTGCCATCAAGGGGCAGGGGTTCTTCCAGGTGATGTTGCCGGACGGCACCCAGGCCTACACGCGCGACGGCTCGTTCCAGATCGATCAGAACGGCCAGCTGGTCACCTCCAGCGGTTTCCAGGTGCAGCCGGCGATCACCATTCCGGCTAACGCGCTGTCCATCACCGTCGGCCGCGACGGCATCGTCAGCGTCACCCAGCAGGGGCAAACCGCCGCCCAGCAGGTGGGCCAATTGACGCTGACGACCTTTGTCAACGACAGCGGTCTGGAGAGCGTGGGCGAGAACCTGTATCAGGAAACCGAAAGCTCGGGCGCGCCGAACGAGAGCACGCCGGGGCTCAACGGCGCCGGTCTGCTGTATCAGGGCTACGTGGAGACCTCCAACGTTAACGTGGCGGAAGAGCTGGTCAACATGATCCAGACTCAGCGCGCTTACGAGATCAACAGCAAAGCGGTATCGACTTCCGATCAGATGCTGCAAAAGCTGACGCAACTGTAATCTGTCATTGACGGGCCCGGCTTGCCGCGCCCGTCATTCTCTTTCGTGAAACAAAGGCGATACCCGTGGTAACCACATATTCGATGGCAATCCTGCCGCGGCAGGGACAACGCTGGCTGGCGGGAATGGTGATGCTGACGCTGAGCGGCTGCGCTTATATTCCGCATAAACCGCTGGTGGACGGTGCGACCACGGCGCAGCCCGCGCCGGCCAGCGCGCCGATGCCGAACGGCTCGATCTTCCAGACGGTGCAGCCGATGAACTACGGCTATCAGCCGCTGTTCGAAGACCGCCGTCCGCGCAACGTCGGCGACACCCTGACCATCGTGCTGCAGGAAAACGTCAGCGCCAGCAAGAGCTCCTCCGCCAATGCCAGCCGCAACGGCGCCAGCAAGTTCGGCGTCGCCACCTCGCCGCGTTACCTTGACGGCCTGTTGGGCAATGCGCGCGCCGATATGGACATTTCCGGCGACAGCACCTTCGGCGGCAAGGGCGGCGCCAACGCCAACAACACCTTCAACGGCACCATTACGGTGACGGTCAACCAGGTGCTGGCCAACGGCAACCTGCACGTGGTGGGGGAAAAGCAGATCGCCATCAACCAGGGCACCGAATTCATTCGTTTCTCCGGCGTCGTCAACCCGCGCACCATCAGCGGCAACAACTCGGTCACCTCGACGCAGGTGGCGGACGCGCGGATCGAATACGTCGGCAATGGCTATATCAACGAAGCGCAGACCATGGGCTGGCTGCAGCGCTTCTTCTTAAATGTTTCACCGTTCTAAGGATTGACTGATGCTGAAAAAATGGTTTATCGCGCTGTGCGTCGGGCTGGTGTGCTTGCCGGCGGCGGCGGAGCGCATCCGCGATCTGGTGACGGTGCAGGGCGTGCGAGACAACGCCCTGATCGGCTACGGCCTGGTGGTGGGGCTGGACGGCTCCGGCGACCAGACCATGCAGACGCCGTTCACCACTCAAAGCCTGAGCAACATGCTGTCGCAGCTGGGCATCACCGTGCCGCCGGGCACCAACATGCAGCTGAAAAACGTGGCGGCGGTGATGGTGACCGCCAAACTGCCGCCGTTCTCGCGCGCCGGGCAGAATATCGACGTGGTGGTCTCATCAATGGGCAACGCCAAGAGCCTGCGCGGCGGCACCTTGCTGATGACGCCGCTGAAAGGCGTGGATAACCAGGTCTATGCGCTGGCGCAGGGCAACGTGCTGGTCGGCGGCGCGGGCGCGGCGGCCGGCGGCAGCAGCGTGCAGGTCAACCAACTGGCGGGCGGGCGCATCAGCAACGGCGCCACCATCGAGCGCGAACTGCCGACTACCTTCGGCAGCGGCGGCGTACTCAACCTGCAGCTGAACGACGAAGACTTCACGCTGGCGCAGCAGATCAGCGACGCCATCAACCGCCAACGCGGCGGCGGCACCGCGACGCCGCTCGACGCCCGCACGATCCAGGTGCTGGTGCCGCAGGGCAACAGCTCTCAGGTGCGCTTCCTGGCGGAGATTCAAAACATCTCCGTCAACGTCGGCGCGATGGACGCCAAAGTGATCATCAACTCGCGCACCGGGTCGGTGGTGATGAACCGCGATGTGATCCTTGATTCCTGCGCCGTCGCTCAGGGCAACCTGTCGGTGGTGGTCGATCGGCAGAACACTGTCAGCCAACCGACGACGCCGTTCGGCGGCGGCCAGACGGTGGTGACGCCAAACACCCAGATCTCGGTGCAACAGCAGGGCGGGTCGCTGCAGAAGGTGAACGCCAGCGCCAACCTGAACAACGTCATTCGCGCGCTGAACGCGCTGGGCGCCACGCCGATCGATCTGATGTCGATCCTGCAGGCGATGCAGAGCGCCGGCTGCCTGCGCGCCAAGCTGGAAATCATCTGATGGCGGGCGATCTGATGGCGATGTCGGGCGCGGCCTATGACGCCCAGGCGCTGAATGGCCTGAAGCGCGACGCGGCGGCCGACCCGCAGGGCAACCTCAAGCAGGTGGCCCAGCAGGTGGAAGGCATGTTCGTGCAGATGATGCTGAAAAGCATGCGTTCCGCCTTGCCGCAGGACGGGGTGTTGAGCAGCGATCAAACGCGGCTCTATACCTCGATGTACGATCAGCAAATCGCCCAGCAGATGTCGCAAAAAGGGCTGGGGCTGGCCGACATGATGGTCAAGCAGATGAGCAACGCCAACGCGGTGCCGAGCGAAACCGCGGGCATGTCGCCGATGGCGCTGGACAACGAGGTGCTGCAAACGCTGCCGAACCAGGCGCTGGAGCAGATGGTGCGCCGGGCGATGCCGAAAGCCCCGCCGGCCGCCGCGCCGCTGTCGCTCAACAACGGCAACTTCGTCGCTCGTCTGTCGATACCGGCGAAGGTCGCCAGCCAGCAGAGCGGCATTCCGCATCAGCTGATCGTCGCGCAGGCGGCGCTGGAATCCGGCTGGGGGCAGCGCGAGATCCCAACCTCAGACGGCACGCCGAGCTACAACCTGTTCGGCATCAAGGCCGGCGGCAGCTGGAGCGGGCCGGTGACGGAGATCACCACCACCGAGTTCGAACAGGGCGCGGCGAAGAAGGTGAAGGCGAAGTTCCGCGTTTACGGGTCGTACGTCGAAGCGATCGCCGATTACGTCAAACTGCTGACCAACAACCCGCGCTACGCCGACGTGGCCGCCGCGCGCAGCCCGGAGCAGGCGGCGCATGCGCTGCAGCGCGCCGGGTACGCCACCGATCCGCAGTACGCCAGCAAGTTGGTCAGCGTGATTCAGCAGATGAAGAGCGCGGGGGAACAGGCGGTGAAAGCTTACACCCACGATCTGAAAGATTTGTTCTAAATCCCCGTCATTCTTGACGCCGCTGCGGCGCCAATTATTTAGGGGGTAGGCGGCAATGGAGGCTCGCTGGATGCTGACCGCATTGCCGCTTTTTTTCCTCAAGTTCTTCTCATTTTTGCCGATAACCGAAACAGGCTGAGCGAACAGGCTCAGCAGCTCAATTAAGAACCCTGTGGGCCACCGGCGCCGCAGCATAAGGAATTCCGATGTCCAATAGCTTAATCAATACCGCGATGAGCGGGCTGAATGCGGCTCAGGTGGCGCTCAGTACCGTCAGCAACAACATCTCCAACTACAACGTGGCGGGCTACAACCGTCAGACCGCGATCCTGGCGCAGAACGGCGGCATGGCCACCATGAGCGGCTTTATCGGCAACGGCGTGACCGTCACCAGCGTTAACCGCGAGTACAACCAGTTCATCACCAACCAGCTGCGCGGCGCGCAAAGCGCGTTCGGGGCGCAAAACGCCTATTACGAGAAGATTTCGCAGATCGACAACCTGTTGGCGAGCAAGACCAACCCGCTGTCGACCAACATGCAGGATTTCTTTACCAACCTGCAGAACCTGGTGAGCAACGCCGGTGACGACGCCGCGCGCCAGACGGTGCTGGGCAAGGCCAACGGCCTGGTGAACCAGTTCAACAACACCGACAAATTCCTGCGCGACATGGACAACGGCGTCAATCAGCAGATCAGCGATACGGCGCAGCAGATCAACAGCTACGGCCAACAGATCGCCAAGCTGAACGACGAGATCACCCGTTTGCGCGGCAGCGCCGGCGGCGAACCGAATGCGTTGCTGGATCAGCGCGATCAGCTGGTCACCGAATTGAACCAGCTGGTGGGCGTACAGGTCACGCAACAGGACGGCGACGCCTATACCGTTTCCTTCGCCAACGGTTTGACCCTGGTGCAGGGCAGCAATACGTATCAAGTGGAAGCCGTGCCTTCCAGCAGCGATCCTTCCCGTCTGACCATCGGCTATAACCGCGGCAACGGCGCCAGCGAAGTGCCGGAAGGCCAGATCACCAGCGGCACGCTGAGCGGCGTGCTGAAATTCCGCAGCGAAACGCTGGACGGCGTGCGCAATCAGCTGGGCCAGTTGGCGCTGGCGATGGCGGACAGCTTTAACCAACAGCATCGCGCCGGCTTCGATCTGAACGGTGACGCGGGCGGCGACTTCTTCAGCTTCAGCGGCGGCCGGGTGGTGGATAACACCCGCAACACCGGCGACGCGTCGCTGTCGGTCTCTTACACCGATACCGGCAAGGTGAAGGCCAACGATTATCGCGTCGAGTTCGACGGCAGCAACTGGCAGGTCAGCCGCCTGCCGGACAACGTGAAAGTCAACGCGACGCCGGGCACCAGCGCCGACGGTAAACCGACGCTGAACTTCGACGGGTTGGAAGTGAGCATCGACGGCAATGCGCAGGCCAAAGACAGCTTCACCGTGAAACCGGTCAGCGACGTGGCGGGCAACCTGAAAGTGGCCATCACCGATTCGTCCAAGATTGCCGCCGCCGGTAAAGACGACAGCGGCCGCGGCGATAACGAGAACGCCAAGAAACTGCTGGATCTGCAAACCAAAAACCTGGTGGACGGCAAAGCGACCCTGAGCGGCGCTTACGCCGGCATCGTCAGCGGCGTCGGCAATCAGACCGCCGCCGCCAAGGCCATCGCCACGTCGCAGGCCAAAATCGTCACCCAGCTGGGCGCGCAACAGCAGTCGATGTCCGGCGTCAACCTTGACGAAGAGTACGGTGAACTGCTGCGTTTCCAGCAGTACTACATGGCCAACGCGCAGGTGATTCAGACCGCCAGCTCGCTGTTCGACGCGCTGCTGAACATTCGTTGATTTCATTGTTAATCGGCGCCGATAACGGCGCCGGTCGCTCAGAGTAAGGAACCCACAGCATGCGCATGAGTACCGGCATGATGTACCAACAAAACATGAACGGCATCACGGGCAACCAGTCGCTGTTCATGAAGGCCGCCGAGCAGCTTTCCTCCGGCAAGCGAGTGATCAACCCGTCCGACGATCCGTTGGCGGCGTCGCGCGCGGTGATGCTGTCGCAGTCGCAGGCGGAAAACAGTCAATACACGCTGGCGCGCACCTTCGCCCGTCAGAACGTGTCGATGGAAGAAACGGTATTGGCCGGCGCGACCTCCACCATCGCGGACATGAAGGCGTTGATCGTCAACGCCGGCGGCACCGAAAGCGATAACGATCGCCAGTCGCTGGCCACCCAGCTGCAGGGGTTGAAAGATCAGCTGCTGAACCAGGCCAACAGCACCGACGGCAACGGCCGCTATATGTTCGGCGGGTATGTGAACGACAAGGCGCCGTTCGTCGACAACGGCGGCACCGTCAGTTACCAGGGCGGCGACAAGACGGTTGAGCAGAAAGTGGACGCCAACCGCACCATGACCATCGGCCATACCGGCAACGCGGTGTTCATGTCGTTGACCAGCAATCCGAAGCCCGAGCCGGACGGCAGCGCGCCGGTCAGCAACGTATTCGAGAGCATCGATATTGCGCTGAACGCGCTGAAAACCCCGCTGCAGGGCGCCGACGAGGCCACCAAGCAGCAGGTGAACGATGCGCTGGCGAAAGCCAACCGCGGTCTGGACAACTCCTACAACAACGTGCTGAGCGTGCGCGCCGAGCTGGGCAGCCAGCTGCAGGAGATGGATCAGTTGGACAGCATCGGTAAAGAGCGTGACATGACCAATCAGATCCAGATGAGCGCGCTGACGGATGCCGACCTGGCCGAGTCTATCTCGTCCTACTTCATGCAGCAGGCGGCGCTGCAGGCGTCGTACAAAACCTTCAGCGATATGCAGGGCATGTCGTTGTTCCAGATGAATCGTTAAGAGCAATACCCCGTTGCCTGACCGCGACGGGTTTCCCTTTAGTGCGCTTAGAAAACGCCTTCTCCGCCCCGCGGGGAGGGAGGCTTCTTGAAACCGGGCGCACTCGTTTGGCGCGTCGCTCGTTCTCCCACTACTGACTGAGTGACGCGCCTTTTTTTCATCAGGGAAGAAATAATACGATTGTCACCCCTGTTTAATGCGCAATGGCATTATTGAAATCAGCGGTGGAAAAATCACGATGGATATTATTTTCCTGACGATAAATATCGGTGCTATTTCTTTTTCTTCACCACTTTCCATTTTTCACCGGCGGCCGTTTCGCTGATGGCAACTTTAAATTTGTTGCTTTTCCAGTGGGCCATGCCGAATAATCGGCGTGCTTTGCGGTTGCTTTTCGCTTTAATCATGATCTCGCTCCTGTAGTTAGTAAAGGTCGATGCTGCGCCCTGCAGCCGGCAGGCTGCCGGACGCATTTATTCAGGGTGTAAGTTATCTGCCGCGCATTTAACTCTGCGTGGCTGCGTTATTTTATTTTTCTCTAACCAATAAATTTATATTATCGCTGCGGGTGACTGATGGGGTGCGGGCGATATTTTTTCTACCGGGTCTATTTTAGGTTGGGGTTTTATTTATTCAAGCCGCCGGAGACATTTGAACCTTAATCCGGATAAAAGACGTTTCTCAGGCTTTTGTCCCAAGAAAGCGTTTTTATTGCCATTTTGTCTCAGGCGGAAGAGGGGGAAAGGAAGGGGCCGCAGGGGCTCAGAAGGTCATGCCGCCCATCACCGCCGCCAGTCGATCGAAGATTTCACCGAACAGGTGCTCACAGAACGGCGCCAACATCGGCATCATCATGCCCAGCGTCATGATGCCGAAGGTCATGGTGACCGGGAAACCGATCACGAAGACCGACAGCTGTGGCGTCATGCGGTTGAGCAGGCCGAGCGCCATGTTGAGCGTCAACAGCAGGCAGATCAGCGGCAATGCCAGCATCATGCCGTTGATGAAGATCAGCGAGCCGACCTGAGTCAACACCAGGAAGCCGTTGCCGTTCAGCGGCTGCGTTTGGATCGGCAGGGTATGGAAGCTGTCCGCCAGCAGCGAAATCAGCCACAGATGGCCGTCAAAGCTGAGGAACAGCAACATCGCCAGCAGGTTGAGCAGGCGCGCCAGCACCGGCATGTTCGGGCCGCCGCTGGGATCGAAGAAAGTGGCGAACGACAGTCCCATCTGCATGCCGATCACTTCCCCCGCCAGGCGCACCGCCGCGAAGGCGAACTGCATGGTCAATCCGAGCGCCACGCCGATCAGAATCTGCTGAATCGCCAGCCACAGGCCGGCGGCGGAGAAGATGGGGATATTGCTGGCGGGCAGCGTCGGCGCAATCAGGATGACGATCAGCCCGCCAAGGCCGATTTTGACCTTTTTGCTGATTTGCTTTTCGCTGAATATCGGCGCGGTGCTTATCAGCGCCAGAATGCGCAGCAGAGGCCAAAAGTAGTGGCTGAGCCAGACGGTGAGCTGGGCGCTGTCGAAGGTGAGCACGGTCAGCCGATCAGGGTAGGCAGGTTGCTGAACAGGGTGCGCATGTAGTCCAGCAACAGATTCAACATCCAGGGACCGGCGATGATGATGGTGGCCACCACCGCCAGAATTTTAGGGATGAACGACAGCGTCATTTCGTTGATCTGGGTGGCGGCCTGCAGCAGGCTGACGACCAGGCCGCTGATCAGCGCCGCCAGCAGCAGCGGGGCGGCCAGCGCCAGCGCGACTTTCATCGCCTCGGTGCCGAGCGCCATAACCGATTCAGGTGTCATCTCGCTTTCTCCGGTCAGGGGTTACGAATAGAAGCTCTGCGCCAGCGAGCCGAGCAGCAGCTGCCAGCCATCGACCAGCACGAACAGCATCAGCTTGAACGGCAGCGAGATGGTGGCGGGCGGCACCATCATCATCCCCAGCGCCATCAGCACGCTGGCGACCACCAGGTCGATAATCAGGAACGGAATGAACACCGTAAAGCCGATCTGGAAGGCGGTTTTCAGTTCGCTGGTGACGTAGGCGGGCAGCAGGATGCGCATCGGCACCGCTTCCGGGCCGGCCAGCGGCGGCTGATTGGCCAGTCTGGCGTACAGCGCGAGATCGGTTTCGCGCGTTTGCCGCAGCATGAATTCGCGCAGCGGCTGCGCGCCTTTATCCAGCGCGACTTCCAGCCCGATTTTGTCCTGGCTGAACGGCAGATAGGCATCCTGATAAACCTTGTCGAACACCGGCGACATGATGAAGAAGGTCAGGAACAGCGCCAGCCCCAGCATCACCTGGTTCGGCGGCGCCGACGGCGTACCCAGCGCGTTGCGCAGCAGGCCGAGCACGATGATGATGCGGGTGAAGCTGGTCATCATCAGCAGCATGGCCGGCAGGAAGGTCAGCGAGGTCAACAGCACCAGCGTCTGCACCGGCAGCGACCAGCTCTGGCCGCCGTTGGCCAGCGGCTGGCTGATCAGCCCCGGCAGTTGCGCGAAAGCCGCCGGGCTGATGAACAGCAGGGCGGCAGGGAGCCAAACCGCCGGGCGGCGGACGAGGGTATGAAGAGTCGAGGTCATGCCGATTTTTCCGGGCGTTTCAGAACTTTTTGCATCAGTTGGCGGAAGTCCGCCGGTGTCGCCGCGTCGGCCTCGCCTGCGTCTTTCGGCGGAGCGGGCAGGGTGTGCAGCGGGGTGATCTGCTGGGCGGTGACGCCCAATACCAACAAGGTGTCGTCGACTTCCACCACCACCACGCGCTCGCGCTGCCCGACCTGGCAACTGGCGCGCAGGTTAAGCAGTTTGTTGTTGCGCGCCTGCGGGGCGAAACCCAGCCGACGGAACAGCCAACCGGCCAGCAGGATCAGCAGCAGAATGCCGCCGAGCGCGCTGCTGACCTGCATCAACACCGAACCGGCCGGCAGGGCCGGCGCGGCGGGCGGTTGGGTGCTTTGGACGGTAACGGGCGCCGCGGCGGTCATCAGCGGCTCAGTCGACGCATGCGTTCGGATGGGGTGATGATGTCGGTGATGCGCACGCCGAACTTGTCGGCCACCACCACCACTTCACCTTGCGCGATCAGGTAACCGTTGATCAGGATATCCAGCGGTTCGCCGGCCAGGCCGTCCAGCGCCACCACCGAGCCTTGCGACAGGCGCAGCAGCTCTTTAATGGTCATCTTGGTGCGCCCCAGTTCCACGGTCAGCTTGACCGGAATATCCAGGATCAGGTCGATATCCTGCAGGCTGCCGAGCGCATCCTGAGCTTCCAGCGACTTGAACACCCCTTCGGTGCTCGCGCCGGATTTCTCTGAAGACTGCTGCTCGTTAAACGCATCAGCCCACAGATCGTCTACGGATTCCTTTCCTTCGCCAGACGGTTGCTTAGGATCACTCATTGGGCTGTTCCTCACTCAGAGCATTCAAAATAGGGTTAATCAAATGTTCAACACGCAGGGCGTATTGCCCGTTTAACGTGCCGTATTGGCTGGTCAGAACCGGTACGCCGTCCACATGGGCGATCAGGCGTTCCGGCTTGTCTATCGGTAATACATCGCCCGGTTGCAGCTTCAGGACTTTCGACAGCCGCATCGGGATATCGACGAAGTTGGCGATCAGCTCCAGTTCGGAGTGCTGCACCTGCTTCACCAGCGTTTCGCGCCAGTGGCTGTCTTCCTGCCGCGAATTTTCCAGCGGCGGGTTGGTCAACAGTTCGCGCAGCGGTTCGATCATCGCGAATGGAATGCAGATGTTGAACTCGCCGGTCAGTGCGCCGATCTCCACCTGGAACGGCGTGGTGACCACGATGTCGTTCGGCGAGGTGGTGATGTTGGTGAACTTCACCTGCATTTCGGCGCGCACGTACTCCACGTCGATCTTGTAGATGGCGCTCCAGGCGTCGCCGTAGGCGTCCAGCGCCAGGCGCAGCATGCGCTTGATCACCCGCTGTTCGGTCGGGGTGAACTCGCGGCCTTCGACCTTGGTCGGGAAGCGGCCGTCGCCGCCGAACAGGTTATCGACGGCGATGAACACCAGGCTCGGCGCGAACACGAACAGGGCAGTGCCGCGCAGCGGATTCAGGTGCACCAGGTTCAGGTTGGTCGGCACCGGCAGGTTGCGGGCGAACTCGTGATACGGCTGGATTTTGATCGGGCCGACGGTAATGTCCGGGCTGCGGCGCAGCAGGTTGAACAACCCCATGCGGAACTGCCGGGCAAAACGTTCGTTGATGATTTCCAGCGCGTGCAGACGCTCGCGCACCACGCGGCGCTGGGTGTTCGGATCGTAAGGCTTGACCTCGCTCTCTTTGCCGACCACCGCTTCGGGTTCATCACCCGCGCTGTCGCCGTTGAGCAAGGCGTCGATCTCTGCCTGTGAAAGAATGCTATCGCCCATAGTGATTACCGCAGTATGAAGGCGGTGAACAGCACGTCGCTGACCACCTGCTTCGGTTGTCCCTTAACCAGCGGCGGGCTGAGCACGTCCTTAATCTGCGCCACCAGCTGTTGCTTCCCTTGTTCATTGGCCAACTGACTCGCTTCCTGACGGGAAAGCAGCATCAGCAAGCGGCTGCGCACCTCCGGCAGAAAATCGTTCAGCTGACGGCGGGTACTTTCGTCCGGCAGGCGCAGCGTGAGGCCGATATACAGCACGCGATCCGGGTTGTTGTCCGGCGTCACCAGGTTGACGGTAAAGGTGTCGAGCGGCATGAACACCGGCGCGGCCGGCGGTTGCTGTTTGACGGCGGCCGGTTCGGCGCCGTTTTTATGCTGTTGCAGCAGCCACCAGCTGTAGCCCGCGGCGCCACAGGCGACGACGCTGATCAATACCAGCAGGATGACCAGAAGGGGGCGTTTCGGTGCTGCCGGAAGGGAGTTCTGAGACATAGCCAAATCTAATTCCTGTTGTTCCACCCGCGGCCTGCGTGGCGGCGGGCATAGCGCGCGGCAAAGCCGCACGCATGACATGTAAAGGTATTATCGCGTCTATCGCGGCGTGCAATAGCCTGAATAGACGCGCAAATGGGTGCCAGCTTGGGCGTTTGCGGCGGCTCAGGCGAAAATATCGACGCCGTTGACCGCGCTGGCCATGCGCTGCAACGCCACCGGCGCGCTGACGCCGTCAGCGGCCGCAGCCTCGCCGCCAGCGTGTTCAGCATAGCTGGAACGCCCCTGGCCATTGGAAGCCTGCTGCTGCGCCTGTTGCCATTGCGGGGTGGACTCGCCGCCCACGCTGCTCTGCCCCAGGTTGATGCCGCTCTCGGCCAGCGCGTGACGCAGCTGCGGCATCGCCGCTTCCACCGCCGCGCGCACCTGACCGTGGGCGGAGGCAATGTGCAATTGCGCCTGCTGATCGTCCAGTTTCAACGTGATCTGCAAGGCGCCCAGCTCCTGCGGGTGCAGGCGCAGCTCGGCGCTTTGCTGGCCGTTGCGGTGGAACATCAGCACCTGTTGGTTCAACGCCTGTTGCCATTCCGGGCTGCCCAGCTGCGCGTTTAACTGCGGCGCGGGCGGCGCCGTCACCAGCGCGCCGGCCGGGGCGGCCGTTTGCGTTGGGCTGGCGGCGGCCAGGGCGACGGCGTGGTTGAGCGTCGGTGGCTGCTGTGCATCGCTCGCCGGCAGCGGCTGTGCGGTACTTGCGCGTTCGCCGTTGGCTGGTTGCGGGAGCGCCGCCTTGGCATTATCGCCGTCGGTGGCCGGCATTTTCGCCCCCGTCAACGAGGGAGCGGGGGATGCCGATGAACGCGCGGCGGTTTTATCACCGGTCGCCGCGATGTTCAGCAGGCCATTGCCGGGCTGCAGCGCAGTCGCTTCGTCAGCGCTATCCACCGACAGCGAGCGTTGGCCTTCGGCCGGTTGCGCCTGGGCGACGATAGCGGCCGGCAGCATGGCGTACAGCGCCTGCAGCGTTGCGGCATCCAGCTCTTTGGCGGCGGCGATCGGCGGCTGCGCCGGTTTGTCGCCGGCGGCGGGCGCTTCGTCCTCGGCGCCCTCAGGTGAAAGCGCGTCGGCTGAGGCCGTCTGGCCCGGCAGCAGACCGCCGCGCTCGCCGAAGGCGGCCAGCAGTTGATTGAGCTGGTTGCGGCTCAGGGCCGGGGCGCGTTCATCGTCCGCGCTCAGCGTGACCGGCGGCTGTTTGCCATCGGCGGCGGGCGCGAAACGCGCGCCGAGCAACTGGGCGAATGCCGTCGACAGTTGACTCTCATCCAGCGCCGACGTCAGTTCAGCCAGGCCGCCGGCATCGCCGGGTAAGGCCAGGCCGGGCAGGGCGTTCAGATTCATGGGTTGATATTCCTTTGTGCACTGCGTTGAGCGAACTCATCCATCAGTTTTTGATCCCGTTTATTCTCCTGCTGCTGCTCCGCATTTAAGGCGCGGGTATGCAGGGTCTCGAAAGCGTTCAACCGCTGTTGTTTGTCTTGCCATTGCTTCACCGCATGATCCACTTTCTGCCCCCACTGCAGCAGCTGCTGGCGGTGCTGGTCGATAGCCTGTTCCAGCGTGCCGATAAACTGCTGGTAGTTTTGCCAGCGTGAGCTGTCCATGCCGTCGCAGAGCGTATGATTCAGCTTCTGGCGGTATTCGTCCTGATAGTTGAGCAGCATCGACAGCTGTTGCTCCGCCGCCTGCTGCGCCTGCCGAACCTGGCCCAGCTGTTGCGCGGCTTGTTCTACCGCGTCCTGCGCCAGATCGCGCAGGGTAATCAGGGGTGACTGTGATTTCATCGCTCTGCGCCTCTGTGACGTTAAACAATCAACTGCTGCAGCTGTTGACAGGCTTCATCATAGCCGCTGCGTTCAAAGATGCCCTGTTGCAGGTACGCCTCCATCTGCGGGTACAGCGTCATCGCTTTGTCCAGCAACGGATCGCTGCCGGCCGCGTAGGCGCCGACGCTGATCAGATCGCGGTTGCGCTGATAGCTGGCCAGCATCTGTTTGAAGGTGCGAACCCGGCGATAATGCTCCTCGTCGATCAGCGACGTCATGGCGCGGCTGATTGACGCTTCGATGTCGATAGCCGGGTAGTGGCCGGCTTCCGCCAGGCGCCGGGACAGCACCACGTGGCCATCGAGGATCGCGCGCGCCGAGTCGGCGATCGGGTCTTGCTGATCGTCCCCCTCGGTCAACACGGTGTAGAAGGCGGTGATGGAACCGCCGCCGCTGATGCCGTTGCCTGCGCGTTCCACCAGCGCAGGCAGCTTGGCGAAGACCGAAGGCGGATAACCTTTGGTCGCCGGCGGTTCGCCGATGGCCAGGGCTATCTCACGCTGCGCCATGGCGTAGCGGGTGAGGGAATCCATGATCAGCAACACGTGTTGCCCGCGATCGCGGAAATCCTCGGCGATGCGGGTGGCGTAGGCCGCCCCCTGCATGCGCAGCAGCGGCGACACGTCCGCCGGCGCGGCGATCACCACCGAGCGCGCCCGGCCTTCGGCGCCGAGAATGTTCTCGATAAAGTCTTTGACTTCGCGGCCACGCTCGCCGATCAGGCCAACGACGATCACATCCGCCTGGGTGTAACGGGCCATCATGCCGAGCAGCACGCTCTTGCCGACGCCGGAACCGGCGAACAGGCCCATGCGCTGGCCGCGACCGACGGTCAGCAGACCGTTGATGGTGCGCACTCCCACGTCCAGCACCTGCTCGATCGGCGTGCGCTGCAACGGGTTGAACGGCGCGGTGATCAACGGCGCGCGGTAACCGGTTTCCGGCGACGGCAGGCCGTCGAGCGGTTTGGCGCTGCCGTCCAGCACGCGCCCCAGCAGCGCCGGGCCGAGCGGCAGCTGTTTGCCGGCGCTTTGGCCTTCCGGCGCGATGCGGGCGTAAACCCGCGCGCCCGGCACGATGCCTTCCACTTCTTCCAGCGGCATCAGGAACAGCCGCTGGCCGTTGAAGCCGACCACTTCGCTTTCCACTTCCTGCACTTCACCGGCGTCGTGCCGTTCGATGAGGCAGGTCGCCCCGAGCGGCAGCTGCAGCCCGGTGGCCTCCAGCACCAGCCCGGTGGCGCGGGTCAGGCGGCCGTAGCGGCGCACCGTCGGCGCGCGGGCGATGCGTTTTTCCAACGTATCCAGAGAGCTCAGCCAGCGGCCGAGACGCGCGGTCATCAGACTTCTCCCGGTGCCGCCAGGCGACACAGTTCATGCCAGCGCGTCGCCAGGCTGGCGTCGAGATCGCCTTCTTCGGCGCTGACCTTGCAGCCGCCCGGGTGCAGTTCGCCGTCCGCCAGCAGGCGCCAGCCGTGCAGGCTGAGGGTAACCCCCAGTTGCTGCTCGACGCGGGGGTAGTCGTCCGGGTGGACCCGCAGCTGCGGTTTGCCGTTGAACATCGGCTCCTGCTGGATCAGCTGTTGGATTTGCGCGAGCAGGGCGGTGCCGTCGCACACCGGCGGCTGGCCCAGCACCTGTTTGGCGGCGGTCAACGCCAGCTGCATCAGCCGGGAAGCGATCACGCTGTCGAGCGCGTCCAGCGTGTGCTGGAATTCGGTGACCAACTGTTGCCAGTGGGCGGTCAGCGGCTGTTGCTGCTGCTGCGCTTCCAGCAACCCTTGCTGACGGCCTTCTTCCAGACCGGACTGAAAGCCGGCCTCATAGCCTTTTTGCTGGCCGTCGGCATAGCCCAACTGCTGGCCCTGTTGCTCGGCCTGCAGCCGCAGCGTCGCCAACTGCTGTTGCAATTCGGCCTGCGCGTCCGGCGACGGATCGCTGTGTTCGAGATCCGGCAGCGGCGGCAGTTCGAACGCCGGTTTCTGTTCGCCCAAATCGTTGAGCGACCAGGGCTGCCAGGGCAGGGTGTTAATGCGATCAGACATAGGTGTCCTCGCCGCCGCCGATGATCATTTCGCCGGTTTCCGCCAGGCGTCTCACCACCAACAGGATGGCTTTCTGCTCGTTCTCCACCTGCGACATGCGCACCGGCCCACGGTTGGCCAGATCGTCGCGCAGGATGTCGGCGGCGCGTTGCGACATGTTCTTGAGGAACTTCTCGCGCAGCGGTTGTTCGGCGCCTTTCAGCGCGATCAGCAGCGACTCGCCTTCCACTTCCTGCAGCAGGCGCTGGATGCTGCGATCGTCGACTTCCACCAGGTTTTCGAACAGGAACATCTCGTCGATGATCTTCTGCGCCAGCTCGCCGTCGTATTCGCGCATCGCGTCGATGACCGCTTCTTCCTGCTGGGTTTTCATCAGGTTGATGATCTCGGCGGCGGTGCGCACCCCGCCCATTTTGCTGCGTTTGAGGTTCTGGCCGTCGAGCAGGTTGTTCAGCACCTCGGTCAGCTCCGCCAACGCCGCCGGCTGCACGCCGCCGAAGGTGGCGATACGCAGCATCACGTCGTTGCGCAGGCGTTCGTCGAACAGGGCCAGAATATCCGCCGCCTGGCCGCGTTTGAGGTGCACCAGAATGGTGGCGATGATCTGCGGGTGTTCGTCGCGGATCAGGTCGGCGGCGCTCTGCGGCTCCATAAAGTTGAGCGTTTCCATGCCGGTGGTGGTCTCGCGCGATTCGAGAATGTCTTCCAACAGGCTGGCGGCGCGCTCTTCGCCCAGCGCCTTGACCAGCACCGAACGCAGATAGTCGCTGGCGTTGACGCTCAGCGCCGCGTATTGCTCGGCGTCGTCTTCAAACTCGGTCAGTATTTCGCCGAGCTGTTTGTGCGACACCTGGCTCATGCCGGCCATGGTGCCGCTCAGCAGCTGTACTTCGCGCGAGGAGAGGTGCTTGAACACCTCCGCCGCGCGATCTTCACCCAGCGTCATCAGCAAGATGGCGCTTTTGTCGGTTCCGGTCAGGCTCATATCTCGTTACTCATCCATTGGCGGATTACCAGAGCGACCACGCGCGGGTCTTTGTCAGCCAGATCGCGGATCCGCTGGCTCTGGACTTCTGCGCTGACGCGCTGCTGCGATTTACGACGCTGCGCCAGCTCCTCGTTGCTCGGTTTGCTGCTGTCGACCGCTTTGGCGGCAGGCGCGTTGGCGGCGGCGATAGCGGCCTGTTGCGCCGCCTGGCGCTGTTGCAGCTGCGGCCGCACCAGTTTGCGCCACATCAGCCAGGCAACCAGCAGCACCAGCAGATAGCGGCCCGCGTCGATCAGGCGATCGATAAACGACTGGCTTTGCCAGAACGGCAGTTCGCCACCGGTCACCTGAGCGTCGGTAAACGGCGTGTTGACCACGTTCAGGGTATCGCCACGGCTGCTGGAGTAGCCCATCGCTTCACGCACCAGCGCTTCGATCTGCGCCAGCTGTTCTTTGCTCATCGGCTGCGGTTTGCCGTCTTTATCCGCGCCGAGGTAGTTGACCACCACGGCGACCGACAGACGCTGCACGGTGCCGGCTTTTTGCTGGGTATGGCGGATAGTGCGATCGAGCTCGTAGTTGGTGGTCGCGTCGCGACGGGTATTTTGCGGCACGCCGCTGGCCGCCGCGCTGCGGGTGGTCGCGGCGTTTTGCGCGGTGGCGTTGGCGTTATTGCCCGCCGCCGGCTTGGCGGTTTCAATCGGCGCCGTAGGCGGAGCGCTCGGTTGGTTGGACAGCGCGCCCGGCACACCGCCGACCTGCGGCCCGCCGATCTGCTCGCTCAGGCTGGTTTGCTGTGAGCGGATGGCGGCTTTATCCGGCTGTTGGTTAGGTTGGTACTGTTCATCGGTTTGTTCGCGCGTGGCGAAGTCGATCTGCGCTGTGACCTGCGCACGCACGTTGGCGCTGCCGACCACCGGGGCGAGGATCGCTTCGATGCGGCGCTGGAAGCCGTTTTCGACTTCGTTGGCGTATTTCAGCTGCGAAGCGTTGAGATCGCGCCCGGTGCCGTCGGACTGGGTCAGCAGGCGGCCGGCCTGATCGACCACGGTCACGTTGCCCGGCGGCAGACCGGCGACGCTGCTCGACACCATATAAACGATGGCGTTGATCTGGCCGTCGTCCAGCGCACGGCCGGGTTGCAGGGTCAGCGTTACCGAGGCGGAAGGGGATTTTTGTTCGCGCACGAACAGCGAAGGTTTAGGCAGCGCCAGGTGAACACGGGCGTTTTGCACCGGCCCCAGCGACTCGATAGTGCGCGACAGCTCGCCCTCGAGGGCGCGCTGATAGTTAATCTGCTCGCTGAACTGGCTGATGCCGAATTTTTCCTGATCCAACAGTTCGAAGCCGACGGCGCCGCCTTTCGGCAGCCCTTGCTGCGCGAGGCGCAAACGGGTTTCATGCACCTTTTCCGCCGGGATCAGCAGCGCTGCGCCATTCTCGGCGAAGCGATAAGGGATATTCATCTGCGTCAGCTGGGTGACGATGGCGCCACCGTCGCGGTCGTTCAGATTGCTGTACAGCACGCGGTAGTCGGGGCTTTTCACCCACAACAGCAGTGCGACGACGATCGCGATCGCGGCGGAAGCGGCGACCAGCAACGGAATTTTCGGGTTGGCGCGCAGACGGTTCCAGATGGCCTGCAGGCCGTTGTCGCGGCTTTCGCCGGCGGTTATCGAAGCACTCATTTTAGGTCTCGTCCTTCAATGGCGCTCACGATCCCGTACGGGCCGCTGAGCAGCTCCCTGCCAGGCTGATGAACGGTATGGTTAGCGTTGTGTGACAAAACAGACTCCCTGATACACATATCTTCTAAATAGCGGCGCTCCCATTTCTGGGCAGGCCATTATTCGCCTTATCAGACAATTCCGATTGCCCGATAAGCCGGGTTTTTTGCAGTTAATTAACCGCTTTAGGTCCGAAAACGCTGTGCTAGGGTGTGCATCATTGGAGAAGTACAGGGTGAAAACGTCACCCGGCGAAACGAGAGGATTGAGGACCAGATGGCGATTCAGGGCATTGAAGGGGTACTGCAGCAGATGCAGACCATGGCGGTTCAGGCCGGCAAGATGGGGCAAAATGCGGCGCCGCAGGGCGTCAGCTTCGCCAGCGAACTGACCGCGGCGCTCGGCAAGATCAGCGATACCCAGCAGACGGCGCGCAAACAGGCGCAGGACTTTGAGCTGGGCGTGCCGGGCATCAGCCTGAACGATGTGATGGTCGATCTGCAGAAATCGTCGGTGTCTTTGCAACTGGGCGTCCAGGTGCGCAACAAGCTGGTGGCGGCCTACCAGGACATCATGAATATGCCGGTGTGATGAACGTACCGTCCATTTTTCAGTGAAATTTGGCTCGGCGCTGTTAGCCTATGGCGATGGTTATAGGAGAATAGGATAATGTGTAAATCGCTGTGCCTTGCTCTGGCCATGATGGCGTTGTCTGGATGCGCCGGCCAGAATGATGACTATCCATCGGCGCAAAAAACGGCGCCTCATCAGGATGCCAGCAAAGAGTGGAAGGCGTTTGTCGCGCCGCTGTCGGTGAAGACACAGTCGCCCGGCGAGCGTGAAATAAAACGCGCCGCCCGGCAATACTGAAGCCGTGACGCCAGTCGATGGACAAAAAAAGCCAGCTATCGAAATAGCTGGCTGAAGGTGCGATAAAACATTTATGTGATGTAGGAGCGCCGACGCACGTTCGAGGTGCGTCAACGCGAACATCATATTTGTTATATTATAACAAATCAATGCTGCCGTGCGTTTGCCTCAGCCTGCTAACGCCACGATGCGCTGGTGGGCGCTTGCCAGCCCCTGGTCGCGGCCGTGCGGCTTCATGTCCAGCCCTTCGGCATAGATGAATTGCACGTCGCCGATCCCCATCAGCCCCAGCACCGAGCGCAGGTAGGGCGTTACGGCGTCGGTCGGATGCCCGGCGTGCATACCGCCGCGTGAACTGAAGACCACCGCATTGACGCCTTCCACCAGCCCCACTGGGTAGGTGGCGGTATAGTTGAAGGTCATCCGGGCGCGGGCCACCAGATCGAACCAGTTTTTCAGCTGAGTCGGCACGTTGAGGTTGTACATCGGCGCCCCGATCAGCAACAGGTCGCTCTCTTTCAGTTCGGCAATCAGTTGATCGGAGAGCGCCACCGTGGCTTTGGCGCGCGGGCTGACATTTTCCGCGCCGCGCAGCGCGCTGAACAGCTCGCCGTCCAACACCGGCAGATCCAGCGCCGTCAGATCGTGTTCGACGATCCGATCGTCGTATCCTTTCGCTTTGCGCGCCGCCAGATAGCGGTCAATCAGGTTATTGGTCTGCGAGTCATTTCCCATAATGCTGGATTTGAGAGCCAGTATTTTTTTCATGCTGTTGTCCTCTGACGGTAATCTGTGGTTTTCACCGGGGACTCCGGAATGACTGCAGGTTATCATTGCTTAAGGTTCACCAGTGGTGATAGGTTTTCACCTAATTGATTCCATATTGGCAACATTAAGATGAAAAGCGATCTGAGTGCGCTGCCGGCCTTTGTTGCCGTAGCGGAAGGCGGCAGTTTCGCCGCCGCCGCAGAGAAACTGCATCTGACGCGTTCTGCGGTCAGCAAAATCGTGTCGCGTCTGGAGGCACGGCTGGGCGTGATGCTGTTTATGCGCACGACGCGCAGCCTGAGCCTGACGGACGAAGGCGCGCTGTACTATGAACACTGTCGACAGGCGTTGGCGAACGTTCAGGCGGCGGAAAACCAGCTCGACAGCGGCAAGATGCAAGTCAGCGGCCGGCTCAGAGTCTCGGTGCCGGTGCTGTTCGGCCACCTGTGCATTGCGCCCTTGTTGACGGCGCTGGCGAATGAGCATCCGTTACTGACGCTGGAAATCTCATTCAGCGACCGCAGGATCGATCTCGTCGACGAGGGATTCGATCTGGCGGTGCGCATCGGCGAACTGGCGGACAGCGGCAGTTTGGTTGCCCGACGTTTGGGCAAACATGGCATGCTGCTGTGCGCGTCGCCCGACTACGTGCGGCGCTGCGGCGAGCCGAGCACGGTGGAAGCGTTAAGCCGGCATCAGGCGGTGGGGTATCTGCACGCCGGCGCCGTGCTGCCGTGGCAGCTGCGTGGCGAAAACGGTGAGCTGCAATCATTCAGCCCCCCGGCCAAGATGATGATGGATGATATGCAGGGGATCGTCGATGCGATATCCGCCGGTGCTGGTATTGCCTGGCTGCCGGAGTGGCTGGTGCGCGAGCGGCTGATGGCGGGGACGTTGGTGGAGATCATGCGCGGTGAGTCCAACCTCAGTTTCCCGGTCAACGTGGTGTGGCCTTATATGCCTTACCAGCCGCTCAAGGTGCGGCTGGCGGTGGACAAACTGGTGGCTGAGCTGCCCGCAAAATTGGCGCTTGTGCCGCCGCCGTTATCGCAGCGGTAATCGCCGCGTCGCAACCGACAGGAAATGGGGGCAATGTCCCGAATAGAGGGGCGAACATTGTGCTGTCAGGCTTATTGAATGTGCCGGTGAGCGTTTATTATGGCCTTATTAGTAGGGTTATTATTCGAGGCAGGTCAATGAGCAGTAAAAGCGAATCCAGATGGCGCCTGATCAGTATTTTAATGCTGGCGGTGTTAGTCGCGTTAATTGGCGTGTTGGTCAAACTGGATTGAAGTCTGACCAGGCGATAAAAAACCTGGCCGTTTTATTGTGCGGCCAGTAAACGCATCATGTCTTCTTCATACAGTAAGGCTAACAGCCAGACCCCCAACAACATTATTGCCAGAGAAAATAATCGCTTTTCATTGCGCATCGTTTAATTCGCTTTCGGCGGATAGACGTGGCTTAGCGTATCTCAGCGTTGTTACAACCGTTAGGGACTTGTGTTAAATAAAGCCATTTTGTTGCGCGTCTATTTATGTTTCTCCGGCGACCATCGCCTCAACGCCCTGAGAGCCGGGTTCCATAATCCTTTGGTGGCCGCGAATGGCGGTAGGCGCGAAACCGAAGCGTTTGCGAAAACGTTCGGCGAAACGCGACGCGCTTTCATAACCCACATGCTGCGCGATGGCGGAAATCGGCCAGTCGGTCGATTGCAGCAGGGCCAGCGCGCTGCTCATCCGGACGTCGATCATCAGGTTGCGCAACGCGGTGTTTTCCATCGATAGTTTGCGGCGCAACATCACTTCACTCATCGACAGGCTCTCCGCGACTTTGGCCGCCGTCCAAATGCTGTGCGGATCGGTCGCCAGGCAGCGACGCACGCGCTGCGTCAGATCCTTGGCTTCGTTGTGAATAAAGCGAATGCCGAATTGGGCCAGCCACAGCAGAATTTCCAGCATTTTGTGCCGCACGATGATGGTGGGAAAGCGTTGCCGCAGCGTCAGCGCCAGGCCGGTGGTTTCAAAACTGTGCTTTAGGGCGCAGGGCAGATTGCGCAGCGCCAGGACGGCATCGAACGGCATCGCCGCCGGCGTTTCCTCGGCCGGAGGTTGGACGGTGAGCAACAGGGGATCGCAGGTCAGCAGTTGGCAACTGAATACGCCGTCTTCGGACGGGCCGTTAATAATGTCCACCGTTTGCCCGCCGTCGATAATCAACAGCTCGCCGGGATGAGCGACCACTTCGTGTTGTTGCCAGCGTACGCGCTTATGGCCTTGTTGTATCAGATACAGATGTGGTTGCTCAAAATAGACTGAAGGGAATAATAATTCAGTATACTGAATGATGTGCGCTGAGGCGCCAATTCCAGGACAGAGATTAATTGTACGTTCCATCGATATTCATTTCGCAGCCATTATCTGGGAATATCTTTACGCTTTGATCCGCGCTGGAGCAACATTTTTCCATGGGCCGTGAAACACAGCGGCGAGTTTTATCTATCAAAAATCAATTTCCTGATGAACAGAAAACGTCCGTGTCGGGATGATGTTTATCCATTAAAGTGAGAGCCAGGCTCGAAGCGCGCATTTTACCAATTACCCATAAACTGAATAATTCAAATGCCATAGATTAATATCCTAACGTAACCCGAGGGTAATAGCGCATAGTGCTATTTAATCCATTTTCGTCAGTATTGTCGATCTTATCGGACCTGTGGCTCTCCCAGCAGCAGCGCGCGGTCATGAAACTGGCCGTAGGTGTTGTTGACCACGTTTTGGCGCGTTGACTGTTCAATAAGCGTTTTCAGCTCATCCATCCGTTGCTGCAACAGACGTTTGAGCTCGGTTTCGTTGTCGAGGATCTGTTGCAGCTTATTGCGCAACATCTCCTGCAACGCCATGGACGGGCCGGCTTGCCCGGTAAAGGCGGCGGTTTTTTCCACCGCCGTCACGTAGGCGAATTCAAGCTCGACGAGCTCTTCCCAGCGCCCGGTTTGCGCCAGTGCGATCATCTGGCTGCTCAGGGTGTAAATTTGTTGATAAGCGGCTAACAGCTGCTGTTGACGTTCCATTACACGGCGTCCTGCGAAGGTTGGTAGTTGGGGCCGATCTGGCGCCAGGCGTCGGCGATGTTTTCCAGCAGTTTGACCACCTCGGCAATCGCCGCTTCGTCGTTGTGCAGATTGGCCTGCATCAGGCGACGCTTCATATAGTCGTATAACGCCGCCAGGTTTTCGGCGATCTCGCCGCCCTGCTGAGGATCAAGGCCACTTTTCAGGCCGTTGTCGATGATGTTGATGGCTTTGGAGAGCGCCATGCCTTTGCCGGCGATATCGCCCTGGTTCATCAGGATGCGTGCGCGAAGCAGGGCGCTGAGCGCCCCGTCGAACAACATCACGATTAACTGGTGCGGGCTGGCGCTCATGGCGCCGCTTTCCAGACTGACCTGTGCATAGGCCTGAGTGCCGCTACGGTTATACATGCTGTTTTCTTTGCCTTGTTAAAGGGTTACTTGAACTGTTGAGCCAAATAGTTACTGGTGCCGTTCATTTTCGACATCATGGTATCCAGCTGAACGAACTGTTGTTTATAACGATCGATGGTGTTTTGAATGCTGGCCGTGACCGTGGTGATCTGGCTGTTCAGGCGATCGAGGTTAGTGTTGATGCTTTTGGTCGAGTTCTCGATGATGCCGCCGGATTTGATATAGCTCTGGATCTCGTTGTGGATCTCGGTGGCCATGCCGGTGTCTTTGCCGTTACCGACGAAGAAGTTGCTGACCTGATCCGGCTTCTCATCCATCGCTTTCTTCAGCTTGGCGCTGTCGATTTCCAGCTTGCCGGTTTTGGTGTTGGTGGAAATGCCGAGGTTGCCCAGGCCTTTCAACTCCGGGTTGTCTTGGGCGGCGCTCAGGGCACTTTTGATCGACGACTGAATGCCGCGCAGGGTGTTGTCGCCCAGCAGCGGGCCGTTGGTTGGGTTTGGCGCTTCGCCGGTTTTCACCGGGGTGAACTTGGACAGCGAGTTGAAGGTGTCCAGCAGCGAGTTATAGCTGTCGACCCACTCTTTGATCTTGTCGGTGGTGCCGGCGGTGTTGGTGCTGATCACCAGGTGTTGCGGTTCATCGGTTTTGGTTTTGGTTTTCAGATCGATGGTGACGCCCTGCAGGGCATCGCTAATCGAGTTGGTGCTGCGTTTGATGGCCGTGCCGTTCACCATCAGCTCCGCGTCCTGCGGTGCGACCGTCTGCTTCATGGCGGTGGTGGTGCCGCGGGTGGCGTTGTAGTTCAGGATATCGCCCAGTTTGTCGTCATTGTCGACCTGGAGGGAGATCTTGTTGTTTTCGCCGGTGGTGGAAGAGCTGATCGCCAGCTGGTAGTCGTTGTCGCCGACGCGCATGATGCTGGCGGTGACGCCGGCCTTGGCGCCGTTGATGGCGTCGCGCATTTCAACCAGCGAGGTTTGATCGTCGCTCAGCGGGATTTTGGTGGCTTTCGGCGGGTTGCCGGCGGTGATGGTCAGGGAACGGTCGGTGGCGCCTTCGGTGCCTAACTTGGCGCCCTGGTCGCTGACTTTTGCCTGAGTGGTCAGGGTTTGCGCCTGCGCCAGGTTCTTCACTTCCACCACATAGTTGCCCGGCACCGCCTTGGCGTTGGTGGTGATCTTGAAGGCGTCATGTTCGGTAGCGGTGGTGGCCTTGAAGAAGTCCTCTTTCGCCATCTCTTTGCTGAGGTTGTCGAACTTTTCCAACGCGCCCTTCAGCGTGCCGTAACCGGTCAACTGGGCTTTATAGCTGGATTGTTTGGTGGTGTAAGGGGTCAGGCGCTGTTGTTCCGCTTTGGTCAGCTTGTCCAGCAGGCCATTGAGGTCGAGTCCTGAGCCGAGACCTAATGAACTGATCGTTGCCATGGGTAATTCTCCTTGATTATGACTTTATTCGCTTTACGCGTTATCGGCCCAGTGATGAAAAAGTTTACCGAAAAAAACAAAAAACCGATGGCGCAATAGAAGAGGGAAAAACCGCGTTATTTCCGCCATTGCGGAGGACGCAAAAAAAATTAAAAAAATTCTAAAGGTTGTTAGGGGAGGGCCGATACCTGAGGGGACGGTGGTTGACGCCGTGGGCAAACAAGCCCGAACCTTTTAACTGTGTTGCGAAGAACGCAACTGACTCGTAAGGAAAGCAAACAATGGCACAAGTAATCAACACTAACAGCCTGTCTCTGATGGCGCAGAACAACCTGAACAAATCTCAGTCTTCTCTGGGCACTGCGATTGAGCGTCTGTCTTCCGGTCTGCGTATCAACAGCGCGAAAGACGATGCTGCGGGTCAGGCTATCTCCAACCGTTTCACCGCTAACATCAAAGGCCTGACTCAGGCTTCCCGTAACGCCAACGACGGTATCTCTCTGGCGCAGACCACTGAAGGCGCACTGAACGAAGTTAACGACAACCTGCAGAACATCCGTCGTCTGACCGTACAGGCGCAGAACGGTTCTAACTCCACCAGCGACCTGAAATCCATCCAGGACGAAATCACTCAGCGTATGTCGGAAATCAACCGTATCTCCGAGCAGACCGATTTCAACGGCGTGAAAGTGCTGAGCAGCGATCAGAAACTGACTATCCAGGTTGGCGCTAACGACGGTGAAACCATCGATATCGACCTGCAGAAGATCGATTCTGGCAAACTGGGTCTGACTGGTTTCGATGTAACCGAAAAAGGCACCAAAATTGGCTCTGCAGTTGCCGATAAAGCCATGGTTAAAGATGACACCGGTAAAGATGTTGCTTTCGACCTGGCTGAATCTTCCAAAACTGGTGGCGCTTTAGAGAAAGCGACTCTGGTTTCCGGTAAAGACAAAGACGGTAAAGAAGGTTACTACATTCAGACTACTGATGCAGCGACTGGCGCAAAAACCTACACCACTGCGAAAATCGACGACAAAGGCGTTGTAACCAAGGGTACTGACGTTACTGACGTTAAAGATCCACTGGCAACCCTGGACAAAGCGTTGGCACAGGTTGACGGCCTGCGTTCTTCTCTGGGTGCGGTACAGAACCGTTTCGATTCTGTTATCAACAACCTGAACAGCACAGTGAACAACCTGTCCGCTTCTCAGTCCCGTATTCAGGATGCTGACTACGCGACCGAAGTGTCCAACATGAGCCGTGCCAACATCCTGCAACAGGCTGGCACCTCTGTTCTGGCACAGGCTAACCAGTCTACTCAGAACGTTCTGTCCCTGCTGCGTTAATCGTCTCTCCCGATTAACTGTCGCAAAGAAACCCCGCTTCGGCGGGGTTTTTTTATGCTCGCGCACCGCGCGGTTATTACATGGCGCAAATAAAGCCCGTTTTGTGCGACTGTTCAGCCGATTGGCATTTCGCCCCCTACGCATAATAGCGCTGACTCTCTTATCCGCAGGTTTAAGACATAGTGAGCGATCTGTATACCGCCGAAGGCGTGATGGACAAAAATTCTCTCTGGCTGCGCTACGTTCCGTTAGTGCGCCACGAGGCGCTACGCCTGCAGGTCAGGTTGCCCGCCAGCGTGGAGCTTGACGACTTGCTGCAGGCCGGAGGAATCGGGTTATTGAACGCCGTTGAGCGTTATGACGCCCTACAGGGAACCGCCTTTACCACCTATGCGGTGCAGCGCATTCGCGGCGCAATGCTCGACGAGCTACGCAGCCGCGACTGGGTGCCGCGCAGCGTGCGGCGCCACGCGCGCGAGGTCGCGCAGGTGATGCGGCAACTGGAGCAGCGGTATGGCCGGCCGGCGAGCGAGACGGAAGTGGCGCAGACGCTGAATATCTCGCTGGATGAGTACCGTCAAATTCTGTTGGACACCAATAACAGCCAGCTTTTCTCTTACGACGAATGGCGCGAGGAGCATGGCGAAAACGCGGAACCGATGCTGGAAGGGCATGAAGAGGCCAACCCGCTGCATCACCTGTTGGAAGGCAGCCTGCGCCAGCGAGTGATCGACGCCATCGAGGCGTTGCCGGAGCGCGAAAAAATGGTGCTGACGCTGTATTACCAGGAAGAGTTGAATCTCAAAGAGATCGGCGCCGTGCTGGACGTCGGGGAATCCCGCGTCAGTCAACTGCACAGTCAGGCGATCAAACGGCTGCGTGCGCGGCTGGCGAACGATACCTGACGGCGGGCTGCCGCCCCCTCAACTCGATGACTCATGCGATAACCGGACTGCCCCTTATGCCAGGAATACTGTTGAAGAAACGGCCGCTTAGCCGTTACCTGAAAGATTACAAGCACAGCCAGACCCATTGCTCCCAGTGCGGTAAATTGTTGGACCGCATGGCGCTGGTGTTTCGCGGCAAGATAATCAATAAAGAAGCCATCGCGCGCATGGATCAGCCGATCGACGATGCGGTCTGGCAAAACGTGCAGCATGAGCTGACCGCACTGTGCCGCTTTTGCAGCGAGATTTCCTGCAACAGCCACCCGAGCTATTTCGACATCATGGCGTTCAAGCAGTATCTGTTCGAACAGACCGAGATGAGCCACAGCACCATTCGCGAGTACGTGGTGCGGCTGCGCCGGCTGGACGAAATGCTGGTGGCGCGTAATTACCCGGCGGACAAGTTCGCCAACTGCGCCAGCCATCAGCGCATTATCGACGATCTGCCTACCGCGGCGCACAACAACTACCGCATTGCGCTGCGCAAATACGATCAGTATCTCGCCTGGCAGCGCAGCTACTGAGATTTTCCCCGGCCGCTGGGCCGGGGTCTGCGGATCCCCCCGTGATAAAGGATGATTATTCAGTTCACATCTGCTAAATCTATCGGTTATCAGATGTTGATACTCGATTCCCTGGGGGGAAGTAGTGAACCTGCAACAACAACTGGCGCAATTTCCGCGTCTGGATCTGGTTGGCGTTGCCACGCCGCTGGAAAAACTGTCCCGTCTCTCCGATTATCTCGGTCGTGAAATCTACCTTAAACGTGACGATGTCACCCCTATAGCCATGGGCGGCAACAAGCTGAGAAAGCTTGAGTTTCTGGCTGCCGATGCGCTGAGGCAAGGCGCCGATACGCTGGTTACCGCCGGCGCCATTCAATCCAATCACGTGCGCCAGACGGCGGCGGTGGCGGCGAAACTGGGCCTGCACTGTGTCGCGCTGCTGGAAAACCCTATCGATACCCGCGCGGAAAACTACCTGACCAACGGCAACCGCCTGTTGCTCGGCTTGTTCAACGCCGAAGTGGTGATGTGCGAAGCGCTGCACGATCCGCAGCAGCAACTGGCGGAGCTGGCGACGCGCCTCGAGGCGCAGGGCTTCCGGCCTTACGTGGTGCCGGTGGGCGGCTCCAATGCGCTGGGCGCGCTGGGATACGTGCAGTGCGCATTGGAAATCGCCGAACAGAGCCAACGCAGCAACGTGGCGTTCAGTTCGGTGGTGGTGGCGTCCGGCAGCGCAGGCACCCACGCCGGGCTGGCGGTGGGGCTGCAACAGCTGTTGCCCGAAACCGAGTTGATCGGCGTGACGGTCTCGCGCACCGTGATCGATCAGTTGCCGAAGGTGGAACAAATCCAGAAAGCCCTGGCCTGTTCGCTGAATATCGACGAACTGGCGCCGATCGCGCTGTGGGACGATTACTTCGCGCCGCAGTACGGCATGCCGAATGAAGAAGGCATGGCGGCGGTGCAGCTGCTGGCGCAGCAAGAGGGGGTATTGCTGGATCCGGTATATACCGGCAAAGCGATGGCCGGTTTGATCGACGGCATCGCCCAGCGGCGTTTCCGCGACGAAGGGCCCATCCTGTTCGTTCACACCGGCGGTGCGCCGGCGCTGTTCGCCTACCATCCGCAGGTGTAAATGCCGCTTGTTATTCCATTTTGAACTATATTTATAAAGTTATATTCCTTTATGCGGGCGGTCGCACTGTTAAAGTGCTGATATCAAAAAAGATAAATAACACACAGGGGTGTTTATGATGTTTGCGAAAGTTCGTCGTCAATGGTTGTTGGGCGTGGTGGGTATTGCGTTGGCCGCCGGTGTGACGACGCAAACCTACGCCGCCGATAACCTGCTGCAGCAGGTGAAACAGCGCGGCACGCTGATCGTTGGGCTGGAAGGCACCTATCCGCCGTTCAGCTTCCAGGGTGAAGACGGCAAATTGACCGGTTTCGAAGTGGATTTCGCCAACGCGCTGGCGCAACATCTGGGCGTGAAAGCCAAGTTGAACCCGACCAAGTGGGACGGCATGCTGGCGTCGCTGGAGTCAAAACGCATCGACGTGGTGATCAACCAGGTGACAATCTCCGATGAGCGCAAGAAGAAATATGACTTCTCCACCCCTTACACCGTTTCCGGCATTCAGGCGCTGGTGAAAAAGGGCAACGAAGGCACGATCACCAAGCCGGAAGACCTGAAGGGCAAGAAGGTCGGCGTCGGCCTGGGCACCAACTATGAGCAATGGCTGCGTGCGAACGTGCAGGGTGTAGACGTGCGCACTTACGACGATGATCCGACCAAGTATCAGGATCTGCGCGTCGGCCGTATCAACGCCATTCTGGTGGACCGCCTGGCGGCGCTGGATCTGGTGAAGAAAACCGGCGATACGCTGGCGGTGGCCGGCCCGGCATTCTCCCGCCAGGAGTCCGGCGTGGCGCTGCGCAAGAATAACCCAGAGCTGCTGGCCGCGATTGACCAGGCGATCGCCGAGATGCAAAAAGACGGCACGCTGGCGAAGATCTCCGAGAAATGGTTTGGCGCGGACGTAACTAAATAATGCACGAAAGTATTCAACTGGCGCTGGATTCAGCGCCATTTTTATTGAAGGGCGCCATACTGACGCTCCAGCTTAGCCTGGGCGGTATGGCGTTCGGCCTGTTGCTCGGTTTTCTGCTGGCGCTGATGCGCCTTTCGCCGCTTTGGCCGCTGTCGTGGCTGTCGCGCATTTACGTATCGCTGTTCCGCGGCACGCCGCTGATCGCCCAGCTGTTTATGATCTACTACGGTCTGCCGCAGTTCGGCGTTGAATTCGATCCCTTCCCGGCGGCGCTGATTGGCCTGTCGCTCAATACCGCCGCCTACACCTCAGAAACGCTGCGCGCGGCGATTTCGTCGATCGATAAAGGGCAGTGGGAAGCCGCCGCCAGCATCGGCATGACCCGTTGGCAAACCCTGCGCCGGGTGATCTTGCCGCAGGCGGCGCGCACCGCCTTGCCGCCGCTGGGCAACAGTTTTATCGGCCTGGTGAAAGACACTTCGCTGGCCGCCACCATTCAGGTGCCGGAACTGTTCCGCCAGGCGCAGCTCATCACCTCGCGCACGCTGGAAGTGTTCACCATGTACCTGGCGGCATCGCTGATTTACTGGGTGATGGCGACCCTGCTTTCCGCACTGCAAAACCGTCTGGAAGCCCACGTTAATCGCCAGGATCAGGAGTAGCGCATGAGTGCCATTGAAGTTAAGCAATTGACCAAGCAGTTCAAGGGTCAGACGGTGCTGCATGGGATCGATCTGGCGGTGGACGCCGGCGAAGTGGTGGCGATCATCGGGCCGAGCGGTTCCGGGAAAACCACCTTGTTGCGCTGCATCAACCTGCTGGAGGAGCCGGATTCCGGCACCATCCGCGTCGGCGATATCCGGATCGACGGCAGCAAGCCGCTGAGCAAACAGAAAAATCAGGTGCGCGCGCTGCGTCAGCAGGTCGGTTTCGTGTTCCAGAACTTCAACCTGTTTCCGCACCGTTCGGTGCTGGAAAACATCATTGAAGGGCCGGTTATCGTTAAAGGCGAGGCGAAAGCCAGCGCCGAACAGCGTGCTCGCGCGTTGCTGGCCAAAGTGGGCCTGAGCGGCAAAGAGGCGGCTTATCCGCGTCGGCTGTCCGGCGGGCAGCAGCAGCGGGTGGCTATCGCGCGCGCGCTGGCGATGCAGCCGGAGGTGATTTTGTTCGACGAGCCGACGTCGGCGCTCGATCCCGAGCTGGTGGGGGAAGTGCTCAATACCATGCGCTCACTGGCGGAAGAGAAACGCACCATGGTGATCGTCACCCATGAGATGAGCTTCGCTCGCGACGTGGCCGATCGGGTTATCTTTATGGATCACGGCCGCATCGTCGAACAGGGCCCGGCGAAAGCGCTGTTCGCCAATCCGCAGCATCAACGCACCCAGCAATTCCTCGACAAGTTCCGGAATCAATAAGGCGGCGGGGGCGTTTCCCCCGACCGCATTCACTCCGCTTTCAACCATTCGTTTCGCGCGGCGGCGGCGAGAAATCCGCTGCGGCTGCCGTATCCCGGATATTGCCGAACCCGAAAGTCAATGCGTTTCGTAGCGCTCTGACGCGGCTTTCAAGCAGAGTAATCCGTCTATGTTGTTATCGTCCATGAGCGACGCCCCACCCTGTAAGGATAACAAGGCGCTAACGGCCGATCGGCCTGCGGACAATAAAAAAAACCCTGCACGAGTGCAGGGTTTGCGTAGCGGTAAGCCCATCAGGCTGCAACGCGTGCAGCCTTGAGGATGCATTAACCGATGGTCATCAGGCTGGCGTTACCGCCGGCGGCGGCGGTGTTGACGCTCAGGGAACGTTCGATCAGCAGGCGTTCCAACAGGATGTTGGTTTCACCGTGGGCGAAGCCCTGCACCGAGACGATGGCGCCGCCGCGCTGGGCGATCTGCTCGCACAGGGTGCGCAGCTGGTCGGCATCGCCGTGGTAGATGGCGGCGTCGAACTCGACCTTGTCCTGCTGCCAGTCTTTGCTGAAGGCGATGCGCGCCTGCACATCGTTCGGCAAGCGGCGGAACAGATTGCGTTGCAGTTCCGCTTCCGGCCACAGCGCGCAGCTGCCAACCGCCAGCACGGCGGCCAGCTGGATCAGCGCGTCGGTTTCGTTATCCGCCAGGCACAGCACGCGTTCACGCGGCAGCAGGGCATAGGTGTTGCGCTCGCCGGTCGGGCCCGGCAGCGGACGTACGGTGCCGCCCTGGCCCAGTTCCGCATAACGTTGCGCCAGTGCTGCCAGTTCGCCTTGTTGGCTGGTGACCGCCCACTTCTCCAGCGATTGCAGCGCGCCCAGCAGCTGCGGCCGCGCGGTGGCTTCCATCGGGCGCTCTTCGTCCTGGCGGTGCAGCGTACGTTGCAGCGCGTCGTCCGGACGGTTGGCCAGCAGACGGTACAGGTACAGCGGGCCGCCGGCTTTCGGGCCGGTACCCGACAGGCCTTCACCGCCGAACGGCTGTACGCCGACCACTGCGCCGACCATGTTGCGGTTGACGTACAGGTTGCCGACCTTGGCGCGTTCGGTCACCCGGGCGATGGTTTCATCGATACGGGTGTGAATGCCCAGCGTCAGGCCATAACCGGCGGCGTTGATCTGATCGACCAGCGCGTCCAGATTGTTGCGCTGGAAGCGCACCACGTGCAGCACCGGGCCGAAGATCTCTTTCTGCAGCTCGTCGAAGCTGTCGAGCTCGATCAGCGTCGGCTTGATGAAGGTGCCGCGCGCCCACTCTTTCTCATCCTGCGCGCTGCCTTTGGCGGCCTGGTATACCTTGCGGCCTTTGGCGCGCATCGCCTGGATGTGGCGTTCGATGCCGGTTTTGGCTTCGGCGTCGATCACCGGGCCCACGTCGGTGGACAGGCGTTCCGGGTTGCCCATGCGGCATTCGGCCATCGCGCCGCGCAGCATTTGCAGCGTGTGCTCGGCCACGTCTTCCTGAATGCACAGGATACGCAGCGCGGAGCAACGCTGCCCGGCGCTGTCGAAGGCGGAAGCCACCACGTCGGTCACCACCTGTTCGGTCAGGGCGGAGGAGTCGACGATCATGGCGTTCAGGCCGCCGGTTTCGGCGATCAGCGGCGTCGGACGGCCTTGCGGATCCAGACGGCCGGCGATGCTGCGCTGCAGAATGCC
The DNA here is from genome assembly GCF_052166775.1 of Serratia sp. CY74737. Lineage (NCBI taxonomy): Bacteria > Pseudomonadati > Pseudomonadota > Gammaproteobacteria > Enterobacterales > Yersiniaceae > Serratia > Serratia sp. CY74737. The sequence goes on from NZ_JBJNOF010000002.1 coordinate 287,159, forward strand.
GGCGACGTCGGTGGAGCCGGTAAACATCACGCCGCGGACGCGGGCGTCGTTAACCAGCGTTGAGCCGACGGTTTCACCCTGGCCCGGCAGCAGCTGCAGCACGCCTTGCGGAATGCCGGCTTCCAGCAGGATACGCACCGCCTGCGCGGCCACCAGCGGCGTTTGCTCAGCCGGTTTGGCCAGCACGCTGTTGCCCGCCGCCAGCGCGGCGGCGATTTGGCCGGTGAAGATCGCCAGCGGGAAGTTCCACGGGCTGATGCATACCACCGGGCCCAGTGGGCGGTGGCTGTCGTTGGCGAAATCGTCGCGCACCTGGCCGGCGTAGTAGTGCAGGAAATCGACCGCTTCACGCACTTCGGCGATGGCGTTGTTGAAGGTTTTACCCGCTTCGCGCACCAGAATGCCCAGCAGGCTTTGTAGCTGGCTTTCCATCAGCTCGGCGGCGCGTTCGAGGATCGCGGCGCGCTCCGTCGGCGGTGTCGCGAACCAGATTGGGCCGGCGGCCGCGGCGGCGTCGAGCGCGCGGCTGACTTCGCCTTCGGTGGCTTCACGCACGTAGCCGACCACATCGCCCGGCTCGGCCGGGTTAATCACCGGCTGTTCGACGCCCTGATCCAACTCGGCGTCGATGATCGGTTCCGCGCGCCATGGATGGCTGGCGCTGGTGAGCAGGGCGCTGGACAGCGAAGCCAGACGCTGTTCGTTGGACAGATCCAGACCGCTGGAGTTGGTGCGCTTCTCGCCGTACAGCTCGCGCGGCAGCGGGATGCGCGGATGCGGCAGGCCAATTTGACCTTCGCTGGCCGCCAGCGCTTCCACGGCGCTGACCGGATCGGCCACCAGCTCGTCGAGTGGCAGGGTGGCGTCGGCGATGCGGTTGACGAACGAGGTATTGGCGCCGTTTTCCAACAGGCGGCGCACCAGGTAAGCCAGCAGCGTTTCATGGGTGCCGACCGGCGCGTAGATGCGGCAAGGGCGGTTCAGTTTGCCGTCGGCCACTTTGCCCACCACCTGTTCGTACAGCGGTTCACCCATGCCGTGCAGGCACTGGAACTCATACTGACCAGGGTAGTAGTTGTTGCCGGCCAGGTGATAAATGGCGCTCAGCGTATGGGCGTTGTGGGTCGCGAACTGCGGATAGATAAGGTTCGGCACCGACAGCAGCTTGCGGGCGCAGGCCAGATAGGAAACGTCGGTGTACACCTTGCGGGTGTATACCGGGTAGCCTTCCAGGCCGTCCATCTGGGCGCGTTTGATTTCGCTGTCCCAGTAGGCGCCTTTCACCAGACGGATCATCAGGCGACGGCGGCTGCGTTGCGCCATGTCGATCACAGCGTCGATGGCGAACGGACAGCGTTTCTGGTAGGCCTGAATCACGAAGCCGATGCCGTTCCAGCCGGCCAACTGCGGTTCGAAGCACAGCTTCTCGAGCAGATCGAGCGAGATCTCCAGACGGTCGGCCTCTTCGGCGTCGATATTGATGCCGATATCGTACTGGCGTGCCTGCAGGGTCAGCGACAGCAGGCGCGGGTAAAGCTCTTCCATCACGCGTTCGTACTGCGCGCGGCTGTAGCGCGGGTGCAGGGCGGACAGCTTGATGGAGATGCCGGGGCCTTCATAGATGCCGCGGCCGTTGGAGGCTTTGCCGATGGCGTGGATAGCCTGCTGATAGGAAACCAGGTAGGCCTGGGCGTCGGCTTCGGTCAGGGCGGCTTCCCCCAGCATGTCGTAGGAGTAGCGGAAGCCTTTTTCTTCCAGCTTGCGCGCGTTGGCCAGCGCCTCGGCGATGGTTTCGCCGGTCACGAACTGTTCGCCCATCAGGCGCATCGCCATGTCCACGCCTTTGCGGATCAGCGGCTCGCCGCTCTTGCTGATAATGCGGTTCAGCGAGCGGGACAGATTGGCTTCGTTATGGGTCGACACCAGCTTGCCGGTGAACAGCAGGCCCCAGGTGGCGGCGTTGACGAACAGCGACGGGCTGCGCCCCAGGTGCGAGTGCCAGTTGCCGTTGCTGATCTTGTCGCGGATCAGGGCATCGCGGGTCGGTTTGTCCGGAATGCGCAGCAGCGCTTCCGCCAGGCACATCAGCGCTACGCCTTCCTGCGAGGAGAGGGAGAACTCTTGCAGCAGGCCTTGCACCATGCCGGCGCGGCCGTTTGCACTTTTTTGGTTACGCAACTTCTCGGCGATGCCGTAGGCCATTTTGTGAGTAGCCTGTGCAAGATCGGCGGGTAATCGCGCCTGTTCGAGCAACATCGGCACCGCTTCGGTCTCCGGGCGGCGATACGCGGCGGTGATGGCGGCGCGGGTCACCGACTGCGGCAGAATTTGTTCGGCGAAATCGAGGAATGGCTGGTGTGACTCTTCCTGCGCTTGCGGCATAATGTCGTCCGCTTCAGGCTGGCCCGCTGCGGCCAGCGCTGGAATTTCAGGAATATCGGTACCGCTCTCGAGACGCTCGAGGTAATTAAAGATGGCCTGCTTGATGAGCCAGTGCGGCGTGCGATCGATGCGCTGCGCGGCGCTCTTGATCCGGTCGCGTGTTGCCTCGTCGAGTTTCACGCCCATTGTGGTAGTGCCCATGCCTGTCCAACTCCTGTGTTTAGAACCTATCCCATCAGGCTAGACAAACAGCAGGCCGGAAAGCCTGTTGGGATAGGTTCGTGAGATGTGTGGTGTCAAGAATGCAGACAATATCCTGCATGTTGCAACTTTGTGCAACCTTGTTAAATCAGGCGGATGAGCGAAGTGTGAGTTTCATCGATTTTTTAACACGGGCAGTTGGCACGAATGTTGCGTTATTGAGCGAACGCGGCGGGGTTAATGATGCCGCAGACGCTTTACCTTGCGGTATATAAGGGTAATAGCAAGGTGCAACTCATTTTGCTTGTCGTGAGTGCAACCTTTGGGCCCGGTAAATGTGACGCAGGGTAAACTTTGTGTAACTTTGTTGTTAAATATCTTGTTGGTTGATGAAAGGCTCATCTAGGATAACCGACGGTCAACAATTACGGGCAGAAACTATTTTACCTGCACTTGCTCGCAGGCTGCGCCACGTTCCGGCGCGGCGGCCAGTGAAATGCATTGCGCGTGGGTTTACCGGCGCCGGCTTGGCCGGAGCGAAACGCGAATAATAATGAAAGTGGAGAATTAAATGACAATGAGCACACCTATGCTGGTGACCTTCCTGGTATACATTTTCGGGATGGTGCTGATCGGCCTACTTGCCTACCGGGCAACCAATAACTTTGATGACTATATTCTCGGCGGCCGCAGTCTGGGCAGCGTGGTGACCGCGCTGTCCGCCGGCGCTTCCGACATGAGCGGCTGGCTGCTGATGGGCCTGCCGGGCGCCATCTTCCTCTCCGGCATCTCCGAAAGCTGGATCGCCATCGGCCTGACCATCGGCGCTTACCTGAACTGGAAGCTGGTGGCAGGAAGGCTGCGCGTGCATACCGAAGCCAACAACAATGCCCTGACGCTGCCGGATTATTTCACCAGCCGTTTTGAAGACAACAGTAAGCTGCTGCGGGTGATCTCGGCCATCGTCATCCTGGTGTTCTTCACCATTTACTGCGCCTCCGGCATCGTGGCCGGCGCGCGTCTGTTCGAAAGCACCTTCGGCATGAGCTACGAAACCGCCCTGTGGGCCGGCGCCGCGGCGACCATCCTGTATACCTTCATCGGCGGTTTCCTGGCGGTGAGCTGGACCGACACCGTGCAGGCCAGCCTGATGATTTTCGCGCTGATCCTGACCCCGGTGATCGTGATCTTCGCCGTCGGCGGCATCGATACCTCGATGCTGGTGATCCAGGCGCAGAACCCGGCCAACCTCGACATGCTGAAGGGGCTGAACTTCGTCGCCATCCTGTCGCTGCTGGGTTGGGGCCTGGGCTACTTCGGCCAGCCGCACATCCTGGCGCGTTTCATGGCGGCGGATTCTCACCGCACCATCCGCAGCGCGCGCCGCATCAGCATGACCTGGATGATCCTGTGCCTGGCCGGCACCATCGCCGTCGGTTTCTTCGGTATCGCTTACTTTGCCAATAACCCGGATCAGGCCGGCAACGTGTCGCAAAACGGCGAGCGTGTGTTCATCGAACTGGCGATGCTGCTGTTCAACCCATGGGTGGCGGGCGTGCTGCTGTCGGCGATTTTGGCGGCGGTTATGAGTACCCTGAGCTGCCAGCTGCTGGTCTGTTCCAGCGCAATCACCGAAGACCTGTACAAAGCGTTCCTGCGCAAAGGCGCCAGCCAGCGTGAACTGGTGTGGGTCGGCCGCGTCATGGTGCTGGTGGTGGCGTTGGTCGCCATCGCGCTGGCGGCCAATCCGGAGAACCGCGTGCTGGGCCTGGTGAGCTACGCCTGGGCCGGTTTCGGCGCCGCCTTCGGCCCGGTTGTGCTGATCTCGGTGATGTGGTCGCGCATGACCCGCAACGGCGCACTGGCCGGCATGTTGGTCGGCGCGGTGACGGTGATCGTCTGGAAACAGTACGAATGGCTGGGCCTGTACGAAATCATCCCGGGCTTCATCCTGGGCTGTCTGGCCATTGTGGTGGTGAGCCTGATGGGCCGCCAGCCGTCTTCCACCATGACCGAACGTTTCGATCAGGCGGAAGCCGAGTACAAAACGGTATAACGCCGTTCACTGTCAGTCAGCAAGGGGCGCTCAGAGCGCCCCTTCTTTTTGCCTGTTCGCCACTGTCATTCAGCTGTAACACCTGGCGACATTTGATTAGAAAAAATCACGCTTGCGCCTCTTGTATTTCTTTTTGGCAGAATGATAATCACTCTCGTTGTATTTTACGTTTCTTTACATACTCGCCGCGGCTCATTGCGAGCCGGTTTTCTCTGCCGCCGCGGTCTTTTCAGGGGTGATTAGTTATGTTCGTTCCCTTTCTTATCATGTTCCGTGAGGGGCTGGAGGCCGCGCTGATCGTCAGCCTGATCGCCAGCTACCTGAAGCGCACGCAGCGCAGCCAGTGGCTGGGCGCGGTGTGGATCGGCGTGATTGTCGCGGCGGCGCTGTGTCTGGCGCTTGGCATCTTCATCAATGAGACCACCGGCGAGTTCCCGCAGAAACAGCAGGAGCTGTTCGAAGGCATCGTGGCGGTGGTGGCGGTGCTGATCCTCACCTATATGGTGTTCTGGATGCGCAAAGTCTCCAGGTCGGTCAAGGTACATCTGGAAGGGGCGATCGATCAGGCGCTCAGCGCCGGTAAAGGGCAGGGGTGGGCGCTGGTGGCGATGGTGTTCTTCGCCGTGGCGCGCGAAGGGTTGGAGTCGGTGTTCTTCCTGCTGGCGGCGTTTCAGCAAGACGTGGGCGCCGCCGCGCCGATCGGTGCGGTGCTCGGCCTGGTCGCCGCCATTGTGCTGGGCATGATGATTTACTGGGGCGGGGTGAAGCTGCATCTGGCCAAATTCTTCAAATGGACCAGCCTGTTCATTCTGTTCGTCGCCGCCGGGCTGGCCGCCGGGGCGATCCGCGCCTTCCACGAAGCCGGTCTGTGGAACCACTTTCAGGACATCGCCTTCGATTTCAGCAGCACCCTGTCGACCCATTCGCTGTTCGGCACCCTGCTGGAAGGCATCCTAGGTTATCAGGAAGCGCCGACGGTCAGCGAAGTGGCGGTCTACTTCCTGTATTTGATCCCGGCGCTGATTTTCTTCTTTCTGCCGCAACGCGCGGAGCCGGCAGCGGCCCCGGCGCAACGTAAAATCAATCATTAATGTTTAATAGGGAATCTCGTATGTCTACTCCGTTATTTCGCCGCAAGGCGTTGCACGCAGCATTACTGGCTATCCCGGCGTTTGCGCTGAGCATCGACGCCTTGGCGGCGGACGTGCCGCAGGTCAAGGTCACGGTCAACGACAAGCAGTGCGAACCGATGCAGCTGACGGTGCCGGCCGGCAAGACGCAGTTTGTGGTGCACAACACCAGCCAGAAAAACGTCGAATGGGAAATCCTGAAAGGGGTGATGGTGGTGGAAGAACGTGAGAACATCGCGCCGGGCTTTACCCAGAAAATGACCGCCACGCTGGAAGCGGGCGAATATGACATGACCTGCGGGCTGCTCAGCAACCCGAAAGGCAAACTGACTGTCACCGCAGCGGCCAACGGCGCCACCGACGGCAAGCCGAACGCGCTGGACCTGGTCGGCCCGATTGCCGAATACAAGGTTTACGTCACCAAAGAAGTCGATGGGTTGGTGAAACAGACCAAGCTGTTCACCGACGCGGTGAAGGCCGGCAACGTGGAGCAGGCGCGCAAGCTGTATGCGCCGACCCGCCAGCACTATGAGCGCATCGAGCCGATCGCCGAGCTGTTCTCCGATCTGGACGGCAGCATCGACGCCCGCGAAGACGACTACGAGAAGAAATCGGCGGATCCGAACTTCACCGGTTTCCACCGTCTGGAGAAGGCGCTGTTTGCCGACAACTCCACCAAAGACATGGGCGCCTACGCCGATCGCCTGTACCACGATACCGTAGAGCTGCAAAAGCGCGTGAGTGAACTGACCTTCCCGCCGAGCAAAGTGGTGGGTGGCGCAGCCGGGCTGATCGAAGAGGTGGCGGCCAGCAAGATCAGCGGTGAAGAAGACCGCTACAGCCGCACCGATTTGTGGGATTTCCAGGCCAACGTCGACGGTGCGCAGAAGATAGTCAACCTGCTGCGTCCTTTGCTGGTCAAGGCCAATAAGCCGCTGCTGGACAAGATCGACGCCAACTTCAAAACCGTGGACACCATCTTGGCGAAGTACCAAACCAAAGACGGCTATGAGTCCTATGAGAAGCTGAGCGATGCCGATCGCAATGCGTTGAAAGGGCCGATCACCACGTTGGCGGAAGATCTTTCCCAACTGCGCGGCGTATTGGGTCTGGACTGAGGCATACGGTTATGAGCAACAAGGCAGGCCCGAATAACGGGCCTCATCCGCACTCTCAGGGGGCGGCATCCCCTTCACGCCGCCGTTTGCTGCAGGGGCTGGGGCTGAGCGCGCTGGCGCTGGGCGGCAACCGCCTGGCGCAGGCGGCGGGTAACGCGGCGGAGCCGTTGGCGACGCCGCAGGATGAGCGCTGGCAGAAACAGCCGTTTTATGGCCGCCATCAGGCCGGCGTGCTGACGCCGCAACAGGCGGCGATGATGCTGGTGGCGTTCGATGTGCTGGCGACCAGCAAAGCGGATCTGGAGCGCCTGTTCCGGCTGCTGACCGATCGCATCGCGTTCCTGACCCACGGCGGCAAGGCGCCGGAGGTGGACGCCAAGCTGCCTCCGCTCGATTCCGGCATCATGGGGCCGGAGATTTACCCGGACAACCTGACCATCACCGTCTCGGTCGGCGCATCGCTGTTCGACGAACGTTTTGGTCTGCAGGCGCACAAACCGCTGCGGTTGCAGAAGATGACGCGCTTCCCCAACGATGCACTGGACGCCGCGCTTTGCCACGGCGACCTGCTGCTGCAGATCTGCGCCAACACCAACGAAACCGCTCTCCACGCGCTGCGCGACATCATTAAGCATTCGCCGGATCTGCTCAGCGTGCGCTGGAAGCGGGAAGGGTTCATCTCCGCGCACGCGGCGCGCAGCAAAGGCAAAGAGACGCCGATCAACCTGTTGGGGTTCAAAGACGGCACCGCCAACCCGAAAACCGACGACAAACCGCTGATGGATAAAGTGGTGTGGGTCGGCGACAACGTCGGTGAACCGGCGTGGACGGCGGGCGGCAGCTATCAGGCGGCGCGTATTATTCGTTTCCGCGTCGAGTTTTGGGATCGCACGCCGCTGCAGGAGCAGGAAACCATTTTCGGCCGCGAGAAGCACAGCGGCGCGCCGCTGGGCATGAAGCATGAACATGACGAGCCGAACTACGCGAACGATCCCGACGGCAAGGTGATCCCGATGGACGCGCACATTCGCTTGGCTAACCCACGCACGCCGGAAAGCCAAAGCAATCTGATGCTGCGACGCGGCTACAGCTATTCGCTGGGGGTATCCAATGCCGGCCAGCTGGAAATGGGGCTGCTGTTCGTCTGCTATCAGGCCGATCTGGAGAAAGGTTTCCTGACGGTGCAAAAAAGGCTGAACGGCGAAGCGCTGGAGGAATACATCAAGCCGATTGGCGGCGGGTATTTCTTCGTGCTGCCGGGCGTGAAAGAACGCGGCGATTATTTTGCCAGCGGCTTGCTCAAGGCCTGAGCGCGCAATGACGAGGCGGGCTCGCCTGCCTCGTTTTACGTGACTTGCCTATTGTGCGGGACATTAAGCGACGGAGTTCAATTCAATCCGTCGTCTGCGGATTAAAAAATCTGAAGGGCACGTCGGCTTTTGGTTGTGCAAAATTTAATCAAGAAACCAAAGTGTCATTCGCGGTTTTTAATTGTAATTCGTTGAAATTTATATGTTAAAAATTTTTATGGAATGACGTGTCGCGCGTGATATAGTGTTTTAGCGATAACTAAAAACCAAACATATAAAATTTTTTTACATTTTAGTAACGCGACAGGATTGAATGTCATTATACTGTAATCATCTGGCGGTAGTTTTCACACGGTGCACAGCTTGAAGCTGTAAATATCACTGCGGGGATCGCTAATGGTAAAGTCCTTGGTTGGGCTGGAAAGAAAAAATAACACATCTCCCCTGATTTCTCGTTGTAACGAGGGTTCTCTCTCCGACTCTCTTTTACCGGCAACTCCGCACTCTTATCGCTACCGAATCTCACCACTTTTTACTCCACGTTTATTGATGCAGTCCGCGTTGTCCCGTGAAGCAACGGCGCTTAAACGTTGTCGTCAATTCACATTGTCCCTTGGCTCTTATTGGCTCGGAGGAGGCCAAAACCTAATACGTGTGTGAAACATAATCGCGCGGCCTGGCCGTTGCGGTAGGTGAAACAAACTGTAAGGTGCCACTATGGGTAGACAGAAAGCAGTGATCAAAGCACGTCGTGAAGCGAAACGCGTTATTCGTCGTGACGCTCGTAGTCATCGCCAGCTGGAAGAAGAGTCTGTGACCTCGCTGGTGCAAATGGGGGGAGTCGAGTCTATCGGCATGGCGCGAGACAAGCGCGATAGCTCACCCATCGAGGCTAGAACCGAAGCTCAGGGTCATTACTTATCAGCCATAGAGAATAAGCAGCTGATCTTCGCCACCGGCGAAGCCGGCTGTGGCAAAACATTCATCAGCGCCGCCAAGGCGGCGGAGGCGCTGATCCATAAAGAGGTGGATCGGATTATCGTTACCCGTCCTGTTTTGCAGGCGGATGAAGACCTCGGTTTCTTGCCGGGGGATATCTCCGAGAAGTTCGCCCCTTATTTCCGCCCGGTGTATGACATTCTGGTACGTCGTTTAGGATCTTCCTTTATGCAGTACTGCCTGCGCCCGGAAATCGGCAAGGTAGAGATTGCGCCGTTCGCTTATATGCGCGGACGCACCTTCGAAAATGCGGTCGTTATCCTGGATGAAGCCCAGAACGTGACCGCCAGCCAGATGAAAATGTTCCTGACCCGCCTGGGGGAAAACGTGACGGTTATCGTCAACGGCGACGTGACCCAGTGCGACCTGCCGCGCGGTGTGAAATCCGGTCTCAGCGATGCCCTGGAGCGCTTCGAAGAGGACGAGATGATCGGCGTTATCCGCTTTGAAAAACAGGACTGCGTGCGCTCCGCTTTGTGTCAGCGCACGCTCAACGCTTACAGTTAACCTATCCGCTAATGGAAAGGCCGCTTCGGCGGCCTTTTTTATCTCCGCAATTTCCCCTCTCGTTTAACCTTTGTGTAAATTATTGTGGTTTTCTGTATAGATTTTCGTTGAGTTAGCGTTAATGATTAATGGGTTCCAGATTGGCGCGCAGTTTGCCTGCGCCGCCAAAAGGACATTTTCTGGGGTGTGCGCCGCGCGGCGCATTGAGTGTGGGTTCCTTGCTGCGATTCAAACATGAAATACATCATTCTGCTTTTGCTTATTTTATGCGTCGTCTACGTGCATTACCGCGGACGGGTGCGCTACAACGTGTGGCGGCAGCTGTCTGACCATTCCACCTTTACCGCACCGCTGAACGTCTTCATGTATCTGTTTTCTCGTGTGCCGACTACGCCGTACCTGAAGCCGGAGCAGTTCCCTGAGCTGGCGGTACTGCGGGAGAACTGGGAAACCATCCGCGACGAAGGACAGAAGCTGATGGAGATCCAGCAGATCAAAGCGTCCGATCAATTCAACGATGCCGGTTTCAACTCGTTCTTCAAGACCGGTTGGAAGCGCTTTTATCTGAAATGGTATGAAGACAGCCATCCTTCCGCCATGACCCTGTGTCCGCAGACCACGGAACTGCTGCGCAGCCTACCTTCGGTCAAGGCGGCGATGTTCGCCGAACTGCCGGACGGCAGCCGTTTGCCGCGCCACCGCGATCCTTACGCCGGTTCGCTGCGTTATCACCTGGGGTTGATTACCCCCAACGATGACCGCTGCTTCATTGAGGTGGACGGTGAGCGCTACAGCTGGCGAGACGGTGAAGGGGTGATGTTCGATGAAACCTATCTGCACTACGCGGAAAACCAGAGCGGGCAGAATCGTCTGATCCTGTTCTGCGACATCGAACGGCCGATGCGCTACCGCTGGGCGCAGGCGGTGAATCACTGGCTGGGGCGCAACCTGATGAGCGCCGCCACGGCGCCGAATGAAGAGGGCGATCGCACCGGCGGCGTCAACAAGATGTTCAAATATATCTATGCGATACGCCGGGTGGGGAAACGCCTGAAGGCCTGGAACCGCACCGGTTATTACATCATCAAGTGGATTTTGTTCGGGGGGATCGCCGCGGCGATATTCTTCTCGGTATAACGAAGGCAGGGGCGCACAGAGTGCGCCCCTTTTTGATCAGGCGAAGATAGTCATCATGTAGGCGGCGAACAGCGCCAGGTGGGCGGTGCCGTTCAGCACGTTGGTGCGGCCGGTCGAGAACGACAGCTGGCACAGCAGCAACACCGTCAACATCACCACGATATGCGGCGTTTGCAGGCCGAAGATCAGCGTCTGCCCGGTCAGAGTAGCGATGATGGTCACCGCCGGCACCGTCAGGGAGATGGTCGCCAGCACCGAACCGAAGAACAGGTTCATGGCGCGTTGCACCTGATTGTTCAACACGGCGCGCAGCGCGCCCAGGCCTTCCGGCGACAGGATCAGCAGCGCCACCAGGAAACCGGTGAACTGCGCCGGTGCATTCATCTTGGTCAGCAGGCCTTCCAGCGGGTTGGCGTTGAACTTGGTGACGGCGATAACCGCGATCAGGTGCACGATGAGCCAGGCGGCGTGCCAGGCGCTGCTGTGGGAAGAGGGCTTGCCGTGGTGCGGGTCGCCATCGTCGTCTTCATGCTCGTACACGAACAGGCTCTGGTGGGTTTTGGTCTGGATCACCAGGAACACGCCATACATGGCGGCGGAGATCAACGCCACCAGCAGCGCTTGCCCGGTGCTGAAGTTGCCGCCTGGCAGCGCGCTCGGGAACACCAGCACGATCACCGCCAGCGGGAAAATCGCCATCAGATACTGTTTGATGCCGCCCAGATTGACGTACTGGGTGGCGAACTTGCGCCCGCCGAGCAGCAGCGCAAAGCCGACCAGGCCGGCGGAAACGATCATGATGATGGAGTACAGCGTGTCGCGCATCAGCGCCGGCGCGGCGTCGCCGGTGGCCATCAGCGCGGAAATCAGGCTGACTTCGAGGATCACGACGGACAAACTGAGGATCAGCGAGCCGTAGGGTTCGCCCAATCGGTGAGCCAGCACGTCGGCGTGGCGCACCACGCTGAAGGCGCTGCTGAGGATCCCCACCAGCGCGAGAATATTGATGCCGACGATCAGCGGAAAGTTATCGGTGCTGCCCCATAGATTTAACACCACCAGCGCGGCGATAGGGAAGATCAGCGAGTATTCGGTGTGGCGAGATTTGGTGGATCGGCCAGGATCGTGTTGCGACTTCATGAGGGTGGCACTCCTTCTCAAACAGCGTAGCCCGTCAGCGCCGGTCGCCGTGATACGGCAACGTTGCGTTTCCAGTAGGTATTTTATATTAGGATACACCCGCGGCGCCGGTGTGATGTTGTTTTATCTGAGAAAGCAATTGCTTGCTTATGTGATCAGGGTAACAAAAAAACCGCACGGGGTGCGGTTTTATTTACTTACTTTTACGCAATAACGCCAATTTTTAGCGTTAGATTTGAGAAAAGTCGTGTTTACTTGTTTAGCTCGTGGTTAATCAAGGAAAATGAGACCGTCAGTCGTCAATGTTGTCCATGATTTCATGCCGTTTATTGTGGTAACCCTCTTCATTTAGCCCCTCACGCCAGTAAGGCACGGCATAAAGACGATTACGATCGCATTGACGTTCGCGACGCAGGTAGCGGCGCAGCTCTACCACCAGGCGATCTTCACCGGCGAGCCAGAAGTGGCTTTCGCCCTGCGGCAGGGACTGCGCGCGGAACCGAGCGACCAACTCGTCGGTCTTCTCCGTGCCGCCGACGACCCAATTGACCTCAACGTCGGCGGGTTTCTTCAGGTCAATGACGTCAGCGTTGCTGTCGACGCGGACGAAAGCGCGTCCGGCACTGTGTGGCGGCAGGTTTTCCAGCAGTGCGGCCAGCGCAGGCAGTGAGGAAGGATCGCCCGCCAGGCAGTAGAAGTCGGCGGCCGGCAGCATCGGCTTGGGGCCGCCCGGGTTGCTGATGCCGATTTTATCACCGGCTTTCGCCTGGCGTGCAAAGTCCACCGCCGGGCCCTGATGGTCATGAATGGCGAACTCGATGTCCACTTCCGCCAGTTCCGGGCGCACGGCGCGGATGGAATAGGTGCGCACAATCGGGCGCACGGCGTCCGCAGCCCAACGCGGGCCGTTTTCGGTCAGCGTCGGCAGGTCCGGCTGCGTCTGGCCGGCGAGCGGCAAAAAGACTTTGATGTGTGCAGCGGCGGCATTGGCCGGGTAGTAACGCAGATCGGGAGCGGTAAAGGTAATGCGGCGCAGGTGCGGCGTAATGTCCTGTACGCGGCTGACGGCGATCAGGTAGGGGGCGCGTGAGCGAGGGGCTTCGGTAGTCACGGGATTCTCCTTATAGTTCGTTTGGCGGTGAGTATAACATGTCGTTTGATAATGAGAATTGTTTGCTAATTGAGACGAAACCGCATGTGGGCTAGGCTTAAGGTTCACTCATCCTGAAAGGGGAGGCCATATGCCCTACCACAGCACGAACGACTTGCCGGACAACGTTAAGCATGTGCTGCCGGAACATGCGCAGGCGATCTATAAAGAAGCGTTCAACAGCGCCTGGCAACAATACCGGGAACCCGATGAGCGGCGCGGTGACGACAGCCGGGAAGAGACGGCGCATAAGGTGGCCTGGGCGGCGGTCAAGCAAAGCTATCGCAAGGGCGACGACGAACGCTGGCATAAAAAGTAACGAATTATCACGCAGTAAAATCGCGCAGACATTATGTGGAGCCCGGCAATTAATATTATTGCTGCTCAGTACAAATACTTTTTCACTTTAACGCCGCTTTGTAACTTGATTGCACGTCAGGAAAAGAATAAGGTCATTCTTATAAGGCGCGGTGATTGAATTAATAAAAATCCGCAGCCGAAAATAAAACATCAAAGGTTCAGCAGTGGCGAGGGAAGGCGAGAAATCGTATTCCCGGGAGGTAATATCAGTGTTAACGCGAGATTTTCTGCAAAAAGCGGATTGCAAAACTGCATTCGGCGCTATTGAGGAGTCGTTGTTGCTGACGCCTGAACAGCGTGCAGCCTCGTTGGATTGCACCTTATCGCGCCGGCCGGATCACAGCCCCGTATGGATATTCGGTTACGGTTCGCTGATGTGGAATCCAGTTTTCGAATCGGAAGAAGTGCGGCCGGCCACGCTACAGGGCTGGCACCGGGCGTTCTGCATGCGCTTGACCGCCGGGCGCGGCACGCTGCATCAGCCGGGGCGCATGCTGGCGTTAAAAGCCGGCGGCCACACCACGGGGCTGGCGTTTCGTTTGCCGGAAAGCAAGCTGCGTGAAGAGTTGGAGCTGCTTTGGAAACGCGAAATGGTGACCGATTGTTACGTGCCCACCTGGTGCGAGCTGCAGTTGGATGGCGGCGAGAAGGTTACTGCGTTGGTGTTCGTGATGAACCCGCAGCATCCCCTGTTTGAAGAAGACACCAGCTACCAGGTGATCGCGCCATTGATCGCCAGCGCCAGCGGCCCGCTGGGCACCAACGCGCAATATCTGTTTGCGCTGGATAACGAGTTAAAGCACCACGGCATGCAGGATGATTGCATCGGCGATCTGGTGCGCTGTGTACAGCAGTGGCTGCAGCAGAACCGCACCGGCGGCATCGGCAGCGAGGCCACCGCCTGAGGCTGCTGCGGGAATACGAACGGTGAGGGGCTCAGCATGCTGAGCCCTTTTTTATATCTAATGCCTATATTTAATAACTTTAATTTGCACAGCGATTGAAGGCATGTTTTTATTGTGGTTATCTATCCCGTTATTTTTAAAGTCATTAGCTGTTTTTTGTCAGTTTCCCACCCCACCTGCGAAGCAGAATGACCGACTTAGTATTAAATTGCATAAGTAAAGGTTATTTCTTATTTGTTCAGACTCGTCGGACTCCGTATCAATATGGCTAACGCTACTGGAAGAAACAGGGAGACGGGGATGAACTTTCAACAATTAAAAATTATTCGTGAATCGGCGCGCTGCAACTACAACCTGACTGAGGTCGCCAATACGTTATTTACCTCGCAGTCCGGCGTCAGTCGGCATATTCGCGAGCTGGAAGAAGAGCTGGGCATTGAAATATTCATTCGCCGCGGCAAACGGCTGCTGGGCATGACCGAACCCGGCAAAGAGCTGCTGGTGGTGGCGGAGCGCATTCTCAACGACGCCAACAACATCCGTCGCCTGGCGGACGTTTTCAGCAGCAACGACTCGGGGCAGCTGCATATCGCAACGACGCACACTCAGGCGCGTTATAGTCTGCCGGGGGTAATCAAAGAGTTTCGCGCGCTTTATCCGCGGGTGCGGGTGGTGCTCAATCAGGGCAGCCCTGAGGAGATCGTCTCGATGTTGGCCGCCGGAGAAGCCGATATCGGCATCGCCAGCGAACGGCTGATGAGTGACGAATCGCTGGCGGCGTTCCCTTACTACCGCTGGCATCACACTATCCTGGTGCCGGAAGGGCACGAGTTGACGCGTCAGCCGCAGGTGACGCTGGAGATGCTCAGCACCTTGCCGCTGATCACTTACCGCCAGGGCATTACCGGGCGCGCGAAGCTGGATGCGGCGTTCAAAGCGGCGGGCCTGACTCCGGACATCGCGCTCAGCGCGCAGGACTCCGACGTGATTAAAACCTACGTCGAGCTGGGGTTAGGCGTGGGCGTGCTGGCGGACATGTCGTATGAAAAAGAGCGCGATCGCGGGTTGGTCAGTCTCAACGCCGAGCATTTGTTTGAGCCTAATACGGTATGGCTGGGCCTGAAACGCAGCCAGCTGCAGCGCAACTATGCCTGGCGCTTTATCCAACTGTGCAACCCGACGCTGTCGCTGACCGAAATAAAAGACAAGGTCTTCTCGTCGCAGTTGGACGCGGTGATTGATTACCAGATTTAACAGCGCGTCATTGCCCTGCCGGACCGGATTGCTTGCGGGCTAATGCGGGATCAGTCGTCGGTACGTTCGATCAGATGACGTTTACTTTTTCTGAACGGGCCGATGGCTTCCCATTCAGGGAGTTCTTCGGGGGGGCGAGGGTTGGCCATCTCCCAGCGATGGTACTGACGTAGAATCTCTATGGCGATGCGTTTTTGCTCTTGAATGGAGAGCGTCGGGTCGGTCAGATCCTTATTTTTCATTTTTGCTTCCTTTTTGCGCGTTATTTGTACGCACCTTATCACATTTGGCACCGTATTTTTCCAGCGATTGTATGTACTTTTTCAGTGCGTTGAAGCTGGTTTTACATGTCATGGTACCGGGTATCACTTCAAAGGCGGCCTGACGGGTATACAGCGCCAACACGCGGTGATTAATGGCGTGGCTGATCAGCATGTCCGGCGGAGACGCCGGCGTCAGCCCCTGCTCTTGCAGGTTCAGGCCATACAGATACAGAGCCTGCAAGCAGTTGCGCAGCATATTGCCTTTCAGTGGATGTTGCGTTTCGCGCAAGGAGAAATTCTCCAGCGCGACAAGTTCAATAACGTTCTCGGCCTGGAGATAACGGCACAGACAAAAGCCTGCACGGCTCAGCGGGCTGGTTATTCGCCGGTAGACAAAAGCGAAAGTTATGGGCATTTGGGCATGATATTTAAAGAGAGAGCGCCAATTTAACGTATGGCCGTTTTTTCTGCCTTTTTGCCAGCGCCGGTCTTGTACCGTCAGACGAGTCATAAAGAGATCCGACTCAAGCAGCACGCTGTTCATATCTGCCAATGTTTGCTCTATCGCTCTCTCATGCCGGAGTGAGAAGCCATTTTCTGATGGATGGTTTTCCATTTGCCCGTCCTTTGGGTGACCGAGCTCACGTTAATCACCCGATGAAACAGACTCAAACCTCGACTTTCATCGCTGCGAATCGCGCCGCAAAGACAATGGGCAATTGCTGCGAGGTGCCGCGAGAGTGCGATCGGCCGCGCAATCCTCGCTCTAATAATCAAAACCCCATCTATATACATAAAAAGAATATCTATAGTGATTTAAGTACCTTCAGCTGCCGATCACGCTCGCATACACTCGCGAAATTATTATAAATTCCATCCGCTTGGAGAGTTTCAGATGAAAGCGCTCGTTCCTTCTTTGCTGTTTTTGGCCGTGGCGGCCAGCGTTGACGTACAGGCGGCGACGCCGGCCAACACGTTGGTGATCGCGCAGTCTATCGATGACGTGGTCAGCTTTGACCCGGCTCAGGGATTTGAGTTAACCACGGTGCAGTCGTTCAACAGCCTGTATCAACGTCTGATCCAGTCCGATCCGCACAATCCCGTCGATCTCAAACCGACCCTGGCCAGCCGTTGGCAGGCCGGCGCCGATAACCGCAGCCTGACCTTCAGCCTGCGCCCGGACGCCAAATTCGCCAGCGGCAACCCGCTGCGGCCGGAGGACGTGATCTTTTCGCTTTCACGGGTGGTGAAACTCAATCTCGAACCGTCGTTTATCCTGACGCAGCTGGGCTGGAACGGGAAGAACGTGGATCAACACCTGACCAAGGTGGATGACCATACGGTAAAAATCAGCTGGGATGAAAACGTCAGCCCGGCCTTCGTGCTAAGTCTGCTGTCGGCGCCGGTATCCTCGATCGTCGACGCCAAAGAGGCGCTGGCGCACCAGCAGGGCGACGATCTGGGGCACCAATGGTTGAACAGCCACTCCGCCGGCAGCGGCCCTTACAAAATCCGCACCTATGTGCCGCACGAAGTGGTGGTGTTGGACGCGAACCCCGGCTCGCCGGAAGGGGCGCCGACGTTGAAAACCATCCTGATCAAAAACGTGCCCGATCCGGCCGCGCGCCGTTTGCTGATCGAGCAGGGCGATGCCGATATCGCCCGCAACCTAGGGGCGGACCAGATGGCGGCCCTGAAGGGCAAGGCGGGTGTCAAACCGTTGGCCATTCCTTACGCCTCGCTTTATTTCCTGCAGTTCAACGCCAAGGCGTCGCCGGCGCTCGGCAACCCGGCGTTTTGGGAGGCGGCGCGCTGGCTGTTCGATTACCAAGGCATCGCCGACGATCTGCTGAAAGGGCAGTTCCAGAGCCATCAGGCATTCCTGCCGGACGGTTATCTGGGCGCGCTCAAGGATAGGCCGTACAGCTTCAATCCGCAGAAAGCCAAAGAAATACTGGCTAAAGCGGGGCTGAGCAACGTCAGTTTCCGTCTGGACGTCAACAACCAGCCGCCGTACCTGGATATCGCTCAGGCGCTGCAGGCCAGTTTTGCTCAGGGCGGCGTGAAGGTCGAACTGGTGCCGGGCATCAGCTCACAGGTCTCCACCAAGGTGAAAGCGCTTAACTACGATGCGACGCTGACCTCCTGGGGGCCGGATTACTTCGACCCCAACACCAACGCGGCCGCCTTTGCCTACAACCCGGAGGACGGCAGCAAGACGCTGGCCTGGCGAGCTAACTGGCAGATCCCGGCGCTGAGCAAGTTGACGCTGGCCGCCACCGCGGAAAACGACACCGCCAAACGGGTGGCCGACTACCAGCAACTGCAAAAACAGGTGCAGCAAAGCTCGCCGTTTGTCATCGGCCTGCAGGCGCGTAGCCTGATCGCGGTGCGTGACAACCTCAAGGGCTATGTGCAGGGCATCAACCCTGACATGGTGTTCTACAGCAAGGTCAGCAAGTAATGGCCGCTGAACTCTCCGCCTCCGCCGGGCTAGCCCGGCGGTATTGGCGCTGGGGCGGGCGGCTGTTCGGCGGCGTGTTGTCGCTGGCGTTAACGCTGCTCGGCCTGCTGCTGTTCACCTTTATGCTGTCGCACCTGGCGCCGATCGATCCGGCGCTGCAGGTGGCGGGCGATCACGCCAGCGAAGCCACCTATGCGCAGGTGCGTCATGACCTGGGGCTGGACCAGCCGCTGCCGGTGCAATTTTGGCGCTATCTGGTGCACCTGGCGCACGGCGATCTGGGCATTTCGCGCATTACCGCCCAGCCGGTGCTGAGCGATCTGTTGCGTACCTTCCCGGCAACGGTGGAGCTGGCCACCTGCGCCATTATTCTCGGCGCGTTAGGCGGTATTACGCTGGCGTTTCTGGCGGTGCTCAAACCGGGGAGCTGGTTGGATAATGCGGCGCGGTTGCTGTCGCTGGTGGGTTATTCGGTGCCGATTTTCTGGTTGAGCCTGCTGGGGCTGCTGCTGTTCTACGCCACGCTGCACTGGTCGGCGGGGCCGGGGCGCCTGGATGACATTTACTTGTACAGCATGGAGCCGCGTACGGGTTTCGTGTTGATTGACAGCTGGCTGTCCGGCGATCGCGAGATGTTCTACAACGCCATCAGCCACCTGTGGCTGCCGGTCGTGGCGCTGGCGCTGCTGTCGATGGCGGGCATCACCCGGCTGCTGCGCGCGGCGATGCTGGAAGAGTGCAACAAGGAATACGTGACGCTGGCGCGTTCCAAAGGCGCCGGCCGCCTGCGCATTCTGCTGCGCCACGTGTTTCCCAACGTGCTGGGGACGTTGATCACCGTACTGTCACTCTCCTATGCCAGCCTGCTGGAGGGCGCGGTATTGACCGAAACGGTGTTCGCCTGGCCCGGCGTCGGGCGCTATCTGACCTCGGCGCTGTTTGCCGCCGACACCCCGGCGATCCTCGGCGCCACGCTGCTGATCGGCACCTGTTTCGTGCTGTTGAATACCCTGGCCGATGCCTTGACCTATCTAGTGGATCCGCGAACCCGATGAGCCAATATCTCTCTGAACACGAACCGCAAAGCGAGCCGGCCGTCGGCTATCGCACCGGTCAGCGGCTGACCACGCTGACGCTCGGCGCAGCGCTGGTGGCGATCCTGATCGTCACCGCACTGCTGGCTCCGTGGTTGGCGCCTTTCGATCCCAATTTGCAGCATATCGAGCTGCGGCTGCTGCCGCCTTCCGCCACGCATTGGTTGGGCACCGACGGTTTCGGCCGCGACTTGCTCTCCCGCGTGATTTACGGCGCGCGGCCGACGCTGATTCTGGTGTCGCTGATTCTGGTGCTGACCATTCCTATCGGTCTGCTGGTGGGCATCTGCGCCGGTTATCTCGGCGGCTGGGCAGAACGCATCTTGATGCGTCTGACCGATATTTTCCTGTCGTTGCCGAGCCTGGTGATCGCGCTGGCGTTCGTGGCGGTGATGGGGCCGGGGCT
The DNA here is from genome assembly GCF_052166775.1 of Serratia sp. CY74737. NCBI lineage: Bacteria > Pseudomonadati > Pseudomonadota > Gammaproteobacteria > Enterobacterales > Yersiniaceae > Serratia > Serratia sp. CY74737. Next base: position 307,035 of record NZ_JBJNOF010000002.1, read on the forward strand.
GATGAACGGCGCGCTGGCGCTGGCACTGACCAGCTGGCCGGCCTTTGCCCGCCAGGCGCGGGCCGAAACGCTGGCGCTGCGCCGCAGCGATTATCTGGCGGCGGCGCGCATGCAGGGCATCAACGGTCTGCGGCTGATGGTCGGCCACATTTTACCTTTATGCCTGCCCAGCGCGGTGGTGCGCGCGGCGCTGAGCCTGGGCGGCATCATCCTGTCCGCCGCCGGTCTGGGGTTCCTCGGCATGGGCGTCGCGCCGCCGACCGCCGAATGGGGCTCGATGGTGGCCGAAGGCAGTAAAGTGATTTTCGATCAATGGTGGGTCGCCGCCGCACCGGGCGGGGCGATCCTGTTCGCCAGCCTGGCCTTTAACCTGCTGGGCGATGGCCTGCGCGATAAAATGGATCCTCGTCATGGGCACTGATAACACCTTATTGACCGTTGAACGTTTGGCGATCGGCGTGCCGGGGCCGCAGCCGGCGGCGCTGGTGAAGAATATTTCGTTCAGCATGGGGCGGGAGCGGCTGGCGCTGGTCGGTGAGTCCGGCTCCGGCAAATCGTTGACCGCGCGTGCGCTGATGGGGCTATTGCCGCCGCCGTTGCAGCTGCGGGCGCAGCGCCTGACGCTGGGCGACGAAGACTTGACGCGCCTTAGCGAGCGCCAGTGGAGCCGCCTGCGCGGCGACCGGGTGGCGATGGTGATGCAAGATCCCAAGCATGCGTTGAATCCCAATCAGCCGATCGGCCGTCAAGTGGAGGAGCCGCTGGTGTTGCATGCCAAGCTGAGCCGCGCCGAGCGGCGTGAAAAAGTGCTGGAGATGCTGGCGGCGGTGGGCTTGCCCGATCCGGCGGCGCTGTGTCGCCGCTATCCGCATCAGCTCTCCGGCGGGATGGGGCAGCGGGTGATGCTGGCCATCGCCCTGATCAACGATCCACAGCTGCTGATTGCCGACGAACCCACCTCGGCGTTGGATCACCAGATGCGCGATCAGGTGCTGCAGCTGATAGAAAATCTGGTGGCGCAACGCAATATGGGGCTGATCCTGATCAGCCACGATCTGCAGCAGGTGGCGCACCACTGCGAGCGGGTACTGGTGATGTACAAAGGCGAGCTGTTGGATCAGCTGCCGGCAGCAGAGCTGGCGCAGGCCACGCACCCTTATACTCGCACGCTGTGGGCGTGTCGGCCGAGCCGCGAGACGCGCGGCAAGCCGCTGCCGGTGCTGGATCGCGCGCTGCTGGAGGCATTGAAATGAGCGTGATTGCACTGGAGAACCTCAGCGTCAGCCATCGTCAGGGCTATGAACAGCGCACCGTGGTGCACGACGTTAACCTGCGTATCGAACCGGGCGAGTGCTTCGGCCTGGTGGGGCCTTCCGGCTGTGGCAAGTCCTCGCTGCTATGGGTATTGGCCGGGCTGAACGACAGCTGGCGCGGCGGTTTTGAACTGCTCGGGCGGCGGCTGCAGCCGGGGCAGGCGTTTACCGGCGAACTGCGGCGTGAAGTGCAGATGGTGTTTCAGGATCCTTATGCTTCGCTACACCCCAAGCACCGGCTGTTGCGCACGTTGTCGGAACCGCTCAACCTGCTGCAGGAAAGCGACATCGAACGCAAAATCAGCGCGGGCTTTCGCCAGGTAGGATTGGATCCGCGCCTGCTGGATCGCTATCCGCATCAGCTGTCGGGCGGCCAACGGCAGCGCGTGGCGATCGTGCGCGCCTTGCTGTTGCGGCCGAAGCTGCTGCTGCTGGATGAGCCGACCTCGGCATTGGACATGTCGGTGCAGGCGGAGATCCTCAACTTGCTCAACGAGCTGAAACAGGCGGGCGATCTGACTCTGGTGCTGGTCAGTCACGATGCGGATGTGATCGACCATATGTGCGATCGCGCAGTGGCGATGGCGCACGGCCGTCTCCTTGCCTGAGCCAATGCCCGTCAATGCGGCGGGCATATCCATCTTGGTAATAAATAAAGCAATTTATCGTCGTTCTTCTGTTAATTCTTACCCCCTACACTCGAAAAACAACGCAACCGCGTGATTGTGGAGAGTGTATCGATGAAACGGTTAATCCCAACCTTATTGTATGGCGCGCTGGCGACCGCTTTCGGCGCGCAGGCCGCCACCCCGCCGGATACCTTGGTGGTGGTCAGCTCGCTGGAGGGCATCATCAGCCTCGATCCGGCGGAGAGCTTTGAAACCGTCAGCTCGGCCAATCTGGTCAATCTCTATCAGCGCCTGGTGGCGCCGGATCGCGGTGCGCCGCAAAAGTTGGTGCCGGACGCCGCCGCCCGTTGGCAAGCGGGCGCCGATGGGCGCAGCCTGATCTTTACCCTGAAGCCGCAGCAACGTTTCGCTTCCGGCAATCCGCTGCGTCCCGAGGACGTGATTTACTCACTGGTGCGTGCGGTGAAGCTGAACAAGGCGCCGTCCTTTATTCTCGCTGAGTTTGGCTGGACGCCGGATAACGTCGAGCAGCAGCTGAAGAAGATCGGGGATAACCAGGTGCAGCTCAGTTGGTCGGCCAACATCGGCAGCGAGCTGGCGCTGCGGCTGCTGACGGCGAACGTGGCTTCGATCGTGGATGAGAAGCTGTTGAGCGAACACGCGCAGCAGGGGGACTTCGGGAACGCCTGGCTGCGCAACCATTCGGCCGGCGGCGGCCCGTATCGGGTGAATAACTATGTGCCGCATGAGGCGCTGCTGTTTGGCCGCAACGACTACGCGCCGTCGCCGGCCCGGCTGAAAACGGTGTTATTCAAGAACGTCAGCGATGCCGGCACCCGCCGTTTACTGTTGCTGAAGGGGGATGCCGACGTGGCCTACGATCTGGGCGCTGACCAGTTCGACTCGCTGCGCAAAGCGCCGGGCGTGCGCATTGAGCAGGCCGATGCGCCCAAGGTGTATTACCTCGGTTTCAATACCGGCAGCAAAGACAACCCGGCGCTGGGCAATCCGGCGCTGTGGCAGGCGGCGCGCTGGCTGGTGGACTATCAGAGCATCGCCGAACGGTTGCTGAAAGGGCAATATCGCGTGCATCAGGCATTCTTGCCGCAGGGCTTGGACGGTGCGCTCGACGAGCGGCCGTTTAAGCTCGATGTGGACAAGGCCAAACAGATCCTGCGCGATGCCGGCATCAACGAGGGCACAAGCATCAGCCTGATCGTCATCAACCAGCCGCCGTATACCGACATCGCGCAGGCGCTGCAGGCCAGCTTTGCGCAGGCTGGGCTGCGGCTGGACATTCATCCGGTGGTGGAGAGCGATCTGTGGGGCAAGATGCGCGGCCGCGATTTCCAGGCGATCTTCACCTATTGGGGCGCCGACTATCTGGATCCGAACACCAACGCTAGCGCCTTTGCCTACAATGTGCCGGGCGGGCCGAAGACCCTGGCCTGGCGCACCCAGTGGAGCATTCCCGCCATCAGCGCCGAAACGCGTGCGGCGGCTGCGGAGGGCGACAGCGCAGCGCGCAGCGCACGTTACGCCGCGCTGCAACGGGAACTGCAGGCCAGTTCGCCTTATGTGCTGGCGCTGCAGGGGCAAACGCTGGTGGCATTACGGGACAATGTTGAAGATGCCCGGGTGGATATCGCCAACAGCATGCTGTATCTGGATAGGGTGAATAAAACGCAGCCGTGAACGAAAAATGCCCCCTCACCACCGAGAGGAGAAGGGGGCCTGGCCCGGCCGGTGTTAACGCGGTGAACTCACCACGGCGTGCCGGCGAGATTCAGCTTATTGAGTATTGTCGGCAGGCTGTCGGTCACCAGCGCCTGCAGATCGCCGTACCAAAACTGCTGCACGCCGACCTGGTTGATATACAGATAGGACGCGATGCCCAGTGAGAAGCACAACAGCGTTAGCAGCACCCGGCTTACCGCGTCTTTCAGATTGCCGCATACCATCACCATAAAGATCAGCACGAAGATCATCATGTTGAATGAATAGCGGTTGGCCACCTCTTCAAAGCTGATGGTGGCGAAGAACACCGCGCAGTTATAAAGGAACATCAGGCGCACGGCATAGGCGGCTTGTACAAACTGAGGCGATGGCGTGCGGAACTTGTAGCGGGCGAATTGATACAGCGCCTCCACCACGCCGACGTACAGCAGCGTGATTTGGATTTTGCGCACCGGGTTATTACCGAAGTCGCCGCTGACGTAGGCTTCGGCGCGCGAGGCCAGAAAGTCGTTGCCGACGACGGCGATCAGTTTAGGCATCAGCACCGCGCCGCCGAGGTAACAGGCGGCGAACAGCGCCAGCACTGGCAGGGTGCCGACGGTGCGCCAGCTCGCGGGCAGCAGCAGATAGGGCAGAAACAGGAAAGCGGAAAAATGGCTGAAGGACGCCATCACGATCCAGAGCAGCATGCGGCCGCGGTGCTGTTCCGACACGGCCAGCACCAGGAAAGAGAGCGCCAGCCCCTGCCGCAACAGGTTGCCGTACAGCCCCTGGAAATTGTACTGGCAGCAGAACAAAAACAGGATCACGGCAAAGTAAGTGCGCGACAGGCGGTAAACGCCCAGCGCCAGCAGCGAAAAGCTGATAAGGAAGAAGGCGGCGAATGCGCCATTACCGACGCCAAACCAGGTGGCAGTCAGTTTAAACAACAGGTGCGAGACAAAGTCGGTGCCGGAAAACTGCGCCAACCAATCCATCAGGCCGTAGCCGCTGTACTGCTGCATCTCAAGGTAGTAGTTCACCTTGTCGTTCATCACCGGCTCGAGGTTCTTCGTCGCCAGCGGCACCGCGGATATCACGGTCAGCAGCAGGAAGGCGGTGAGATTCAGCACGCGATCGGGTTGCTGGCGCAGCAGCATAAAGGCGGCGATCAAGCCGCTGCAAATCACCAACGATAAATAGGGGGCGAACCAGACGCCTGTGATGGCGACGGCGCCCAGCAGCAGCCATTGCACGGAAGAATGCGCCTGTTCGCTGTCGGGAAGGGCGGCGAGTGGCCTGACCGGGTTTTGCATGGGATGCTCCATGGCGTGATCCAGCTGGGGAACATAACACCGGGGCCTAAAGGGACACAGTGAGTTTTGGTGAAATAGGCAAAATTTCACCGGGTTATCATCCCTTGCCGGCAGCGGAAAAATGGCCGTCGGCGAGGCTGGGTAAAAACGGTGCGAAATGCGCAGAACCGCGTTCTGCCTCGATTTCATGTGGGGCTGATGCTGTGAAATAAATGAAATTCCACTGCGGGCCAGGTGAGCCGGGACCGGTCAGCAGGCATAGCCAGCCGGCCGCCGCTAACCCGATACCGAAAGGTTGCGGCGTTCGCCAGGCTCGGCGGTTGTGCAGGCCACGCGCCAACGCGACGCCCAATCCGAACGCCGCCGCCAGAAAGACCAGCAGCGGCAACATCGTCCAGCCAAGCCAGGCGCCCAGCGCCGCCAGCAGTTTGAAATCGCCCTGGCCGATGCCGTCACGCCGCTGCGTCAGCCGGTAGAGCGCATTGAGCAGCCATAACGCGCCGTAACCGGCGACGGCACCCAGCACGGCGTCTTCCAGCGGCGCCCAGCGAGCGTCAAGGTTGCACAGTAGCCCGCCCCACAGCAGCGGCTGAGTCAGTCGATCCGGCAGCCACCGATGGCGCCAGTCCAGCCAGGCCAGGGCGATCAGGAGCGCCGCGGCCGGCACTAACCCCCATCGAGGCGCTGCAGTCAGGCTCAGGGGCAGCGTCGCCAACGCCAGCCCCAGTGCCGTCAGCAGCGGCCCCTGAAGGCGCAACCTCTGTGGGCGATCGTTGACGCCCTCCACGCGTTCCAGCCACGTAATGAGCGCGAAGGCGATCAGGCCCGCCGACAGCAGCGCGGTGAAAAACAGCGCGTGTCACAGTAAAGAAAGCAACATCCGGACTCCGCCAGTCGTAGAACAGACGGCTAAAATAACGGCAAAATGCGTATTTCATCAGGGGAAAACGCGGTCGGTTGTGAGGAATGCGCAGGCGTTCGCATCGCCACGCTGCGTATTGCAGGGGTGTACACTGCCCTGCGCGGTGGCGCGCAGCCACGGGGTACTGTGCTTTTTATCGGCAAAATCGGCGCTAAAATGCGGTGAATTCACCTGGCGGCCGGAATGGATCGGTAAAGGGTACAAGTGACGGCGTCACTCAGGAGTGATTGGGGTTTATCCTATTGTTTCTGCTCGTCAAGCCGTTAGGCTATGAGGACATAGGCGCCCCCGCCGGGCTAGGGGGCGTGAGGTTTTTCAGCGCTGTCGCGGGAATGGCGGCGGCAAAGCAGTGGGTTGGCGTGCTCCAGGAAGGAGGGAAGCCAACGGTGTCATGAAAGACGTCATTCAGGCAGTACTCATCAAGACTAAAAAACGATTCTGGCGCCGACGCCAGACGGCGTGGCTGGCCGGGCCGCTGGTGTGGCTGGCCGGCGCGGCGCCCGCGTGCGCCGAATCCCCACCGGCGCCGGACAGCGTTATCTCTTCCGAACAGGCCGGCGCAGATCCGGCGGCGAACTTGCCCGAACTGGGCGGTGCGCCCGACGACGCCGCGCGCGAGAAGCAGTGGGCCGAGATGGCCAAACAGCTCGGCGAAAAAGATCTGAACAACGTTTCACGTCAGCAGATGCGCAGCCGCGCTGAAGATTATTTGCTGGGCCAGGCGACCGGTGCGCTGCAGCAACAGGCGCAAGAACTGCTGTCTCCGTTGGGAACCGCCCGGCTGTCGCTGAAGATGAACGGCGAGGGCGATTTTACCGGCAGCAACGGCCAGCTCTTCAGCCCGTTGTACGACGTCGACGGGTTGTTGACCTACAGCCAAATCGGCTGGCTGCAGCAAAGCGCCGGGGCGCTCGGCAATGTCGCGCTGGGGCAACGCTGGATCGCCGGTGACTGGCTGCTGGGTTACAACACGGCGCTCGACAGCGATTTCGCCCGGCAGCGCAATCGCGGCAGCGTGGGGGCGGAAGCCTGGGGGGACTATCTGCGTTTCTCCACCAACTATTACTATCCGCTGTCGGCGCTGTCGCAACAGCCCGGCGATGGAGTATTTTTCAGCCGTCCGGCGCGCGGTTACGACATCACGACGCAGGGCTATTTGCCGTTTTATCGCCAAATCGGCGGTTCGCTCAGCTATGAACAGTACCTGGGCGAGAATGTCGATCTGTTCGGCAGCGGCAAGAAACAGAACGATCCGCGCGCGATGCAGCTGGGGCTCAACTATACCCCGGTGCCGCTGGTGACGATGAAGGCGTTGCATAAGATTGGTGCGGGCGGGCAGAGCCAGGATCAGGTGGAACTGGCGCTGAGCTACCGGCTCGGGGTGCCGCTGGTCAAGCAGATTTCGCCGGAGTATGTGGCGCAGGCCAAGTCGCTGCGCGGCAGCCGCTACGATCCTGTCGAACGTAAAAACGTGCCGGTGCTGGAGTTCCGCCAGCGCAAGACGCTGCAGGTGTTCCTGGCCACGCCGCCGTGGAGCCTGCAGGCGGGGGAAACCGTGCCGCTGGTGTTGGAAATCAAGGCGTTGCACGGGATTTCTCACGTCAGCTGGCAGGGGGATACGCAGGCGCTGAGCCTGACGCCGCCGCACAATGCCAACGATCCGCAGGGCTGGACGGCGATCGTGCCGCCGTGGGATGACGCCCCGGGCGCCGCCAACAGCTATCGGCTGTCGGTCACGCTGGAGGACGACAAACAGCAGCGCGTGACGTCCAACTGGATAGAACTGAAAGTGGCGCCGCCGCTGACGGCGACCGCCGGTGATGAAGCGGATCAGCCGCCGATCCAAACCCTGACGCCGCCGCCGATCCCGGCGCAAACCGGGCCGCTGTACGGCGACGATTAACCGTTTTTACCCTGCAACACCCACACGGCGGCCTCGACGCGGGATTTCAGCTTCATCTTTTTCAGCAGGTGTTTGACGTGTACCTTGACGGTGCTTTCCGTGATGGTCAGGCGGCGGGCGATCAGCTTGTTCGGCAGCCCCTGGGCGATCAGCTTCAGGATATCCCGTTCGCGCGGCGTCAGTTGCTGAATATCGCGCTCGGCGCTTGGGCGGTTTTCCCGCAGGCTGGCGGCGAGGATCGGCGTCAGCGTTTCGCTGAGCACCATCTGCCCGGCCGCCGCCTGATGCAGCGCCTTAAGCAGATCCTCCGGCTCCATGTCTTTCAGCAGATAGCCATCGGCGCCCCGCTTGAGCGCGCTGACGACGTCGTCTTCATGGTTGGATACGCTGAACACCACGATGCGCCCCGACAGATCGGTCTGGCGCAGGCGATCCAGCGTTTCCAGCCCGTTGATGCCGGGCATGTTCAGGTCGAGCAGGATCAGATCCGGATCGTGCTGCTCCGCCAGCGCGACCCCTTGTTCACCGTTGCTGGCCTCGGCGATGACCTGCAGGCGAGCGTCCATGCCGATCAGCTGTTTTACGCCGTTGCGCAGCATGGGGTGGTCGTCGATCAGTAAGATGGTGGCGGCGGTTTCTGTCGTCATGGTGTCTCCGTTAGTCGATGGCGTGGTTATCCGGCGTGAAGCTGACCCGCACCTCGGTGCCGCCGCCGCTGCGCGGTAAAATGTCGCAGCGGCCGTGCAGGCTCTTGGCGCGATCGCGCATGATGATCAAGCCGTAATGGTCGGGGCGAGAGGTCTCGGCCGGCAGGCCGCGTCCGTTGTCGCATACGCTCAGGGTCACTTCGCCGCGTTTATTGATGACCTGAATGCTTACCTCGCTGGCGGCGGCATGCTTAAGGATGTTGCTGAGCGCCTCGCGGGCGATCTGCAGCAGGTGTATGGCCTGATAGGCCGGCACCGTGCGCGGCCCCAGCTGATAATCGAGGCTGATGGTCAGGCCCAGTTTGGGGTTGAACTCCGCGACCGTCGATTGCAGCGCCGCCAGCAGACCCGGTTCGGTCAACTGCAGACGGAAGGTGGTCAGCAGTTCGCGCAGTTGGCGATAGGCGCCGTTCAGCTCTTCACGCATCTGTTGCACCAGCGCCTGGCTGGCGGCAGAGAGCGTTTCCCCCTGCATCTGCAGACAGGCGATCTGCATTTTCAGGCAGGAGAGCGATTGGGCGATGGAGTCGTGCAGCTCGCGGGCGATCGCCGCCCGCTCCTCCATCAGCATCAACTGCTGCTGGTGGTCGACCTGACGTTCGATGGCCAGCACGCTGGTCAGCTGTTCCACCAGGGTATTGATCAGTTGGCGATGTTCATCGTTCAGCGGTTGCTGCGGCGCATGTTGCGCCACGATCACGCCGTAGTCGCCGAGCTTGTCGCTCAGGCTCCAGCTCAGCGACGGATTGTTGGGATACTGGCGGTCGCTGTCGTTCAGGCAGGCGCTGCACACCGGGTTATGGCAATGCTCCGGCCTTAGCGGTTGGTTGCCGCTCAGCTGCAGCAGCGGTTCCCGGCTGTCGTTTTCATACAGCCGCACCTGAATGGCGCGCAGCGGCGTCAGGGTTTGCAATTGGTTGAGCAGCGGCGTCAGGCGACTGCACAGCGGCTCGCTGGCGTGCAGCTGGCGGCTGGCGCGATAGAGGAAGCTCAGCACCTGATTTTTCTGCTGCAGGTCGGCGGTCTTCTCGGCCACGCGCTGCTCCAGCCCGCTGTAGGTGGCCGACAGCTCGTCGGACATGGTGTTCAACGCGCCGCCGAGCGACGCCATTTCATCCTGATGGCCGCGCTGCGCAAAGCGGCGGCTAAAATCACCGCGGCCTACCGCCAGGGCCATCTCCACCAGTTGCCGCCAGGGATGCAGCAACCGGCGCCGCAGGTAGCAGGTGGTGCCGATCAACAGCAGCAGCGTCAGCGCAATAAAGCCGGCCTGCACCAGCGTCACCATCAGCAGACGGCGTTCGGTTTGCCTGTCGATATCCGACACCAGCTTATCCAACAACCGCACGAAGTGCGCGACCTGGGGCGCGGCGTCGGCCGGCTGCTGCGCGCTGCGCAGGCGAGGTTGCAGCGTCTGTTGCCAATAGTCGCGCAGGGCGTTGAAAGGCTGCGTCAACCCTTCCTGCTCCACCGAACGCTGCAGGTCGGGGCTATTTTCGTCGCGCTCCAGTTCCCGGATCAGCGCTTCGTGCCGTTCATCCAGCGGCACCTGCGCCAGCAGCCGGTAGCTTTGCATGCGCAGCGAGCCGGCCTTGTTGATGGCGTGCGCGTTGCCCTGAATGCTTTGCGACATCCAGGCGGAAATCCCCATGCCGGCCACGCCCAGCATGCCCGACAGCAACATCAGCAGGGCGACCTGATTCACGATCGAAAGCGGGGCCAACAGGCGTTTCATAAGTGCGGATTCCTGGCGTTTGGCGCCGCTGAAGCTCAGGGGCGAAGGCGGCGATGGGGCTAAACAAGTCACGATTCAGCCGTATTTTTGATTATCCCTGCGCATAACCCCATACCTCGAATGAAGTACCCATTAGTTTCCAGGGGCGCGTCGAGACGGCAAGAAAACGAAAGTGATAGTGATTAGTTGATTGATTTAAATGGATTTAATTTTTGGTTAGGGCGTACCCCTAAGGGGATGAAGCCGCCATTTCCGCCGCCAACTACTTGCATGCGGGTTGATATACATCAACTTTGCCGCCGGGGCCGCCCCCTAGGGTGTGCGGAATGATCCCCCGTGTCTGAGGTTTTTATGTCGCAACTTGCAACGCCTTCATCAAAGAAAACCGGTGCGCTGATTCAGGACTGGCGCCCTGAAGACAGCGCTTTTTGGCAGCAGCGTGGCCAGCGCATCGCCACCCGCAACCTGTGGATTTCCATTCCCTGTCTGCTGCTGGCCTTCTGCGTCTGGATGCTGTTCAGCGCCGTCGCGGTCAACCTGAACAAGGTCGGCTTCAATTTTACCACCGACCAGCTGTTTCTCCTGACGGCGCTGCCGTCGGTCTCGGGCGCCATTTTGCGCGTACCGTATTCCTTCGTGATCCCGCTGTTTGGCGGCCGTCGCTGGACCGCCATCAGCACCTGCTTCCTGCTGGTGCCCTGCCTGTGGCTCGGGTTTGCGGTGCAGGACAGCAGTACGCCGTACAGCGTGTTCGTCATTATTTCCCTGCTGTGCGGTTTCGCCGGCGCCAACTTTGCTTCCAGCATGGCCAACATCAGCTTCTTCTTCCCGAAAGCGCGTCAGGGCGGGGCGTTGGGGCTCAACGGCGGGTTGGGCAATCTGGGCGTCAGCGTCATGCAACTGGTCGCGCCGCTGGCGATTTCCTTCAGCCTGTTCGGCCTGTTTGGCGGCACGGCGCAAAACCAGGTGGAGGGGGGCCAGCTGTGGCTGGAAAACGCCGCCTGGATCTGGGTGCCGTTCCTGCTGGTCGGCACGTTGGCGGCCTGGTTCGGCATGAACGATCTGGCGGCGGCCAAGGCATCGCTGCGTCAGCAACTGCCGGTGCTCAAGCGTGGGCATCTGTGGATGCTGAGTCTGCTGTATCTCGCGACCTTTGGCTCTTTCATCGGTTTCTCCGCCGGCTTCGCCATGCTGTCGAAGACGCAGTTCCCCGACGTGGTGATCTTGCATTACGCGTTTTTCGGGCCGTTCCTGGGGGCGCTGGCGCGGCCGGTCGGCGGCGCGTTGTCTGACCGTTTCGGCGGTGTGCGGGTGACGTTGATCAACTTTGTGGTCATGGCCGTTTTTGCCGCGCTGTTGTTCCTGACCTTGCCGAGTGCGGGCGAGGGCGGGTCGTTCATCGCCTTCTACGGTATCTTTATGGTGCTGTTCCTCACTGCGGGGCTGGGCAGCGGATCGACTTTCCAAATGATCGCCGTTATTTTCCGCAAAATCACCGTCGATCGCGTTAAAGCGGCCGGCGGCAGCGATGAAAGCGCGCAGCGTGAGGCGGTAACCGATTCCGCCGCCGCATTGGGCTTTATCTCGGCGATTGGCGCCGCCGGCGGCTTCTTCATTCCGCAGGCCTTTGGCACCTCACTGGCGCTGACCGGTTCACCCGCGGGCGCGATGAAAGTGTTCCTGGTGTTTTACATTTTGTGCGTCGTGATCACCTGGGCGGTGTATGGCCGCAAGAAAAAAGCCTGAGTGTCAAACGACTTTCTCTATCCCTCCCGACAGGGGAGGGATATTTCGTTCATACCGAAACTTCTCTCTTCTCCTCCTCAGTGAAATTTTCTGCCTTTAGGTAAAATTCTCACCCCCGCTTGCCGTTTTTTTCTTTTTTTATAGTTATATCTCTCAATGTATGAATCCTTCCTCACAAAAGGTTTATATTATTCACGCGGTTTTTTCGTTTTGTTGAGCGTGTTCTTACTATTAAACAATTAATGCTTTTTCCTGCGTTTAAATGAAATTGCTTAGGAGAATACCTAATTGATGTGCGTATTATAAAATCAGCAATAGGGTTTTGTCTTAGATGCTGAGCCCGTTGGATGGAATGAACGCCGGAGTTAAATCAGATAACTCTCATTCTGTTTTTTCCGTCTTTTTGTAGTCTATCTGACGTTCAGATTAGGTGGAAAAACAGAATGAATTCAGGGCGTAGAATGAAATTTCACAATTTCATTCGATTAACAATCAAGCAACGCCGTTAGTTTTTTCTTTCTAAATCAAAGAGGTGCTAGTTTGAATTTTACGGTAGCCAGGAAAGAAATCCATGTTACCAACAGGGAAATAGAGTCGTTTGGATAAACGGAATATCCTGAATCAGGCTTAATGTAAAAAATGAAATCAGAAAATTTTTATAAAAGCCAATATCCGATGAATGCAACCTGTTGAGTTTACATTTAATTTCTTGAACATTTTTTGATATTTCTATACAAAGTGTGCAGGACAGGCACGCTAAGGAAATTAAAAGTGAATCTTGATAAAAGAATAAAGATTAGGAATCTCGATGTTCTGACTCCTGCCGGGGAGAAATTCCGTCTGCGTTGGAAGGAGTATCAAATTCTTTCGCTGCTTGTCGCCAGATCCCCCGAGCTGGTTACCCGAACGGAAATTATAGAAAATATCTGGAAAGGAACCTATTGTTCAGATTCAACGATAAATCAAACAATTAAATCCATTCGTCAGAAAATTAGCGATTCGGAACACACGCTTATCAGAACCATTCCACGCTTGGGTTACAAGGTGGAAAATCAAGCGGCTTTTCACTTTATATCTGAAGATGAAGACTACGCCGATGATGATATATTAAACGGTAACGATGATATTGACGTTGATATTCAAGCGGAACTTTCTGAAAGTGAAAATGAATCGCCTGTAGCCAACGACGAAAAAATAGTTAAGCCGCGTAAATCAACCCTCGTTTCTGCGCCTGTTGCGGCGATGGATTCCTCTCAAGATCCGGCGCATGAAAAGAAGTCGCTGTCCGTGCGCCGCTTTTTCAGCGTGCCTGCCAGTCGCGTGGTGAAATACCTGACGGTGTTCGCCTCGTTACTGGTTATTTCACATTTTTCATATGTCCTGGGCAACCAAACCCGTCCGCCGGTGATCAATGATATTCAGAACAACACGCGCGTGGTGTTGACGCTGACGCTGAATAATCCCCATACCAACAGCCCGCAAACGCTGTTCTGTCTGTACCAGGGAGAGAACATGGATCAGGCCACCATCGAATGTGTCGATCCTAAACAAGGCCAGCTGAAATTGCCGGTAAAATATGAGACCTCTTCCTCCACCGGTAAAGGTCGGATTAATCTCATATTGCCGAATAAAACCTTGCAATATCAAGTTGCTTACGATGTTAAAAATTAGCGCTGAATGAGGTTTTATCTATAGCGATAATTTTACATTTGATGAAATCTTTTATTTCATTATTTGTTATTTGAAAGCCAGGTTCGATTTGTCCAGTCTGGAACTCATTACCTAACGCGTATTAGCGCCTGTCCCAATCGGGTGACGGGAATAATGAGAACCTGCTGAGTGACAATTTATGGATAAGCGTAAAGTAGCTATTATCGGGGGTTCCGGTTTTATCGGAACACGCCTGGCGAAACGTCTCAGTAAGCGCGATGATCTGACATTGGTCATCGTCGATAAGCAACCCAGTGCACATTTTCCATCCCTTTATCAGTATGGCGATGTGACTCAACCTCAGACTTTGCAAGAACCGCTGGCGGGCTGTGACGCCATCATTAATCTGGCGGCGGAGCATCAGGACAATGTCGATCCCATTTCGCTCTATTATCAGGTCAATGTCGAAGGCGCACGTCATGTCTGCATGACCGCCTCTGCATTGAATATCCGCCAAATCATTTTCACCTCCTCGGTCGCCGTTTACGGGTTCGTCAAGCAGGAAACCGGCGAAGAAGGGCGTTTCGAACCTTTCAACCATTACGGCAAGTCCAAGCTCGAGGCGGAATATGTTTATGAGGCCTGGCGCAAGGCAGACGCCGCAAATAAATTGACCATCATCCGTCCGACGGTGGTGTTCGGCGAAGGCAACCGCGGCAACGTGTATAACCTGTTCCGCCAGATCGCCAGCGGCCGTTTCGTGATGATTGGCAGCGGCAATAATATGAAGTCGATGGCTTACGTCGAGAATATTGCTGCACGGTTGGAGCATGCGTTGGATCAGCAGTCCAGTTATCAGGTCAGCAACTATGTCGATAAACCGGACTTTACGATGAATCAGCTGGTCGACGTTATTTCCTCTTCATTGGGCAGGGAAAATAAGACGATTCGCATTCCTTACGCCTTGGGAATATGCGGCGCAACCGCATTGGATGTCGTGAGTAAAATAAGTCGAAAGAAATTTCCAATCAGTCGCGTCAGAGTGCAGAAATTCTGCGCCAGAACGCAATTTAAAAGCAATGTGCAGAATAATTTCGTGGCGCCGGTCGAACTTGATTCGGCAATCGAAAGAACCATTAAACATGAGTTTTCTGATAGATAACTTAATCGCACGCTGACGTTATTTCGATATTTTCGCTGACAAGCGGATAAATCTGCATTTTCAGGATTAGCGCATGCTGACTTATATCCTGGCCGGATCAATTTTGTTTTTGTTAATAGCGCATTGGGAGCTGTAACTCAAGGGCGGTAGCGTGCTTATTCGCTGGAGGAACGATGTTATATCAACTGAGCGTGATATTTGTGCTGGCGGTGGCGTGGGTGCTTATTGCCCGCCGCGCCGCCTTGGTGGTGGGGTTAGTGGATAAGCCCAATGCGCGCAAGCAACATCTGGGGCACATTCCGCTGGTCGGCGGCATCGCCGTGTACCTGACGCTGATGCTGATGACGCTGTGGCAACCCGCCTGGCTGCCCGAAAGCACGATCTACCTGCTGTGCATAACGGCGCTGGTGGTGTTGGGCGTGCTGGATGACCGCTTTGATCTGCCCGTGGCGCCGCGCGTCATGGTGCAGGGAGGGATCGCGCTGGCGATGATGCTGGCGGCAGGGATGCAACTCTCCTCGCTGGGTTATGTCTGGGGGCATCAGGAAGTGATGCTCGGCTATGGCGCGTTGCTGCTCACGCCGCTGGCGGTATGGGGAGCGATCAATGCCTACAACATGGTGGATGGCATCGATGGGCAGTTGGGCGCATTGTCCTGCGTCACCTTCGTCGCGCTGGCCATCGTGTTCGGGCTGGGCGGCCGGGAAGACCTGGCGCTGTGGTGTCTGGGCCTGATCGCCGCTCTGGCGGCTTATCTGCTGTTCAACCTGAGTCTGTTCGGTGCGCGCAGCAAGATCTTTATGGGGGATGCCGGCAGCATGGTGATCGGCTTCAGCGTGCTGTGGCTGGTGTTGCTGGCGACCCAGGGACCGCAGGCGGTGATGCGCCCGGTGACCGCGCTGTGGCTGATCGCCATTCCTCTGATGGACATGGTGACGGTGATGGTGCGCCGCCTGCTGCGCCGCCAAAGCCCATTCAAAGCGGGGCGCGATCATTTGCACCATATTCTGATGCGTCGCGGACTGAATGCGCGCCAGGCGCTGGCGATGAGCACCATGCTGGCGGTGACGCTGGCCTGCATCGGTATCTGCAGCGAAGTGCTGAAACTGCAAGAGAGTTTGATGCTGGTGGCGTTTCTGCTCTGTTTTTGCGGCTATTTCGCCCTGTTGCGCGAGCCGCGTCAGGCGACGGTGTTCAGCGATAATCCGACCGTCGGCCGTTAATCCCCTCACGGGCTGCGGCGGCAGCCCGTTTATCACGGTACTTCCATGAATTTTCATTTGCCTCTTTTGATGCCGTTGGCCTTTACCTCCGCGCTGTTGAGCGGGTGTACGGTGATTCCCGGCTCACATTTATCGACCAGCGGAAAAGCCGTCGTCGTGCAGCAAGACGACGGTTTTGATTTGAATAACCAGGTGCAGGTCTACCGCATGTCGCCGATGTTGCTGCAGAAAATGCGGCGCGTAGAACCGGTCGCCCGGCCGAACCCGGCGCTGGATCAGCGGCTGCAGAACTATCAATACCGTATCGGCGTCGGCGACGTGTTGAACGTCACCGTCTGGGATCACCCTGAGCTGACTACGCCGGCCGGGCAATACCGCAGCGCCAGCGACACCGGTAACTGGGTCCATGCCGATGGCACGATTTTTTATCCCTATATCGGGCGAGTGGCGGTGGTGGGCAAAACCGTCACCGAAGTGCGCAGCCTGATCGCCGGCCGTCTGGCGCAGTATGTGGAAAGCCCGCAGGTGGATGTCAGCATCGCCGCTTTCCGTTCGCAGAAGGCTTATGTGACCGGTGAGGTGAAAACCTCCGGCCAGCAGGCGATCACCAACGTGCCGCTGACCATCCTGGATGCGATCAACGCCGCCGGCGGCCTGACGGAGAACGCCGACTGGCGCAACGTGGTGCTGACCCATCAGGGCAAGGATCGGGCCATCTCGCTGCAGGCGCTGATGCAGCGCGGCGACATCAGTCAGAACGCGTTGCTGCAGCCGGGTGACATCCTTTACGTCCCGCGCAATGACGAACTGAAAGTGTTCGTGATGGGCGAAGTGGGCAAGCAAGCGACGCTGAAGATGGACCGCAGCGGCATGACGTTGACCGAGGCCCTCGGCTCTTCCGAAGGGATCAGCCAGACGGTCGCGGATGCGACCGGGGTATTCGTGATCCGGCCGAGCGGCGGCAAAACGCCGCAGCGGCTTGCGACGCTGTATCAGTTCGATCTTTCCGACGCCAGCGCGCTGGCGATGGGCGCTGAATTTCAGCTGCAACCTTACGACGTCGTGTACGTCACTGCGGCGCCGGTCGCGCGCTGGAACCGTTTGATCAGCCAGCTGGTGCCGACCATCAGCAGCTTTAACGATCTCAGCGAGGCTACCCTGCGCGTGCGCAACTGGTAAATCCGCAGGATGAATAAGGAACAGAAGATGAAGAACAATGCGCTGTCCGTGATGGTGGCCGAACAAGATGAAAAGCTGGAGTGGGAGCGTCTGGTAGGGCCGCTTTGGGATAACCGCTGGCGGATCGCCGTCGTAACCGGCGTGGCCGGCGCGCTGGGCGTCGCCTATGCCCTGTTGGCGACCCCGGTGTATCAGGCCACGGCGGTGGTGCAGGTGGAAAAACAGCTGTCCGGCGACTCGCTGCTGCGCGAAACGCTGGACAGCTCGATGGGGCAGAATTCGGCGACGCAGGATGAAGTGACGCTGGCCAAGTCGCGCTACGTGCTCGGCAAAACGGTGGATGCCCTTGGCCTGACGGTGCGCGTCGAGCCGGACTATTTCCCGGTATTCGGTAAAGGTTTTGCCCGACTGAGCGGCGAAAAGGCGCCGGTGCTGGATATCGCCACGTTGACGACGCCGCCGGAAATGGAGGGCGAAGCGCTGACGCTGACGGTGCGCGATGGGCAGCATTACGAGCTGAGCCATGACGGCGCCAAACTGTTCAGCGGCGCGGTCGGGCAGCCGGTGGCGCAGGGCGGATGGAACATGGCCGTCTCGGCGCTGGACGCGGCGCCGGGCGCCAGCTTTACGGTGGTCAAAGTCGCGCGCCAGAAAGCGGTGGACGATCTGCGCAAAAATCTTGACGTAGTGCCGGGCGGTAAAGACAGCGGCATCATGACCTTTACGCTGCCGAGCGAAGATCCGCAGCGCGCCGAGGCGGTGCTGAAGAACATCACCGACAACTACCTGCAGCAGAACGTGGATCGCAAAACGGAAGAGGCGCAGCGAATGCTTGCGTTCCTGCAAGAGCAACTGCCGCAAACGCAAACCTCGCTCAACAACGCCGAAACCCAGCTCAATCAGTTCCGTCAGCAAAACGACTCGGTGGATCTGTCGCTGGAAGCCAAATCGGTGTTGGACACGCAGGTGCAGCTCGAAGCGCAGCTCAATGAACTGACCTTCAAGGAAGCGGAGATCTCCAAGCTCTATACCCGCGCGCACCCGGCTTACCGGGCGCTGCTGGAAAAGCGCGCCACGCTGGAAGCGGAAAAGGCGCGGCTGGGCAAACAGGTGCAGACGCTGCCGAAAATGCAGCAGGAGATCCTGCGTCTCACCCGAGACGTGCAGGTGGATCAGCAGGTTTACATGCAGCTGATGAACAAGCAGCAGGAGCTGAGCATCAGCAAGGCCGGCACGGTAGGCAACGTGCGCATCATCGATGAAGCGGAAACCGCCATTCGGCCGATCCAGCCGCAAAAGATGCTGATCGTGCTGTTGGCGCTGCTGCTGGGCGCCGGGGGCGCCGCCGCGGTGGTGCTGTTGCGCGCGGCCTTCCACCGCGGCATCAATGATATCGATACGCTGGAGAAGCGGGGCATCAACGTCTACGCCACCGTGCCGCTGTCGCCGTGGCAGGTGAAGCGCAACCGCGAGCAGCGTCATCTGTTGCCCAAATCCGGCGGCCGGCGCCTGCCGATCCTGGCGGTGGCCGAGCCGACGGATCTGTCGGTGGAGGCAATCCGCAGCCTGCGTACCAGCCTACATTTCGCCATGCTGGAAGCCAAAAACAATATTCTGATGGTCTCCGGTGCCAGCCCGGAAAGCGGCAAGAGCTTCACCAGTACCAACCTGGCGGTGGTCGTGGCGCAGGCCGGGCAGCGGGTATTGCTGATCGACGCGGATATGCGCAAAGGCTTCCTGCATCGCTGGCTGGCCGAGGATGGACATCGCGGTTTGTCCGACATGCTGGTGGGCGACGTGATGGCGGAACAGGCGGTGCGAAAAACCGCCATCGCCAACCTGGACTTCGTGCCGCGCGGCCAGGTGCCGCCGAATCCGTCCGAACTGCTGATGCATCGCCGCTTCGCCGACTTCCTGCGCTGGGCCGGGCAAAACTACGATCTGGTGCTGATCGATACGCCGCCGATTCTGGCGGTGACGGATGCGGCGATCGTCGGTCATCACGCCGGCACTTCGCTGCTGGTGGTGCGTTTTGAAGTGAACACCGTCAAGCAGATCGAAACCAGCATGCGCCGTTTCGAACAGAATGGGGTGGCGATCAAAGGCGTGATCCTCAACGGCATGGTGAAAAAATCCGCCGCCGATGCGGGTTACTACGCCTTTGCCTATCCGAGCCATCAGGAAGAAAAGGTGCCGTAAGCGCATGAAAGCGATGCTGATGAACTCTTTGTGGTTAATGCTGGAGCGGGTATCGCTGAGTCTGTCGGGGATTTTCGTTTCGGTGTACGTCGCGCGCTATCTCGGGCCGGCGCAATACGGTTTGATTAACTACTTGCTGTCGGTGATCGCCATCGCCGTGCCGCTGGTGCAGCTGGGGGCGGACGCGGTGCTGTTCAACCGCGTCGCCAAACGGCGCCGGAGTGGCATGCGGCTGATGCTGGCTTCGATGCGCATCCGCCGACAGCTGTTTGCGCTGATCGCGCTGCCGCTGATGGCCTGGACGCTGTTGACGCAGGATCGCACCAACCAAATCATGATGCTGCTGATGTTGATCAGCGCGTATTTCTCCGTGCAGGACGTCTACAAAATCTATTACGACGCGCTGCTGAAGTCGAAGTTGAACACGTTGATCAACAACGTCGCGCTGTTGCTGTCGATCGTGATGCGGCTCGGCCTGGTGTACGCGCAATTGACGCTGGTGTGGTTTGCGCTGCCCTATGTGCTGAGCAGCCTGCTGCCTTATGCGGTGCGCTGGGTGCTGTTCCGTCGCGAGCAGGCGCAGATGCCGGCGATCAGCGGCAGACACAAACGGCGCTACGGCCGCTACCTGTTCAGCGTCGGCTTGCCGCTGGCGATCTCCAGCCTGTCGATCGTCATTTATACGCGCATTGATCAGATCATGCTGGGCAACTATATGGGAGAACACAGCGTCGGGCTTTACAGCGCCGCCATCACGCTGAGCCAGGGGTGGGTATTCGTGCCCATCGCGCTGATCATGTCGATGATGCCAGGCGTGGCGAATGCCGGTTCGGAGCAGGAACAAGAGGCGCGCATTCGCCAGCTGTATCTGATGGTGCTGGTGCTTTCGATGCCAGTGATAGCGGTGCTGTCGCTGTTTCCGCAGCAGATAGTCGCGCTGATGTTCGGCGAAAGTTACCGGCAAACGGCGACCATTTTGGCACTGTGCTCGGTGACGTCGTTGTTCTCGGTGATGGGAACGGTGTCTTACCGCGCCATCGTGCTGTTCAGCGGCTATCGATTCATCGCCATCAAAATGCCGCTGGCGGCGTTGGCCAACGTGGTGATGAATTTCATCCTGATCCCGCGCTACGGGATCATGGGCGCGGCGATATCGACGTTGATCACGGAGTTTATTTCATTCTTTGTGCTCAACAGCTTTTTCAGAGGAGGAAAAATTACGCGTTTGCAGGTGACTTGCTATCGGTGTTTTCCGCAATTAATAGGGAAGGTACGAGAAATATATGTTAAATAATCTGGTGAAAGGGTTATACCGACGTATGCCCGATGCAATATATCATCAGTTAAAATACGCAATGTTTTTCCGCAAGGTGCCGCATCTGGCCCATCCGGTGGGGTACAGCGAAAAACTGATGCGTAGGAAAGTTTATCCACTGGCGATATATACGCAGCTATCCGATAAATATCGGGTGAGAGAGTATATCGAACAGCTATGGGGTAAAGAGTATTTGATCGATCTTTACGCGCACGGCAACGAATTTACGGAAGAGATGTATCAGCAGCTGCCCGAGTCGTTTGTGATTAAAGCCAACCATGGCAGCGGATATAACAAGCTGGTATTTGATAAAAGCCAAACCGGTTATAACGAACTGCGGGTGTTGACCAACAGTTGGCTGCGGCAAAGTTTTTATCAGGTTTATCGCGAGCGGCATTATAAAGATATTCCACCTTGCATCATGGTGGAAAGAATGCTGATCGACGAAGGGCAAATACCGAACGACATCAAGATCCACTGTTTTAATCTTGACGGTGAGGTGCGCTTCTTTATTCAGATCGATTATCAGCGCTTTATCGATCATCGCCGCGATTTCTTTGATGCGGACTGGAACCGCACCGAGATCCGCATGGGCGTGCCGAACAGCGACGTGCCGATGTCGCGCCCCAGCGGGCTAAAGGAGATGCTGCGGCTGGCGCGCCAGGTGGCGGAACAATTCTCGTACGTACGCGTCGATTTTTATCAGGTGCAGGATCGCATTTATTTTGGCGAGCTGACTTTCACCCCGGGGGCCGGATTACAACGGCTGATGCCAGAAACGATTGAACAAGAATGGGGAGGGTATTTTCATACGTAGCTGAAACAGGCCGTTGGCTGCGCGTACTCGACCCGAGGCGGGGGGATAACCGGGCAGGGATATGCTGCGATAACAAACTTTTTCTCTGGCATCAGGCTGCACTCGCCAGTTGATAATAGCTTTTGAGGTATTAAATGGACTTATCAATTGTTATTCCCGCTTTTAATAATTCAAACCATCTCGCCGCCACGCTGGCGCGCATGACCCATTATTGCGCCGGTTTTGATTATGAAATTATCGTGGTCGATTATTCATCGGAAGCCGGTGAGTCGGAAAAGATACACGGACTGTTGGCGGCGAATCATCGCGCCAGGCTGCATGAAAGCCGGGTGCGCGGCAATATCGCCGTCGCCTGCAATATCGGTTTTCGCCTGGCGCGTTCTGAGGTGGTTTTTTTTCTGGAACCGGAGGATATGTTTGGCACCAATTATATCATCCGGCGCTTGAGACGGCATGAGGACACGCGGATCGATATCGTGTTCGGCAATTACACCACGGTCAACGACAAGAATGTGCGCAGCTACGTGTTTAATTACCAAGAGGGCGTGGCCGGGGAAGATTTCTTATTTATCGAGATGGGGGATATTCGCACCTCGACCATCAGCGTGCGCAAGAAACAAGACCGGCGGTTTTTATTTCCGGAGTTTTTGGCCCGTTACCAGGACTGGGGGTTTTTGGTCAACGCCACCAACCTGGGCGCCCGGGTGGTTCACGATCAGGGCGGTGGGGTGTTCATCCGCTGCGGCGACGAGGATCTGAACCGCTGCCGATTGAACATCGACGCCAGCGAACGCTTTATCGATACCTATCTGCAGGCCAGCGGCCGTTATATCAGCGGCTTTGCCTGTAAACACCTGCTGGCTTCGCTGTACAGCGAAGATCTGCAGGCTTTCAACTACTACTCATCGCGCATGGAGCGCCACACCCTGAGCGGCAAATTCAAGGCGATCAAGCTGTATGGCGACTGTCTGGCCAGGCTGGGACTGTTTCCATTGGGGGGGAGGCTGCTGCGCACGGCCCGCGAGGGATTACGGAGGTGACATGCAACCGCGGAAAATCGCAATTGTAATCGAAGACATCGGCGGCAAAGGCGGCACCGAACGGGTGGCCAGCAGCCTGGCCAATGCGCTGACCACCCGCTTCGGCCACCAGGTCGAACTGATATCCATCTGCGGGGATCGGGCGTTCTATCCGCTGGAGCCGGCGGTGACGCTGCGCTTCATGCGCGGCAAGACGCTGCTCTGGCCGTGGCGCCTGGCGCTGTTCTTACGCCGCGGCCGCTATGACGCCATCATCACCGTCTCGATGGGGAAACTCTCGGTGATCATGGTGCCTTACCTGCGGCTGTTGTGTCCCGGCAGCCGCTTGGTGCTGAGTGAACATGTCAGTTTCCACCAGTATCCGTGGCCGATGAAGTGGCTGAAGGTGCTGATCTACCGGCTGGGCGATCGCACCGTGCTGCTGACGCAAAAAGATCTGGCGAATATCGGCCGCTGGGTGCCCGCCCGCAAATGTCGGGTGATTGAGAACGTGTCGCCGTTTCCGCTGCGGGCGCCGCATCCGGAACAGCAACAGCCGGTGGCGCTGGCGGTCGGCCGACTGTGCCACCAGAAAGGCTTCGACCGGCTGATCGCCGCCTGGCGGCAGGTAGCGCAGCAGGCGCCGGAGTGGCGGCTGCACATCGTCGGCGATGGCCCGGATCGGGCGGCGTTGCAACGGCAGATCGCCGATTACGGGCTCGACGAACGGGTGCAGCTGCTGCCGGCCACCGCCGATATCGCCGGGCATTACCGGCAGGCGAGCCTGTTGCTGATGACCTCTCGCTACGAAGGCCTGCCGATGGTGCTGATCGAAGCCATGAGCTTCGGCCTGCCGCTGGTGGCTTTCGACTGTCTGACCGGCCCGGCGGAGCTGATCGACGATCGCGAAAACGGTTATCTGGTGGCGGACGGCGACGTCGACACCTTCAGTCAGCGTGTCCTGGCGCTGATCGGCGACGGCGAACTGCGTCGCCGCTTCTCCCACCGTGCGTTGGAAAAGGCGCAGCGGTTTGTGCCTGAACGTATTTACCCCCAGTGGCAAGAGCTTATCGTCTGAGGTAATCATCATGGAAAAAGTGTCCGTCATTATGCCGGCTTATAACGCCGCCGGTTTTATCCGCGAGTCGATCCTTGGCGTATTGAATCAAACTTATCAGGACTATCACCTGTATGTGATTGACGACGCCTCCACCGACAACACCGCCGAGGTGGTCAAGCCGTTCATTCACGATCGACTGACCTACATCCGCAACAACGCCAATCAGGGGGTGGCCGAAACGCGCAACATCGCCATCGAAGCGGCGCGCGGCGACTACATCGCGTTTTGCGACAGCGACGATGTTTGGCATCCGAATAAGCTGGCCCGCCAGGTCGGCATCCTTAAAACCCAGCGTTACGACGTGGTCTGCTCGCACTATTACACCTTCGAGAATGACCTGGCGCAGGTGAAAAATTACCGCGGCGCCGGGGAGATCATCGCCTACCGCGACATGTTGAAAAGCAACTGGATCGGCAACCTGACCGGCATGTACAACCAGCGCCGGGTCGGCAAGGTCTACCAGCGCAAGGTCGGGCATGAAGACTACGTGATGTGGCTGTCTATTCTGGAGCGCGCGCGCAATCGCCTGGCGTACTGCATTCCGGAGCCGCTGGCGTTTTACCGGCTGTCCGCCAATTCGCTGTCCGGCAACAAGATCCGCGCGGCGGACTGGCAGTGGCAGATCTACCGTCGTCATCTGGGGCTCTCTTATCAAAAATCCTGCTACCTGTTCTTCTCCTACCTGTACAGCGCGGTGATGAAAAGACAATGACCAGCAAAATCTTGAACGCAGCCTGCGTGCTGATCGGATGCGGGCTGGCGGCTCAGGCCGGGGCGGCGGGCTGCGAGACCAATCTGCTGACCAACCCCGGCTTTGAGCAGGGACAGACGGGCTGGTCGCTGCCGCCGGCCAAGGTGGTCTCCGGCGGCCGCAGCGGCCGGGCCAGCCTGTACTACAGCAATCCTGACCCGGCGGAGTATCACCAGATGCTGCAAACGCTGCAGGTGAAAGCGGGCCAGACGATCGCGTTCGGCGTGTGGGTGCGCGGCGATAACCTGCGCGGCAAAGGCGATCAGCCGGGCGCCGGGGTGTACGTCGAAAGCTATGACGCCAAGGGGCGCCACCTGGCCGGCAGCTACCCGCAAGGCCTGCTGGGCAGCAGCGGTTGGCAGCCGGTGGAGGGCAGTTTCACCGTGCCGGCAGAGGCCACCACCACCGTACTGGGGCTGTATATGCGCAAGGGCACGACCGGCAATGCCTGGTTCGACGATGCCTACGTTTGCAGCCAGCCGACGGCGCCGGCGTTGTATCAGATGCGCGCCGGCGGGCAATCGGCCTCCAGCCTGATCGAAGTGCAGCAGCCTCAGGAAGTGCAGGTGGAAAGTACGCTGCTCGATAGCCAACGCACCGCCGTGCGGCAGGAGAGCCGCCGCTACCATGTCGCCGAGCGTCAGCGCGTAGAGTTCTCGTTGCCGGCCAACCTGACCGCCGGCGAGTACCGCCTGCAGCAGCAGGTGACGGACGTGGCGTCGAAGCACAGCCGGAGCAGCGAAATGCCGGTCAGCATCGGCGAGGCGCCGCCGAAAGTGGCGCTGGACGAGCAGGGCTATACGCTGCGGCAGGGCAAGCGCTTCTTTCCGCTGGGCATCTACATGTACGGCAACATGGCGACCGATGAGCATCTGGCGCGCATCCGCGACGCCGGTTTCAACACCGTGCTGAATTACAACTACGGCGCAGGGCGCGACCCGTACGCCTATTTCCGCAAAACGCAGCAGTACGGGCTGCAGGTGATTTTCTCGCTGAAGGATTTCTACCCCGGCCTCGACTCTGCGCCGAAAACGCGCCTGAGCTACCCGCAGTTGACGGCGTCTTATGTGGAGAAGTTTAAAACTCAGCCGAACCTGCTCGCCTGGTACATCAACGATGAGCTGGCGCCGAAGTACGCGCCGCAGATAGAGCAGATGCATCTGCAGGTGAAGCAACAAGATCCTGACCATCTGACCTTTCAGGCGCTGAATCAGACCGGCGCGCTCAACGCCTATTTCAACAGTTCCGACGTGTTGGCCAGCGATCCTTATCCGGTCGGACGCGATGCCGATATGACGCGCACGCTGGAATACTCGCGCCTGACGGTGCAGGTGGCGCGTCAGGCGAAGGGCGCCTGGCTGGTGATGCAGATCATGGATCACGCCGCCTATGAGCCGCACCGCAAGCCGCGCCAACCGAGCGAAGCGGAGATCCGCAACCAGGCCTGGCTGGGGCTGATCGGCGGCGTCAAAGGGCTGCTGTTCTACTCCTATACCGACCTGTTCTACAAGCGCCGCAGCGGTGATTTCAACCAACAGGAATTCGACGGTATTTGGCAAGGGGTTGCCCGCGTGGCGCAACAGATCGACAGCTTCACGCCGTACCTGCTCTCGGGCGAAAGCGCGACGCTGTCCGGCAACAACACCGCCGTACCGGCGCGGCTGTTTATCGACGGCGAGCGCGGCCTGGTGCTGATCGCCAACCCGTACTATCGGCCGATGGCCGCCCGTTTTGACCTGCCGCCCGGCTGGCGCTGGCAGGGGCAGCCGCAGATCGACGCCAAATTGCCCGCGGTGGGCAGCAGCGCGCTGTGGGTGCAACGAGACACTAGCAATCAATAAGGATACCCGTTCATGACTATCACGCTAAGCCTGATCGTCCCGGTGTATAAGGTGGAAGCCTACATCGAAGCGTGCCTGGATTCGGTGCTGAGTCAATTGCCCGACTGGGCGGAAGTGATCCTCGTCGATGACGGCAGCCCGGACGGCTCCATCGCCGTCGCGCAAGAGGTGCTGTGCCGTTATCCGGCATTGAAAACGCAGGTCAGCATCCTGCGCCAGGATAACCAGGGGTTGAGCGCCGCGCGCAACGCCGGGATCGCCCATGCCGAAGGCGAATATCTCGGTTTTCTGGACTCCGACGACGTGCTGCTGCCGGGCTATTTCAGCATTTTGGGGCGCCTGCTGGCGGATAACCCGCAGGTGGAGATCGTGGCGTTCAACGCCCAGCGCTTCTCGCGGCTGAAAAACGGCAAGATAGAACCGGATGGCCTGATGGCGATCGTGCCCGGCAACGCCGCGCCACAGGAGCGCGAGCCGCATATGGCGCTGCTGGCGGACAGTTTTAACCGCAGCCTGTGGTACGCCTGGGCGCGGATTTATCACCGTTCGCTGTTCAACGACGCCGCGTTTCCGGCGGGGCGCAACTTCGAGGATATCCAGCTGATCCCGCAGCTGTATCTGAAAGCGAACCGCATCGTGGTGTGCGACACGCCGTTGGTAGGATACCGCGCTAACCCCAACGGCATCACGCGTGCGCCGAAGCGGCGGGATTTGGACGATCTCGATTACGCCATCGAGCGCGCTGACAGCGGGCGTCGCCGCGAGGGGGGGAAGGGATTCCACTCGGTGCTGTTCGTCACCACGCTGAAGGCGCGCCTGCTGGTCGGGCTGGACTTCTTCGGCCTGCGCGACGCGCTGCGGGAAACCGCCGAGCTGAAACGGCGCTATGCCCGGCTGCGGGCGGAGGAGCGGCAAATGCTGAGCCGCAAGAACCGCCTGTTCTACCGCAGTCCGCTGGTCTACTACCTGATGGCCAGTCTCTACAACCGTTTCGGGTGAATCTGACCGTGCCCGAACGACGATAAACCCGCGTGGAAGCCCATTATGAGTATCAAAGTCAGCGTCATTATTCCGACCTATGGCCGCAGCGAACTGCTGGCGCGCGCCATCGACAGCGTCCTGGCGCAAACCCATCAGCCGGTGGAGATCGTGGTGGTGGACGATAATCCGC
Source organism: Serratia sp. CY74737 (assembly GCF_052166775.1). Classification (NCBI taxonomy): domain Bacteria; kingdom Pseudomonadati; phylum Pseudomonadota; class Gammaproteobacteria; order Enterobacterales; family Yersiniaceae; genus Serratia; species Serratia sp. CY74737. The sequence continues at coordinate 334,469 of NZ_JBJNOF010000002.1, forward strand.
CGAACCATCCGCAGCGCCAGGCCACCCGCGAACGGCTGGCCGGCTATATTGCCGCCGGGCAGATCGTCTATTGCCCGCGCGCGCGCAACGGCGGCGGGGCGCGGGCGCGCAACAGCGGCATCCTGCGCGCCACCGGGGAATACCTCACTTTTCTGGACGACGACGATTACTACCACCCGGAGAAGATCGCCCGTCAGCTGGCCTTTATGCAGCGCGGCAATTACCCCGTCAGCCTGTGCGATATGGATATTCTGCAGGACGGCCAAATCAGCGCCGAGCGCTATTACCGCGCCCGCTGCGACGGGCTGGAGGACTTCATGCTGGCCGGCGTCGCTTACACGCCGATGATCATGCTGCGCCGCGAGGCAGCGATCGCGGTGCGCGGGTTCTTCAATACCCCGCGTTATCAGGATCATATCTTCATTTATCGCCTGCTGGCGGCGGGCATGCGCATCGGCACGTTGCACGAGCGCCTGGCGGTGCATAACGATCACGACGGTGAGCGTATTACCTCCAGCCCGAAAGGCATCATCGGCTATCACAACAAAATGCAGTTCGAGCGCCGGTTGATGCCGCAGATTTCGCCGCGGGCGCGCAAGGTGATGCGGCTGCGCCACACCTGCATCACGTCGCGCATCATCACCGACAGCCGAAGCCGTCTCGGCGGCGTGCTGCACGGCATGAAGGGCATCATCTACGTCAACAGCGGGGTGATGGCCGGCGTTTACATGAAGAACATTCTGCGCAACGTCTTCTTCCGCGGCGTTCCTTTCTGAAACCCGACGCGGGGTTTTTCCCCGCGTCCTACCCCCAAATACCCCGTCTTGCCTCCCGCCCGTTCACCTTCTTCTTGATATTCTGATTTATTCATTTTAATTCAAACAATTAATCCTATTTCTCACCCCTATACTTTGGTGGTATTTCCCGCCCGGCGCACGCGTCGCCCGCCGCTTTCTCTTGATCGCAATCAATTTGCCGCCGGTTGGCCGTCAGTAGGCTGGCGGCAGATTGAGCATGTCTTCTTATAACGACAAGAGCCTTCAGGAGCATTCCGGATGAGCAAATTTTTAGACCGTTTCCGCTATTTCAAGCAGTTGGCGGAGCCTTTTTCTGGCGATCACGGCCAGACCTTGAACACCAACCGCGACTGGGAAGACGGCTACCGCAGCCGTTGGCAGCATGACAAAGTGGTGCGTTCCACCCACGGCGTGAACTGCACCGGTTCCTGCAGTTGGAAGATCTACGTGAAGAATGGTCTGGTGACCTGGGAAACCCAGCAAACCGACTATCCGCGCACCCGCCCCGATCTGCCCAACCATGAACCGCGCGGCTGCCCGCGCGGCGCCAGCTACTCCTGGTACCTGTACAGCGCCAACCGGCTGAAATACCCGCTGATGCGCAAGCGGCTGCTCAAACTGTGGCGCGAGGCGAAAGCGCAGCACAGCGATCCGGTCGAGGCCTGGGGATCGATCGTCGGCGATGCGGAAAAAGCCAAAAGCTACAAGGTGGCGCGCGGCCGCGGCGGTTTCGTCCGCTCCAGCTGGCAAGAGGTCAATGAACTGATCGCCGCCGCCAACGTCTATACCGCCAAAACCTTCGGCCCTGACCGCATTATCGGCTTCTCGCCGATCCCGGCGATGTCGATGGTGTCCTACGCCGCCGGCGCCCGTTACCTGTCGCTGATCGGCGGCGCCTGCCTGAGCTTCTACGACTGGTATTGCGATTTGCCGCCGGCTTCGCCGATGACCTGGGGCGAGCAGACCGACGTGCCGGAGTCCGCCGACTGGTACAACTCCTCCTACATCATCGCCTGGGGCTCCAACGTGCCGCAGACGCGCACCCCGGACGCCCACTTCTTTACAGAAGTGCGCTACAAGGGCACCAAAACCGTGGCGGTGACGCCGGACTACGCCGAAGTCGCCAAGCTGTGCGACTACTGGCTGAATCCGAAGCAGGGCACCGACAGCGCGATGGCGCTGGCGATGGGCCATGTGATGCTGAAAGAGTTCCATCTCGATCGCGAAGTCGGCTACTTCCGCGACTACGTGCGCCGCTATACCGACATGCCGATGCTGGTGCTGCTGGAGCCGCGTGAAGGCGGCCACTACGCCGCCGGCCGCCTGCTGCGCGCCGCCGATCTGGTGGACGGACTGGGCCAGGAAAACAATCCCGAGTGGAAAACCGTCGCTATCGACAGCCGCAGCGGCGAGCTGGTGGCGCCGCAGGGCTCCATCGGTTTCCGCTGGGGCGAGAAGGGCAAGTGGAACCTGGAGCAGCGCGAAGGCAAGTCGCAACAGGAAGTCGAGCTGCAGCTCAGTCTGCTGGGCATGCATGACGACGTTGCCGAGGTGGGCTTCCCGTACTTCGGCGGCGCCGACAGCGAGCATTTCAACAGCGTGGCGCTGGACGAAATCCTGCTGCACAAGCTGCCTGTGAAACGCCTGCGGCTGGCGGACGGCAGTGAAGCGCTGGTGACCAGCGTGTATGACCTGACGCTGGCCAACTACGGCCTGGAGCGCGGGCTGGGCGACGCCAACTGCGCCGCCGACTATGACGAGGTCAAGGCTTACAGCCCAGCCTGGGCCGAGCAGATCACCGGCGTGTCGCGCCACAACATCATCCGCATTGCCCGCGAGTTCGCGGAAAACGCCGAGAAGACCCACGGCCGTTCGATGATCATCGTCGGCGCCGGCGTCAACCACTGGTATCACATGGACATGACCTACCGCGGCCTGATCAATATGTTGATCTTCTGCGGTTGCGTCGGCCAGAGCGGCGGCGGCTGGGCGCACTACGTCGGCCAGGAAAAACTGCGGCCGCAAACCGGCTGGCTGCCGCTGGCGTTCGGCCTTGACTGGCAGCGCCCGCCGCGCCACATGAACAGCACCTCGTTCTTCTACAACCATTCCAGCCAATGGCGCTATGAAACCGTCGGCGCCGATGAGCTGCTGTCGCCGCTGGCGGACAAATCGCGCTTCGGCGGCAGCCTGATCGACTTCAACGTGCGCGCGGAGCGCATGGGCTGGCTGCCTTCGGCGCCGCAGCTGGGCGCCAATCCGCTGCGCCTGGCGGAGCAGGCCCGCGCCGCCGGCCAGTCGCCGGTTGAGTTCACCGTCGACAGCCTAAAGAGCGGCGCGCTGGGCTTTGCCGCCGAGCAGCCGGACAATCCGCAGAATTTCCCGCGCAACCTGTTCGTCTGGCGCTCCAACCTGCTGGGTTCTTCCGGCAAGGGCCATGAATACATGCTCAAATACCTGTTGGGCACCGAGAACGGCATCCAGGGGAAAGATCTCGGCCAGCAGGGCGGCGTGAAGCCGCAGGAAGTGGAATGGCGCGAGCAGGGCGGCGAAGGCAAACTGGATCTGGTGGTGACGCTCGATTTCCGCATGTCGAGCACCTGCCTGTATTCCGACGTGGTGCTGCCGACCGCCACCTGGTATGAAAAAGACGACATGAACACCTCCGACATGCACCCGTTCATTCATCCGCTGTCGGCGGCGGTCGATCCAGCCTGGGATTCGAAGAGCGACTGGGAAATCTACAAGGGCATCGCCAAAGCCTTCTCCGAGGTGTGCGTCGGCCATCTGGGCCAGGAAACCGACGTGGTGACTTTGCCTATTCAGCACGACTCCGCCGCCGAGCTGGCGCAGCCTTACGGCGTGCAGGATTGGAAGAAAGGCGAGTGCGAACTGATCCCCGGCAAAACCGCGCCGCACATCATCGCGGTGGAGCGCGATTACCCGGCTACCTACGAGCGTTTTACCTCCTTGGGGCCGTTGATGGACAAACTGGGCAACGGCGGCAAGGGCATCAGCTGGAACACCCAGACCGAGGTCGATTTCCTCAAGCAGCTTAACTACGTCAAGGCCGACGGCCCGGCGGCGGGGCGGCCGAAGATCGAGAGCGCGATAGACGCGGCGGAAGTGATCCTGTCGCTGGCGCCGGAAACCAACGGCCAGGTGGCGGTGAAAGCCTGGGAAGCGCTGAGCAACGTCACCGGCCGCGATCACCGGCATCTGGCGCTGAACAAGGAAGACGAGAAAATTCGCTTCCGCGACATTCAGGCGCAGCCGCGCAAAATCATCTCCAGCCCAACCTGGTCCGGCCTGGAAGACGAGCACGTCTCCTATAACGCCTGCTACACCAACGTGCATGAGCTGATCCCGTGGCGCACCCTCAGCGGCCGTCAGCAGCTGTATCAGGATCACGAGTGGATGCGCGCCTTCGGCGAAAGCCTGCTGGCGTATAGGCCGCCGATCGACACCCGCGCTGCGCAGCCGCTGCTCAACAGCAAACCGAACGGCAACAAGGAGAAGGCGCTGAACTTCCTGACGCCGCACCAGAAGTGGGGCATTCACTCCACCTACAGCGACAACCTGCTGATGCTGACGCTGTCGCGCGGCGGCCCGATCGTCTGGCTGAGCGAAGACGACGCCAAAGATCTGGGCATCGCGGACAACGACTGGATCGAGGCCTTCAACGCCAACGGCGCGCTGACGGCGCGCGCGGTGGTCAGCCAGCGTATCCCGGCGGGGATGACCATGATGTACCACGCGCAGGAGCGCATCGTGAATCTGCCCGGCTCGGAGATCACACGCCAACGCGGCGGCATCCATAACTCGGTGACCCGCGCTTGCCCGAAACCGACTCACATGATCGGCGGCTATGCGCAGCTGGCCTACGGCTTCAACTACTACGGCACTGTCGGCTCCAACCGCGACGAGTTCGTGGTGGTGCGCAAGATGAACCGCATTGATTGGTTGGACGACGAAGGCAACGACTACGCGCAGGGCAGTCAGCAGGAGAACAGCAAATGAAAATTCGTTCGCAAGTCGGCATGGTGCTGAATCTGGACAAGTGCATCGGTTGCCACACCTGTTCGGTCACCTGCAAGAACGTCTGGACCAGCCGCGAGGGGATGGAATACGCCTGGTTCAACAACGTGGAAAGCAAGCCCGGCGTCGGGTATCCGCATGCCTGGGAAGATCAGGAAAAATGGAAGGGCGGCTGGATCCGTAAAATCAACGGCAAGCTGGAGCCGCGCATGGGCAGCCGCGTCGGCGTGCTGGCGAAAATCTTCGCCAACCCGGACGTGCCGGCGCTGGATGACTACTACGAGCCGTTCGATTACGACTACCAGCACCTGCACACCGCCAAACAGGGCAAACACCAGCCGGTGGCGCGCCCGCGTTCGGTGATCACCGGCCGGCGCATGAACAAGATCGAAAACGGCCCGAACTGGGAAGAGATCCTCGGCGGGGAGTTCGAAAAACGTTCGCAGGACAAGAACTTCGACAACCTGCAGAAGGCGATGTACGGCCAGTTCGAAAACACCTTCATGATGTATTTGCCGCGCCTGTGCGAGCATTGCCTCAACCCGGCCTGCGTCGCCACCTGCCCGAGCGGGGCAATCTACAAGCGCGGCGAAGACGGCATCGTGCTGATCGATCAGGACAAGTGTCGCGGTTGGCGCATGTGTCTGACCGGCTGCCCATACAAGAAAATCTACTTCAACTGGAAGAGCGGCAAGTCCGAGAAGTGCATCTTCTGCTACCCGCGCATCGAAGCCGGGCAGCCGACGGTCTGTTCGGAAACCTGCGTCGGCCGCATCCGCTACCTCGGCGTGCTGCTGTACGACGCCGATCGCATCGAACAGGCGGCGGCGGTGGAAAACGACAAGGATCTGTACCAGAGCCAGCTCGATATCTTCCTCGATCCGCATGATCCGAAGGTGATTGCTCAGGCGCTGGCGGACGGCGTGCCGCAGGGCGTCATTGAAGCCGCTCAGCAGTCGCCGGTGTACAAAATGGCGATGGACTGGAAACTGGCGCTGCCGCTGCATCCGGAATACCGCACGCTGCCGATGGTGTGGTACGTGCCGCCGTTGTCGCCGATTCAGTCGGCCGCCGACGCCGGCGAGCTGGCGCACAGCGGCGTATTGCCGGATGTCGAGAGCCTGCGCATTCCGGTGCAGTATCTGGCGAACCTGCTGACCGCCGGCGATACCGAGCCGGTGTTGCTGGCGCTGAAACGCATGCTGGCGATGCGCCACTACAAACGGGCGGAAACCGTCGACGGCGTGGTGGACATCAGCGCGCTGGAGCAGGTCGGTCTGAGCGAAGCGCAGGCCCAGGAGATGTATCGCTACCTGGCGATCGCCAACTATGAAGATCGCTTCGTGGTGCCGTCGAGCCACCGTGAGCTGGCGCGCGAAGCCTTCCCCGAAAGCAAAGGCTGCGGTTTCAGCTTCGGCGACGGCTGCCACGGCAGCGACGGCAAGTTCAATCTGTTCAACAGCCGCCGTATCGACGCCATTGACGTGACCGCGAAAACCGCGCGGCCGGAGGATGCCTCATGATCAGCCTGAAAGTGATCGCCCGCCTGCTGGATTACCCGGAGCAGGCGCTGTTTGACCATCAGCAGGCGCTGATTGAAGCGCTGGAACCGGCCAGTGAGCTGGATCTGCACCACAGCGCGCTGCTGATTCTGTTTATCCGCCGCCTGTGCGCGCGCCCGTTGCTGGACGCGCAGGCCGACTATTGCGAGCTGTTCGATCGCGGCCGCGCCATCTCGCTGCTGCTGTTTGAGCACGTGCACGGCGAGTCGCGCGATCGCGGCCAGGCGATGGTTGACCTGATGGCGCAGTACCGCGCCGCCGGGCTGGAGATCGACAGCCGCGAGCTGCCGGATTTCCTGCCGCTGTATCTGGAGTATCTGGCCAGCCGCAGCGCGGCGCAGGCGCGCGAAGGGCTGCAGGACATTGCGCCGATCCTGGCGCTGCTGGGCGCGCGCTTGCAGCAGCGCGAAAGCCCGTATGCGGTGCTGTTCGATCTGCTGTTGGCGCTGTCCGGCAGCGATGCGCAGGCGCAGGCGCTGAAGGCGCAGGTGGCGCAAGAGGCGCGCGACGATACGCCGCAGGCGCTGGATGCGGTATGGGAAGAGGAGCAGGTCAAATTTCTCGGCGAGCAGGGCTGCGCCTCCGCCCAGCAGACGGCGCACCAGCGGCGCTTCGCCGGCGCGGTGGCGCCACAGTATCTGGACCTGACGGATGCGTTAACCGGAACCAAAGGACGCTAATCATGCAATTTTTGAATCAGTTCTTCTTCGACATCTACCCTTATCTGGCCGGCGCGGTGTTCCTGATCGGCAGCTGGCTGCGCTACGACTACGGGCAATACAGCTGGCGCGCCGGCTCCAGCCAGATGCTGGATAAAAAGGGCATGCGGCTGGCGTCCAACCTGTTCCACATCGGCATTATCGGCATCTTCGCGGGCCATTTCCTCGGCATGCTGACGCCGCACTGGATGTATGAGGCCTTTCTGCCGATCGACGTGAAGCAGAAGCTGGCGATGATCGCCGGCGGCGCCTGCGGCCTGATGACGCTGATCGGCGGCGCGCTGCTGCTGAAGCGCCGGTTGACCAACCCGCGGGTGCGCGCCACCAGCAGCGTCGCCGACATCCTGATCCTGACATTGCTGGTGGTGCAGGTGTGCCTGGGGTTGCTGACCATTCCGTTCTCCGCCCAGCATATGGACGGCAGCGAAATGATGAAGCTGGTGGCCTGGGCGCAGGCGGTCGTGACCTTCCACGCCGGCGCTTCTGCGCACCTGGAAGGTGTGGCGCTGATCTTCAAGCTGCATATGGTGCTGGGCATGACGCTGTTCGTGCTGTTCCCGTTCTGCCGCCTGGTGCATATCTGGAGTGCGCCGGTAGAGTACCTGACCCGCCGTTACCAGCTGGTGCGCAACCGCCGCTGAGCCTGACCCCGCCGCCGCCGATCGCCAGCGGCGGCGCTATTCCGATAATTCTCCCGCCGTCTGCCCATTCTCGTCGCCTTGTCGTAAACTCACTATCTCAGTTATGTTACGTTTATGCTTCCGCCGACGGACGTCGGCCTGTGGTAGCCGATAACAAGAGATACCGCCTTGATGAAAGGCATTTTGGGACATAAAAACCGGGGATGATCCGTGTGGCCTTCGTGCCCTACGGGAGAATCGCTTTATGGATAGTCAGGTTAATCAATAACAATAATGACCACACAATTACGCTCACCCGAGCTGCTGCCTCTGAAAATCATCGCCACCGGGGCCGCGTTGCCGCCTAACCGCGTGGCGTCCTCTGCGCTCGACGTTCGGCTGGGGAAACCGGCCGGCTACGTTGAAAAACGCTCGGGCATCGTTTACCGCTATCACGCCGCCGACGATGCCAGCCAGGCCGAACTCGCCGCTGCCGCGCTGCAAGATGCGCTGGCTCGCCACGCCATGCCGGCGGACTCGATCGATCTGCTGATCTCTGCCTCGGCGATTTCGGTGCAGGCGCTGCCGTGCACCGCCGCGCATATTCTCAAGGTGGCGGGGCTGGCGCCGGGCACGCCGGGCTTCGACATCAACAGCAGCTGCGTCAGCTTTATCTCTGCGCTGCAGGTGGCGGCGGGGCTGCTGAACGCCGGGACGTATCGACGCATCGCCATCGTCTCGGCGGATCTCGCTTCACGCGGCATCGACTGGCAGCACGAAGAGTCGTCGCTGATCTTCGGCGACGGCGCGGCCTGTGCCATCGTGGAGCGCGGCGACGGCGCCAGCGGCATCCTCGCCAGCCTGGTGGAAACCTACCCCGCCGGCAGCGAACTGTGCGAGATCCGCGCCGGCGGCACGCGTCGCAACCCGCGCGCCGGCATGTGTGAGCAAGACTTCCTGTTTCATATGCAGGGCAAGCCGCTGTTCCGCCAGGCCTCGGCGCTGATTGAGGGTTATCTCGATCGGCTGTTGAGCGCCAGCGGCCTGACCCTGGCGCAGATCGCCACCGTGGTGCCGCATCAGGCCAGCCATCTGTCGCTCGAACATATGCGCAAACGGCTGCACGTCTCCAGCGAGGCGCTGGTCGATATCTACCGCCATCATGGTAATCAGGTGGCGGCGTCTATCCCGACGGCGCTGCATGCCGCCGTGACCACCGGGCGCTTCAATCCCGGTCAGCCGGTGATGCTGATCGGCACCGCCGCCGGGCTGGCGCTGGCCGGCATGGTGTTGCTGCCATGAGGGTGCTGGTCACCGGGGCGACCAGCGGGCTGGGACGCAACGCGGCGCAGTGGTTGCTGGAGGCCGGACATCAGGTGCGCGCCACCGGCCGCGATGAACGGGCCGGCGCAACGCTGCGTCGGCTGGGCGCCGAGTTTTGCGCGCTCGATCTGGCGCAGGCCACGCCGCAGCAGTGTCGGGAGCTGGTGACCGACTGCGAATGGGTCTGGCACTGCGCGGCCAAGTCTTCGCCCTGGGGCGGCAAAGCGGAGTTTCATCGCATCAACGCCACGGCGACGGAGAAGCTGGCGGAGGCGGCCGGGCGCTGCGGCGTGCGGCGCTTCGTGCATATCTCCACGCCGGCAATCTACTTCGATTTTCAGCCGCATTACGATCTTGACGAGGGTTACCGCGCCCGGCGCTTCGCCAATCACTATGCCGCCAGCAAGTATGCGGCCGAGCAGCGCCTGTTGGCGCAGGCGAAGATCTATCCGCAAACCACCTATATTATGCTGCGGCCGCGCGGCCTGTTTGGCCCGCACGATCGGGTGATCGTGCCGCGGCTGTTGCAGCAGCTCGAACGCGACCGCGGGGTATTGCGATTGCCCGGCGGCGGACAAGCGCTGCTGGATCTGACCTTCGCCCCCAACGTGGTGCACGCGATGGATCTGGCCAGCCGGCAGCGCGGATTGCCGTCCGGCGCCGTGTACAACATCACCAACCACCAACCGCAGCGGCTGGCGGAGATGCTGGATGCGTTGCTGCGTCAGGAACTGGGGCTGAGTTACCGGCTGCAGGCCGTGTCCTATCCGCTGCTGCATACGCTGGCCGGCGGCATGGAGCTGTGGGCGGCGCTGAGCGGCAAGGAACCGCTGTTGACGCGCTACAGCGTGGCGGCGGTGCATTTTGACATGACGCTGAGCCAGACCCGTGCGATCGAAGAGCTGGGTTACCGGCCGCGTTATTCGATGGAAGAGGGCATTCGTCTGACCGGCGAGTGGCTGCGGCGGCAAGGAGGCGGACAGCATGGCTAAGGTCACCGTGTTTGAAGTGGGCTATTGCACGCATATCGGCTGCATGGCGCTGCGCGGCGCCGGATTCCGGGTGTGCAAATTCCCAGCGCGCGCCTATCTGCTGGAGGTGGGGGAGCGCCGCTGGCTGTGGGATACCGGCTACGCGCGTTATTTTCAGCAGCACACGCAGTCGGGGTTGTTCAGCCTTTACCGCCGCATGACGCCGGTCTATTTCGATCCGGCCGAGTCGTTGGCGCATCAGCTGCGCGAAGCCGGTTACGTCGAGGGGGATATTCAGGCGCTGATCGTCTCGCATTTTCACGCCGATCACATCGCCGGGCTGCAGGATTTCAGCCAACTCGACTTTATTTGCTCCGGCGAGGGTTGGCAGCAAACCCGTGGGCTGCGCGGTTTCGCGGCGCTGAAGCGCGCCTTTATTCCCGGCCTGATCCCGGCGGATTTCGAGAGCCGTCTGCAGTTTATGGAGTCTTTTCCTGCGGTGGCGTTGCCCGCGCTGTTGGCGCCGTTCGATCGCGGTTACGCGCTGCCGGGCAGTGAAGGGCAGATCGTGCTGGTGCCGTTGCCGGGGCATGCGGCCGGCCATATCGGCGCCTTTATTCTCACCGACGCCGGCTGGACGCTGCTGGCCAGCGACGCCGCCTGGTCGCCGCAGAGTTACCAGACGCTGCTCGGGCCTTCGCGCCTGGCCAATCTGGTGATGGACGACGCGGCGGCTTACACCCGCACCCTGGAGCGGCTCAACCAGCTGTGGGCGGGCGGTCAGGTCAACATTTTGCTGTGCCACGAGGGGGACCTGTGATCCCCTTCATGACCCTTTGGCACTATTTCCGCGCCCGGCGCCTGCGCTTTGGCGATCGTGCGGCGCTGGAGGCGCATCAGGCCCGACAGCTTGAGGGTTTTGCCCGCCGGGTGCTGAGCAAGAGTCCCTATTTTCAAGGCTTCAGCCGCCGGCCGTTCGCCGAATGGCCGCAGATGGACAAGGCGCTGATGATGGCGCAGTTCGACCGCATGAACACCGCCGGGCTGCGGCGCGATGCGGTGTTGGCCTGCGCGCAGCGCAGCGAGGCGGATCGCGATTTCACGCCGAAGATCGGGCGCTACAGCGTCGGATTGTCGTCCGGCACTTCCGGGCAGCGCGGCGTGTTTGTCGTCAGCCCGCGGGAACAGCAGGTGTGGGCCGGCGGCATGTTGGCGAAAATGCTGCCGGACGGGCTGTCGGCGGGCGAGCGCGTCGCGCTGTTTCTGCGCGCGGACAATAATCTCTATCACAGCGTGAACAACCGTTGGCTGAGCCTGGCGTTTTACGATTTGCTCGCGCCGTTCAGCGGCCATTTGCCGGCATTGGAACGGCAGGCGCCCAGCATCATCGTGGCCCCGGCGCAGGTGCTGCGCGCATTGGCGTTGGCGGTGCTGGCCGGGCAGGTGACGCTGTCGGTCAAAAAAGTGATCTCGGTCGCCGAGGTGCTTGAAGAACAGGATCGCCGCCTGCTGCAGCAGGTGTTTCCGGCGGTCGGCGAAGTGTATCAGGCTACCGAGGGGGTCCTCGCCGCCACCTGCGCGCACGGCACCTTGCACCTGAACGAGGAGTTTTTGCATATCGAGCCGCAGTGGATCGACGAACTGCGCTTCACGCCGCTGATCACCGACTTTACCCGCAGTACGCAGCCGATCGTGCGCTATCGGCTGGACGATGTATTGGTGCTGCGCAAGGAACCCTGCCCATGCGGGCAACCGACGCGGGCGATCGCCCGTATCGAGGGGCGGCGCGACGATCAGCTGATGCTGCCCGATGCGCAGCGGCAACCGCAGGCGGTGTTCGCCGATGCCTGCAGCCGAACGATCGCCAATGCGTTACCGCTGACCAGCGATTACCGCCTGATCCAGCATGGCGAACGGCGGTTGGAGCTGATTGCCGATTGCAGCCCGGCGGCGTTGGCGCACTGTCAGGCGCAGCTGATGGCGCTGTTCGCTCGTCAGGGCATCGCCACCGATCGCCTCGAATGGCGGTTGACGGCGCAAGCGGTGCTGCCGCAGTTCGATCGCAAGCGGCGGCGCATCGTGCGCCGGGCGGAGGAGGCATGAAAAGCGCACTGTTCAGGCTATGGCACATGCTGCTGGGATGGGGCACGGTCGGCGTGGTGTATAGCCTGACCGATCGCCTGCAGGGTGCGGGAACCCTGTTGCCGCCGTCGGCGCTTGATCGGGCGATCCCGTTCAGCCCCACGGCCATCTGGCTCTATCTGTCGTTCTTCCTCATCGTCCCGGCGGGCTATCTGCTGGCGCCGCTGCCGCGGATCAAATGGCTGACGCTGGCGATGCAGCTGACCGCGCTGGGTGCCGGGGCGGTTTATCTGCTGTGGCCGACCACCATGGCCTATCCGCAGAACGATGGCGTCGGGATCAGCGCGCAACTGCTGGCGGCGTTAACCCGGGTGGACTCGCCGCAAAACTGCCTGCCTTCGTTGCATATGGCGCTGACGGTGCTGGCGGTGTGGGCGCTGAGCGACGGCGATCGCAAAGTGCGCACGGCGCTGTGGATGCTGTGGGGCGTGGCGATCGCGTTCTCGATTCTGCAACTGCGTCGGCATTTGTTTGTCGATTTGGCCGGCGGCGCGCTGCTGGCGCTGTTCGCCGGCTGGCTGGCCCTGCGCATGAAAACCCTGCGCAGGCGCGTCGTTAAAGGAGAAATGGGATGAGCGATCTGGCATTGCCGATAGTGTTCATGCTGTTCATCGTGGTGGCCGAGGCGGTGGCGCTGCAGTGGGGGCGTCGCGAGCCGGTCAACTGGCACGATCTGGTGTTCAACCTGAATTCCGGCCATATCATGCTGTGGCTGTTCCGCGGGTTGGAGATCACCTGCTACGGCTACGTGGCCGCGCATTTCAGCCTGGGGCTGCTGGATGCCTGGCCGCCGCTGCTGATGTGGCTGTTCGCCCTGCTGGCGTGGGACTTCGGTTTCTACTGGCTGCACCGTCTGCACCATCGTTTCCGCCTGCTGTGGGCGGTGCACGTGGTGCACCATCAGGGCGAGCACTTTAATCTGTCGCTGGGGGTGCGCAACTCCTGGTATTCGTCGCTGACGTCGATCCCGTTCTTTTTGCTGCTGGCGCTGGCGGGGGTGCCGCTGTCGGTGTTCGTTGCGGTCTCTATTTTTCATTACAGCATTCAGCTGTTTAACCACAATGCGCTGACGCCGAAGCTCGGCGTGCTGGAAAAAATCCTGGTCACGCCGGCGCATCACCGGGTGCATCACGTCAAGGACATGGCGTATTCCAATAAGAACTTCGGCGGCAGCTTTATCTTCTGGGACAAGCTGTTCGGCACCTTTTGCCCGGCATTGCCGAGCACGCCGTTCAGCTATGGCGTCGGCGGCGACAGGCCGTCCGCCAACCCGTTCTGGGCGAGCAATCTGCCGTTCCTGCGCTATTTGCGCCTGGCATGGCGCCCGGCGCCGGGCCGGCCACGCGACCGCCGTTCGGCGCTCAGCGTTTTCAGCGGCGCCATGCTGTTGTTCTCGCTGGTGGTCGGCTACGTCTACCAATACGGTTACGGCTATAGCGACATCAGCTGGCCGCAAATGGCGCTGTTGGCGCTGCTGGCGTTGGGATCGGTGGCGCTGGGCGGCATGACGGAAGGGCGGCGGTGGGCGAGCGCCGTCTGGCTGCTGATCGCGCTGGGCATGCCGCTGCTGTTTATCGGCTATCTCGGTTGGCCGCAGCGCTACTGGCATATCGCCATGGCCGCCGTGGCGTTACATGCCCTGTGCGTCGCGTTGGGCTGGGGAAGAGTAGCCGCACCGGCCGCCGTGGAGGAACCGCATGGCTGAATCATTGCCGCCGCTGCGTTTTCCCGCCGATGGCGAACAGGCCTTCCACCGCGATCTTAAGCGCGCGGCCCACGCCTGTCTGGCCGGCGATCATCGCTATGCCGATGCCGCGCGATTGGCCAAGGCCGCGCTGTTGCTGGCGTTGTGCGTCGGGTTTTACGCGCTGAGCCTGCTGCAGCATCAGCCCTGGGCGTTTTTCCTCTGCTATTTCCTGTTCGTGACCATGGGTATGCTGCTCAATGTCAACGTCAACCACGATGCTTCGCATAACGCTTTTCTGCGTGCGCCCTGGGCCAATCGGCTGGTGGGGCGGTTGGTGACGCTGCCGCTGGGCGTCGATCCGGACTACTGGCGCACGCGGCATGTGGATTACCACCACGTTTACGCCAACGTCGAACATTACGATCTGGATACCGAAGAGAACGGCTTCTTCCGCCAGACACCGTTCCAGCGCTGGCGGCCCCATATGCGCTATCAGCATCTGTACTGGCCGCTGATCGCCGCGCTCTCGCTGCCCTATATCGCCTGGATTTTCGATTGGTCCGATCGGCTCGATAAAACGCCGCTGCGGGAAAAACGCGTGCTGGCGGGGCGCGGCGGTTGGGCGCTGTTCGTGCTGTGCAAGCTCGCGCATCTGGCGCTGGTGCTGGTGGCGCCGCTGGTCGTGGGCCACTTGCACGGCATCGGCTGGGGATGGGTGTTGCTGGTTTACGCGCTCAGCCAGATGTGCGCCTCGCTGCTGGTGGTGTTCTTGCTGCTGGGCACCCATTGGGCGCAGGCCGAGTTTTACCCGGCGCCGACGGGCGACAGCATGCCGCAAGGCTGGTATCGGCACAATTTCGCCACCGCCTGCGACTGGCTGCCCGAACCGCGCTGGCTGGAGCATCTGACCGGCGGGCTGAACTATCACCTGACCCATCACCTGTTTCCCGGCTGGAATCATCGCCACTATCCGGCGCTGGCCGCCGCGGTAGCGGAGGTCGCGCAGCGGCACGGCATGGCGTACCGCTGCATCGGCTATCGCGAACTGCTGGCGCAACAACAGCGCTTCTTGCGGCGGATGGGGCAGCCATGAAACCGCTGCGTCCGTTAGCCTATCGGCGCGACGACAACGGGTTGCACCGCGCGCTGATGCAGGCCGCCCAGCACTATCTGGCGACCCACGGCGATCACCGTTTCGCCGACGGCGGCATGCTGGCGAAGGTCGCGCTGCTGCTGGCGCTGTGCGGCCTGTGTTACGGGCTGAGCCTGCAGCAGCATAACGGCTGGGCGTTTTTCGCCTGCTACTTCGGTTTTATCTTTATCGGCATGTTCCTGACGGTGAACGTGGTGCACGACGCCTCGCACAACGCGTTTTTCCGCCGCCCCTGGGCCAACCGCTGGCTGAACGCACTGGTGAGCGTGCCGCTGGGGCTGGATCCCGACTGCTGGCGCGTTCGGCATGTGTTGTTCCACCATGCCCATAACAACATCGAACATTACGATCCCGATATCGACGCCAATGGCGTGCTGCGGCAAACGCCGTTCCAGCGCTGGCGACCCTTTATGCGCGCGCAGCGTTACTATTGGCCGTTGGTGGCGGCGCTGACTTTTCCGTACTACATCTGGCTGTTCGATTGGTTGGACAGGGCGGGCCGCACCCGCGTGGCAGCGCGCATGGCGCAGCAGGGCGTACGCGGCTGGAGCGGGTTTCTGGCCGGGAAGGCGGCGCACCTGCTGCTGGCGCTGGCGATCCCATGTTGGCTGTTGCCGCCGGCTATCGGCATCGGGCAAATTCTGCTGGTCTATTTGCTGAGCCAGATGCTTTCTTCATTGCTGTTCGTGATGTTGATCATCGGCACCCACTGGGCCAAGGCCAACTTTTATCAGGCGCCGGCACAGGGCGCGATGCCGCACGGTTGGTATCACCATGTGTTCGCCACCACGTTCGACTGGCAGACTCGGCCGCGCTGGCTGGGTTATTGGCTGGGCGGGGCGAACCTGCATTTGACGCATCATCTGTTTCCGCACTGGAGCCACCGCCATTACCCGGCGCTCAGCCGCATCATCGGCGAGGTGGCGCCGCGCTTCGGCATCGACTACCGCTTGCTAGAGCTGGAGGAGCTGTTGCGTCTGCAGCAACGCTTCCTCAGCGCGATGGGCCGCAAGCCGCACTAGCGTTGCATGCGAATTGTGCGAGGCGTTACGCAGTTCACTAATTGAACGATATTTGCCCTTCCAGTAGACTTTCCCTCGGTGAATCAACGGCCACAGGAGGTGGACTATGCGCAGCTTGCCGATTCGGTTATCGAACAAAATTGATGATGATCTGAACGATATCGCCCGGCGTCACGGGATGGAAAAAACCGAGGTAATCAAAATGGCGTTTGCACTGATTACCCTTGCCGATAAGTACTGGATGAAACAGGATGGTACTTCTCTTGGCATTGTACGGGAGAAGGGTGAACAGCTTGAAGCGGTGGGGCGGGTCGTGGAGATCTTCCCATGAACATCGAAAGCCGTAATCTGCGCGATGAGGCCAGCCAGGTTTATCTGGAGCAGGTCTTGGTCTTCGACGAAATGGAGCGGCTGCGCCTGGCACGCCAGGTGCTGTGCGGGATATTCGCGGTCAGCGTGGGCGTATTCGCCGCCCACGCGTATTGGGAGAAAAACGAAGCGCTGAATCAGGTGTTTGAGCTGGTGAAGATCGGCGCCTTGCCGCTGGTCACGCTGGTGGTCTCTTTTTACTTTCCCAACAGCGCATCCAGATAAGGCGTCACGTCAATGTGACTTCATGCCCGCCGCAGTCATCAGCAGGCGGAACAGCGAGGCAACCACGAACAGCCCCAGCACGCTGGCGCTCCAGATGATCACCAGCCAACCGATGCGTTTCCACCAGGGCGCCGGAGCGGCGGCTGCCGTTTTATCTTGCATAGCGTCCTCCTTCCTCAGTGATAGCCGTGTTCATGGCTGATCTTGCCGCGGAACACGTAGTAGCTCCAGAAGGTGTAGACCAGAATGATTGGGATGATGAACAGCGCGCCGACCAGCATAAAGCCGAGGCTCTGCGGCGGCGCGGCGGCGTCCCACAGGCTGATGGCCGGCGGGATCAGGTGCGGCCAGATGCTGATGCCAAGCCCGCTCAGACCGAGGAACACCAGCAGCAGCGTCAGCATGAACGGCGAGTAGTGCGCGCCGCGTTTCACCCCATGCCGGATCCCCCAGGCGCTGAGCAGCACCAGCAGCGGTACCGGCAGCAGCCAGAACAGGTTCGGCAGCGTAAACCAGCGCGCGGCGATTTCGGGATGCGCGATCGGCGTCCAGATGCTGACCGCAGCCAGCACCAGCAGCAGGATCGCCAGCAGCGGCGTCGCCAGGTGATACATGCGCGCCTGCAGGTCACCGGCGGTTTTCATCACCAGCCAGGTACAGCCGAGCAGGGCGTAGGTCACCACCAGCCCCAGCCCGCAGAACAGCGCGAACGGCGTCAGCCAGTCCAACGCGCCGCCGGCGTAAGTGCGGCCTTCTACCGGGAAGCCGTTGATCACGGCGCCCACCACCACCCCCTGGCTGAAGGTGGCGAAGAGAGAGCCCCAGATGAACGCTTTGTCCCAGATATGGCGCTTCTCCGGCGTCGCCTTGAAGCGAAACTCGAAGGCCACGCCGCGGAAAATCAGCCCGATCAGCATCAGCGTCAGCGGGATCGCCAGCGCGTCGAGGATCACCGAGTAGGCCAGCGGGAAGGCGCCAAACAGCGCCGCGCCGCCCAGCACCAGCCAGGTCTCATTGCCGTCCCACACCGGGGCGACGGTGTTCATCATCAGATCGCGGTCGCCGCTCGCCTTCACCCACGGAAACAGAATGCCGATGCCCAAATCGAAACCGTCCATCACCACGTACATCATGGTGCTGAACACGATGATGACAAACCAAATCAGCGGAAGATCGATACCCATGTTCAGCTCCTGTCGTCCAGAGTGTCGTTGACCGCGGACAGCGGACGCGCCGGGCGGCCCTCGGTATTGTCTTCTTGGTGTTCATGCGGCTGCGGCCCTTTGCGGATCAGGCGCATCATATAGGAGTAGCCCACGCCGAACACAGAGCAGTAGACGATGATGAACGCCAGCAGGCTGATGCTCATGTGCAGATCGCCGTGCGCGGATACCGCATCCTTGGTACGCAGCAGGCCGTACACCACCCACGGCTGGCGGCCGATCTCGGTGGTGAACCAGCCCGCCAGCAGCGCCAGCAGCCCGGAAGGGCCCATCCACAGGATGAAGTACAGGAACGGACGCGACTGATAGAGCCCGCCGCGCCAGCGCAGCCACAGGCTCCACACCCCGGCCAGGATCATCAGCATGCCCAGCCCGACCATGATGCGGAACGACCAGAACACCACGGTGGAGTTGGGGCGATCTTCCGGCGGGAACGATTTGAGCGCCGGCACCTGCTCGGTCAGGCTGTGCGTCAGGATCAGGCTGCCGAGATAGGGCACTTCCAGCTTGAAGCGGGTCTCTTCACGCTGCATGTCCGGCCAACCGACCAGGATCAGCGGCGTGGCTTCGCCCGGCGGGTTTTCCCAGTGGCCTTCGATGGCGGCGATCTTCGCCGGCTGATGTTTCAGCGTATTCAGGCCGTGCGCATCGCCGATCAGCGCCTGCACCGGCGCGACGATCAGCGCCATCCACATCGCCATCGACAGCATCTTGCGCATCGCCGGCGTGTCGCGGCCGCGCAGCAGATGCCAGGCGGCGGACGCGCCGACGAAGAACGCCGAGGAGAGGAAGGCGGCGGTGGACATGTGCAGCAGGCGGTACGGGAAGGACGGGTTGAAGATGACCTTCAGCCAGTCGACCGGCACCACCTGGCCATTGATGATCTCATGCCCCTGCGGGGTCTGCATCCAGCTGTTGGAGGCCAGGATCCAGAAGGTGGAGATCAGCGTGCCGAGCGCCACCATGCAGGTGGCGAAGAAGTGCAGGCCGGGGCCGACGCGGTTCCAGCCGAACAGCATCACGCCGAGGAAACCGGCTTCGAGGAAGAAGGCGGTCAGCACTTCATAAGTCAGCAGCGGCCCGGTAATGCTGCCGGCGAACTCGGAGAAGAAGCTCCAGTTGGTGCCGAACTGGTAAGCCATCACCAGCCCGGATACCACGCCCATGCCGAAGTTAACGGCGAAAATCTTTGACCAGAAGTGATAAAGCTCACGATAGGCTTCATTGTGCGTTTTCAACCATAATCCCTCCAGCACCGCCAGATAGCTGGCTAAACCGATGGTGATGGCGGGGAAAATGATATGGAAAGACACGGTGAAGGCGAACTGTATTCTGGCAAGTTCCAGTGCATCAAGACCCAGCATGGCGCCTCCTAGGGTTGAACATAAATTAACCTCTTGAGTATAGCTGTCATTTTTATGTGAAATGCTTGGCGTTAAGTTAAGCACGGAGTACAGTGCCTATAATAGTGACAGTTATTTTACTTTTTCATATAACAGTTAATGGTTATGACCCGATACGAGCAGCTTGCGCAGCAGATTAGAGAACAGATCCAGAACCGGGTGTGGCGGGCGGGCGACAAGCTGCCTTCGCTGCGCGAGAGCGGCAAACGCGCCGGATTGAGCCTGATGACGGTGGTGCAGTCTTATCAACTGCTGGAGAGCCAGGGGTGGATCGTCGCCCGGCCGCAGTCGGGCTACTATGTGGCGGCGCGTCCGCAGCCGCTGCCGCAGCCTTCGCGCGGCGAGAAACTGCTGCTGAGCGAACAGGTGGACATCAACGCCTTTATTTTCGACGTGCTGCAGGCCTGCAAGGATCCGGACATCGTGCCTTTCGGTTCGGCGTTTCCCGACGCCACGCTGTTCGCCCAGCCGAAGCTGGCGCGGGCGCTGAGCAGCGTAGCGCGCAAGTTCACGCCGCACAGTTCGCTGGTCAACCTGCCGCCGGGCAACGACGCGCTGCGGCGGCACATTGCCCAACGCTATGCGCTGAGCGGCATGCAGGTCGCGCCGGACGAGATCGTCATCACCGCCGGGGCGATGGAGTCGCTCAGCCTCAGCCTGCAGGCGGTGACCCAACCGGGCGACTATGTGGCGATCGAGTCGCCGGCGTTTTACGGCGCGCTGCAGGCGCTGGAACGGCTGCGGCTGAAGGCGGTGGCGATCGCCACGCATCCGCAGGACGGTATCGATCTGGACGCGTTGCAGCAGGCGGTGGAGCAGTATCCGATCAAAGCCTGCTGGCTGATGACCCACTTCCAGAACCCGCAGGGCGCCACCCTGCCGGAGGCCAACAAGCAGCGTCTGGTGGCGCTGCTGCGCGAACGGCAGATCTCGCTGATCGAAGACGACGTCTACGGTGAGCTGTACTTCAGCGCCGAACGGCCGCTGCCGGCGAAGGCGCTCGACAGCGGCGGCCAGATCCTGCACTGCTCGTCATTTTCCAAATGTCTGGCGCCGGGCTTTCGCGTCGGCTGGGTGGCGGCGGGGCGTTATGCGCAACAGATCCAGCGTTTGCAGCTGATGAGCACCGTTTCCACCAGCGTGCCGACCCAGATGGCGCTGGCGGATTATCTGCTGCACGGCGGCTACGACACCCATCTGCGGCGGCTGCGACGCCTGCTGGCCCAGCGCCAAAGCGCAATGCGTCAGGCGATCGCCCACCATTTTCCGCCGACGGTGAAAGTCAGTCAGCCCGACGGCGGGTATTTCCTGTGGCTGGAACTCGACCCGGCGCTGTCGTCGATGGAGCTGTACCGGCGCGCACTCGCACGGGGCATCAGCATCGCGCCGGGGCGCATGTTCACCACCGGCGACCATTTCAACCACTGCTTCCGTCTCAACGCCTCGTTTGAATGGAATGACCGCTTTGAAGAGGCGATAAAAACCTTAGCTAAACTTATCCGGGGGCTGGCGGCGGCCGGCTGAATCGCGTTTTTCCCGCCGCTTCGCCCCAGAAAAATTCATAATGCTTTTTTCGGCAATGGAATGCCGGTTTCGTTGTTAGACAGCCCTCCAGCCGCCCATTACTCTGCGATAAATTTTGTCACATTTTTATCAACGGGTAGACGAGGGGCAGTGGGTGAGTGGAATAAAAAATAAGCTAAACAAACTGTTGCGCTATCGGCTGACGCCGCTGGCGTTGGTCTGCGCGCTGGGGCTGAGCGCCGCCGCGCAGGCGGAAACGCTGGCCGAAGGCATTACGCCGGCCAGCGACGCCGCTCGGGTGCCGGCCGCCGCCAAACTGCGCAAAGATACCGTCGTGGCGGGCATCTCGGAGCCGCAGGGGATTTTCAACCCGTATCTGTTCACCAACGGCTGGGACGAGAACGTGACCGACGTAATCTTCAGCCGGCTGATCGGCCTGGACAGCCAGGGCAAACCGGAAGGGCGCCTGGCGGAGTCCTGGCAGGTCAGCCCCGATAATCTGACCTACACCATCAAGCTGCGGCCGAATCTGGTCTACAGCGACGGCTCGCCGCTGAAGGCCGACGATATCGCCTTTACCCTGACGCTGCTGCATGACCCGGCCTATGACGGCGATACCGATATCACGCCGGCGCACATTCAGGGCGGCGCCGAGTATAAAAACGGCACCGCGGCCGGCATCAGCGGGCTGAAGGTGATCGACGATCGCACCATTCAGATCGTCACCACCCAACCGGGCGCGACCACGTTGCAACTGATTGGCGGGCCGGTATTGTCGCGGGCTTACTACGGCAAAGACTATCAGCGCGGCAAGCTCGACGGCGTGCGCGCCTTGAACGGCAAGCCGCTCGGCAACGGCCCCTACATTTACGACAAGTACGTGCCGGGGCAGGAAATCCGCTTCCACGCCAACCCGAACTTCTACCTCGGCCCGCCGCCGATGGCGCGCTTTATCTATCGCGTCACCAACCCGGCCACCAACTTCCAGCTGTTCCAGACCGGTGAGACCGACTACGACGCCTTTACCGCCAAGCCGGACGATATCGAACAGCTCAAGCTGCTCGGTTTCGCCAATATCAACCTTTACAGCTCGAGCGATTACAGCCGGGTTGATTTCAACCTCAGACGCCCGGCGCTGCAGGACAAGCGGGTGCGTCAGGCGCTGATCTACGGCCTCGATCGGCAAAAACTGATCGCCGTGGTGTACCAAGGGTACGGCAAGGTCGCCAACCAGCCGATTTCGCCGATCTCCTGGGCTTACGACGCCAACGGCATCAATCCTTACGCTTACGATCTCGATAAGGCCAAAAAGCTGTTGGACGAGGCAGGCTGGCAGGTGGGCGCTGACGGCATCCGGCAGAAAGACGGTAAAAAGCTGGAGCTGACGCTACTGGTGACCAAAAAGCTGATCAACGACGCGCTGGTGCCGATCGCCAAGGATAACTACCGCCGGCTCGGCGTGGTGCTGAAACCGCAGGTATTGGATTTCAACGCGCTGCTGGCGCAGCGCAAGGCGGGCAATTACGACCTGGCGTCTCTCAGCACCAGCACGCTGAACGATCCGCACGACGGCGTACGCGACTTCATCAGCCGCGAGAGCGAGACCGGCTATCACAACCCGCAGGTGGACGCGCTGATCGCCAAAGCCAATGCCACGCTGGATATCGCGCAGCGTAAGCCGCTGTACCATCAGCTGTATCAGGTGCTGGCGGACGATCCGCCGGTGATCCTGCTCGGCAACCGCGAAATCTTGAGCGCCAGCAGCGCGCGCGTCACCGGCTTTAAACCGGATATCTACAACGGACTGGTCGGCAGCCTGCCGAACGTCAAACCGGCGCCGTAACGCCCCGATGCCGCCGCGCCATTCCGGGCGGCGGCGATGGAATTCGCGATGAGAAATTTTATCCTGCGCCGTTTGTTGCAGACTATCCCGATGCTGTTGCTGGCTTCATTGCTGATTTTTTGCATCTTCGCCCTAGCGCCCGGCGACTTTATCGACGGCAATATCAACCTGACCGCGCAACGCGCCGCCGAGCTGCGGGCGCTGTATGGGTTGGATCAGCCCTTGTTCAGCCGTTACCTGCATTGGCTTGGCCGGCTGTTGCAGGGCGATCTCGGCTTCTCGCTGCAGTATCAGATCCCGGTCAGCACGCTGCTGAATCAATACATCTGGAACTCGTTCCTGCTGGCGGCGGTGGCGATGGTGCTGTATTGGGGCATCGCGCTGGCGGTGGGAGTGATCTCGGCGATGAAACCCTATTCGCTGTTCGATCATCTGATCACCGTGGCGGTGTTCGCCGCCATGTCGTTTCCGACGTTTTTCCTTTGCCTGTTGCTGATCAAATGGTTCGCCGTCGATCTGCACTGGTTGCCGGCGGGCGGCATGTTGCGCACCGGCAGCGAAGCGAGCGGGCTGGCCTGGGCGCTGGAGGTGGCGGCGCACCTGCTGTTGCCGGTGCTGGCGCTGGTGATGCTGCAGGCCGGCAGCCTGACGCGCTATTTTCGCGCCAGCATGCTGGAGGTGATCCGCATGGACTATATCCGCACCGCGCGCGCCAAAGGGCTCAGGGAGAAAACGGTGATCCTCAAACACGCGCTGCGCAATGCGCTGTTGCCGATCATTACCCTGCTGGGGTTCGAGCTGCCGGGATTGTTCTCCGGCGCGCTGATCACCGAAAAAATCTTCAACTGGCCGGGCGCCGGGCATATCCATATCGATTCGCTGGCGGCGCGCGATTATCCGGTATTGATGGGGTTCACGCTGTTTCTGGCGGCGCTGACCATTCTCGGCAATCTGCTGGCGGACATTCTGTACGCCTACGCCGATCCACGCATTCGCTTGAGGTAACACGATGTGGGTAACGCTGTTTTTCGGGCGCCGTCGCCGCTGGCGCCGTCTGCGCCGCCACCGACCGGCGATGATCTCGCTGGCGTTGCTGGTGCTGTTGGCGCTGCTGTGCCTGATTGGGCCGTCGCTGTCGCCGTGGCCTGACGACGCCGGCGATGTGCTGAATATCAATCAGGCACCGAGCGGCGCGCACTGGTTGGGCACCGACTTTCTCGGCCGCGATATTTGCACCCGGCTGCTGCTGGCGGGGCGGATATCGCTGACCATCGGCCTGGTGTCGATGCTGCTGTCGGTGACGCTGGGCTATGTGCTGGGGGCGCTCGCCGGTTATCTGGGCGGCGTGGCGGACAGGCTGATCATGCGCTTCGCCGATCTGCTGATGACCATTCCCGGCCTGCCGCTGCTGATCATCATGGGGGCGATGCTGACCGAACTCGACGTGTCGCCGGACTACCGTATCTACATGGTGATGATCATGCTGAGCCTGCTGGGCTGGCCGTCGCTGGCGCGGCTGGTGCGCGGCCAGATCCTGTCGCTGCGCGAGCGGGATTTCATGTTGGCCACCGAAGTGCTGGGGCTCTCCACTCGGCGGCGCCTCTTCGGCCATCTGTTGCCCAATACCGTGCCGATTTTGGTGGTGGTCGCCACCATGGCGGTGGCCAACGCCATCCTCAGCGAGTCGGCGTTGAGCTACCTTGGGCTGGGCGTGGTGCCGCCGACGCCGTCGTGGGGCAACATGATGGACGCCGCCAATAGCCTGATCGACTTTCAGCGCCGCCCCTGGCTGTGGATGCCGCCGGGGCTGGCGATCTTCGTCACCGTGGTGGCGATCAATATCTTGGGCGACGGCCTGCGGGACGCGCTCGATCCGAAAATGAGCGGGGTAAAACGATGAGTCAACCGCTGGTGGCGTTCGACCGGCTGTCGGTGTCGTTTCATGGCGAGCAGGGGCCGGTGCGGGCGGTGCAGCAGGTCAGTCTTGTACTGCAGGCCGGGCAAACGCTGGGGATCGTCGGCGAATCGGGCTGCGGCAAAAGCGTGACCGCCATGGCGCTGATGGGGCTGTTGCCGCAGTCGCTGGCGCAGATAGACGGCGGTGAGATTCGCTTTGAAGGGCAAAACCTGCTGTCGCTGCGGGCATCCAAGATGGCGGATCTGCGTGGCAACCGGCTGGCGATGATCTTTCAAGAGCCGATGAGCGCGCTGAATCCGGTCTTGACCCTCGGCGAACAGCTGGTGGAGCCGCTGATCAGGCACTTGCTTCTGTCGCCGAAAGCGGCCTGGCGTCAGGCGATTCAACTCTTGACGGAAGTGGGGTTGGCGCGCGCGGAGGCGCTGATGCGCTGCTACCCGCATCAGCTTTCCGGCGGCATGCTGCAGCGCGTGATGATCGCCATGGCGATCGGATGCCGGCCGGCGCTGCTGATCGCCGACGAACCGACTACGGCGCTCGACGT
Source organism: Serratia sp. CY74737 (assembly GCF_052166775.1). Classification (NCBI taxonomy): domain Bacteria; kingdom Pseudomonadati; phylum Pseudomonadota; class Gammaproteobacteria; order Enterobacterales; family Yersiniaceae; genus Serratia; species Serratia sp. CY74737. Next base: position 359,552 of record NZ_JBJNOF010000002.1, read on the forward strand.
TACGGTGCAGGCGCAGATCCTGGCGTTGCTGCGTGAGCAGAGCCGGCGACACAACATGGCGATGATCTTGATCACCCACGATCTCGGGGTGATCGCCCAGATGGCCGATCGGCTGGCGGTGATGTACGCCGGGCGCGTCGTCGAGCAGGGAACGACCCGGGAAGTGCTGGACGAGCCGCGGCATCCCTATACGCAGGGGCTGATCGCCTCGCGGCCGGTGCCGGGGCAGCGGCGACGCCGCTTGTACTCCATTCCCGGTCAGGTGCCGGATCTGGCGCGGCTGCCGGAGTATTGCGCTTTCGCCGAGCGCTGCGCGCAGGCCTCCGCTCGCTGCCGCGACGGCATTCCGCCGCTGTACGGCTCCCGTCAGCGTCAGTCCGCCTGTTTTCTCAATGCCGGAGGGCATCCGTATGTCGACTGAACCTTTGGTGGAGGTAAAGGGGTTAAAGAAATATTTTCCTCTACGCGACGGGCTGTTCGGGCGCACCACCGGCCAACTGAAGGCGGTGGATGATGTCAGCTTCAGCATCCGCAAGGGGCGCATTTTCGGGCTGGTGGGTGAGTCCGGCAGCGGCAAAACCACCGTTGGCCGCACGCTGCTCGGCCTGCACGACAAAACCGCCGGCGAGGTGCTGTTCAAAGGGCAGGCGTTGGACGGCCTGAGCAAGGACGCGTTACGCGCCCTGCGGCCGAAAATGCAGCTGGTGTTTCAGGATCCTTACAGCTCGCTGAATCCGCGCCTGCGCGTGGGCGACGCCATTGGGGAAGCGCTGTTGCAACACGGCCTGGCGAGCAAGGCGGAACTGCGCGAACGGGTGCTCGATACCCTGGCGATCTGCGGGTTGTCCTCACAGCATTACGGGCGGTTTCCGCATGAGTTTTCCGGCGGTCAGCGGCAGCGTATCGGCATTGCGCGCGCGTTGATCCTGCAACCGGAATTTATCGTCGCCGATGAGCCGATATCGGCGCTCGACGTGTCGATTCAGGCGCAGATCATCAATCTGTTTTCCGATTTACAGGAGCGGCAGGGGGTGACGCTGCTGTTTATCTCGCACGATCTCGGCGTGGTGGAGCATCTGTGCCAGGATGTGGCGGTGATGTATTTGGGGCAGATCGTTGAGAGCGCCGATCGCGATGCGCTGTTCCGCCAACCGCTGCATCCCTACACGCAGGCCTTGTTGGCGGCGGTGCCGACGCTGGATGCGCAACGCGTGCCGGCGTGGGTGGCCGGCGGCGAGCCGCCGAACCCCGCCAACCCGCCGCGCGGCTGCCGTTTCCATCCCCGCTGCCCGCTGGCCACGGCGCAGTGCCGCGAACAGGCGCCGCAGCTGCGCAGCGTGGCGCCCGGTCATCATGTGGCGTGCCATGTTGTCGGCTAGCGTCAGGACAGGTAGTGTTTCAACGCGCGCCCGGCCTGGTGGATCGCCGAATGCACCGCCGGGACGTGGGCGAGCGGGTTCAACAGGCCGTAGTCGTGGATTAGCCCGTTGTAGCGGGTGGAGGTGACCTCGACGCCGGCGGCGTCGAGCAGACGCGCGTAGGCTTCGCCCTCATCGCGCAGCACGTCCAGCTCGGCGGTCTGCACCAGCGCCGGCGGCAAGCCCCGCAGCTGTTCCGGCGTAGCGTTGAGCGGCGAGGCGTAGATGTCTTTGCGCTGCGCTTTATCGGGCGCATAGCTGTCCCAAAACCACTTCATCATATTGCGGGTCAGGAAATGGCCTTCGGCGAACTGATGGTAGGAATCGGTATCAAAATGGGCGTGCGTAACGGGCCACAGCAGGATCTGGCAACGCAATGCCGGTAGGCCTTTTTCTTTGGCCATCAGGCTGACCACCGCCGCCATATTGCCGCCGACGCTGTTGCCGACCACCGCCAGCCGTGAACCGTCGACGTTGATTTTTTCGCCATATTCGGCCACCCATTCCGTGGCGGCGTAAGCCAGATTGATCGCCTGCGGATAGTGCGCTTCCGGTGAGCGGGGGTAGTTGACGAATACCGCCGCCGCGCCGGAGCTGTAAACCAGATCGCGCACCAGCCGTTCATGGGTGGGAAAATCGCCCAGCACCCAGCCGCCGCCGTGAAAGAACATGAATACCGGCAATGTCTCCTTGACCCTGGCCGGCCGCACCAGCTGCAGCAGAATATCCTGGCCTTCTACGTGAATGGTTTTCTCGCTGATCTCCACCTCGCGCAGCGGCACGTCTACGCTGCGCTGCGCCGCTTCCAAAACTCTGCGCGCCTCTTTGGGCTTCATTTGTTCCATAGGTTTACCGCCGGCGGCATTCAGCGTCTCGAGAAACGCGCGGATGTCGTGCTGGAGGAGAGGCCGGCTGAGATCGACGGTTCGTTTGGGCATGGTGACTCCTTGTGCGCAGAAGAAAAAGTGCGGTCAGAATCACAGTGTAGTCGTTGGCGCATAAAGCGGGAGCCACGGCCGGCGGCGATCGGCGCGGTTCGTTTTGCGGGGTGCTGCCGATGGAATAGGCGCTTCGTCGCCGCATTGCCCGATCCTGGCGCAGCGCTGCACCGGGTTGGGGCAAAAAGTGTGATGGCGAGCAAATCGGATGAAATTATTTTTGCGAGCGTGATCAGAAATCCTGAAGTTTTTCGCAATTGAATAGGATTTCGCGAGCAATGATGATTTTAGGCCTTATTTTTTAAATTATGCATTGCAAATGCATATAAAATGAATAAATATGCATTATAAGCCGTTGTTTTAACGTAAAAAATAGCAAAATCCGGCAAAAATCCCGTTTTGGCACGATAGCTGCTCTACACTCTTTATCAAACGACATGTATTTTAACTGCTCGTTAACATTTACTCCCCGCTCAGGGACCGGATAAGCGCCATAAATAGTGAAAAACCGATTTTATGTAACAGATTTGTTTCTAAATCAGCGGTGAGAGACAGCATTTTCTCCGCCGGGAAAGTCGGTTTTGAACAGCGGTTTTTTTGCATTGTGGCGGCCTAGCCGGGCTTGCGCGGTCCTTACAGTCAAAATTCAGCCTTTGCTGAGATTATGAGGTCACTATGGAACAGCCAATCGCAGTTACCCGCCAGTCTTTCGATGACTGGATGGTCCCGGTTTATGCCCCTGCCGATTTTATTCTGGTGCGGGGTGAAGGATCGCAGGTGTGGGATCAACAGGGTAAGTCTTACATCGATTTCGCCGGCGGCATCGCGGTTAACGCGTTGGGCCATGCGCACCCGGCGGTCAAGGCGGCGCTGGTGGAGCAGGCGGGCAAACTGTGGCATCTGGGCAATGGCTATACCAACGAACCGGTGCTGCGCCTGGCCAAGAAACTGATCGACGCCACGTTCGCCGACAAGGTGTTTTTCTGTAACTCGGGGGCAGAAGCCAACGAAGCGGCGCTGAAACTGGCGCGCAAACATGCGCACGACCAGCACGGCGCCGGTAAAGATCAGATTGTGGCGTTCAACAACGCGTTCCACGGCCGTACGCTGTTTACCGTGTCCGCCGGCGGCCAGCCAAAATATTCGCAGGACTTTGCGCCGCTGCCGGGCGGCATCACCCATACGCCGTATAACGATCTGGCCGCGGCGGCCGAGCTTATCAACGATCGCACCTGCGCGGTGATCGTCGAGCCTATCCAGGGCGAAGGCGGCGTGCTGCCGGCGGAAGCCAGTTTCCTGCAGGGGCTGCGTGAACTGTGCGATCGCCATAACGCGCTGCTGATCTTCGACGAAGTGCAGACCGGCGTCGGCCGCACCGGCCACCTGTATGCCTATATGCAGTACGGCGTGGTGCCGGACGTGCTGACCACCGCGAAAGCGCTGGGCGGCGGCTTCCCGATCGGCGCCATGCTGACCACCGATGCGCTGGCGAAAACGCTGGGCGTCGGCACTCACGGCACCACCTACGGCGGCAACCCGCTGGCGACGGCGGTGGCGGGGGAAGTGTTCTCCATCATCAATACCCCGGAAGTGCTGGAAGGCGTCAAGCAGCGCCACCAGTGGTTCATCGACGGGTTGAACGACATCAACCGTCAGTATCCGATCTTCGCCGAGATCCGCGGCGGCGGTTTGCTGATCGGCTGCCAACTGAAGAAAGACTATGCCGGCAAAGCGAAGCAGATCACCCAACTGGCCAACGAAGAAGGCGTTATCGCGCTGATCGCCGGCCCGGACGTGGTGCGTTTCACGCCGTCGCTGATCATCCCTGAGCAGGATGTGAAAGAGGGGCTGGCGCGATTCGCGCGCGCCGTGGCGCGCATTTGCAGCTAATCAGCGGGCTGCGCCTTCATCGGCGCAGCCTGATTCAGAAGAGGTTCGCATTATGATGATTATTCGCCCTATAGAGCGCCGCGATTTGGCGGATTTGCTGACGCTTGCCGGCAAATCCGGTATCGGTCTCACGTCGCTGCCGCAAAATGAAGATACCCTGTCGGCACGCATTGAGCGGGCGTTAAAAACCTGGCAAGGCGAACTTCCGCAAAGTGACCAGTGTTATTTGTTCGTGTTGGAAGACAGCGAGCGCCGGCAGGCGGTGGGGGTCTGCGCGATCGAAGTGGCCGTCGGCCTGGCGGAACCCTGGTACAGCTTCCGCGTCGGCACGCAGGTACATGCCTCCAAACAGCTGAACGTCTATAAATCGGTGCCGACGCTGTTCCTCAGCAACGACCATACCGGGCATTCGGAACTGTGCACGCTGTTCCTCGATCCGGACTATCGTCACGGCGAGAACGGCAAGCTGCTGTCGAAGGTGCGTTTCCTGTTTATCGCCGCGTTCCGTGAACGCTTCTCCCGCCGTCTGATCGCCGAGATGCGCGGCTTCTCAGATGAAAACGGCCGTTCACCGTTCTGGGAGAGCGTCGGGCATCGTTTCTTCTCCATCGAGTTCGCCAAGGCGGACTACCTGAGCGGCACCGGACAAAAGGCGTTTATCGCCGAACTGATGCCGAAACATCCGCTGTATGTCGATTTCCTGGCCGAAGACGCGCAGAAGGTGATCGGTGAAGTGCACCCGCAAACCCTGCCGGCGCGCCGCCTGCTGGAGGCGGAAGGCCTGAGCTATCAGGGCTACGTCGATATCTTCGACGGCGGCCCGACGCTGGAAGCCGAAATCGACCACATCCGTGCGGTGAAGCAGAGCCGCTTGGTCAAAGTGGTGCTGGATGACACGCCGATGCGCGCCGATGCGCCGGTCCATCTGGTCGCCAACGACAACTATCAGAATTACCGCGCACTGTTGGTCAATGCCGATCTGTATGACGACCGCCTGCATATCAACGCCGCCACCGCTGCGGCGCTCGGCGTCGAGCAGGGCAGCCCGGTGCGGGTACTCCCCCTTATTGCACAGGAGAAAGCATGATGTCCCATCCTGCACTGTTGATTAACGGCGTCTGGCGGCAGGGCGGCGGCGCGGAGTTCGGCAAGGCCGATCCGGTCGGCAATCAGCCGCTGTGGCGCGCCAACGCCGCCGACGCCGATGACGTCGCCGCCGCCTGCGAAGCCGCGCGCGCCGCATTCCCCGGCTGGGCACGTACGCCGTTCGAGCAGCGCGAACAGCTGGTGAAACGCTTCGCCGCTTTGCTGGAAGAACATAAACAGTCGCTGGCGGAAACCATCAGCCGCGAGACCGGCAAACCGCGCTGGGAAACCCTGACCGAAATTCAGGCGATGATCGGCAAGGTGGGCATTTCACTGCAGGCCTATCAGGCGCGCACCGGTTTTAGCCAGACGGCGATGGCCGACGGCGCTTCGGTGCTGCGCCATCGCCCGCACGGCGTGCTGGCGGTGTTCGGGCCTTACAACTTCCCCGGCCATCTGCCGAACGGCCATATCGTGCCGGCGCTGCTGGCCGGAAACTGCGTGGTGTTCAAGCCGAGCGAACTGACGCCGCTGACCGCCGAGGAGACCCTGAAGCTGTGGCTGAAGGCCGGTCTGCCGGACGGGGTGATCAATCTGGTGCAGGGTGGCCGGGAAACCGGCGAGGCGCTGGCCGCCAGTGCGGATATCGACGGCCTGTTGTTCACCGGCAGCGCCGGCACCGGTTACCACCTGCATCGCCAATTGGCGGGGCAGCCGGAGAAGATCCTGGCGCTGGAGATGGGCGGCAACAACGCGCTGATCGTCGATGGTTTCGAGGATCGCGACGCGGCGGTCAACCTGGCTATCCAGTCGGCGTTTATCTCCGCCGGCCAACGCTGCACCTGTTCACGCCGCATTTTGGTTAAGCAGGGGGCGGAAGGCGACTCCTTTATCGCGCGTTTGGTTCAGGTGGCGGGCGAGCTGCGCGTTGGCCGTTGGGATGCCGAACCGCAGCCGTTCATGGGCGGCGTAGTGTCGGCGGCCGCGGCGGAAAACATGCTGAAAGCGCAGCAGCGCTTGCTGGCGCTGGGCGGTAAATCGCTGCTGGCCATGCGTCTGCTGGAGCCGGGCAGTTCGCTGCTCAGCCCGGGCATCATCGAGCTGACCGGCGTGGCGGGCGTGCCGGATGAAGAGTACTTCGGGCCGTTGACTACGATCGTGCGTTACCGCGATTTCGACGAGGCCCTGCGGCTCGCCAACCAGACGCGCTATGGCCTGTCGGTGGGATTGGTCTCGCCGCAGCGCGAGCTGTTCGAGAGGCTGCTGCTGGAAGCGCGCGCCGGCATCGTCAACTGGAACAAGCCGTTGACCGGGGCGTCCAGCGCGGCGCCGTTCGGCGGCGTGGGGGCTTCCGGCAACCATCGCCCAAGCGCCTTCTATGCGGCGGACTATTGCGCCTGGCCGATGGCGTCGCTGGAAAGCGAAAGCCTGTCGCTGCCGGCGACGCTCTCGCCGGGCTTGTCGTTCCGTTAATCGTCTGCGGCGGCGTCATGGCGTCGCCGCAGGCCATCCCCAGGGGATAGCCATGTCAGGATATGAAGTCAATTTCGACGGTTTGGTGGGGCCGACGCACCACTATGCCGGGCTGTCGTTCGGTAACGAGGCCTCTACGCAGCATCAAAACAGCGTATCGAACCCGAAGCTGGCGGCGAAGCAGGGGCTGCTGAAAATGAAGGCGCTGGCCGATCTCGGTTTCCAGCAAGGGGTATTGCCGCCGCAGGAGCGGCCGCATTTGCCGATGTTGCGTCGCCTGGGTTTCAGCGGCAGCGATGAGGCGGTGCTGGCGCAGGCGATGCGTCAATCGCCGCGTTTGCTGTCGGCGCTCAGCTCGGCGTCCTGCATGTGGACCGCCAATGCGGCCACGGTGTCCCCCTCGGCGGACAGCGCAGACGGCAAGGTGCATTTCACCGCCGCTAACCTGAACAATAAATTCCACCGCGCCATTGAAGCGGAAACGACCACCGACGTTTTGCGGGCGATGTTTAACGACGACCGGCATTTCGCCCACCATGAAGCGCTACCGCAGGTGGCGTTGTTCGGGGACGAAGGGGCGGCCAACCATAACCGGCTGGGCGGCGATTATGCCAGGCGCAGCGTGCAGGTGTTCGTTTACGGTCGCCAGGAGTTTGGCGGCGAAACGGCGCCGGCGCGTTATCCTGCGCGCCAGACGCGCGAAGCCGGTGAGGCGATCGCTCGCCTGCACCAATTGGACGAGCAGCATACGGTCTTCGTGCAGCAAAACCCGGCGGTGATCGACCAGGGCGTGTTCCATAACGACGTGATTGCGGTCAGCAACCAGAACGTGCTGTTCCACCACCAGCAGGCGTTTTACCGCCAGCAACAGGCGCTGGATGAAGTGCGCCGCAAGATGGCGACGCTGGACAGCGAGCTGGTGGCGATCGAAGTGCCGACGGAGCGCGTCTCGGTGGCGGACGCGGTGGCGACTTATCTGTTCAACAGCCAAATTCTCACCAAGCGGAACGGCAAGATGATGATCGTGGTGCCGGAAGAGTCGCGCCAGCATGCCGGCGTGTGGCGTTATCTGAACGAGATGGTCGGCAGCGGCGGCCCGATCGATGAAATCCGCGTGTTCGATCTGCGCGAAAGCATGCGCAACGGCGGCGGCCCGGCCTGCCTGAGGCTGCGGGTGGCGCTCAACGATCAAGAGCTGCGGGCGGTGAATCCGCGCGTCATGATGAACGATCGGCTGTTCGCGACGTTGAACGAGTGGGTGGATCGTCATTACCGCGATCGCCTGACGCAGGATGACCTGGCCGATCCGCTGCTGCTGCGCGAAGGGCGCGAGGCGTTGGATTCGCTGACGTCGATCCTCGGTCTCGGGTCCATCTATCCGTTCCAACGTTAAGGGAGGCTGCATGATCGATCTACTGCCCCTGACGCTGGAGGGGAAAGAACCCGCCGAATGGCAGGGCGAAACGCCGCAGCTGCGCTGGCGTTGGCTGGGGGAAGGGGTGTTGGAGCTCACGCCGCGGCAGCGTTATCGCCAGGCGTTGGTGGTGTCGGCGGGCGTACACGGCAATGAAACCGCGCCGATTGAACTGCTCAGTCAGTTAATCGGCGATCTGTTGAGTGGCCGCTTGCCGCTGGCGGTGCGGTTGTTGGTGGTGCTGGGCAACCCGGCGGCGATGCGGGCGGGCAAGCGCTATCTGCACAGCGACATGAACCGCATGTTCGGCGGCCGCTACCGCAACTTCGCCGCCAGCGGGGAAACCGCGCGCGCCCAGCAGTTGGAGCGCACGCTCGCCGCCTTTTTTGATGGCGAACAGGCGGCGCGTTTCCATTACGATCTGCACACCGCCATTCGCGAGTCGCATTTGCCGCGCTTTGGCATTTTGCCCTTCCAGAAGCGCCCGTACAGCGAACCGATGCTAAAGCTGCTGGATGCCGCCGATCTGGATGCGCTGGTGGTACACAGTGCGCCGGGCGGGACTTTCAGCCACTATTCCAGCGAGCATCTCAATGCGGCGAGCTGTACGCTCGAGCTGGGCAAGGCGCGGCCGTTCGGCAGCAACGATCTGCAACAGTTCGCCGCCATCGATCGCGCTCTGCGGGCGGCGGTCAGCGAGAGGCCGTTGCCGGAGCGCTCGGGCGAGGCGATCCGGGTATTCCGTGTGATGCACTCGTTGATCAAACACAGCGAGGATTTCAAGCTGCATCTGGATGATGACACCGCTAACTTCACCGAGTTGAAACCGGGGATGTTGCTGTGCGAGCAGCCGCAGGAGGAGTATCGCGTGGGCGAAGAGGGCGCGTGGATACTGTTTCCTAACCCCACTGTGGCGCTGGGCCTGCGCGCCGGCATGCTGTTGAGCGAAGTTTCCCGTTCTACGCTGTATTGATTTATCCTCGGCGGCGCCGTCAGCGCGCTGCCGTTTATTCCTTTCATTATTTTAATCTGCTATTTCCCGCTATTTAAATGGCCATAAATCGAATTTTATTCGTCCTATAGGGATTTCTTTACGTGAATGAATAAAGGCCGTATTCAGCCGTTATCGGAAAGCCTTAATTGCCTGGTGACTTTGTTAAGATAAAAATGTGAAATAAGTAACGTTTTTAATAACCATGCTAATCTTGTTGTTACTTTTGAATCGCGCAGAAAGCACGCAAAACGAAACCAAAATGCACTAAATTGGTGCGTTGCACCGTTTTGGTTATAAGTTATGTGATAAAAATTTCTTATATTCAATGGGTTATCTGTTCTCTTTTTTGAAATATATAGTTACAAATAAACATGCTTTCTCCTCGTTGTTTCATGAACTTTTTGATTTTAAGTTTTGATTCATGATGCTAATGTCACATCACCCCAGCATTAGGGGAGCTCATAAAATACCAAAAGATAAAATCACAGCCCAAATTATAAATTGGGCGTGACGGGCAGGGTTCTAATTATAATATCTAGGAAAATAAATGATGAAACGCAGTGTATTAGCCTTAGCTGTCGCCCTCGGGGCGGTCACCTCCTTCGCCAACGCGGCTGAAATCTACAATAAAGATGGCAATAAACTCGACCTGTACGGCCGCGTTTCGGCCAAACACGTTTTCAGTAAAGATAAAAGTGAAGACGGAGATAAAACGTACGTTCGTCTGGGCTTTAAAGGCGAAACCCAGATCAACGATCAGTTGACCGGTTACGGCCAGTGGGAATACAACGTTCAGGCCAACCACGATGAAGCGCAGGGCACCACCGGCACCAAAACCCGTCTGGGCTTCGCCGGCCTGAAGTTCGCCAACTATGGCTCGTTCGACTACGGCCGTAACTACGGCGTGGTGTACGACGCCGAAGCTTATACCGACATGCTGCCGGAATTTGGCGGCGACTCCTACAGCTACACCGACAACTACATGACCGCGCGCTCCAACGGCCTGGCGACCTACCGCAACCGTGACTTCTTCGGTTTGGTGGAAGGCCTGAATCTGGCGTTGCAGTACCAGGGTAAAAACGACGGTGACGGCCGCAGCGTGACCAAGCAAAACGGCGACGGTTACGGCATGTCTCTGGACTATCAGGACATCGGCGGCACCGGCATCGGCGTCGCGGCGGCGTTCTCCGATTCCAACCGCACCAGCGCTCAGAAAGCGTTGCAGTACGGTAAAGGCGACAAGGCCACCGCCTGGACCACCGCAATCAAATATGACGCCAACCAGGTCTATCTGGCGGCCATGTATGCTGATACCCGCAACATGACGCCGATCAGCGGCAATGGCGTCTCCGGCTTCGCCAACAAAACGCAGAACTTCGAAGTGGTGGCCCAGTACCAGTTCGAAAACGGTCTGCGTCCGTCTCTGGCCTACGTGCAGTCAAAAGGCAAGGATATTGAAGGGATTGGCGACGTCGATCTGGTGAAATACGTGGAAGTGGGCGCGACTTACTACTTCAACAAAAACATGTACACCTACGTCGACTACAAGATCAACCAGTTGAACGACGACAACAAACTGAAGCTGAGCACTGACGACATCGTTGCCGTCAACCTGACCTACCGCTTCTAAGCTGCAATTCCATTACCCTCATCCTGTGTCGGGATCGGTAATCAGGCAGGGCGCAAGCCCTGCCTTCGTTTGTATCGCGCGCTCAGCCTTTTGGCGCCAACCCCACCAGCTCGATGGCCGAACGCAGCGCGGCAAACCGCTGCTGATCCTGCTCTCGCTCTATCTCTGTCACCAGCTGCGAAAGAAGATTGCCGCCGGATACCTTTTTATGGTTTTTGATTAACTGCAACACTGCGTCGCCTAACGCCAGGCTGACGTTGCGCAGCAGAATTTCATATTGCTCGTTGGAATGAGCCGATGCTGACATGACCTTTCTCTGTCTTTCTTCTTCGGGAGCCGCAATTTAGCAAAACAGCGGCCTTATGCCTCGGAGGAAGATGCAGTTTCCGATGAAATCAGAAATTCCTCAGCATCAGGCGGGGAGGGGATCAAAAATCCGAGTATTCGCTGGCCGGCAACCAGAAGCCGTCAATAAATTCTTCCATGGGATAACAGCCGGCGTGACGCAGGTTCTGTTCCTTCATTGCCACCAGGCATTGCGGTTCGTCGCGCAATATGTCCACCACCATTTCACTGCAGCCGCCATCCAGATAACAGACAAACATCACCAATGCGTACATCTTGCAGCCTCCTTCGTCGAGCCGCCTTGTCTGCAACAGTGTAGGTAAAAAAGCGCGATTTTTCAGCATCATTGCGCGATAAAACGCCAATGAGGCGCCGCAGACGGCACTTTCGGAATTCTCCAGCCGTTTCTGGGGGCGAGAGCGGATGGCAGATCCTTTTGACGATGCTAAGCTTAACAAGCCTTACATCAACGCATTAGTGCAACCATCAAAAGGAGTGAATATGGGCTTGTTTAACTTTGTCAAAGAAGCGGGCGAAAAACTGTGGGACACAGTCACCGGCAATGCCTCCGCCGAAGATCAAAGCGCCAAACTCAAGGAGCATCTCGATAAGAGCGGCCTGCCGGGCACCGACAAAGTCAATGTGCAGGTGGTCGATGGGAAAGCGGTGGTGACCGGCGATGCCGTCAGCCAGGAGCTGAAAGAGAAGATTCTGGTGGCGATTGGCAACGTAGCGGGCATCAGCGGTGTGGAAGACAAGGTGGCGGTAGCGCAATCCGACGCCGAGAGCCGCTTCTATACCGTGAAGAAGGGCGATACGCTGAGCGCAATCTCCAAAGAGATGTACGGTAACGCCAATCTCTACAACAAAATTTTCGAAGCCAACAAGCCGATGCTGTCGAGCCCGGACAAGATCTATCCGGGACAGGTGCTGCGTATCCCGCAATAACGCCTCTGTCTCCCCTGGCCCGGCGATGTGCCGGGCTTTTTTTTGCCTCCGCTATAAGCATCTCTTATTTCCCTTCTCTCTAAATAAAAGTTACACATACCGTGTGCCTGCGCTCGCCGGCCCGCGGCGGCGGTGTTGACCCTGGGGGGGAAAGTTGGTAGCGTCATGGCCCGGTTGCGGACTGAGCAGCCGAAGGGGGATTTCGCTCCCCCATTCTGAGGGGGTGTCTTGCCCCATCAAACAGCAATGCAGCAGTTGAACGAGTGAAAGCCGATTTAGTGAAACAGCAGCGTAACGCCTTGACGGATAAAAACTACAGAGAAACCTTGGGTGATGCGCAATTTGCGATCGTCGTTTTGGCGATTGCGTCCTGCTCACTGATCATTTTTACGTTGGCGGTCACGCTGTGGCTGACCTGACGTCATTAACTAGGGGAGAGAAAATGGAGCCCAATCTCCACGATGAAACCAAACTGTTGGCGATTATCGGCCTGTTGGTTTCTGTACTGCTGGTCGTGTCGATTCTCTTCGGAGTGACTTATTTCTCCGATCTCAGGCATGCCCACGACGATATCGATATTAAAAGCTGCTACATCAAAACACCTTAATCCGCGTGAGCGCGGCTGAGCGTCGTCGCTCTCCAGGGGGCGTTGTCCTGTGCTAAGCTGGGGCGATTATCCTTGGCGAATCGGCGCCATTCAGGAGGTCTTTGCGATGAGTCAGTCCCGTCCTACGCGCTTTTCACCCTCACGCGAGTGCCCTGTCGTTGACGGCGCGCGCCAGATCCAGCGCATTGCCGTGCGCAATGCCGAAGTGGGCGGCATTCCTATCAACCGCGCGTTGCCAACTCGGGAGCGGCGCACCGTCGGCGCCTGGTGTTTTCTCGATCACGCTGGCCCGACGGTATTCAACGGCACCGCGCCCGGCATGGACGTAGGGCCGCATCCGCACACCGGTCTGCAAACCTTTACCTGGATGATCGAGGGTGAGGTGCTGCACCGCGATAGCCTCGGCAGCGAACAGTTGATCCGTCCGGGGCAGGTCAATCTGATGACCGCAGGGCACGGCATCGCGCATACGGAACAGTCGGTGGGCGAGGACCGACGACTGCACGCCGCACAATTGTGGATTGCGTTGCCGGCCGAATATGCCGACATGGCGCCGCGATTCGATCATTATCCCGATTTGCCGCAGTGGCGGAATAACGGCGTGAATCACCGTTTGCTGGTCGGGGAATTTGGCGCTTATCGTTCACCGGTGTTTACTCTTTCGCCATTAATCGCCATTGATATGGAATGGCTAGAGGCGGCGACGGCGCAATTGCCGCTGCGCGATGATTATGAAATCGGCTTTTTGCCCCTGATTGGTGCATTTGAACTTAATGGTGAAACATTTTCACCTGACGCATTCGCCTATTTAGGCATGGGTAATAACTCTATTGAGTTAAATGCAGAGAAGGGCTGCCGGGGATTATTAATCGGTGGGGCGCCGTTAAATGAAGAGATCCTTATCTGGTGGAACTTCGTTGGCCATACCAAAGCGGAAATTATTCAGGCTCAGCGCGACTGGGAGCAGGAAACGGATCGTTTTCCGGCGGTCAGCGGTTATTCCGGTGAGCGCATGGCCGCGCCACGCCTGCCGTGGAGCGAAGTTTGATAGCGTTAGGATATAATCACCGAGATTATTCGACTTATTTCGCTCTAATAACGCGCAATAAATGTGATCGCGGCTCCAGCTTCACGACAATATAAAGTTTCTCAACGAAATAGTGATCTGACGCATATAATGATAAACGGAAGAAGATTAGGATAATCCTCAGGAAGTCAGGTTGTCTCCCGTTAGTCTGATGTCAGTGAGGTCATTATGAGCCAAGTTCTTTATCGTGCAAGACTGTCCCATGTCGTGGTTGCCACGGCGCTGTTTTGGGTCTCTGTCGCGGCATTGTTGGTTGCCGTATTACACTAACCTCAAAAAATGACTCCTGCATAAACCCGCTTCGGCGGGTTTTTTTATCTTGGATGGTGAGCGATATTCACCCATCACTTATACTTGACGGCATCCCCATTTCGCTATTTGGATAATCATGAAGCTCATTGCCGACATTGCTCTGCTGCTTATCGCGGCGCTCCACCTTTATATCCTGGTATTGGAAATGTTCCTGTGGCGCGCGCCGATCGGCAGGCGAGCATTCGGGACGACGGCGGAGTTCGCCGCGGCCACGCGGGTCTTGGCCGCCAACCAGGGGCTGTACAACGGTTTTCTGGCGCTGGGCCTGGTATGGGGCTATTGGCGTGAAGATGTGGCGCTGCAGCTGTTCTTTCTCGGCTGCGTGCTGGCGGCCGGCGTGTTCGGCGGGCTGACCGCCAGCCGCAAGATCCTGTGGGTGCAGGCGTTGCCGGCCGCGATCGCGCTGCTGGCGGTCTGGGGCGCGCGTTAACCCGCCGGTTGACGGCGGGCGAAAATCAGGCGGATTTTTGGTGAATGACGTGCAGCGGCGGATCGATGTGCAGATCGACACTCAGATCCTGGCGGAAATCGTAAGGCGTGATATTAAAACGCTTTCTGAACATGTAGGTGAAGTGGGACTGTGAGCCGAAGCCAAAGTCCAGGGCGATATCGAAAATCGACGCTTCACTGCTGCGCAGTTGATAGACCGCGCCGGCCAGACGGCGTTCACGAATGTATTTGCCCAGCGAAATCCCTGTCGCTTCTTTGAACAGCTTCTGCATGTGCCACAGCGAGTAGCCGGAGTACTCGGCCAGCTCTTCGAGATGGATCACTCGTCCGAGGTGAGTTTCGACCCATTTGCTGAGGGCGCAGACCAATGAGAGATGGTGTTCTTGTATCATCAGTGCGTCAGTGTGAGATCTACATAGCGGTGAAGTATACACAACTTGCCGCCGCGGACAAAAAACGCCGCCGATGACGGGGCATGATTCGGAAAAACCGTTGAACCGCCGCTTGTCAGCCGAAAGGAAAAACGGCTAATCTGAGACTGTCGCCGCCGCGGTGGGTGACGCGGAGAAGACCGCAGCAAGAACCGCCAAAACAGAGTCAGCCGTAACAACTCAACGTTGATGGGGTGATCGCATGTTAATGACAGTGATTATTACTCTGGTTGTAATCGTGGGCGTCGGCGCTTTTATGGCGACGCCGGTGATGAGGATGAAAAATGCGGAAGGTGTGGGAGGTGAAGAACCGTGAAAGCAAGCAGAGATGCACGCCGCTGAGCGGGGTGAGCGCTAATCGGGAAAGCCTGGGCCAGAAACCCGGGCTTTTTGTTGCCTGGCGGCTTAAACGTTTTTACGCTCGACGGTTTCCTCTCCCCAATAAAGCTGGTCTGCGGTGGTTTTGGCAAAAGCCTTTTCCAGCGCTTCATCGCTGCCTTCTTCCCAGATCTTCTGCGCCAACACTTCATCGTTCCCTGCCAGTTCAAAAATAGCTTCGGCAATTTCCACCGAAGTTTCACGCACTGTTGCCCAGGATTTCACATTGTGATTCGCCATAACTATCTCCTGTTGGTTGTGGCTTAGGTTACGGATGTTTTTATCACCGTCATGCTGCAAGTATAGGCTAATCTGCCGCGGGCTTTTGCCCGGCGGTGCGCAGAATGGGGAAAAAGGCGGGGAGGGCGGGCAATGGCGCAGGCGGCATGCTATTCTGTGCGGCGTTTGAATCAAGAGGGAAAGTTATTATGTCTGACATGCTGAGCAACGAGCAGGAATTGGCTTCCGATCTGGTCGCTTGCCAACTGGTCATTAAACAGATTCTGGACGTTATCGACGTGATTGCGCCGACCGAAGTGCGCGACAAGATGGCAGGCCAGCTCAAAAGCATCGATTTCTCCACGCATCCCGCCGGCGCCGATCCGGTAACCCGCAGAGCGATTGACAAGGCGATTGCGCTGATCGAGTTGAAGTTTACCCGCGATTGAGGCGGAGCCGCCGCAGAGCGACGGCGTCGGGCGGTGGCGGTTAATCCACCACCGTTTCGATTTTCTTGAACAGCGGGCAGTCGGCCACGCCGATGAGACCGTTGTCGCCA
This sequence comes from Serratia sp. CY74737, assembly GCF_052166775.1. Lineage (NCBI taxonomy): Bacteria > Pseudomonadati > Pseudomonadota > Gammaproteobacteria > Enterobacterales > Yersiniaceae > Serratia > Serratia sp. CY74737. The sequence goes on from NZ_JBJNOF010000002.1 coordinate 375,731, forward strand.
TTGACGTACTGGGCGATCGCCACGTTGCGCGCCGTCAGGTATTTGCACTGCAATCCCAATCCGCCGACGTTCTTGTTGCTGCCGATCAGCACGCCGTAGCCCGAGATCAAAAAGCCGCCGTAAATGACCGCCAATACCAGTACCCACTTAATCAGTCTGCTCATTGCGTTTCCTCGTTATCCCTGAGGGTTCATCTAGCCACGGCGCCAGCGCGAGGGCAAGGGTAACAGTCTGAAAACCGGACGATAGCCAGAAATCTAAACGACAAGTTAAACTTCGTTTAACTTTGCTGTGATAACATGCGCGATAGACCATCCTGATAACAATGAGGCTGCTAAATTTGTTGCGAAAAAAAATCCTCGTGATAATGACGGCTGTCGCTGCCTGCCTGTTTTTCTACCTGTTGGCGCTGGACAGTTATTGCGACGATGGTGGAAATTTTGCGCTGGGCATCTGTTCGGTGACGCGCTTCGTACCCTGGTAAGCAATTTTTGGCAGGGATGTTCGCCCGGCCGCCGCGAGTGTTAAGATGGCGGCCTGAATTTCGCAGTAGATAGGGTTGTCCATGTACGATTTAGGTTTTGGCCAGAACGGCCTGTTGTCGTTGGCTCTCGCCGCCGTGGCGTTGCTGGTGGGGCTCTGGGTTTGGTTCCTGGTGAACCGCGCCAGCGTGCGCGCCAACGAGCAGATTCGCCTGCTGCAGGAAATTGCCGAGCAGCAACGGCAACAAACGGCGCTGTTGAAGCGTTTGGCGCACAGCGCTCGCGCCGACGGCGGCGATGCTGATGACGACGATCTCAGCCCCGCGCTGGATTTTAAAGGTTTTATCCCCGAACGTTGAACACCCTGCTCCGGCCGGCGCTGCGCCGCCGGGGCGCTTCAGTAAAATACCATGCCCTGATACGGTTTTTCCCGGCATGCCGCCAGGCGGCTGGCCAGATCGCCAGCATGGATCTCCAACTGATGCCCATCAGGATCGAGAAAATAGAGCGACTCGCCCTCGCTGCGATTGCTTTTCCACTCTTCTGCGCCGCTCTGGCGCAACCGCTCGCTGACCCGTTCAATGTGTTCCGGCGCGACGCTGAAGGCGTAATGGGTGTAATCACGCGCCCGTGGTTGCGTGCGGGCCTCATCCAATGACAGGCACAGCCACAACGCCCCCAACGACAGATAGGCGCCGCCTTGCCAGCGGGCGTGAGGGGTGAACCCCAACAGATGGCGGTAAAAATCGAAGCTGCGATCGAGATCGCTGACGGCGAGCGTCAGGTGATTGAGGCCGGTCAACATGCGTGCGTTTCCTGGGCGCTAAACAGACGAAAAGTGTACGCAGAAGGGGAGAAAAGTTAAAGGGGGCGAAACATTAGTGCAGATAATGTGAAAACCGGCGACGCTGTCATAAAACTGTCTTACAGACATCGTAATGTAGCGCGAACCTTACAAAAGATGGATAAAGCCGATGATTAAATGGTACGAAGAAAGCGATGCCGAAGTGAACCGCAGCATTGCGCTGCTGACCGGGGAGAACCCGGACAAGTGGTATCCCTACGGCGGCGTGAAAGGTAAAGATTACTGCAAGAATCCCTCCGACGCCTGGCCGATCATTTGCGCCAACAAAATCAGTCTGAACCCCGACAACCACAGCGACAGCCCACAGTGGCAGGCGCGCATGAGCACCCAGGGCGGTGAATGGCAGGCCGACAGCGCCAGCCCGCTGCGCGCGGCGATGATCTGTTTTCTAATGAGCCGACAAGCTAACTGATTCGCAAAAATACCGGTGATTGGTAAGAGTTTCTCCTTTTTCTAATAACAGAGCTGTCGTTGGCGGAGGCTGTTTATGAAGCGCATTATCAAAGGTGATAAAAACTTGTCTCATCTGGTGATTGCCCATGCGGCGATCGATCGTCATGCCGAAAGCTTCGGCCAGCGCCGTCAGGGCTGGCCCTCGACCTATCTGATAAAATATCAAAACGATCGCGTGGCGGTGGAAGTGGTTACGCGTCGCCAATCTTATGTCGCCACGCTGATGATCGGCGCGCGCAACCTGACCAAACTGTGCGGTATGCCTGGCTGAACGCCGCCGTTACCCGCTCTACCTCGGTTAAAAAATCGCGCTCCGGTCTGCCGTCTCGGGGCGCTACTCCTTGATGCTCACGGGGTTAAGTGTTAAAAAGCCGCCCGCAGATACATTTATTGATTGGTGAAATCTTGGCCGATAACGGCAAGGAGGTACGCCATATGAGGATAAGATGGGCGGTCAGCATCAGGATACCCCGCTAAAACGCGGATTAAAAAACAGACACATACAGCTTATTGCCCTCGGGGGCGCCATCGGCACCGGTTTATTTCTCGGCATTGCGCAAACCATTAAAATGGCCGGTCCCGCCGTGCTTTTGGGCTACGCCATCGGCGGTTTTATCGCGTTTTTGATCATGCGCCAGCTGGGCGAAATGGTGGTGGAGGAGCCGGTCGCCGGATCTTTCAGTCACTTTGCCTATAAATATTGGGGTGATTTCGCCGGCTTCCTTTCCGGCTGGAACTACTGGGCGATGTTCATTCTGGTCGGCATGGCGGAATTGACCGCCGTCGGCATCTACATTCAGTACTGGTGGCCAGAGATCCCCACCTGGGCGTCCGCCGCGCTGTTCTTTGTGTTGATCAATCTGATCAACCTGGTGAACGTGCGCCTGTACGGCGAAACCGAGTTTTGGTTCGCCATCATCAAGGTGGTGGCGATTGTCGGCATGATCGTGTTTGGCGCCTGGCTGTTGGCCAGCGGCAACGGCGGGCCGCAGGCCAGCATCACCAACCTGTGGCAGCAGGGCGGCTTTATGCCGCACGGCTTCTCGGGGCTGGTGATGGCGATGGCGGTGATCATGTTCTCGTTCGGCGGGCTGGAGATGGTGGGCATCACCGCGGCGGAAGCCGCCGATCCGCGTCGCAGCATTCCTAAAGCGACCAATCAGGTGGTGTACCGCATTCTGATTTTCTATATCGGTTCGCTGACCGTACTGCTCTCGCTTTATCCGTGGGGGCAAGTGGTGGAGGGCGGCAGCCCGTTCGTGCTGATCTTCCATGCGCTGAACAGCAATCTGGTGGCGACGGTGCTCAACGTGGTGGTGCTGACCGCCGCATTGTCGGTCTACAACAGCGGCGTTTACGCCAACAGCCGCATGTTGTTCGGGCTGGCCAGCCAGGGCAATGCGCCGAAAGCGCTGACGCGCGTCAACAAGCGCGGCGTGCCGGTGCTGTCCATCGCGCTGTCGGCGCTGATTACCTCGATCGGCGTGTTGATCAACTATCTGATGCCCGGCAAGGCGTTTGAGCTGCTGATGGCGCTGGTGGTGTCCACCCTGGTGATCAACTGGGTGATGATCTGCCTGGCGCACCTGAAATTCCGTGCGGCGAAGAACCGTCAGGGCGTCATTCCGAGCTTTAAGGCGCTGTGGTATCCGTTCGGCAACTATCTGTGCCTGGCGTTCCTCGGCCTGATTTTAGTGATTATGTATTTCAGCGAAGGGATCCGCATTTCGGTGCTGTTGATGCCGGTGTGGGTTGCAGTGCTGTGGGGCGGATTCATGCTGACGCGCCGCAAAGGCGCCAAGCGTTAATCTGCGCGCGGAGGCGTATTGCGCCTCCGCGCTCTTCTCGTCAGCTGCGCGGCATAAAGGCGCGCCCCTCACCGTCACCCCGTCCCAGCAGTTTCCGGCACAGCAGCAGCAGGGTGCTGATGACGTCGATGGTCACCACGCTGAGCATCAGCAGGGTCAGCATGAAGAACCCGAGCAGCGAACCGCCAAGCAGCACCAGCGGTGCAGGCACGCGCACGCGGCGCAGCTTCATGGCGAAATACATTTTCCAGTATTGCTTCTGCGCCAGCAGCGCGCTGCGAATACGGCGCCCCAGGCCTGCGCCTGATTTGCGGGATGTCGAACGACTCATAACTTCTCCTTTTCTGTATGCCCTACAAGTCAATCACAAAGTTCTTAAGAGAGTCTTAACGGGCTCTTGGCGGCCCTGGCTGTCTCACCGAAGTGAGACAACAGCATACGGCAAAAGCTCCCTCAATGCAGCGCACGGCTGACGAAGTGCGAGCTTCATCGGGTTTGTTACACTGAAAGTCATGCCCGTGCAGGGCGCTGAGGGTCGGGAGAAGACGCTGGATGAAAAGAATCAACCGTTATTACGACGCGGCCAAGGCGCATCACACGCCGGAGGGATTTTGCAACCCGGAACCTTCGCGGCGTCAGGAGGGGGATCTTCAACGTTGGCAAGATGAGCGCAAGCGCCAGGGGTTGCCCAAGCCGCCGCAGCAGGGCTACGCGCAATTTACCGAACGCTGGTGGCAGCCGGCCGATCTCAGCGGCAGTGGCGACAGCGTCTGGTGGTTGGGGCATGCCTCGATGCTGCTGCGGTTGAGCGGGCGCTATATCCTGATCGATCCGGTGTTGTCCCAACGCGCATCGCCGCTGAGCTTTTACGGCCCGAAGCGCAGAACGCCGCCGCCGCTGACGGTGGAGCAACTGCCGGCGGTGGATGCGGTGCTGATCTCCCATAACCATTATGATCACCTTGACAGGCGCACGGTGCGGCAATTGGCGCGGCGTTTCCCTCAGGCCGAGTTCATCGTGCCGCTCGGCTTGAAGCGCTGGTTCCGCCGTTATCGGCTGAAGGTGCATGAGCTGGACTGGTGGCAGAGTCTGCCGTTGGGCGAGCTGACGGTCTACGCCACGCCGGCGCGGCACTGGAGCATGCGCACGCTGTGGGATCGCAATCGCTCGCTGTGGTGCGGCTGGGTGATCCACCATCCGGCGCTGCGGTTTTATTTTTCCGGCGACAGCGGCTATTCGGAACGGTTGGCGGAGATCGGTCAACGGCTGGGGCCGTTCGACGTGGCGGCGCTGCCCATCGGCGCCTATGCGCCGCGCTGGTTTATGCAGGAACAGCATATGGATCCGCAGCAGTCGGTGACGCTGTACCGTCAACTGAATCAGCCGCGCGCCATTCCCATTCATTGGGGGGTGTTCGAATTGGCGGATGAATCGCTGGACGAGCCGCCGCAGCAGTTGAACCTGGCGTTGAGTGAAGCGGGGCTGGAGCAGCATCAATTCCATCCGCTGAAGATTGGCGAGCGCATCGCGTTGCAGGGCTCACCGTCTGCGTTACCTCATCACCCGGCGGCGCTGCGGGATGAATAAAACCAACGGTTTGAAAGCGCGGCTGTAATTAGCCGAATTGATAAGCGCGGGTGGTGATTCAAATAACCCCCTTGTTTTCAGGATTTAATTCAACGTTGAACTTTCGTTATTGATAAGACTATTCCGGCTGTTGAGGTTAATGATATTCGGATTATTTATGATGAACCCACCGGCAAGCGGGAGAGGTGCCGGCGCTTTGCATGTTTATGCATCCGTTGTGCAGGGCGGATGTGTTACCGCTGGCCCGTGCGCCGTGCTCGCCCGCGCCGTTTGTCGGCAGGGCTGAAAGCCGATGATGAATGGGCTTTCCGGCGGTAAATGGTCGGAGGAGCGATGAATAAATTGGCCCCCGTTCATCGATATTCAAATGTTGCATATCAAATTCCATAAAGATTCAAATTTTTTAACGCTATAAGCGGCAAAAAAGCGGAAATGATGAGGCAGATAGGCGTCAATACGATGAAAGTTTTGTTAAAACGCCAGCAGAATGCGGGGTCTGGCGCAGTGATTTTTGCAAGCAGAAAATAGCCGATGCTTCAACATCTTTTGGCCTATTTAAGCAAATGTGGCTCTCGACCGTTTCAAATATGTGCGACATGTCGTTCAGTGATTAAAAATGGCTTGCCATCGCATACAGAGTATGTGATAACGCATCTGGGTAAAACGAGGTACAGTTCTGTATATGTGTGGCATTTTCAGTAAAGAAGTTCTGAGTAAAGACGTTAGCGTTGAATACCGCTTCTCTGCCGATCCTTATCTTAGTGCCTCAAGCAGTAACGACTCTAGTTTGTCTATGTAACGCCTACGGGCGGTTTAAACAATCCAAAGGAAATACTCAAGATGGCAAAGATCAAAGGTCAAGTTAAGTGGTTCAACGAGTCTAAAGGTTTCGGTTTCATCACCCCGGCTGACGGCAGCAAAGACGTGTTCGTACACTTCTCTGCAATCCAGGGTAACGGCTTCAAAACCCTGGCTGAAGGCCAGAACGTTGAGTTCGAAATCCAAGATGGCCAGAAAGGCCCATCTGCAGTAAACGTTACTGCTATCTAATCAGCGTCAGCTGTACAAAAAGCCCGCCTTCGCGCGGGCTTTTTCGTTTCCGTCATTCGGCGACGATGACGATGCCGGCGTACTGGTTGCGGCCTTTAATGCCCGGATGCGTCGGATCCTGCGCGCGCCGATGGCTGTTGCGGCGATAGCTGGTGTATTTGAAGCGCTGCGGCCGCTGCGGATCGACGTCCGGCGTGCAGATAGTGCAACTGCCTGAGCGGTCAACGGCAGCGAAGCCGAGCGCCGTCAGTTTGTATTCGGCGATCGCGGCCAGATCCAGATGTCGATAGTGCGGGCTGATCAGCGTAGCGGGCAGCGGCAGACGCTGTTTAAAGTTTTCCACCAGCGCTTCGTCAACTTCGTAACAGCACGGGCCGGCGGCGGGGCCGATGGAGGCCACCCAATCGGCGGTGTCGCCGTCCTGGCGAATGCGGGCCGCCATCTGTTCCAGAATACCGTCCAGCAACCCGCGCCAGCCGGCGTGCACCGCCGCGATGGCGCCGCCGTCACGACGGCTGAACAGCACCGGCAGGCAATCCGCCGTCAGCACGCTGAGCAGAATGCCGGGCTGGCGCGTGTAGAAGCCATCGGCCTCACCGCACGTCTGCGCCGGTTGCAGCACATCGACGATGCGGGTGCCGTGCACCTGCTTCTTTTCCGGCAATGTGGCGCTGTAGGGCAGCAGATGCCCCGGCAGCAGCGCAAGTTTGCTGCCGAAGCCGTGCTGAATGTGGGGCACCGCATCGAGCAGCGCGGAACGATCGCTCATAAATTATTTTCACCTGCGTGAGAAAACAGACTCTCAGTGTAGCCAGCTTTTTCCCCGCTTGGCCAGGTGTTGTTGGCGATGAAAGCGAGCGGGGATGCGCCTTGCATCAAACCGGCGCCTTCTTTAGACTAGCCGCGCCCTGTCTCTCTGGAAGCCCATTCATGTCTTATCAATGTCCCCTGTGTCATCAGCCGCTGCATTTTTCGTCTCAACAATGGCGTTGCGACAGCAATCATCAGTTCGATCAGGCCAAAGAGGGCTACGTCAATCTGCTGCCGGTACAGCACAAGCGATCGAAGCAGCCGGGAGACAGCGCAGAAATGATGCAGGCGCGGCGCGCGTTTCTCGACGGTGGGTATTATCAGCCGCTGCAAGCGCAGGTGGCCGAGTGGCTGGATGTGGCGCTGGCGGCCGATGCTGGCGCGTTATTGGACATAGGCTGTGGGGAAGGGTATTACACCGCCGCCGTGGCCTCACGGCTGGCCCAGGGGCGCAATATGGCGGTCTATGGGCTGGACGTCGCCAAGGTGGCGATCCGCTATGCCGCCAAACGTTATCCGGCGGTCTCGTTCTGCGTCGCCTCCAGCCACCGCTTGCCGTTCGCCGACGGGGCCTTGGATGCGGTCTTGCGCATCTACGCCCCTTGCAAGGCGCAGGAGCTGGCGCGGGTAGTGAAGCCGGGCGGCGTGGTAGTGACGGTTTCGCCGGGCCCGCGTCATCTGTACCAGCTGAAAGAGCGGGTGTACCAGCAGGTGCAGCTGCATGCCGAACAGGACGAACAGTTCGATGGGTTCGACTGCGAGCGCAAAGAGGCGCTGGCCTATACGATGACCTTGCCGGGCGCGCAGGCCGCCAACCTGCTGCAGATGACGCCGTTCGCCTGGCGCGCCACGGCGGAGGTGCAACAGCGGTTGGCCGAGGGCGGGGAGTTTGTGTGCGAGACGGATTTCGTCCTGGCGCTGTACCGACGTCGCGCTTAAAAGGCGCGGCGTCCAGAAACAAAAAAACCTGCCGCGGCAGGTTTTTTTGCAGTTCGGTCGCCTCAGGCCAGGTAGCCGAGGTGTTCCAGCAGGATGTTGACGCCGATACCTATCAGCACCACGCCGCCGAGGATCTCGGCGCGTTTGCCGAGCAGCGGGCCGATAAAGCGGCCGATCATCATGCCCAGCGTCGCCATGATCATGGTGGCGCAGCCGATGGCCATCGCGGTGTGCACGATATTCACCTGCAGGAAGGCCAGGCCGACGCCGATCGCCATGGCGTCGAGGCTGGTGGCGATGGCAGTGGCGACCAATAACCAGAAACCATGGCGTTTGACCTTCTCTTCTTCGTCGGGCCTGTTGCGCACCCCTTCGACGATCATACGCATGCCGAGAATGAACAGCAGCGAGAAGGCGACCCAGTGGTCCCATTCCATGATGTATTGGCTGGCGAACAGGCCGATGGCCCAACCGATGAGCGGGGTGATCGCTTCCACCACGCCGAAGATCAGGCCGGTGCGGATCGCTTCGCGAAAACGGGGTTGATGCAGGCTGGCGCCTTTACCGATCGAAGCGGCGAAAGCATCCATGGACATGCCGAAAGCGAGAATAAGCGTTGCTGAAAGGTTCATGTGAAATAGCCTCGGCCGGGTGGCTCCATATACACGTAACCCACCCCCAACCAAACGACGGAGTTACGTGTCTATGGTCTCGCCAACCTTACCTGGCTGCCCGCACCACGTTTCATACGGCGAAACGAGTATGTTGATACGGGCGTTTCTGGTTTTTATTCTCCAGAAACCGGCTACTCCCCAATGACGGCGCAACCATACCATATTATTTCAGCCATCGACAACCTTATTCTTTGGCAATATTGGCTCTTAATTGAGACTCGTTTTCATTAATCTGAGTTCATGGGGGAATATAATGTAGCCGGGGGTAACAATGTTGCGGAAATAATAGTCAGAAAAGAAATGGCGCTGCCGATTAATTGTCCATAAGCAGCGCGGGGTTTGAGCGATAACGGAATGGATTTATTTTTATTTATTGATTATCAACGAAAAAGCGATAAATCTTCTCCAGGTCGTCCAGGTGAGTTACCTGAACCAACAGCCGGCGCTGTTCCAGGTCGATGGCCAGAATGCCATCCTCCGATAAATTCATGGCTTTAATGCGGTTATATTCGACAAACACATTGGCGAAGAAAAAACCGTGCGCTTTAAACACCATTTTGGGCGAGCGAATATAAGCGATATAGATGGCGAGCAGCGCCAAAGAAATAAGCAGGTAAGTGGTTAATGCCGCGCCGTTGGTGGTGACGTTACGGTAAATCAGAATGGCGATCAGGCCGACGAAAATCAGGCTGTCGAGCCGGTTGCGGCGTTTGAGCGGCACTTTGAGCCGCGTTTTGCCTTTCAGCAGATCCATGCCGAATTCGTCATACAGCGAATACAGCAACAGCAGGGCGATGAACAGCATCAGTACGGCGTCGGTCAGTGACATCTCTTGCTCCACACATAAAAAAGCCGGGGGTTGCCCCCCGGCCGTTTCGAACGATTACAGGCCCAGCAGGCCAATCCAATAGCCAAAGATACCGATGACGAAGAAGCCGATGATGATCCACAGCGCGTTGACTTTCTTGCGCAGCAGCCACATGCAGGCGAAGGTCAGCAGCAGCGGCACCAGGCCCGGCATCAGCTGGTCGAGGATAGTCTGCACCGTGGTGACGTTGGTATGCCCGGTCTGGTCGGTTATCTTGGACACCACCAGCGGGATATTCACGTGCGTCCACTTGTTGACCAGCGCCCCCATCACAAACAGGCCGAGAATGGACGCTCCTTCCGTCAGTTTTTGCAGGAAACCGCCGCCCATGTCATTGACGATATCCACCCCTTTACGGTAACCGTAGGCCACGCCGTAGTAGCGGGTCAGCAGGCGCACCAGGTTGAACAGCACGAAGAACAGGATCGGTCCGAGCAGGCTGCCGCTCATGGCGATGCCGGCGCCGAGCGCGGCGAACACCGGCCGCACGGTGCCCCAGAAAATCGGGTCACCGACGCCTGCCAACGGCCCCATCAAACCGACCTTGATGCCGTTGATCGCGCCGTCGTCGATCGGCGCGCCGTTGGCGCGTTGCTCTTCCATCGCCATGGTCACGCCGAGCACCGGCGCCGCCACGTAAGGGTGCGTGTTGAAGAACTCGAGATGGCGTTTGATCGCCTGTTTGCGATCGTCATTGTTTTCCGGATACAGGCGACGGATCACCGGCACCATCGAGAAGCAAAAACCCAGCGCCTGCATGCGTTCGAAGTTCCATGACCCCTGGAACAGGTTAGAGCGCAGGAATACGCCGCGAATGTCGGCCGGCGTGAGTTTCTTTTGAGCAGTTGTATCAACCATTTCTCTCACCTATTCCTAGTCGAGTTCGTTATCGAGATCGTTCGCGTTAGCCGGGCCGGCCTGGACAACCTGAGATTTGTTGTATTTCGGGCTGAGCTGGATATACAGCACGGCCATCACCACGCCGATGACGCCGAGCGCCACCAGGTTGAAGTTGGTGAAGGCGGCGGTAACGAAACCGAGATAGAAGAACGGCATCAGGTAGCCGGCGCGCATCATGTTAATCACCATTGCGTAACCGACCACGACGATCATGCCGCCGGCGATGTTCAGGCCGCTGGTGACCACTTCCGGGATCGAGTTGAGCAGGGCGTGTACCCCGGCGGTGCCGACCGAGATGGCGACGATGACCGCAGGGATGGCGATACGCATCGCCTGCAGCAGCAGGGCGCCGATATGGATCCAGGTGATGGCGCGCAGGCTGCCGCGCTCCGCCGCGCTGTCCGCCGCGTGCTGGAAGGCCACGGTGAGGGTGCGCACGATGATGGTCAGCACCTGGCCGGCCGCCGCCAGCGGAATGGCCAGCGCGATACCGGCGCCGACGCTCTGCCCACCGGCGATGACCAGAATGGTCGAGATGATGGACGCCAGGGCGGCATCCGGCGCGACCGCCGCACCGATGTTCATCCAGCCGAGGGCGATCATTTCCAGCGTACCGCCGATGATGATGCCGGTCTTCATGTCGCCGAGGATGAAGCCGATCAGGGTACAGGCGACCAGCGGGCGGTGGAACTGGAACTCGTCGAGGACGGAACCCATCCCGGCGATACAGGCAACGATAAATATCAGCACAATCTGAAGAGTGGTGATCTCCATTGCACTTCTCCTATGACCAAAAAAGCTCTGAGTAAAATAATCAGCGGCTGGCGCCACTAATTGAGTTTGTTAATCAGGTCCATCATTTTTAGCCGGCTGTCGGACGAGACCTTACGCACCTCCAGCTCGATACCGCGGTCGTTCAGCTTCTTAAACGCTTCGATATCTTTTTCATCGACGGAAACGGCGTTGTTCACCTGGGTTTTCCCCTGACGGAACGCCATGCCGCCGATATTGACGGATTTAATCTCCACGCCGCCTTCCACCAGACGCCAAACGTCGGTCGGGTTGGTGAATAACAGCATCACGCGATCGTTGGCGTATTTCGGGTTGTTCCAGACGCGGATGGCCTTCGCCACGTCCACCACGTGAGCGGTGACGCCCGGCGGGGCAACCTGGGTCAACAAGGTCTTGCGCACATGGTCGGCGGCGACCTCATCGCTGACGACGATGATGCGGCTGACGTTGGTCTCTTTGGTCCAGCGGGTGGCGACCTGGCCGTGGATTAAGCGGTCGTCGATACGCGCCAGGCCGATTTTCATGTGATCGTTCGGCCCCAACGGCGCCTGAGGAGCAGCGGCTTTCGGGGCGGGTGCTGCGGGTTTTGCGGGTTCTTCCTGCGGTTTTTTCAGCGCTTTCACGCCTTCACGGCCGGTTTCCAACGCCAGCGCCACCAGTTCATCGAAAGCGGGGTTATCGTCCCGCGCCATGAAGGTTTCCACCAGCATCGGAATGTTGACACCGGTGACGACCTCATAGTTGTCTTTATCGACCGCAATGCGGCTGGCGGCGTTGAACGGGCTGCCGCCCCAGGTATCCACCAGGAACAGCACGCCGCCGCTGGTATCCAATCCACTGATTTTTTCGTTGTACTTGACGATTAACGTTTCGGCATTCTCACCGGGAACGAAGTCTATAAAGGCGACGTTGTCCTGCTCGCCCAATAGCATCTCCGCCGTTTTCAGCAGTTGTTCCGCTGCAGCCCCGTGTGTGCCGATGATAATAGCTATTGCCACTCGCTACCTCCTCGTTGAACTCCAGACGCGGTTTGTGTCGTTTCTCCGCGCCGTCTTGGCAGTCACTTCCGCGGTTCAGATACATTATGGTAGAAAAAAAGAAACGCACGCCTAACATTTCTCACGCAGTTTCAAATGCCTGTGCGTGATACTTCACGAACGCGTCATTTATTTTAGTGAGTGAAAAAATATTTTTTGTGACGCTGCTCCGCTATTGAATGCTCGGATAAATCTTAACGGTCGTGGGCGAGATGACAGGGCGCAACCTTAAACCGCCGTTGAAAAAGCCGCTTTGTCCGCCAGAAAAATCCTGATACAGTAATTTCCTCTCTCATCACTAAGGAGTGAAGGGCCTCAGCCCTCCCTATGGACTGTCACCGAAGTTACTGTTTTTCCAGGTTTCACCCGCCACCTGCTGGCGTTACATATGCTGTTCGGCCGCTCGGCCACCACCCGGTAATCCCATCCCGTCACCTTGCTATTGTCGACTGCGCCCATGCAGCGGCGGCATCGTCACGTCTGAGCCTCCTGCGCTCATTCCCACTTTTCTCTGGAGTCTGATATGGAATTTTTAATGGACCCCTCTATTTGGGCGGGGTTGCTTACGCTGGTGGTGCTGGAAATCGTGCTGGGCATCGACAACCTGGTGTTCATTGCCATTTTGGCCGACAAGCTGCCGCCGAAGCAGCGTGATAAAGCGCGCATCATCGGCCTGTCGCTGGCACTGCTGATGCGTTTGGGCCTGTTGTCAGTGATCTCCTGGATGGTGACGCTGACCACGCCGCTGTTCAGCGTCGGCGATTTCAGCTTCTCGGGCCGCGATCTTATCCTGCTGTTCGGCGGGGTGTTCCTGTTGTTCAAAGCCACCATGGAGCTGCATGAACGGCTGGAAGGGCAGACGCACCAGGACGGCGCCAACCGCGGTTACGCCAAGTTCTGGGCGGTGGTGGTGCAGATCGTCATCCTCGACGCGGTGTTCTCGCTCGATGCGGTGATTACCGCCGTGGGCATGGTGAACGATCTGCCGGTGATGATGGCGGCGGTGGTGATCGCGATGGCGGTGATGCTGTTGGCGTCCAAACCGTTGACTAACTTCGTTAACGCGCATCCGACCATTGTGGTGCTGTGCCTGAGCTTCCTGTTGATGATCGGCCTGAGCCTGATCGCCGAAGGCTTCGGCTTGCATATTCCTAAAGGTTATCTGTACGCCGCGATCGGCTTCTCGATCCTGATTGAATTGTTCAACCAGATCGCGCGTCGCAACTTCATCAAGCATCAGGCGCGTCGCCCGATGCGCGAGCGCACCGCGGAAGCGATCATGCGCCTGATGGGGCAGCAGCGCGCGCAGCAGACGGACGATGCGGTCGCCTTGCCGCGGGATGAAACCTTTGCGGAGGAAGAACGTTATATGATCAGCGGCGTGCTGACGCTGGCCTCGCGCTCATTGCGCAGCGTGATGACGCCGCGCACCGAGATTTCCTGGGTCGATTGCGAGCGCTCTCGTGAAGAGGTGCGCGAACAGCTGCTGGACACGCCGCACAGTCTGTTCCCGGTGTGCCGCGATTCGGTGGATGAGATTGTCGGCGTGGTGCGCGCCAAGGATCTGCTGGTGGCACTGGAGCTGGGTGAAGATATCGCCGAGTTCGCCGCCCGCACGCCGCCGATCGTGGTGCCGGAAACCATGGACGTCATCAAGCTGTTGGCGGTGCTGCGTCGCGCCAAAGGGCGTCTGGTGGTGGTCACCAACGAGTTCGGCGTCGTGCAGGGGCTGGTGACGCCGCTGGACGTGCTGGAAGCGATTGCCGGTGAATTCCCGGACGAAGATGAAACCCCGGACATTGTGGCGGAAGGCGACGGCTGGCTGGTGAAGGGCGGGACCGACCTGCACTCGCTGGAACAGGCGCTGGCCTGCGATGATCTGGTGAGCCCCACCGCGGACTACGCCACCCTGGCGGGGCTGCTGTTGGCCCACTACGGCCAGATGCCGGTGGTGGGGGATACTATCGAGCTGAACCACCTGCGTTTCGATATTGTGGACGTCTCCGAATACCGCATCGAACTGGTGCGTGTCACCCGCGTCGTCTTTGACGAGCCGTCGCAGTCGTAACCCGTTCGCCGGAGGCTCAGGCCTCCGGCGGATCCTCTTGCGCATGCCTGACGCGCGATTCGTACTGTTGCAACCATAGCGGGAAAACGTGGATCGGCATCGGTTTGGCGAAATAATACCCCTGCAGGGCATTGACCTCGCGTGAGCGCAGGTAGTCAGCCTGTTCCGCCGTTTCTACCCCTTCAGCCACCAACTTCAGCTTCAGCCGCTGCGCCAGCGTAATGATGGTGTCGGTCACCGTGGCGTTAACCGCGTCGGTGCCGATGGCCGCGGTAAACCCGCGGTCAATCTTCAACACGTCCGGGCTGAGGTTTTTCAGGTAGCTCAGCGAACTGTGGCCGGTGCCGAAATCGTCGATGGCCAGCATGATACCCATGTCTTTCAGCGTCCGGATTTGGTCGTGCTGGATGGCCGACAGCGCGGTGCGCTCGGTCAGCTCCAGCATCAGTGACGGCATTGGGTGCGCCGGCAGCCAAATCTGGCGGATATCGTCGATGATGTTGAGCGTTTTAAAATGCTCGGCGGCGACGTTGATGCTGATATAGAACGACGGCCGCGGCGGGAATAGCTGCAGATTTTCCGTCACGGTGTTCATCAGATAGCGGGTCAGCGGAATGATCAGCTCATGCTGCTCGGCCAGCGGGATAAACACGTCTGGCGATATCCATCCCTGCCGTTTCTTTTTCCAACGCAGCAGCATCTCGACGCCGGCGCAGCGGCCGGTATCGCTGTGAATGATCGGTTGGCAGTAAACGCGGAACTCCCGGTGGGTAATGGCATGACCGATGTGATAAGACAGGCTCATACGGTTAGCGGTGAGCAGGTAGACCACATAGGCCGCCAGCAGGCTGATCAACAGCGCCAGAGGAATATGGCGCGGCAGTGCGGAAAACGCCAGCATGCCGACCTGCGGGCCAAACAGCGAAATCGAGAACGGGTACCGCTCGGAACCGGCGGTGTAACGCAGATCGTTGGTCAGGGTGTCGCGGCGCAGGATTTCACGGCGTCCGTATTCCAGGCTGCTGTCAGCTACGTTCAGCACCATTCGCTGAACATAAGGCTCCTGCGGTTC
The DNA here is from genome assembly GCF_052166775.1 of Serratia sp. CY74737. Lineage (NCBI taxonomy): Bacteria > Pseudomonadati > Pseudomonadota > Gammaproteobacteria > Enterobacterales > Yersiniaceae > Serratia > Serratia sp. CY74737. The sequence continues at coordinate 391,136 of NZ_JBJNOF010000002.1, forward strand.
GAGTAAAAAGTTCGATAACAGCTCGATATTGAAGACGTGCAGCACGCCGCTGGTTCTATCGCTGGGGGAGGGTGTCCACATCACCAACGTGGGCAGTCCTTTGCTCACCGCCAACGAAGGGCGCAGCGCCAGCTTGACGTTGCTGTTGACGAAAATCGGCAGCACGGCGGCCAACTGATAATGACGGGCGCCAAACAGGCTTGAGCAGTAGATGACGCCATTTTTTACCAGCAGCATGGCGCGCAGCGCCTGATTTTGCGCGGCGCGAAAGCGCAGGGTCGATGAGACGTTCTCGCAGGGTTGTTCCAGCATGTCCATACTGCGTTCCGCCTGCAGCTGCGCGGGGGACAGCAGCTGGTCAATCTTGCCGACGGTGCGGGTGGCCAACGTTTGCTGGCTCTGCTCGATGCTTTTGACCTCTTGATAGTAACGGGTATACAGCGATACCAACAGAATAGCCGCACCCACCGCTCCGGCCAGCAGCCAACGGTAGTAACGATATTGGGACGCGGCGAGGTGGGTCATCAACATCCGGTAAATCCTTGTTCGGTAATCCAGCTCCGAGTCACGGTCAGGCCATAGATCCTTAAGTTGCGCTCGGCTAATTCTAGCCTGAGGTTATACAAGATTGATGGTAACTCAGTAAATTATTTCGATTTGGCAAAACAGAAGGTCAATTTGCAGGCTAACCGCCGGATCGATGAGAAAAATGCAGGATTTTTTCTGGTGACATTGTCACAAAAACGCTCAATGAATTGATTACCCATAAAAAACCCCGCCGGGTGGCGGGGTTGTCGGTCAGTCGCATTGCACCTTGATAGCCAGGCCGCCGCGTGATGTTTCTCGATACTTGGCGTTCATGTCTTTGCCGGTTTCATACATGGTCTCGATCACCTTATCCAGCGAAACGCGCGGTTCGCTGGTGCGGCGCAGAGCCATGCGGGCGGCGTTGATCGCCTTGACCGAGGCGATGGCGTTGCGCTCAATGCACGGCACCTGCACCTGGCCGGCGACCGGATCGCAGGTCAGACCCAGGTTGTGTTCCATGCCGATTTCCGCCGCCACGCATACCTGTTCAGGGCTGCCGCCCAGCAGTTCGGCCAGGCCGGCCGCCGCCATGGAGCAGGCAACGCCGACTTCACCCTGACAGCCGACTTCGGCGCCGGAAATGGAGGCGTTCATCTTGTACAGCGCGCCGATGGCGCCCGCCGCCATAAAGTAGCGGATATAGATGTCCGGGCTGACGGACTCGATGAAGTGATCGTAGTAAGCCAGCACGGCAGGCACGATGCCGCAGGCGCCGTTGGTCGGCGCGGTGACGACGCGGCCGCCGGCGGCGTTTTCTTCGTTAACCGCCAGCGCGAACATGTTGACCCAGTCGATCACGTTCATCGGATCGTTGGACAGTTTGTCCGACGCCACCAGCATGCGGCGCAGCGCGGAGGCACGGCGCGGCACGCGCAGCGGGCCCGGCAGCACGCCTTCGGTGTTCAGACCGCGATCGATGCAGGCGCGCATGGTTTGCCAGACGTTACCGAAGTAGGTGTCGATCTCTTGCTTGCTGTGTAGCGCCAGTTCGTTCTGCATCACCATGCCGGACAGCGACAGACCGGTCTCGCGACAGTGGTCGAGCATTTCGCGCGCGGAATTGAACGGATAAGGCATTTGCAGTTCTTGCTCGGCGGCCTTGCCGAAGTTCTCTTCATCGACGATGAAGCCGCCGCCGATAGAGTAATAGGTCTTGCTGTACACTTCTTTATCGCCGGCGAAGGCGTGGACCTGCATGCCGTTTTCGTGCAGCGGCAGGTTGTCGCTGCGGAAGACCATGCCGCCGTCGCGCGGGAAATCGACTTCATGCAGGCCGTTGGCCAGCATCAGGCGTTGACGTTGTTCTACATCGCGAATAAAACCCGGAATGCTATCGATATCGACGGTGTCCGGCATGTTGCCGGCCAGGCCAAGAATGATAGCGATATCGGTATGGTGACCTTTGCCGGTCAATGAGAGTGAGCCGTAAACGTCTACGGCAACACGCGTGATAGAAGGCATCAGGCCTTTATTTACCAGATCGTCGACAAACTGTTTGCCGGCTTTCATCGGTCCAACCGTATGAGAGCTGGACGGGCCGATGCCGATCTTAAACATGTCGAAAACGCTAATCACGCTAAAACTCCTTAAAGAGACGTATTGTTATGGCTGCGGCGGTTAAAAACCGCGCAGGGAACAGCGATATTGTAAAAGGGCCGTGCGGGTTCGGCTGCCTTTTTCGCATGAAATTAAATAATCCGTGGTGTCGCTTTTTTTACTGATTACCCGGGGCGAACCCTTGTGCGGGGCATCCGCTTTCGCCCAAGCTCCATTAACGGTAATCGCGCCAGCTTTCCTTGCTGAACGCCGCCGGCTTAATCCCTGTTTCTACAGTGGTTTATCTCGGACGGTGGTATTTTACAGGTATTTCGTAAGGTTTAAGAGAGGGTTTACAGTTTTTTTAAAACCATTCAACCGGAACGGTAGTTGAAAAAGCGATCAAATGAAGTGATTTCGATCGCTTTACCCGCAGCGGAGGCCGGCAACCGTGCCAGATTGCGAGTCAGATCACGCAATGCCGGCTAAATACTGACTTGCTGCGCCAGGCGGCGAATGATGGCGGCGGTCAGCCCCCAGATAAACTGGCTGTGGTACCAGGAAAGGTAAATCCGGTGCGTATGGCCGGCGCGATGAATGTCCAGCGGGTAGTAACGCGACAGGGTCAGTGCCTCCCGCAAAGGCATTTCAAACACGTCAGCCACTTCGCCTTCGTTGGCGCGGAACTGCACGTCCGGCGAGACCAGGCCGACGATAGGCGTGACCTGAAATCCGGTGCTGCTGTCGAGCGGCGCCATTTGGCCGAGTATGGTAACCGCCTGCGGCGGTATCGCCACTTCTTCCTGCGCTTCTCGCAGCGCCGTCACGATCGCCGACCCGTCTTCAGCGTCGGTTTTACCGCCGGGGAAGGCCACCTGGCCGGCATGTTTGCGCAGCGAGTCGGCGCGGCGGGTCAACAGCAGCGTCGGCTCGGCGCGACAGACGATCGGGATCAGCACCGCGGCCGGGCGCACATTGTGCGAGATCTGCGCCGCCTGCGGCAGCTGCAGTTGGAAACGGCTGATAAAGGCGTGCAGTGAGGCCGGTGCATTTGGTGGGATCACGATTGGGCGCACTCCCCGAGCTGCGGCAGAATGCGGCCAACCTTGTCGAAGGTCTCCTGATATTCCGCCTGTTCCTGGCTGTCCGCCACGATGCCGCCGCCGGCGGAGCAATGGATGCGGCCGTTTTCGGTGACGAGCGTGCGAATAGTGATGTTGGTGTCCATGGTGCCGCAGGCGCTCAGGTAACCGATGCTGCCGCAATAGGCGTTGCGACGCTGCGGCTCCAGTTCTTCGATGATTTCCATCGCCCGCACCTTGGGCGCGCCTGTGATCGAGCCGCCGGGAAAGCAGGCGCGCAGCAGTTCGGTGGCCGAGGCCTGTTCCGGCAGGGTGGCGGTGATGGTGCTCACCAGGTGGTGCACCGCCGGGAACGGCTCCACGACGAACAGTTCCGGCACGCGCACGCTGCCGGGCTGGGCGACGCGGCCGATATCGTTGCGCAGCAGATCGACAATCATCAGATTTTCAGCGCGGTCCTTGGGTGAACCGGCCAAACGACGAGCCTGTGCGGCGTCTTGTTCCGCGTCCGCCAGCCGCGGCAGCGTGCCCTTGATCGGGCGGGTTTGGATGCGCTGCTGCTCCAGCCACAGGAAGCGCTCGGGAGAAACGCTCAACACGCTGTTGTGCGGTAGACGCAAGAACGCGGAGAACGGCGCGCGGTTGCTGGCGCTCAATTGGCAAAACGCCTGCCATTCATCTCCCTGATAGTCTGCGGAGAATCGCTGCGCCAGATTGATTTGGTAACAGTCGCCGCTGCGCAGGTAGTGCTGAATGCGTTGGAACTTCTCGCCGTACTGCTGCCGGCTCATATTGGCGCGCCAATCGCTCAGCAGCGTGAAAGGGCGTGCCGCAGGCGCGGTTTGGCTATTGAGCCAGCGCCAGCGCTGTTCCACGTCGCCATAGCTGAGCAGCGTCAGCGTTTGCAGCCGGTGGTCGGCGATCAGCGCCCAGTCATAAATGCCCACCGCCATGTCCGGTAAGGCGAGGTCGGCTTCGGCCAACTGCGGCAAGCTTTCCACCCGCCGCCCAAGATCGTAGCCGAACAGCCCCAGTGCGCCGCCCTGAAACGGCAGATCCGGATTAAAGGCCGGTTGCCAACCTTGCGCCACCATCTGCTGTTGCAACAACTCAAACGGATCTTGTTGCGACCGTATTGTTACGTCGTCACTTATGATTTCCGTGGTGGCGCCATGAGTCGTGAGAGTAATGCGCGGCTGCGCGACCAGAATATCGAAGCGGTTGTGCGAATGGTCAGCAAAGCCCGAGTGCAGCAGCATCGCCCAAGGCTGCGATGAAAGCGGGGCAAAAAGCGTCATCAGGGCGCTGCGATGGTAGGGCAAAGACTTTATGTTTGGGGCGGTTACGCTCATGAACGTCAATAAACCTGGCTGTGAAGACGGCAATATCTGGCGGCTAGTGTGCCATAGACGGCCATGGCATGCATGTTTTGCCATGCGAGACATGCAGCACACCTCACATAAACGGCAGTTCAATAAACCTGAAATAAGGCATTTTTTGCGCCATTGTTTATACTTCGATATGTTAAAAATTTAACGTCAAAATAACTGGAAGCATTTTTCACCGAGGGCGCAAGACCCGAGAAATATAAAGACAACTCGTTAATTTCACACTTTTATTGTTGCTCGCTGTTATTAAGCGGGCGATGCGAAACGGTTTTGCCTGTGTTTTTTAAGGTGGCCGTCTTGTGAAAGTTATTCCTTGTTGTGGAACGCTTTTCTTGTAGAAAGCATGAAAAGACAAACAAGATGAATCTTATTTAGCTCGCGGCGGAAATGTGAATGTTTGCGTCATATTTCGCTCGGGCGCTGAAGCGATTTCTATTTTTCAAAAAAATAAAATTATCATTTTGTTACATTATTATTGAAGAGCTGCCTATGTCGTTAATGCTGAGCGTCATCGTCCCGATGCACAATGCGGGAGAACTGTTAGAGCCTTTCCTGGCTTCGTTGCTGGCCCAACGCGAACAACGCCTGGAGGTGATCATCGTCAACGATGGTTCTACCGACGGTTCGAGAGAGGTCGCCCACCGCTATGCGGCGGCGCATCCGCATATTCGGGTTATCGATCAGGCGAACGCCGGCGTTTCCAATGCGCGTAATGCCGGGCTCGCCGTTGCCCGAGGAAAATACGTGGCGTTTCCCGACGCTGACGATCTGTTGGCGCCGGAAATGTATTCCACGCTGCTCGAGCAGGCCGAACGGCACCAATTAGACGTGATGCAATGCAATGGCGAACGCTATTTTGCCAGCCAGGACGAATTGCAGCCGATTTTTCCTCAGGAGCGTTTACGCACCACGGATGTTATCACTGGCGTTCAATGGTTCGAACGCGCGTTGAAATCGCGAAAGTTTATTCACGTTGTGTGGTTGGCGATATATCGTCTCGATTTTATCCGCCAGCATCGGCTCTATTTTGAACCGGGCTTACATCATCAGGATATTCCCTGGACGACGGAGGTCATGTTTAATGCCAAGCGGGTCAAATATTTAAGCACGCCGCTGTACCGCCAACGGGTGCACGACAAGTCGATCAGCAATCGCCGCCGCACCGGCAAGGCTAACGTGGATTATCAGCGCCACTATATGAAAATCGTCGAAATGCTGGAGCGGCTCAACCTGCGTTATGCGAGCACCATCGCCATTCGGCCGGCGTTCCATTGGCAGATCACCCGTGAAGCGCTGGGGATTTGCCACAGCATTCGCCGTGAGCCGGATCCGGCCGCTCAGAATCAGATTACCGAAGAGTTTTACCAACGTGGCATCGACAGAGCGATGCTCGCCAATGCGCGCGGCCTGAAGCAGGGGTGGCATGTCATGCTGTGGCGGCACCGTTTAAAGCAGTGGCGCAACGATAACGGCTGTTCACAGCCGGCCTGAGGCACAAGACGTTGGGATCCGCCGCGTTAGCGCGTATACTCCTTCTCCCTTTTGCCGGAGAGAACGACACATGCATGCAGGTATGCCATTACTGAGCCACGCGGAGCAGCAGGAAGCGGCGGATCGCATCCATCAGCTGATGGAACAGGGCATGAGCAGCGGTGAAGCCATTGCTCGCGTTGCGCAGGAAATTCGTGAGAAGCATCAGGGCGCTCATGTCGCGGTGCTGTTCGATGACGAAGACGAACAGCAGGATGCCGCGCCGGAGGCGTCGCGGGATGACGATGCTGAAGAAGACGAAGACTATTGATGTTATCGGGGCCGCGCAAGCGGCCCCGTCAGTTTTAGCGGTTGACCGCCACGGCGGCGGCGGCCTGTTTCGCCAGCTCCACCGCGAGTTCCGTGGTGTCCGCCGTCGCCAGCGCTACACCCAGGCGGCGCTGGCCGGCGATTTCCGGCTTGCCGAATAGACGCAGCTGGTTGTGCCCGCGCAGCGCGTTTTCCAATCCGCTGAAGCGCACATCGGTGCTGGTGAGCTGTGGCAGGATTACCGCCGAAGCGGAAGGGCCGAACTGGCGGATAGCGCCGATCGGCAAACCGAGAAACGCGCGCACGTGCAGGGCGAACTCAGACAGATCCTGTGAAATCAACGTGACCATGCCGGTATCGTGCGGGCGTGGCGACACTTCGCTGAAGATCACGTCGTCGCCACAGACGAACAGCTCCACGCCGAACAGCCCGAAGCCCCCCAGGGCCTTCACCACTTTCTCGGCGATAGCCTGGGCCCGGCTCAGCGCCGTAGCCGACATGCGTTGCGGCTGCCAGGATTCGCGATAATCCCCATCCTCCTGACGGTGCCCGATCGGCTCACAGAAATGCACGCCATCCACGGCGCTGATGGTCAGCAGCGTAATTTCAAAATCAAATCTTACCAGCCCTTCGACGATCACCCGGCCACCGCCGGCACGGCCGCCCTGTTGGGCGTAATCCCAGGCGCTTTGCAGCTGTTCGGGCGTGCGGATCAGGCTCTGGCCTTTGCCGGAAGAGCTCATCACCGGTTTGACGATGCACGGGTAGCCGATATGCTCAACTGCCTGGCGGAAGGCAATTTCACTGTCGGCAAAGCGGTAGCTGGAGGTGGGAAGACCGAGCTCTTCCGCCGCCAGACGGCGGATGCCTTCACGGTTCATGGTCAGGCGTGTGGCTTCGGCGCAGGGCACTACGCGGTGGCCCTGGCGTTCAAGCTCGACCAGCATGGCGGTGGCGATCGCTTCGATTTCGGGAACGATATAGTCCGGCCGCTCGTGTTCGATGACGGCTTTCAACGCGTCACCGTCCAGCATATTGATGACGTGGCTGCGGTGCGCCACATGCATGGCCGGCGCATCGGCGTAGCGATCGACGGCGATCACCTCCAGACCGAGGCGCTGGCATTCAATGGCGACTTCTTTACCCAGCTCGCCGGAGCCGAGCAACATGACGCGGGTGGCGGAAGGGCGCAGGGCGGTTCCAATCGTTAACATAGTTTCGTACCTGGATCGGTGAAAGTAAGCGGATTGATGATCGGCGGGCAGTATATACGAAAACGATTGCGCGCGCAGCCGCCGCGCCGGTTTTGTTGCTAACTGGCTGTTTTTATAACAAACAGAAATATTTGCCCTGTATGAGCGATTGTGCGTTAATAACCGACGGCGAAAGAAGGCCTACTTATCGAAAGGTTTTCGCGTCTCGTGCCGTCAAGGCAGGTTTATCAAGTAAAGGAAACACAAATGAGCAAGATCACTGGTCACGTTAAATGGTTCAACGAAAGCAAAGGTTTCGGCTTTATTACCCCTGCCGACGGCTCTAAAGACGTTTTCGTTCATTTCTCCGCTATCGTCAGCGATGGTTTCAAGACCCTGGCTGAAGGCCAGCAGGTTGAGTTCTCCATCCAGGACAGCCAACGTGGCCCAGCCGCAGCCAACGTCGTTGCGATTTAACGACTGCGTTGCCAAGAAACCCGCCGCCGGCGGGTTTTTTTATGCCCGCACCCCGTAACGCAGCCCATCTCTGTTATCATTTACTGCTGATTCGGCGCTTACCTGCGGGCGCGCCGCCATTCCATTCGTCATATAAGAGTTATCGCCGTGAGCACAGTTTCTTTTTCTTCCCTGCCGCTGCCAGCCGAACAGTTGGCCAACCTCAACGAACTGGGGTACGCCGAAATGACGCCGGTACAGGCCGCCGCATTGCCCGCCATCCTGCAAGGGCGGGACGTGCGCGCCAAGGCGAAAACCGGCAGCGGTAAAACGGCGGCCTTCGGCATTGGTCTGCTGAACAGTATCGTCGTCGGTCAGGTCGCCACGCAGGCGCTGGTGCTTTGTCCCACCCGCGAGCTGGCCGATCAGGTGAGCAAAGAGCTGCGTCGCCTGGCGCGTTTTACGCAAAACATCAAGATCCTGACGCTGTGCGGCGGCCAGCCGATGGGGCCGCAGCTCGATTCGCTGGTGCATGCGCCGCACATCGTGGTGGGGACGCCGGGCCGTATCCAGGAACACTTGCGCAAGAAAACGCTGCAGCTGGACGAGCTGAAGGTGCTGGTGCTGGATGAGGCCGATCGCATGCTGGACATGGGGTTCGCCGACGACATCGACGATGTGATCAGCTATACGCCGCCGCAACGTCAGACGCTGCTGTTTTCCGCCACGTACCCGGCAGGCATCGAGCGCATCAGCGCGCGCGTTCAACGCCAGCCGCTGAGCGTCGAGGTGGACGATGGCGAAGCGCAGACCTCCATCGAACAACGCTTTTATGAGACCACGCGCGATCAGCGCCCAGCGCTGCTGGTGTCGGCCATTCGCTATCATCAACCCGCGTCCTGCGTGGTGTTCTGCAATACCAAGCGCGACTGTCAGACGGTGCTTGAGGCCCTGGAGGCCCGCGGCATCAGTGCGCTGGCGCTGCATGGCGATCTGGAACAGCGCGACCGCGACCAGGTGTTGGTGCGTTTCGCCAACCGCAGTTGCCGGGTATTGGTGGCGACCGACGTCGCCGCACGCGGGCTGGATATTAAAGAGCTGGAGCTGGTGGTCAACTACGAGCTGGCGTTCGATCCCGAAGTGCATGTGCACCGTATTGGCCGTACCGGCCGCGCCGGCATGAGCGGGTTGGCGATCAGCCTGTGCACGCCGCATGAAATGGCGCGTGCGCACGCGATTGAAGACTATCTGCAGATGAGCGTTGACTGGTCGCCGGTGTCCGAGCTGAGCGGGGCGGCCAACGGCTCGCTGGAGGCGGAAATGGTGACGCTGTGCATCGACGGCGGCCGCAAGGCGAAGATCCGTCCCGGCGATATTCTCGGGGCGCTGACCGGTGATGCCGGGCTGACGGCGGCGGAAGTGGGCAAGATCGATATGTTCCCGGTGCATGCCTATGTCGCGATCCGCAAAGCCAGCGCGCGCAAGGCGCTGCAACAGTTACAGCAGGGCAAAATCAAAGGCAAAAGCTGCAAGGTGCGGCTGCTGAAATAAGCCGAAGGCGGGCGGCGGTTTGCCTTCCCGCCACGATCTATTTATACTGTATATAATAACAGTAATTTGAGTATTTGAGGACGCACGCATGGCGGTTGAAGTTAAATATGTGGTGGTGAGAAACGGTGAGGAAAAAATGACTTTCGCGAGCAAGAAAGAAGCCGACGCCTACGACAAAATGCTGGATCTGGCGGACAACCTTGGGGAGTGGCTGCAGCACGCGCCGCTGAACCTGGATGACGAACAGCGCGAAGGGCTGAGCTTCTTCCTGGCGGAAAACAAGGATGCGCTGGGTCTGATTCTGCGCGGCGCATCGCCGGCGGAAACCCTCAAGAAACCAGCGGAAAGCAAAGCGAAAAAAGCGGCCTCTACCCCAAAAGAGGGATCTGCGTCAGAAAAGCAGGCGGCATAATGACTTATGTTGCGGTGTTGTAATGAAAAAGGATCTAAAATGAGCCGTGAAATAACTTTCTTCAGCCGCTTTGAGCAAGACATTCTGGCCGGGCGTAAAACCATCACCATTCGGGATGCCAGTGAATCGCATTTTGAACCGGGCGAGGTATTGCGCGTTAGCCGCAATGAGGACGGCGTATTTTTCTGCTTTATCGAAGTGCTGTCGGTAACGCCGGTGCGCCTGGATGCGCTGACCGAACGCCACGCACAGCAGGAGAACATGTCGCTCGGCGAACTGAAGCAGGTGATCAAGGAAATCTATCCGGGCCTGGATGCGCTGTTTGTCATTGAGTTCGTCAAACGGTAACCCTTTGCCGAAGCCCTGTTGTGAGCCAGGGATGGGCGCCCGGATAGCGCTAATCACAACGGGAGGACATATGAAAAAAACGGGTTTGGCTATCGCCTTGTTGGCCATGATGGGAGCATCGACGACGGTGTGGGCGCAGGATCACGAACAGCGCGCCGCCAAGGTGGGGCAGTGTGCGGGCCTGCAGCCGGCGGATATCGCCGCCCAGGTCAAGCGCGACTTCTTGCAGAACCGCATTACGCGCTGGGAGTCGGACAAAAAGCTGCTGGGTACCGCAACGCCGATTGCCTGGGTTAGCCCGGATGCCATCAGCGGCAAGGATCAGGTATGGCAGGTGCCGTTGACGGTGCGTGGCACCAAGGCAGATAAAACCTACAACGTGACGCTCAACTGCAACACCGGCGAAATCGCCTACAGCGCCCCGCAGTAACGCTTTCCCGGCAGTAAAAAGCCCGCCGAGCGGCGGGCTTGATGTTCTCAGGCGGTGTCAGTCGCTAAACGGGATCACCAACTCACCCGGTTTCACTTCCAACCCTTTCGCCAGTTTTTTCGCCAGCGCTTCGGTTTTGCTGTTGTCAGGATTCAGCACATAAGCCGGCTTTTGGTCGAAGTAGGATTTCAGCGACTGGTTCAGATACGGCGTCAGCGCTTTCATCACCGTCTGCATTTTTTCCGGCTGCACGCTGTAATCGGTCAGCTCCATGTCCTTCAGGTAAATGGCGCCCTGCGCCCGGTCGTAAACCGGCTGTGCTTTCAGCGTCAGCTTCAGATCAGCGGTCTGCGGGCCGAGAATCGACGTGATGTTGACCTTGGCGTCGCCGGAAAGGGTGACTTTACCCGGTTCGCTGCGGCCGATCTGGCTTTGCAACTGAGTCAGCACGATGTTGGCGTCCAGCAGGCCGGGCACGCCGATTTGCTTCTGATAGTCGTTATGTTTCTGCAGGTAGTCATTCACTTCCTGCTCACTCAGGGTGTACTGGGTCAGTTGATTGCAACCGGCCAATACGCCGGCGAACAGCAGGGCGGCTGCGCCCATCAGGATCTTCTTCATTAATGCCTCATTGCGACTGCTGGCGAAAAGTGCTGCAGATAATTGATTAATCATTATAAACGCTCCGCCTGCGCGTGAAAACGGCAGGCGGCGGTATGGCGGGAATAGTGCGCGTAAAACAGGGCGAGACCTATCGGATAACGCCGAAAGCGTCAGCGCCGTAATCGCAGCGCCAAGAGGATCACGCCGGCCAGGCAGGCTGCGCCTCCCAACAGCGGGAACAGCGGAATGCCCCACAGCCTCAGCGACGAATGCATCAGATAAGGCGCCAGCCCCAGGGCAAAAGCGGCGGTGACGATGGCGATGGCCAGGGTAACGGCGCTGCGCTCCAGCGCTTTGCTCAACTGACCGAGGTTCTTGACGTTAATGTCGGCATTGAGCTGCCCGCGTTTCAGGCGGCGCACCAACAGCCGCAGGGTTTGCGGCAGCTCCTCTCCGGCGTCGAGCGCTTCCCCGCCCAGGGTCAAGAGCCGTTGGCGCACGGCGTCAGGGGCATAACGTTGCAGCACCGTTTGTTGCAGCATCGGTTTGAGCGTGGCGACGATGTCAAAGGCCGGATCCAGCCGGTGCAGCACGCCGTCGGCGGTGATTAAGGCCTTGAACAGCAGCACCAGATCCGGCGGCAGCGCCAGCTGGTGCTCACGCGCCATCACCAACAGGTCAGTGAGGGCTTTGCCGAGCGTTAGGGTGGCGGCGGCCTGCTTGTCGAGAAAGTTTTGCGCCGCCAGCTCCAGGTCCATCAGATCCAGCGGTTCGCTGTCCGACCAGGCGATCAGCGTGTTGACGATGCCTTCGGACTGACGATCGGCGATGGCCTGCAGCAGCAGGAGCAACTGGTTGCGCCGCCGTTCGGACAGCTGCCCCACCATGCCGAAGTCGATGAAGCCGACGCGATCGCCGCTCAGCGCCATCACGTTGCCGGGGTGCGGATCGGCGTGATACAGCCGGTGCTCCAGCACCATGCTCATAAAGGCGCGAGCGCCGCGCCGCGCTAGCAGCGGGCCGTCAAATCCCGCTTCCGCCAACTGCCGGGGGTTCTCCGGCGCGGTGCCGGGCAAGTATTCCTGCACTAACAGACGCGGGGAAGACCATTGCCAATAGATTTTCGGCACGACCACGTCAGGTTCACGCGCAAACATGCCGGCGACGCGATCGCAGTTATGCCCTTCATGGGTCAAATCCAGTTCATGATTGAGCGCCGTCGCCAGCGCTCTGACCATCTGCCGTGGTCGATAGCGCGCCAGCGCCTGACTCTGCTGCTCCACGGTTTCCGCCAGCGAGGCCAGCAGCCGCAGATCGGCGTGAATGGTTTTTGCCAGGCCGGGGCGCAGCACTTTCACCACCACCTGTTCGCCGCTGTGCAGGCGTGCGCGGTAAATTTGCGCCATCGACGCCGCGGCCAGCGGTGTGCGATCGAATTCGGCAAACAGCTGCTCGGGATCATCGCCGAGATCGGCGATGATCTGCGGCGCCAGCATTTCCCATGGCAACACCGCCGCCTGGCTGTGCAGACGATCCAGTTCGTCGGTCCAGGCCGGATCCAGCAGGTCAGAACGCGTGGCCAGGATCTGGCCGAATTTGACGAAGGTTGGGCCGAGCGCCTCGAGCGCTTCGCGCAGCCGCTGAGGGAGGGGCTGCGCGCTCTGCCGGGCGGGCTCACCGCGGGCGCCATGCAGCAACGCCCCCAGGCCCAGCAGGCGCAGAACGTCTTGCAAACCATAACGAATCAGAACGGAAGTAATTTCCTTCAGCCGCGCCCGATCGCGAGCGGTGGCGAGCACCATTTTCAGCATCAGTACGCCATATCCTTTTTGTGACTGTCGAACGTTATTGTTCCATATCCAGCAGCAACGGCACTTCGCTGCGCTGCGCCATGCGGTTGCGGTAGGCTTCCACGTTGTCCGGCAGGGCAACCCCGGCGACGATCGACAATGAGCGCAGCAGCGGGAACAGATGAATATCGTCCTCAGAAAGCTCGCCGTTCACGGCGTCGGCGGAGACGATCAGCGGTGACAGCGTTTGCAGGTCGGCCTCCAGTTCGGCGATCAGATCGGCGCTGTTGGCGAGATGCTCGGCGAAATCACCGATTGACGCCTGCTTTTTATCGATAAAGTAACGGCGGGCGCTGTCGGTGGCAAATTCTTCGAAATCGGCATGCGCAATACGCGGCAACAGCAATTTGGCCGCATAACTGTCGACCCGGCGCAACCACTCGGCGATGGCCGGGTTGGTGCGGCCGGTCAGCACCGGTTTGCCGTCCAAGCCATCGACATAGCGCACGATATCCAGGCTTTCCGGCATCGCTTCGCCGTCGTCTTTGATCAGGATCGGCACCATTTTTTTGCCAATCAGATTGAACGGGGTCGTCTCATCGTCGTTGAGCAACGTGACCAGGCGAATCGGCAGATGTTTCAGGCCGAAAATCATGCGGGCTTTAACGCAGAATGGGCAATGATCGTAAATGAACAGTTTCATGCTTGCTCCGGGTTGTCAGGTTTTAACAGCAATAGTTACCACAGCTTATCGAGGCTGTCTTGAAACGCGTGTGTTGGATGGTGCGTTATTGCGATATTGCCCGCGCAACAGGCGCGGGCGAGGGGTGCTATTTCTTGACCGGTACCGAGTTGAGCACATCGATCAGGTGAATGCGGGCTTGTTCCAAATCGATCTGATCGCGTTCGTTGGCGGCGGTGACGACCTGCAGCTGTTTGATAATATCGTTTTTCAGGCCGGCGTCGCTGGCGAGGATATGCGCCAGCGCCTTTTCCACCAGGGTGGAGCGCGCATAAATCATGCGCAAGTTCAGTATCATATGTTCGAGTAGTTGCGGTAATTTGGCTTCTTCGCTCATGCCGACGGGCTCCTGTGGGTGTTTTTACTAACAGGATAGCAGCTGTTGCCGATTCGGCCGGATTTCTATGGCGTTAGCCGCCGCGCAGTATCACCGACGCGTTGCGCCGCGGGCTGAATTGCCAGTACAGCGCCAGCAGCGTGGCGAAGCCTACGGCGCCGAGCAGCAGCCAGGGCAGCTCCGGCATGTTCATCATCCGCCCGGTATCGTACATCCAACCGCCGCCGGTATATCCCAACGCACCGCCCAACGCCAGCCCGAGGCGGCTGAAGCCCATGTAGCTGCCGCGCGCCCGCGGATCGGCCAGCGACGCGCTGAGCGTTTCGCGCGCCGGCTCGGCGATGATCGAACCCAGATAGAAACAGCAGATCAGCGTGAACACGCCTTGCAGGCTGCTGGCAAGGCCGATCGGCAGCAGGCTGAGCGTCATCAGCAGCAGGCCCGCCATCAGGCGTTGTTCAAGCCGAAAATGTTTTTCACCCCAACGCGCCAGCGGATAGAGCAGCGACAGCGACAGCGCCGCTTCGATCGCGTACATCCATTTCACCGCCGCCGGTGAGCCGGCAATTTCATTGACCACGATCGGCAGCATCAGCATCACCTGTACCGCCAGCATATAGTAGCCGGTCAGCGTCAGGACATAGGTGAGGAAGCGGCGATCGCGCACGACCCGCAACATGCCTTCTTTCATCGGTACGCGCACGGTGGAGATGCGATAAGCCGGCAGTAACCAGGCGTTCCAGCCGGCGGCCAGCACGAAGATCGCCGCCCCGACCCAGCAGACAAAGTGGAAATCGTATTGCAGCAGCCAACTGCCGATCAGCGCGCCGACTACCGCGCCGGCGCTGTCCTGCATCATCAACAGCGAGAAAAAGCGGCCGCGTTCGTGCGGACGGGTCAGTTTGATCACCAAAGCGGTGCGCGGCGGATCGAACAGCGTGCCGCCGAGGGCCGACAGCGCGCAGGAGAACCACAGGATCCACGGCGCATCGGCCATCGCCATGGTGGCGAAACCAGCGGCGCGCAGCAGCATGCCGGTGACGATCATCGGCTTGGCGCCAAAGCGATCGGCGACCGCGCCGCCAAAGATGCCGAGCCCTTGTTGCAGCAACTGACGCAAACCCAGCGCGATGCCGACGATCAGCGCCGCCCATCCCAGCTGATCGACGAAGCGGATCGAAATAAGCGGGAACACGACAAAGAAGCCTAAAACCACCAGCAGGTTGTCGAGCAACAGAAAATATTTACCCAAGCTGCGCGCTTGCGACACCAGAGACATGCATCACCATGAGCAATTAAGAGAGAGGGGGAAGGCAACTCCACCATTCTCTACCCAATTGGCGGACGGCGACAGGGGCGGAGTAGATAATATTTTTTTATCGTCAAGGTGTTACCTGAACTGCAAAATTGGCGGAAAAACGCCGTAAAACGCGTATTCGGCGATTTACTGAGCGGCCGGTATTTTACCTCGGGGGCGGCCTACGGTTATATTGAATGCAAGGGAGCGCGGTTCTGAGGCGCTATTGGCAACATAAAGTCATGGCCTCAGATCGGCGTCGGATAATTATCCACGAGGCTTCCTAATAAATACTTCTTATCGAACCGTTTTGACCGCGGGGGAAATGATGTTCGGCTACCGCTCTGCATCGCCAAAAGTACGTCTTACTACCGACCGGATGGTGGTCCGTTTAGTGCATGAACGGGACGCCTATCGTCTGGCGGACTATTATGCCGAGAACCGGACCTTTCTCAAACCCTGGGAGCCGGTGCGCGATGAAAGCCATTGTTATCCGTCCGGCTGGCAGGCGCGCCTGGGGATGATCGCTGAAATGCAAAAGCAGGGCAGCGCCTACTATTTTATCCTGCTCGATCCGGAAGAGCAGGAAGTCCGCGGCGTGGCGAACTTCAGCAACGTGTTGCGCGGTTCGTTTCACGCCTGTTTCCTCGGTTATTCGCTGGGGGAGAAATGGCAGGGGCAGGGGTTGATGTTCGAAGCCTTGCAGTCCGCCATCCGCTATATGCTGCGCCAACAGCGCATGCACCGCATCATGGCCAACTATATGCCGCATAACCAGCGCAGCGGCGCATTGCTGACGCGTCTGGGATTCGAACGCGAAGGTTACGCCAAAGATTACCTGCTGATCGACGGCAAGTGGCAAGACCACGTTTTGACGGCATACACCAATAAAGAGTGGCTACCCCCACGTTGAGGCCAAACGATGAAATATGAATTGAACGCCAAAGAGGCCCGGGTCATCGGCTGCCTGTTGGAAAAACAGGTGACGACGCCGGACCAATACCCGCTTTCGCTTAACGCCATTACCCTGGCCTGTAACCAAAAGACCAACCGCGAGCCGGTGATGGATCTGAGCGAAAGCGAGGTGCAGCAACTCCTCGATCTCTTGCTGCGCAAACATTTCCTGCGCACCCTCAGCGGGTTCGGCAATCGGGTCGTGAAATACGAGCAGCGGTTTTGCAATTCCGAGTTTGGCCAGCTGAAGCTCTCTCCCGCCGAACTGGCGGTGATCGCCACCTTACTGCTGCGCGGCGCGCAAACGCCGGGCGAGCTGCGCACGCGCACCAACCGAATGCACGAGTTCAGCGATGTCAGCGAGGTCGAACACGTGCTGCAGCAGTTGACCACGCGCGAAGACGGCCCGTTCGTAGTGCGCCTGGCGCGCGAGCCGGGCAAGCGCGAAAGCCGCTTCATGCATCTGTTCAGCGGGCCAATCGATGAGGCGCCGCCGGCGCTCGAGTCGGAGATCGACGGTGAATTGAGCGCCAGGGTCAGCGCGTTGGAAAACGACGTGGCGGAGCTGAAACGGCAGGTGCAGCAACTGTTGGCGAGGGAAACGCATGACTAAATTGCGCGTGGGCGTGGTGGGGCTGGGCAGCATCGCGCAGAAGGCCTACCTGCCGATCCTCAGTCAGGCGGCGGACTGGACGCTGGTGGGCGGCTTCTCGCCTAATCAACAGAAAGCGCAGCCGCTGTGCGACAGCTACCGCATGGTCTGTTTCCCTCGGCTGGACAGCTTGGCCGAACAGTGCGATGCGGTCTTTGTCCACAGCAGCACCGCCAGCCATTTTTCGGTCATTGGCGAGCTGTTTAACCGTGGCGTACATGTTTACGTCGATAAGCCGCTGGCGGAAACGCTGGAGCAGGGCGAGCAGTTGCTTGAGCTGGCCGAGCGGCGGGGCAAAACGCTGATGGTGGGGTTCAACCGCCGTTTCGCGCCGCTTTACCGCCAACTCAAGCAGCAAATGAATCAGCCCGCCTCCATTCGCATGGATAAACATCGGGCGGACAGCGTCGGCCCTCACGATCTGCGCTTTACCCTGCTGGATGACTATCTGCACGTGGTGGACACCGCCCTGTGGCTGGCGGGCGGAGGCGAGCAACTGCTGAGCGGCAGCGTGCGCGCCAACGCTGCAGGCGAAATGCTGTACGCCGAGCACCACTTTGCCTGTGGCGATACGCTGGTGACGACCAGCATGCATCGCCGCGGCGGCAGCCAGCGCGAAAGCGTGCAGGCGGTGACCGACGGCGCGCGGTATCAGTTGACCGATATGCGCCACTGGCTGCGTGAAGATGCGCAGGGCGAGTTGGAACAGCCGGTGCCGGGTTGGCAAAGCACGCTGGTGCAACGCGGTTTCGACGGGGCTGTGCGGCATTTCCTCTGCGCCGTCGCCAATCAGAGCGCGCCGGAAACCGGCGGCGAGCAGGCGCTGGTTGCGCAGCGGGTGGTCGAGCGTTTGTTACGCGATAACTCTATGTAACATATGGCGGTAGCTATTCTTTTCCGGATGCGTAAACTGAGCCGATTGTTTCACTGACGCCTGCTGTTGCAGGCGTTGATATTTACGGTACCTATCAGACAACCACATGAACCTACTCAAATCCTTGGCTGCCGTCAGCTCGATGACGATGTTTTCGCGGGTGTTGGGCTTTGCCCGCGATGCGATCGTCGCGCGCGTGTTCGGGGCCGGCATGGCAACGGACGCCTTCTTCGTGGCGTTCAAACTTCCTAACCTGCTGCGTCGTATCTTTGCCGAAGGCGCATTTTCGCAGGCTTTCGTGCCGATCCTGGCGGAATATAAGAGCCAGCAGGGCGAGGAAGCGACGCGCACCTTTATCGCCTATGTCTCCGGGCTGTTGACGTTGGTGCTGGCGGTGGTGACGGTGCTGGGGATGCTGGCCGCACCCTGGGTGATCTATATCACTGCGCCGGGCTTTACCGATACGCCCGACAAGTTTGCGCTGACGTCGGCGCTGCTGCGCATTACCTTCCCCTATATTCTATTGATTTCGCTGGCCTCGCTGGTGGGGGCGATCCTCAATACCTGGAACCGTTTCTCGATCCCGGCCTTTGCGCCAACGCTGCTTAACGTCAGCATGATCGGCTTCGCGCTGTTCGCCGCGCCGTATTTCCACCCGCCGGTGCTGGCGCTGGCGTGGGCGGTGGTGGTCGGCGGCGTGCTGCAACTGGGCTATCAGCTGCCGCACCTGCGCAAGATCGGCATGCTGGTGCTGCCGCGCATCAAATTGGGTGACGCCGGGGTCTGGCGGGTGATGCGCCAGATGGGGCCGGCGATCCTTGGGGTGTCGGTCAGCCAGATCTCGCTGATCATCAACACGATCTTCGCATCGTTCCTGGTGTCCGGCTCGGTGTCCTGGATGTACTATGCCGACCGCCTGATGGAGTTTCCTTCCGGCGTGCTGGGCGTGGCATTGGGCACCATCCTGCTACCGTCGCTGGCCAAAAGCTTCTCGAGCGGCAACCACGACGAGTATTCGCGCCTGATGGATTGGGGGCTGCGCCTGTGCTTTCTGCTGGCGCTGCCGAGCGCCATTGCGCTGGGTATTTTGGCCAAACCGTTGACCGTCTCGCTGTTCCAGTACGGCAAGTTCAGCGCCTTTGACGCGGCGATGACGCAACGCGCGCTGGTGGCTTACTCGGTGGGGCTGATGGGGCTGATCGTGGTTAAGGTGCTGGCGCCGGGCTTTTATTCGCGTCAGGACATCAAAACGCCGGTCAAGATCGCCATCATTACGCTGATCATGACGCAGGTGATGAACCTGGCGTTTATCGGTCCGCTGAAGCATGCCGGCCTGGCGCTGTCGATCGGTTTGGCGGCCTGCCTGAACGCCGCGCTGCTGTATTGGCAGCTGCGCAAGCAGAAAATCTTCCAGCCACAGCCGGGTTGGGCGCTGTTCCTCACCAAGCTGGTGATTGCCGTGCTGGTGATGTCGGCTGTGCTGATTGGCTTGATGTGGCTGATGCCGGCCTGGGATCAGGGCAACATGCTGGAGCGTTTGCTGCGCTTGGCGGCGGTGGTGGTGGCCGGTGTGGTAGCCTACTTCGGCGTGCTGGCCGGGTTGGGTTTCCGCCCGCGTGATTTCGCGCGCCGGGTCGTCTGAGCCGAGTGAAAGCATAAAAAAAGGTCGCCACGGCGACCTTTTTGCTTTTCTGCGCGGCGCGGTTTACATGCGCTCGACGGTTTCGATGCCCAGCGTATCCAGGCCGGTTTTCAGCGTTTTGGCGGTCAGCAGCGCCAGCTTCAGGCGGCTCTGACGGGCTTCTTCGCTGTCGGCGTTGAGGATCTGGCAGTGCTCGTAGAAGCCGGAGAACAAGCCGGCCAGATCGTACAGGTAGCTGCACATGACGTGCGGCGTGCCTTCACGCGCGACGGCGGTGAGCACCTCTTCGAACTGCAGCAGGCGAGTGGCCAGCGCAATTTCACGCTCTTCGGTCAGGGTCAGCGGCAGCGTCAGGCTGCTTTCGTCGATCCCGGCGCGTTTGAATACCGATGCCACACGGGTATAGGCGTATTGCATGTAAGGCGCGGTATTGCCTTCGAAGGCCAGCATGTTATCCCAGTCGAAAACATAGTCGGTGGTGCGGCTTTTCGACAGATCGGCGTATTTCACCGCGCCGATACCGACCACGCGAGCGATGGTCTTCATTTCGTCTTCCGGCATGTCCGGGTTTTTGCCGGCGATCAGCTGCTCGGCGCGTTCGATGGCTTCATCCAGCAGATCGGAGAGCTTCACGGTGCCGCCTGAGCGGGTTTTGAACGGCTTGCCGTCTTTGCCCAGCATCATGCCGAACATGTGATGTTCCAGCGAGACGGACTCCGGCACGTAACCGGCCTTGCGCACGATGGTCCAGGCCTGCATCAGGTGCTGATGCTGGCGGGAATCGATGTAATACAGCACGCGATTGGCACCCAGGGTCTCGTAGCGATACTTGGCGCAGGCGATATCGGTGGTGGTGTAGAGGTAGCCGCCATCCTTTTTCTGGATGATGACGCCCATCGGGTCGCCGTCCTTGTTCTGGTATTCGTCGAGGAACACCACGGTAGCGCCTTCGCTTTCCACCGCCAGCCCTTTGGCTTTCAGATCGGCGACGATGCCCGGCAGCATCGCGTTATACAGGCTTTCGCCCATCACGTCGTCTTCGGTCAGCGTGACGTTCAGGCGGTTATAGGTCAGCTGGTTTTGCGCCATGGTGATGTCGACCAGCTTGCGCCACATTTTCAGGCAGTATTGATCGCCGCCCTGCAGCTTCACGACGTAAGCGCGTGCGCGCTCGGCGAACTCGGCGTCTTCATCGTAATGCTTCTTGGCTTCGCGGTAGAACTGCTCGAGATCGGACAAGCCCATATCGCTGGCGTTTTCATTCTGCATTTTTTCCAGGTAGGCAATCAGCATGCCGAACTGGGTGCCCCAGTCGCCGACGTGGTTGGCGCGGATCACTTTATGGCCCAGAAATTCCTGAGTACGCGCTGCGGCGTCGCCGATGATGGTGGAGCGCAGGTGGCCGACGTGCATTTCTTTCGCCACGTTCGGCGCAGAATAGTCGATAACGATGGTTTGCGGTTCAACCGGCGCAATGCCCAATTTCGGTGCGTTCAGCACCTGGTCGGCCTGGCGGGCGACCCAGTCGCTGTTCAGGAAGATATTGATAAAGCCGGGGCCGGCGATTTCCACTTTACTGGCGACGTCGCCGAGATCCAGCAGTTGCACCACTTTTTCCGCCAGCTGACGGGGCGGCATGCCCAGCTTTTTGGCGACTGACATCACGCCGTTGGCCTGGTAATCACCAAACTGCGCCTTGGCGGATGGGCGGACCTGCGCTTCGCAATCCGCTGGCGCGCCAGCGGCGATCAGCGCCTGGCTGACTTTATCTGAAAGAAGAACCTGAATATTCACCGGGTTACCTTAATGACGAACGAGGGGCCGAAACCAGCCCCCGAGGGATTCAACGGTGGTGGCCAACGGCGCGCGGGCGGCGGCGACCTCCACAAAACAGCCTGCAATTGTAACCGATCTGAGGGAGCCCGTCAGCAGTTGGCGCGACCGCAGCGATGAAACAGTTGCGGAGGCACGCGTTATTGCCGTGGGGGTAAAAGATGGACAACCGAGAGGAGATATACGGTGGAAAAAATGAGGGGCTAGCGTTTTTTATTGCGGCGACCGGAGTCCAGCGTATTGGTGCTGCGAGATTTAAAATGACGGTAGATGGCGTATACGGCGATAATTATCAACACCAAGGATATCGTCAGCAATAACATAATGATCATCTCTAATTTAAATTTCCTCCAAAGTAGCCGAGTTGAGTGGGTGAATCAATTGCCCGGCATTAAATTAAGATAATCCTTACTTTTTCATCATTTTTTGTACGGCATTCTCTTTTTTTACAATTGGTTAAGCTTGTGGTTTTGTGTGACTTATATAAGTGGGCGAGGTTTGATTAAGCGAAAAAAATCAATCGATTTAGCCCGCAGGTGGCGGAGGGCTTTGTGCAAAATAACTTAAATCTTACTGTCATAAGGAAATGATATAATGGCCTGCGAAAAATCCTATTTTTTATTTAATTGCCGAATTAATAAGCTGCCATCTTAATAAGCGCTGGATTTTTCGTCCTCCATCCAGAACCGAAAGTTCTGCTGTACTGCCGCTGAAAAATCTCGCCACTCTGGCGAGCGCCGTCGCCACCGTGTAAATTACGGCGTTTAACTTTGCGCTCGTTGTTTTGAGGTTTCTATGACCAATCCCTTGCAGGCCATTGCCGAGCTTGACGATCTGAAGCTCGACCTGCCGCGTTTCGAGCAGGCGTTGCAACAATTCGCCGCCAGATTGCAGCTTGACCTGTCCTCGTTTACCGCCGATCACATTTCCTTGCGCTGTCACCAGAACGCTACCGCCGAACGCTGGCGCCAGGGATTGATGCAGTGCGGGACACTGTTGTCCGAATCGATGATCAACGGGCGGCCTATCTGTCTGTTTGATTTACAGCAGCCGCTGGCCGTGGGGCCGTGGCGGATAGATTGCGTCGAGCTGCCGTATCCCGGGGAGAAACGGTATCCGCATGAAGGGTGGGAACATGTCGAGCTAGTGCTGAGCGGCGATCCGCAGACGTTGCACGCCCGCGCGTTGAGCCATCTCGCTGATGAAGCGTTGCTGGCGCCGGGGATCAAACTGAAGCAAAGCTCGCCAAAAGGCGAGGGCGAGCGGTTGCCGAACCCGACGCTGGCCATCACCGATGGAACGGTCACGATCAAGTTTCATCCTTACTCCATTCGGGACATTGTCGCCAGCGAGCAAGGCTAGTCGAACAGCGTGGCGCAGGCCCGCGCCATGCGATCGAGCGCTTCATCGAGCAGAGCCCGCCGGCAACCGAAGTTCAGTCGTACAAAGCGCCGATCGCCGAAATCCAAACCGGCGCTTAATCCAACGCCCGCACGCTCGAAGAACTGATGCGGATTGTCTACCGGCAATGCGCCGCAGTCGATCCAGGCCAAATAGGTGGCTTCAATCGGCAACAACTTCAATCCCGGCATGGCGTTGATGCGCTCTGTCACCCTATCGCGATTGGCGCGCAGATAAATCAACTGCTCGTCCAGCCAGGGTTGCCCGTATTGATAGGCCGCTTGGGCGGCGACCAGCGCCAGCAGATTGACCTCCGGCACGATGCCGCTGCGCGCGCGTTTCAGCTTTTGTCGCAGCGCCTCATTAGGGACGATCGCCATCGAGGCGCCCAGCCCGGCGAGATTAAACGCCTTTGACGGCGACATCAGCGTTACGCTGCGCTGGGCCGCGTCTTCGCTCAGGGTGGCGAAAGGAATATGCCGTGCGCCGGGTTCAAGCAGCAATTCGCAGTGGATTTCATCCGAACAGACGATTAAATCGTGCTCGCGGGCGAACTGATGGTGCTGCGACAGCTCTTCTCGACGATAAACGGTGCCACCGGGATTTTGCGGGTTGCACAGCAGCAGGAGCTTCTCATTGCCGCTGAACTGCCCATGCAGCGCGGAAAAATCCAGCACCCAACGTTGGCCTGTTGCCGCCAGCGGTACCGAGAGGTGCTTGCGCCCGGCGAATTTGGCCGCTTTGCGAAATGGCGGATAAATGGGGCTGGGCGCGAGCGTGCTCTGATGGTCTTCGGTGAAGGCGCGCACGCACAGGTTCAAGCCGCACACCAGGCCGGGCAGGAAAAGGATCCATTCAGGCTTGATGTGCCAGCTGTAGCGCTCTACCATGCGGCGGGTAAAAACCTCAAGAAGATCGGGGGATGGGTGCGTGTAGCCGAACACGCCGTGCGCCACGCGCCGCTGCAAGGCGTCGATGACCGCCGGCGGGGAGGCGAAGTCGCTGTCGGCGACCCACAGCGGAATGATGTCGCGGTCGCGATATTTATCCCACTTAACGCTGTCACTGTGACTGCGGTCTACCCATTGATCAAAATTGAATGCCATAGTTACAACCCTGAGCCGGTTTATGCCTAAGCATGAGCCTACGTGAGAAATGAAGAAATGAACAATTGCCGCCGTATGTTGGCCGTTATCTGGGGGTGACAATGATAAAACTGGAAGTTTGTTGCTTTAGCGTCGACTGCGCGCTAACGGCCGAACGGGCGGGCGCCGATCGTATCGAGTTATGCGCCAGCCAGAGCGAGGGCGGATTGACGCCGAGTTATGGCACGCTGCGTTTGGCGCGGGAACGGGTTTCGATTCCGGTTCATCCGATCGTACGCCCTCGCGGTGGCGATTTCTGTTATGGCGCGGTGGATTTCGAGGTGATCAAGCAGGATATCCGCCAGATCCGCGAGTTGGGATTCCCCGGCGTGGTCGTCGGCATGCTGGACGAAGAAGGGCATATCGATCTGCCGCGGATGCGCGAGGTAATGACGTTGTGCGAGGGGATGGCTGTCACGTTCCATCGCGCATTCGACATGTGTCAAAACCCGATGGTGGCGCTGGAGCAACTAACCGACCTGGGCGTGGCGCGCATTCTGACTTCCGGTCAACAGCAGAGCGCCGAACTGGGCCTGCCGCTGTTGCGTGATTTGCGTCAGGCCAGCCAGGGCCCGGTGATCATGGCGGGCGCCGGCGTGCGTCTGAGCAATTTGCACAAGTTTGTCGATATCGGCCTGCATGAATTGCACAGCTCTTCCGGCCATCTGGTGCCATCGACCATGCGTTATCGCAAGGCGGGGGTCACCATGTGTTCCGATAACGAGTTTGACGAATTTAGCCATTATTGCGTGGATGGCGAAATGGTGGAGGCGATGAAAAACGCGCTGGCCTTGGTTGACCCCTTGGCGCAAAGCGCATAAACACGCAGCTAACCGCGTTTGATAACCGGTTTCCGGGCCGTAAGACCCCTTTGCGTGTCGCTGAGCCTTCGGCGATCACGCAAGTACCAGGCCCCGGCGTTTTGCCGGGGCTTTTTTTATGCCTTGTTAAGACACCGCGCCCGTTCCTGCGCTGTTTATCGGTCGGTCAGGCGCCATCTCTTCTCTTGCGCTCTTCATGCCCTGCTGATAAGTTTGTGAGTTAAAATCCTTTAAATATCATAATATTAAATGATTTTTTGGTATGTATTGGCGTGGTGAATGATTTGCGCTCTGCCGCTCATTATCGCGTCTGCATTTTATACCTGTTCACCGCCGGTTTTTATGGCCGGAACATCACAGCACCAATGAGGAGAGCCGTCGGCGCAGCCACAGAGCACGTCGACGGCGGACTTTACAAGGAGATAACGATAATGACCCGAACGGCACACTGTTTGACCGCTGCGCTTTTGCTGACCTTGGCCCTGACCGGCTGCCAGACCACCAAACGGCCTGTTTCTACCTTAAGTAAGCCCCCCAGCGCAGAAGAAATTGCGGAGCAAGACAAACGGCAACGTGAGGCCGAACGCATGCAGCAGTGCCAGCGCGAGCTGGATGCCATGCGCGGCATGGATAACGAAAAATACCAAAAATTCAAACGCGAATTCGATGCTTTGATGGGCGGCGCCGCGCAGTATGCCGGGGTGCGTCAGCGGGTCAACACGGGGACGCAGGAAACCGTTGACGCCCTGTATCGTTATCGCACCAGCCGTCTGTGCGCAGACATCAGTTCTGCCATGATGACCGGTCTGGCTGAGCGTGGAGAGCGCACCCAATGACCCCGCGTGCGAGAAAGGCGTTACTGAGCCTGATGATACCGTTGGTGTTTGCGCCGGCGGTGGCCGCTGCGGATGGCGATGTGCCGGCGTTATTGCAGTTTGCCGAGCGCTACCAGCGGCAGGATGCACCGGCAGCGGAGGCTGATGCCGCCGTCACGCAACCCCAGGCCCCCCAGAAGTCGGCATCCCGCCGGGTTCAAACGCGTGAGGCGACGGCGCAGAAGCAGCAGCTGGCGCAGTGGCAAAAGGCGCTGCGCGAGAAAGATGCCCGACTGGAGCAACAGCAGGCTTCCATTCAATCTCTGCAGCAGGAGCTGACCGCGTTGCGCGTCGCGTCTTCCCTGGCGGCTGCCGATAAACCGGCTCCGGCGCCCGATCTGAGCGCGTTGAGCGACTTTGCCAGCGGCGTGCGGCAGGCGCTGAACCTGACGCCGCAGGAGCGTAAGGCTCAGGCGCAAATCGCCGAGGCGCAAGCGGCGTTAGCGCGGCAAAAGCAGCAAACCGAGGAGCGGGATCGACACATCGCCTTGCTGGAGCAACGGTTGGCGGCGTTGCCAAAACAGTCTGATAACGCGCAGCAACAGGTTTGGCAGGAGAAACTGGCGGCGGCGCAAGCTGCCAATGATAAAGCGCGCCAGCGTTATGAACAGGACCAAAAAGCGGCCGCCGCTGAACTGGAACAGCAGAAGGCCGAAGCCGCCAAAGCGCTCGGCGTACTGCAACAACAACTGACGCAGTTGCAAAAAGAGCAGGAGAGCCAACGCCAGCAGGGTGGGCAGCAAGAGAAAAACCTGAAGATGGCGCTCGAGCAGCAAAAGGCCGAGGCCGCCAAAACGACGGGGGAACTTCAGCAGCAGCTGGCAGCGCTGCAAAAAGAGCGTGATGACCAACGCCAGCAGGCCGAGCAGCAAGAGAAAAAACTGAAGATGGCGCTGGAGCAGCAAAAGGCCGAGGCCGCCAAAGCGACGGGCGAGCTTCAGCGGCAGTTGGCGCAGCTGCAGGAAAAAAACAAGACGCAAACCGAGCAGGCTAAGGCGCTGGAACAGCGTCTGGCGGCGCTGACGGCGGAAAGCGCGCAGGCTGCGCAGCAACGGGATAAAGCGGCGCAACAGGCGGATAAAACGGCGACGGAGCTGGCGGCCGCGCATCAGGCGCAGCAAGCCTTGCGTGAGGAACTGGACGGGCTGAGATCGCGGGCCAAATGGCTGCCGGATAGGCAAGCGCTGAAGAAAAAGCCGGAGCAACAGAGCTATGCCGCCGGTGTTGCTTTGGGGCGCGATATTCAAACGATGCTGGCGGAACGTAAAAATTGGGGTATCACGCCCGACAAAACCGTGCTGCTGGCAGGCGTGATCGATACCTTCAACGGCCATTACCAGTTGAGCGATGCGCAGTTGACCAGCGCACTGGCGGAGTCGGAAAAAGCGGTGAACGACGCCAGAAACCAGGCTGCGAAGATGCAGGCCAGCAAAGGTGAGGCGTTCGTCGCCGAGTTCCAAAAGAAGAAGGGCACGCAGAAGTCGCCTTCCGGTTTCTGGTATCGCATCGATTATGCGGGTGATGAGGCCATTACGGAAAACGCGCGGGTGGATATCGTGGTGAAAGAAAGTTTAACCGACGGTCGCGTGATTCAGGATATGGATCGCAGTGGGAAGGTGATGTCCCAGCCGCTCTCCGCCTATCCGCCGTTGTTCCGCGAGGCTATCGGCCATCTGAAAAATCACGGCTCGCTGACGATGGTGGTGCCGCCGGCGTTGGCGTACGGTGAAACTGGCTATGCGCCGCAGATCCCGCCAAACGCGACGATGGTTTATGAACTGCGGATTGTCGATGTCAGTAACGGGTGAAGGCGGGCCGGCGCAGGCCGGCCCGATTAGCGTGCGCTAGGGCTTTTTGGCGATCAGCACGGCGCGCAGCGGCGCCGGATAGCCTTCGACCGTTTTGCTGCGATCGTTCGGATCGAGGAATTCGGCCAACGATTCGCTGGTCATCCAGTCAGTGCGTCGCTGCTCTTCGAGGCTGGTGACGCACATATCGGCGATCTTCACGTCGACAAAGCCGCACTTCTCCAGCCAGCATTTCAGCGCTTCGGCGGAAGGGATGAAATACACGTTGCGCATCTGCGCATAACGATCGCCCGGCACCAGCACCTGGTGACGGTCGCCTTCCACCACCAGCGTTTCCAGCACCAGCTCACCTTCAGCCACCAGCTGATTCTTCAACTGATGGAGATGATCGAGCGGCGAGCGGCGATGATACAGCACCCCCATCGAGAACACGGTGTCGAACGCCGCCAGATCCGGCAACTGCTCGATGCCGAGCGGCAGCAGATGGGCGCGCTGATCGCCGCCCAACAGTTTGCGCACGGCTTCAAACTGGCACAGGAACAGCTGCATCGGATCGATACCCACGGCGAAGTGTGCGCCGGCGCCAATCATGCGCCACAGGTGATAGCCGCTGCCACAGCCGACGTCGAGAATGGTGCGGCCGGCCAGCGGAGAAATGTGCGGCAGTACGCGATCCCATTTCCAGTCGGAATGCCATTCGGTATCGATATCGATGCCATACAGCGAGAAGGGCCCTTTGCGCCACGGCATCAGGGTGCGCAGCATTTTCTCGATGCCTTCAAGCTGGCCCGGCGACAGCCCCGGCTCCATCTCGGCGCGCACGCCGTGCAGCAGATCGAGACGGGTGGGTGTCAGCGTCGGCAAATGCTCTACCGAGTTGAACCACTGCTTGAATTTGCCGTGCAGCGATTCGCGCTGCCAGGCGCTCAGCTGAGCGGGCAGCGTATCCAGCCAGTGGCTGAGGGGGCTCTTGGCAATGCGCTGATAGAAGTCACCAAACTCGATCATTGCGCATCCCCCGCTTTCAGAGCGATCAATGAACCGAAGTTGAAGCACTGGAACCACACTTCGGCATGCTTGAATCCGGCCTGTTGCAGACGCGCCTTGTGCGCTTCCACCGAGTCGGTCAGCATCACGTTTTCCAGCATGCTGCGTTTTTGGCTGATCTCCAGCTCGCTGTACCCGTTGGCGCGCTTGAAATCGTGGTGCATGTTGAACAGCAGCTCGCCGACTTCGGCGTCTTCAAAGCTGAACTTTTCCGACAGCACCAGTGCGCCGCCCGGGCGCAGGCCACGATAAATTTTTTCCAGCAGGCGCAGGCGATCGGCAGGTTCGAGGAACTGCAGCGTAAAGTTCAGCACCACCATCGAGGCGTCTTCGATGTCGATGTCGCGAATATCGGCTTCGATGACGTCGACCGGCGTGTCGGCGCGGAAGGCGTCGATATGGCGGCGGCAACGTTCCACCATCGCCGGCGAATTGTCGACGGCGACGATAGTGCAGCCGGGCACCCTGATATTCCGCCGCATCGACAGCGTCGCCGCGCCCAGCGAGCAGCCCAGGTCATACACCCGGCTGTCGGGTTGCACAAAACGTTCGGCCAGCATGCCGATCATCGAGATGATGTTGGAATAGCCGGGAACGGAGCGTTGGATCATGTCGGGAAACACTTCGGCGACGCGTTCGTCGAAGGTCCAGTCGCCCAGTTTGGCGATGGGGGCGGAGAAAAGAGTATCGCGGTTTGGCATAGCGGCAAATCAGTTCAGAATTCGAAGCTGCGTAGTCTAACAGAAAAGCGTAAAAAAGCGGAGCGGAAGCAGGCGGCGCGGCCGCCTGATGATAAAACGGGATCAATGCAGGCTGAAAATCAGATCCCAGGGCAGATAGAAGATATTTGCCAGAACCATCAACAACAAAGAGATGTAGGTCGCGGCCATGCCCGAACGACGCCAGCGAACCTCGCGGTTGCGCAAACCGTAGTAATGCACCAGTCGCCCGGCCATCAGCATCAGGCCGCAAAGGTGGATCATCCAGATTTCCGCGCCGTTCATTTCCATAATCACCAGCAATACAGCAGCGATAGGAATGTATTCAACGGCGTTGCCATGCACGCGGATGGCGGTCTGCAATTCGTAAAAACCGCCGTCGCCGTAGGCTACGCGGTACTGCATCCTTAATCTGACAACGTCATAAGAGAGTTTGATCAACAACAATGCGCCGAGCACCACATAAAGCGCGCTTACCATTTTTAACTCCGTTCCCTAACCAAAACTGGCAGCCAGCATCATAGCCGTCATTGTATTCACTGTCGCGGGGAAATATTTGATGTTATTGGTCAGATTAATAGGTCAAAACAGTGCATCTTGCTCTGGCCAGTCCGGCGGCGCAGGCAAATCGGGGATCGCCCGGCGCAGCTGCTGCCAAATTTTTTGTGCTTGCTGGGGCGAATCGCCGTTGTCCGGCGTATGAATAAACAGATACGGTTGATGCTGTTGCTGCCACAGCGGCAGTTTTTGCTGCCAGGCTTCGAACCAGCGCAGGTTGTCGGCCAATTGGTCGCCGCCGATAAAGCGCACCAGCGGTTGGTCGGCGGTGACTAACGCGTGCACCGGCAGCTTCGGTTTTTTCTGCTGGGCATCGCGCACGGCGGCGGTATTAGGGGCGGCGTGATGCACCGGGCGGCTGTCGAGGATCACCCGATTGATGCCGCGCTGATGCAGCCCCTGATTCAACGCGCGCTCTTCCTCGCCTTTGGCGAAAAATGCCAGATGACGCACTTCGACGCCGTAAGTGAACTCCTGCGGCAGGCTTTCGAAGAACTGCCACATGCGCGGCAGCTCATCGGGGCCGAAGGCGGCGGGCAACTGCAGCCACAATTGCCCGATGCGTTGATGCACCGGGCTCAGGCAGTGGTAAAACGCCTGCAGCTCGGCGGCGCAGTTGCGCAGGGCGGCCTTATGGCTGATGTCCGACGGGAATTTGAAGCAAAAGCGAAAATCGTCGCCGGTCATGTCGCGCCAGCGCTGCACGATTTCCAGCTTCGGCAGCGCATAGAAGGTGGTGTTGCCCTCCACGCAGTTGAAGTAGCGGCTGTAATCCGCCAAGTCGTGCAGCCCGATACGGTTCCAGGCTGCATGTTGCCACTGTGGCAGTCCGATGTAGATCACGGCTCGTCTTCCTTTACTTGTGCTTGGCTTATCAGGCTACAACTTAACGTTACCTGTCGAGCGCGGCAAGAATTTCGCCGGTGTCGCGCACCCGCGCCAAACGCGGGAAGATGTGTTCGAACGCGAAACGGTGCATTTCCGCGTTCTGCGCGCTGCAGATGTCTTCGGCGATCACCAGCTCATAGCCGTGTTCCCAGGCGGCGCGGGCGGTGGATTCCACGCCGATATTGGTGGATATGCCGCCCAAGACTACGGATTTGATGCCGCGACGGCGCAGCTGCAAGTCCAGATCGGTGCCGTAGAAGGCGCCCCATTGGCGCTTGGTGATCAGAATATCGCTGTCGCAGACCGCCAGCGGCGTGGGGAACTCCCACCAGGTGGCCGGCAAACCGCCGGCGGGCGCGGGAGCCGGTTTATCCACCGGTTGTTTCAGCGCCTCGGCGAAGGAGTCTGACCAACCGACGCGCACCAACAGCACCGGCGCGCCCAGCATGCGAAAACGCGCGGCCAGCAGGGCGGCGTTCGCCACCACCTGGTCGGCGCCGTGCGGGCCGCCGGCGTAGGGCAGAATGCCGTTTTGCAAATCGATCAGCACCAGAGCGGTGGTTTGGGCGTCAAGTTTCAGCATGGATTTCATCTCGTTGCGAAGTGGATAAAAACTGTTCGGCGCGTCGGACGAGCTGCGTTCGGCGCAAAACCGGGGGAGAATCAGGCTACGTGAAAAAACTGTCGCAGGTTAATGGGAAATTTGTTAACCGATGTGTTGATTCGAACAAAAACGCGCCATTTAGTGCAGTAACAATGCTGTGTTCGCACTTATCGGGCGGATGAATTTCCTTTATAATGACTCCCTTTTTTCAACACTCTTTAATCCAACAACCTATGCCGATTTATGAATATGCATGTGGTGCTTGCAACCATCGGTTAGAGAAATTGCAAAAATTTTCCGATGCGCCGCTGGCAGACTGCCCGGCGTGTGGGCAGCCCGCGTTGACCAAGTTGATTTCATCTTCCGGTTTCCAGCTTAAGGGCACCGGCTGGTATGCGACGGATTTTAAACCGGGTAACAAGTAGAATTTATCAGATAACAGCCGCGCGACAGGGGCGCAGTAGCCCGGCGCGGCATCGGCTGTGTAAAAGGATAGCGTATGCGTACTGAATATTGCGGGCAGTTGAATCTGTCCCACGTGGGCCAGGAAGTCACTCTGTGTGGTTGGGTCAATCGTCGTCGCGATCTCGGCGGCCTGATCTTTATTGATATGCGCGACCGCGAAGGCATCGTGCAGGTGTTCTTCGATCCGGACGAGAAAGTGGCGTTCGACAAGGCCTACGACCTGCGCAATGAGTTCTGCATCCAGATCGTCGGCACCGTGCGTGCGCGTCCGGACAGCCAGATCAATAAAGATATGGCCACCGGCGAAGTGGAAGTGTTTGCCCACGCGCTGGAGATCATCAACCGCTCCGAGCCGCTGCCGCTGGACTCCAACCAGGTCAACAGCGAAGAAGCGCGCCTGAAATACCGCTACCTGGATCTGCGCCGCCCGGAAATGGCCGAGCGTCTGAAGACCCGCGCCAAAATCACCAGCTTCGTGCGCCGCTTCATGGACAGCCACGGCTTCCTTGACATCGAAACGCCGATGCTGACCAAAGCGACGCCGGAAGGCGCCCGCGATTACCTGGTGCCGAGCCGTGTGCACAAGGGCAAATTCTACGCGCTGCCGCAGTCTCCGCAGCTGTTTAAACAGCTGCTGATGATGTCCGGCTTCGATCGTTACTACCAGATCGTCAAATGCTTCCGTGACGAAGACCTGCGTGCGGACCGTCAGCCTGAATTTACCCAGATCGACGTCGAAACTTCCTTCATGACCGCCGACCAGGTGCGTGAAGTGATGGAGAAACTGGCGCGTGAACTGTGGTTGGACGTGAAGGGCGTGGATCTGGGCGATTTCCCGGTCATGACCTTCGCCGAAGCGATGCGTCGCTTTGGTTCCGATAAGCCGGACCTGCGTAACCCGCTGGAGCTGGTGGACGTGGCCGACCTGGTCAAGGACGTCGAGTTTAAAGTGTTCTCCGGCCCGGCCAACGACGCCAAAGGCCGCGTGGCGGCGATCCGCGTACCGGGCGGCGCACAGCTGACCCGCAAGCAGATCGATGAGTACGGCGCTTTCGTCAACATCTACGGCGCGAAAGGCCTGGCCTGGCTGAAGGTCAACGACCGCGCCGCCGGCATGGAAGGCGTGCAGAGCCCGATCGCCAAATTCCTCAGCGCGGAAGTGCTGGAAGCTGTCCTGGCGCGTACCGACGCGCAGACCGGTGACATCCTGTTCTTCGGCGCAGACAGCTTCAAGATTGTCACCGATGCGATGGGCGCGCTGCGCCTGAAGCTGGGGCGCGATCTGGGGCTGACCCAACTCGACAGCTGGGCGCCGCTGTGGGTGGTCGACTTCCCGATGTTCGAAGAAGACGAAGAGGGCGGCCTGGCGGCGATGCACCACCCGTTCACCTCGCCGCGCGACATGAGCCCGGAAGAGCTGGCCGCAGCGCCGGTCAACGCTATCGCCAACGCTTATGACATGGTCATCAACGGTTACGAAGTGGGCGGCGGTTCGGTGCGTATTCACCGCAGCGAAATGCAGCAGACGGTATTCAGCATTCTGGGCATCGACGAACACGAACAGCGCGAGAAGTTCGGCTTCCTGCTGGACGCGCTGAAGTACGGCACGCCGCCGCACGCCGGCCTGGCCTTCGGCCTGGACCGTCTGGTGATGCTGCTGACCGGCACCGACAATATCCGCGACGTGATCGCCTTCCCGAAAACCACCGCGGCGGCCTGTCTGATGACCGACGCCCCGAGCTTCGCCAACCCGGCGTCGCTGCAGGAGCTGGCGATCAGCGTGGTAAAGAAAGCCGGTGCGGAACAAGAGAGCGAGTGATGAGTTATAAGCGCCCTGAATCTATCCTGGTAGTGATTTACGCGAAATCCAGTGGTCGGGTGCTGATGTTACAGCGGCGCGACGATACCGAGTTCTGGCAGTCGGTCACCGGCAGTCTGGAGCAGGATGAGTCGCCGCCGCATGCCGCGCGGCGTGAAGTCATGGAAGAAGTGGGCATCGATATCGAAGCAGAGCACCTGCCGTTGTTCGATTGCCAACGCTGCGTGGAGTTTGAACTCTTTGTCCATTTGCGACATCGCTATGCGCCGGGAACCACGCGCAATAAAGAGCACTGGTTCTGTCTGGCGTTGCCTGAGGAGCGCGATCCGGTGATTACCGAGCATCACGCTTACCAATGGCTTGAGGCGGCCGAGGCCGTGAAGTTGACCAAGTCGTGGAGCAATCAGCAGGCGATTGAAGAGTTCGTGATCAATTCAGTCCAGTAGTTTTTTTCGGAGATTTTTTATGGCAGGTCATAGTAAGTGGGCCAACACAAAGCACCGTAAAGCGGCGCAGGACGCCAAGCGCGGTAAAATTTTCACCAAGATTATTCGTGAGCTGGTCACTGCCGCGAAGCTGGGCGGCGGCGATCCGGATTCCAACCCGCGTCTGCGCGCGGCGATGGACAAGGCGCTGTCGAACAACATGACGCGCGACACCATGAACCGGGCGATCGCGCGTGGCGTGGGCGGCGATGATGATACCAACATGGAAACCATCATCTACGAAGGCTACGGCCCTGGCGGCACCGCCGTCATGATCGAATGCCTGAGTGACAACCGTAACCGCACCGTGGCGGAAGTGCGTCACGCCTTCACCAAATGCGGCGGCAACCTGGGTACCGACGGTTCCGTTGCCTACCTGTTCACCAAGAAGGGCGTAATCACTTACGCACCGGGCCTGGATGAAGACAGCGTGATGGAAGCGGCGCTGGAAGCCGGTGCGGAAGACATCGTGACCTATGACGATGGCGCCATCGACGTGTTCACCGCCTGGGAAAGCCTGGGCGCGGTGAAAGACGCGCTGACCGCGGCGGGCTTCGAAGCCGAAGCGGCGGAAGTGTCGATGATCCCATCGACCAAGGCCGACATGGACGCGGAAACGGCGCCTAAGCTGCTGCGCCTGATCGATATGCTGGAAGACTGCGACGACGTGCAGGAAGTTTACCATAACGGTGAGATCTCCGACGAAGTGGCGGCGACGCTGTAATCCGGTAAAACGGGCGCCGCCATCAGGCGGCGCCGTGCATGCAAGGTGGATGTAGATATGGCGATCATACTCGGTATCGATCCCGGCTCACGCGTCACCGGCTATGGCCTTATCCGCCAGCAGGGGCGCCAGTTGAGCTATATCGCCAGCGGCTGCATCCGCACGGTGGTGGACGACATGCCGACGCGGCTGAAGCTGATTTACGCCGGCGTCAGCGAGATCATCACCCAGTTTCAGCCAGACTTCTTCGCCATCGAACAGGTGTTTATGGCCAAGAACCCGGATTCGGCGCTCAAGCTCGGCCAGGCGCGCGGCGTCGCGATCGTCGCGGCGGTGAATCAGAATCTGGAAGTGTTCGAGTATGCGGCGCGGCAGGTCAAACAAACCGTGGTCGGCACCGGCGCAGCCGAAAAGGCGCAGGTGCAGCACATGGTGCGCTCGCTGCTCAAACTCTCGGCCAACCCGCAGGCGGACGCCGCCGACGCCCTGGCCATCGCCATCACCCACTGCCACCTCAGCCAGAACGTGCTGCGGATGAGCGAAGGGCGGCTTAACCTGGCGCGCGGGCGTTTGCGCTGACGCGAAGCGATGATTGCTCAGGCTGGATATTCATCCAGCCTTTTTTATGTTATAAGCTTTACCAGCAACGGCATGGCAGGGCGCCATGCCCGGTCATTCTGCA
This sequence comes from Serratia sp. CY74737, assembly GCF_052166775.1. NCBI lineage: Bacteria > Pseudomonadati > Pseudomonadota > Gammaproteobacteria > Enterobacterales > Yersiniaceae > Serratia > Serratia sp. CY74737. Next base: position 426,685 of record NZ_JBJNOF010000002.1, read on the forward strand.
GGAGGGTAAATGATAGGTCGTCTCAGAGGAAATATTCTGGAAAAGCAGCCGCCGCTGGTGTTATTGGAGGCGAACGGCGTGGGCTATGAAGTGCACATGCCGATGACCTGCTTTTACGAGCTGCCGGAACTGGGGCAAGAGGCCATCGTGTTTACCCACTTCGTGGTGCGCGAAGACGCGCAGCTGCTGTATGGTTTCAACGATAAGCAAGAGCGCGCGCTGTTCCGCGAGCTGATCAAGGTCAACGGCGTCGGGCCGAAACTGGCGCTCGCGATCCTGTCGGGCATGTCCGCGCAGCAGTTCGTCAGCGCGGTGGAGCGTGAAGAGATCACCGCGCTGGTCAAGCTGCCGGGCGTGGGCAAGAAAACCGCCGAACGCCTGGTGGTAGAGATGAAAGACCGCTTCAAAGGGCTCAACGGCGATCTGTTCAACAGCAGCGAGATCAGCTTGCCGTCCGCCGCTGAGAAAGCGCCTGAGGCGGATGCGGAGGCCGAAGCGGTCTCGGCATTGGTGGCGCTGGGCTATAAGCCGCAGGAAGCCAGCCGCATGGTCAGCAAAATTGCCAAACCGGGTGCCGACTGCGAGACCCTGATCCGCGACGCGTTGCGCGCTGCTTTGTAAGGCCGCTAAGAGGTAGATAATGATTGAAGCCGATCGCCTGATCTCCGCCGAACCGCTCAACGAGGAAGAAGTCCTCGATCGCGCCATTCGTCCCAAGCTGTTGACCGAATATGTTGGCCAGCCGCACGTGCGCGAGCAGATGGAGATTTTCATCCAGGCGGCCAAGCAGCGCGGCGACGCGCTCGACCACCTGCTGATCTTCGGTCCGCCGGGGCTGGGGAAAACCACCCTGGCCAACATCGTGGCCAACGAAATGGGCGTGAATTTGCGTACCACCTCCGGCCCGGTGCTGGAGAAGGCGGGCGATCTGGCGGCGATGCTGACCAACCTTGAACCGCATGACGTGTTGTTCATCGATGAGATTCACCGTCTGTCACCGGTGGTGGAAGAGGTGCTGTATCCGGCGATGGAAGACTATCAGCTGGATATCATGATCGGCGAAGGGCCGGCGGCGCGCTCGATTAAGCTCGATCTGCCGCCGTTTACCTTGGTGGGTGCAACCACCCGCGCCGGTTCGCTGACCTCACCGCTGCGCGATCGCTTCGGCATTGTCCAGCGGCTGGAGTTTTATCAGGTGGCCGATCTGCAGCACATCGTCTCACGCAGCGCCGGCTGCCTGGGGCTGGAGCTGTCCGACGAGGGCGCCCATGAGGTAGCCCGCCGCGCGCGCGGCACGCCGCGTATCGCCAACCGTCTGTTGCGCCGGGTGCGCGACTTCGCCGAAGTGCGCGCCAACGGCGTGATCAGCGGCGCGGTGGCGGCGCAGGCGCTCGATATGCTTAACGTCGATGCCGAAGGCTTCGACTATATGGATCGCAAACTGCTGTTGGCGATTATCGACAAGTTTACCGGTGGCCCGGTCGGGTTGGATAACCTGGCGGCGGCGATCGGCGAGGAGCGTGAGACCATCGAAGACGTGATCGAACCGTTCCTGATCCAGCAGGGCTTTATCCAGCGCACGCCGCGCGGCCGTCTGGCGACGCAGCACGCCTACCGGCATTTCGGCCTCGAACGCGAAGCGTAAGTTTTTAATCCGCCAATAAGAAAGGGCCGCAGATGCGGCCCTTGTCATATCCCGGTTTTAATCAAGCCTGCTGTTTTTTAAACAGGCTCAGCGTGAACAGCACGGCGGCGCAGAGCACCACCGAAGGGCCGGCAGGCGTATCGTAAAACGCCGAGAAGGTCAGGCCACCGGTAACCGCCACCATCCCGAGCAGCACCGCGATGCCCGCCATCTGCTCCGGCGTGCGCGCGAAGCGGCGAGCGGTGGCCGCCGGGATGATCAGCAGCGAGGTGATGATCAGCGCGCCGACGAATTTCATCGCCAGACCGATGGTCAAGGCGGTGACCAGCATCAGCACGGTGCGTGCCCGCGCCAGATTGACGCCGTCGACGTGCGCCAGCTCAGGGCTGATGGTCATCGACAGCAGATCGCGCCACTGCCACCACAGCACCAACAGCACCACGGCGACGCCGCCGGCGATCATCACGATGTCGCTCAGCGTGACCGACAGCAGATCGCCGAACAGATAGGCCATCAGATCGACCCGCACGTTAGACATCAACGCCACCACCACCAGCCCCAGCGACAGCGCGCTGTGGGCCAGAATGCCGAGCAGCGTATCCACCGAGAGCTGCGGGCGGCGCTCCAGCCACACCAGGGCCAGGGCCAGCAGCAGCGTAATGGCGATCACCGCATAGAAAGGATTGATGTCCAGCAGCAGACCGAAGGCGACGCCGAGCAGCGAGGCGTGCGCCAGGGTATCGCCGAAGTAGGACATCCGGCGCCAGACCACAAAGGAGCCCAGCGGCCCGGCGGCGCCGGCCAACAACACCCCGGCCAGCCAGCCGGGAAGTAACAATTCGATCATGCTTCGCGGCTCCCGGTTTTCTTCAAGACAATTCTTCCCTGCAGGTCATGACGGTGGTTGTGATGGTGGCGATACACCGCCAGCTGCTCTGCGCCGCGGTTGCCGAACATGGCGATGAATTCGGGATGCATCGAGACCACCTCCGGCGCGCCGGAGCAGCAGATGTGCTGATTGAGGCACAACACCTCGTCGGTTTTCGCCATCACCAGATGCAGATCGTGCGAGACCATCAGCACGGCGCACCCCAGCTCCTTGCGCAGTTGATCGATCAGATCGTACAGCGCCAGTTGGCCATTGACGTCCACCCCTTGCGTGGGTTCGTCCAGCACCAGCAGCTGCGGTTTATTCAGCAGCGCTCGCGCCAGCAGCACGCGCTGGTTTTCGCCGCCGGAGAGCTTTTGCATGGGCTGGTCGAGCAGGTGGGCGGCGTGCACGCGTTTGAGCGCCGGCAGAATGTCGGCTTTCTTTACGCCCGGCTTCAGGCGCATAAAGCGGCTGACGGTCAATGGCAGGGTAGCGTCGAGGTGCAGCTTTTGCGGCACGTAGCCGATGCGCAGATCGGGCTCACGCTCCAGCGTGCCGGCGGTGGGTTTTACCAATCCCAGCACTACGCGCACCAGCGTGGATTTACCCGCGCCGTTCGGGCCCAGCAGGGTGAGAATACGGCCGGGCTGCAGGCTGAGGGAAATATTCGACAGCACCTTGCGGCTGCCGAAGGCGACGGAGATATTTTTTAGCGTTATCAGTGTAGACATCTCGAGATTACAGGTTGCAGAACGAAGCGAATGTTATAATATCACGCCTTGTTGATGAAAACGATGGGATTACTGATGATGGCACAGAAAAATAAATGGCTGCAGCGCACGCTGCTGGCCAGCGCACTCGTGATGGCCGGCCCGCTGAGCAGCGCTTCCGCGGCGGTGGTGACGACGATTCGTCCGCTGGGCTTTATCGCTTCGGCTATCGCCGACGGCGTGACGCCGACCGAGGTGCTGCTGCCGGATGGCGCTTCGCCGCACGACTTCGCGCTGCGGCCTTCCGATATTCAGCGTTTGCGTTCTGCCGACCTGGTGCTGTGGGTCGGACCGGACATGGAAGCGTTCCTGACCAAGGCACTGGTGCCTATCTCGGCAACCCGCAAGCTCGCCATCAGCGAACTGCCCGCGGTGAAGCCGCTGCTGATGAAAGGCGAAGATGACGACGATCATGATCATGCAGGCGAGGCGCATAACCATGCTGATGACGATCATGGGCATCATCACGGCGAGTACAATATGCACGTTTGGCTGTCGCCGGAGGTGGCAAAAGTGACCGCGATCGCGATTCACGACAGATTGTTGGAACTTATGCCGCAAAATAAGGACAAATTAGACGCAAACCTGCGCCAGTTCGAGAATCTGCTGACGCAAACTGACAAAAATGTTGGTAACATGCTTACGCCTGTGCAAGGTAAGGGTTATTTTGTTTTTCATGATGCTTACGGCTACTTTGAGAAACACTACGGTTTGAGTCCGCTGGGCCATTTTACCGTCAATCCCGAAATTCAGCCTGGAGCACAGCGCCTACACCAAATTCGAACACAGTTGGTTGAGCAGAAAGCGGTATGCGTTTTTGCTGAGCCACAATTCAGGCCGGCCGTAATCAATGCCGTCGCCAAGGGTACCACTGTGCGTTCCGGAACGCTGGACCCGCTGGGCATCGGCATCGCGCTGGGGAAGGACAGCTACGGGAAATTCCTGACACAGCTGTCAAGCCAGTACGTGAGCTGCCTGAAGTAAGCTTATGAGGATAATATCGAGTGCAGCAGATAGTCCGAACTATCGCTCTGGCGTATAACAACCTGCCACGGCCCCACCGCGTCATGCTGGGGTCGCTGACAGTCGTCACATTGGCCGTCGCTGTTTGGCGGCCTTTTGTTTACCACCCAGAACACAATCCCATCGCCAAGAGCGTCGAGTTAGAATCCAGCCAGTTGCGGTCATTGCTCCCCGAAGCCAGTGAACCGATAGATGCCGACCAACCCACCCCCGATGACGAAATCCCGCAGGATGAACTGGACCAGAAGGATGCCGGCGATGATGGCGTGCATGAATATGTGGTTTCCACCGGCGATACCCTCGGCAGCATTCTGACGCAGTACGGCATCGATATGTCGGATGTCACGCTGCTGGCTTCGCAAAACCGCGATCTGCGCAACCTGAAGATCGGCCAACAGCTGTCGTGGACCGTGAACGAAGCGGGCGATCTACAGCAGTTGACCTGGGAAGTTTCTCGTCGCGAAACCCGCACCTATGATCGCGTTGGCAACAGCTTCAAAGAGTCGAAAGAGGCGCAGCAGGGCGAATGGCGCAACAACGTGATCAGCGGCCGCGTTAACGGCAGCTTCGTCAGCAGCGCCGGCGACGCCGGGTTGAGCCGTAACGAAATCAATGCGGTGATCAAGGCGCTGCAATGGCAGCTCGATTTCCGCAAACTGCGCAAGGGCGACCAGTTCTCCGTGCTGATGTCGCGCGAACATTTCGACGGCAAGAAATCGCAAAGCCAACTGTTGGGCGTGCGTCTGCGCACGGGCGGCAAAGATTACTATGCGATCCGCGCCGAGGACGGCAAGTTCTACGATCGTCAGGGCTCTGGCCTGGCGCGCGGCTTCATGCGTTTCCCAACCATGAAACAGTTCCGCATCTCCTCCAACTTCAACCCGCGCCGGGTGAACCCGGTGACCGGCCGCGTGGCGCCGCACAAAGGCGTCGATTTTGCCATGCCGGTCGGCACGCCGGTGCTGGCGGTCGGCGACGGCGAGGTGGTGATCGCCAAGCGCAGCGGCGCAGCGGGCAACTATGTGGCGATCCGCCACGGCCGCCAATACACCACGCGCTACATGCACCTGAAAAAGCTGCTGGTGAAACCGGGCCAGAAGGTGAAGCGTGGCGATCGCATAGCGCTCTCCGGCAACACCGGCCGTTCCACCGGGCCGCACCTGCACTTTGAACTGTGGACCGGTCAACAGGCGGTGAACCCGCTGACGGCCAAGCTGCCGCGTTCCGAAGGCCTGAGCGGCAAAGACCGCAGCGATTATCTGGCGCAGGTGAAGGAAGTGGTTCCTCAGCTGCAACTGGATTAACGTCCCCCTTATTCCGGCGCTCCGGCGCCGTTAATTTCATCGGCCTGATTGCGGGCCGATGCTGTTTTATCTGGGCGGTTCGCGGTTGTTAATTGCAAAATTGGTGATGGCAATTATGATTAGCCGAATTGCTAAGCGAAGAGCATGTGCATGCAAAACGAGAAGAAATCGAACGTAGAGTTCATCCCGCAGTTTCAAAAAGCCTTTTTATACCCGCGCTACTGGGGCGTGTGGCTGGGAACCGGCCTGATGGCCGGCGTTTCTCTGGTGCCTGCGCGCCTGCGCGATCCGGTGCTGGGGGCGATCGGCACACTGGCCGGCAAGCTGGCGAAAGGGGCGCGTCGTCGTGCCCGCATCAACCTGCTGTATTGCTTGCCGGAACTGCCGGAAAGCGAGCGTGAGCACATTATCGACCAGATGTTCGCCTGTGCGCCGCAGTCGATGGTGCTGATGGCGGAACTGGCCTGCACCAAACCGGAAAAAGTGCTCAAGCGCGTGCGTTGGCACGGTGAAGAGGTGTTGGACAAGATCCGTGCGGAAGGGCGCAACGTGATTTTCCTGGTGCCACATGGCTGGGCGGTGGATGTGCCGGCGATGTTGATGGCCGCGCGCGGTCAACCGATGGCAGCGATGTTCCACAATCAGCGCAATCAGCTGATCGACTACCTGTGGAATGCCGTGCGTCGTAAATTCGGCGGCCGCATGCACGCGCGCAATGACGGCATCAAACCGTTTATCAGTTCGGTTCGCCAGGGATATTGGGGTTACTATCTGCCCGATCAGGATCACGGCGCTGAGCACAGTGAGTTTGTCGACTTCTTCGCCACCTATAAGGCGACGTTGCCGGCGGTCGGGCGGTTGATGAAAGTGTGTCGTGCGGCGATCGTGCCGTTGTTCCCGGTGTACGACGGCAAAACCAGCATGCTGGATATTTATATTCGCGAGCCGATGGACGATCTGGCCGAAGCGGACGATCCGCGCATTGCCCGCCGCATGAACGAAGAGGTGGAGAATCTGGTGGGCCCGAACCCTGAGCAGTACACCTGGATCCTCAAACTGTTGAAGACGCGCAAGGAAGGGGAGATTGAACCCTACTCGCGCGACGATCTGTATCGTTAATCCTATCTACCGCTAACGCCGGTCGGGCCACACCCTGGCCGGCGTCACTTCAGATGTGCACCATACAGCCGCGCGCCCGCAGGATCTCAATGACGTTGGGCATGTGGGTGAAATCATTCCAGCGCAGATCCAGCTTGCGCAGCCGGCTCAGTTCACCGAGGCTTTCCGGCAGATCGCTCAGGCGGTTGGCGCGCAGATCCAGACTTCTCAGCGCCGTGAGCTCACCGATATTTTCCGGCAGGCGCGTCAGCTGATTAAAACGCAGGTTCAGCTCGCTCAATCGCGGCAGGCGGCAGAAGGCTGCCGGCAGTTCGGTGATGGCATTGTTGGCTGCATCGAGTATCTCAAGCTCGCCGAGCATAGCCATTTCCGCCGGCAGCGTGGTCAGGGCATTTTTCATGATATGCAACTCGCGCAACGCGCGCAGCTGCCCGATTTCGGCGGGCAGGCTGCGGATGCGATTGTTGTATAAACGCAGCTCCTGCAACGCCGCCAGACTCGGTATTGCCTGCGGCAAGGCGGTCAGTTGGTTATCGGTCGCGTTGAGGTAAACCAACTGCCGCAGTTGCGCCAGCGCACGCGGCAGATCGCTAAAGCCGTTATCGCTCAGGTAGAGGTATTTCAGCCGGTGCAGTTGTCCCAATGTTTCAGGCAGTTCGCTCGCGCGGTTGTGACCAAAATCGAACATCTCGAGCTGTTGCAACTGACCTATCTCCGACGGCAGACGCTCGAGCTGATTGCAGGAGATATTCAGCACCTGCAGGTTGCGATGCCGGAATAGGGAAGTAGGGAAGACCGTCAGCCGGTTGTCGTACAGGCTTACCTTGCGCAGCGCGTGGCCGGCAAACAGCGATTCGTCGAGCTGCGTCAGGCCGCGTCCATCGAGCTCGAGCTCATCACAGGCCGAGGCGGAATTGTGCTGGTGGAGCATGGCGTTCTCCGTCGTAATGGCAGTGTCAGAGCAAAAAAATGCCGGCCTAGGTGGGCCGGCCGGCATTTCGTCTGCGGCGTGAATTACTCGACGCGCAGGATACGGCTGGTATTGGTGGTGCCGACGGTTTCCATCACGTCGCCCTGGGTGACGATCACCAGATCGCCGGAGACCAGGAAGCCTTTGTCGCGCAGGCGATTAACGGCTTCGTTGGCGGCGATGACGCCGTCTTTATGGCTGTCGAAATACACCGGCGTCACGCCGCGATACAGCGCGGTCAGGTTAAGCGTGTGCTCATGACGCGACATGGCGAAGATCGGCAGGCCGGAGCTGATGCGTGACATCATCAGTGCGGTGCGGCCGGACTCGGTCATGGCGATCAGCGCGGTGACGCCTTTCAGGTGGTTGGCCGCATACATCGAAGACATGGCGATCGCCTCTTCGATATTGTCGAACTGCACGTCCAGACGGTGTTTGGAAACGTTGATGCTCGGGATCTTCTCGGCGCCCAGACAAACGCGCGCCATCGCCGCCACGGTTTCCGCCGGGTATTGGCCGGCAGCGGTTTCCGCCGACAGCATGACGGCGTCGGTGCCGTCCAGCACGGCGTTGGCCACGTCCATGACTTCGGCGCGAGTCGGCATCGGGTTGGTGATCATCGACTCCATCATCTGAGTCGCGGTGATCACCGCGCGGTTCAGAGTACGGGCGCGGCGGATCAGTTTCTTCTGGATCCCGACCAGTTCCGGATCGCCGATTTCGACGCCCAGATCGCCACGGGCGACCATCACCACGTCGGAGGCCAGAATGATGTCGTCCATCGCTTCGTCGCTGCAGACCGCTTCGGCGCGCTCAACCTTGGACACGATCTTGGCGTTGCAGCCTGCGTCGCGCGCCAGGCGGCGAGCATAGTTCAGGTCTTCACCGGTGCGCGGGAAGGAGACCGCCAGGTAGTCGACGCCGATCTTGGCGGCGGTGACGATGTCCGCCTTGTCTTTTTCGGTCAGCGCTTCGGCCGACAGGCCGCCGCCGAGTTTGTTGATGCCCTTGTTGTTGGACAACGGGCCGCCAACGGTCACTTCGGTAAACACTTTCATGCCCTGAACTTCGAGCACTTTCAGCTGAACGCGGCCGTCGTCGAGCAGCAAGACGTCGCCCGGCACGACGTCGGCAGGCAGGCCTTTATAGTCGATACCGACTTTTTCTTTATCGCCTTCGCCTTTTGACAGGTTGGCGTCCAGCAGGAATTTATCGCCCACGTTGAGGAAGATTTTGCCTTCCTTGAAGGTGGAAACGCGGATTTTCGGCCCTTGCAGATCGCCGAGGATAGCGACGTGACGTCCCAGTTTGGCAGCGATTTCGCGCACTTTGTCTGCGCGAGCCTGGTGATCTTCCGGGCTGCCGTGGGAGAAGTTAAGCCGAACTACGTTGGCGCCGGCGGCAATGATCTTTTCCAGATTATTGTCGCGGTCTGTAGCCGGACCCAGGGTGGTAACGATTTTGGTTCTTCTGAGCCGTCTGGACATGTATTACTCCGTTGACTGGTGAAGCAAATATTGGTGTTGCGATAACGTCGGATAACGAAACCAGGCGTGAAATGTAATTTTACAACACTGATATTTCACCCGGGTTACCCGCATGAGCGTATTAACAGGGTACAGCCTCTGATGTCGCCATTCAAATGTCTGTTGAACGGCGACTTTTTTCTTCGTCGGGTTACGAGTCAAAACTGTTGGGAATGACTACGCCTTTATCAAAGCGCGATTCTTTGAGCGCTTCTTTGACCCGCTTCAAGTTATCTCTGAATTTAGCCCCTCTGCGCAAGGTAAATCCGGTGGCGAGCACGTCAATGAGCGTTAATTGCGCGATCCGCGACACCATCGGCATGTAAACGTCGGTATCTTCAGGCACGTCGAGCAGCAACGCGAGGGTCGCCGCCTGGGCGAGCGGGGTGTCGCGCGAGGTGATAGCCAGTACCGTGGCGTCGTTTTCTCGCGCCAGGTGGGCCATTTCCACCAGGTTCTTGGTGCGGCCGGTGTGAGAGATCAACACCACCACGTCGCCCTCGCCGGAGTTCATGCAGCTCATGCGCTGCATGACGATGTCATCGAAGTAGACCACCGGAATATTGAAGCGGAAAAATTTGTTCATCGCGTCGTGGGCCACGGCGGCGGAGGCGCCCAGACCGAAGAAAGAGATCTTTTTTGCCTGGGTGAGCAGGTCAACCGCACGATTGATTGCGGCAATATCCAAATTTGCCTTTACTGTATCCAGGCTGGCCATCACCGATTCGAAGATCTTGCTGGTGTAGGAATCGACGCTGTCATCTTCCTCGACGTTGCGGTTTACGTAGGGCGTGCCGTTAGCCAGGCTTTGGGCGAGATGCAGTTTGAAGTCGGGAAAGCCTTTGGTATCAAGGCGACGGCAAAAACGGTTGACGGTGGGTTCGCTGACGTCGGCCATGCGGGCCAGCGTGGCGATGCTGGAGTGAATGGCGGTCTGCGGGGAGGCCAGGATCACCTCGGCGACTTTCCTTTCAGATTTGCTCAGGAGCTCCAGATGGCTCTGGATTTTGTCCAGCGTATTCATATAACGAGAGTCACTCATGGTTTTATCCCTGTGGCTTTCAAGCAACAGCGCCGATTTTCGCCCGTGTTCGCCGTGCAAGCAGACGCCAAACGAGCGGCTGTAACCTGAAATCGATAGGGTATGTCGATTGCAAACAAAGGAGAAATCAATGCCGGTTTAGTGAAAATATACTACGTGCTGGTAACCGTTGGCAGTCTCGACAGGGCGTATGCAGGCTTTTTTCACCAGAATATGACCTGTGTCTAACTTTCATAATGGTAACAGAGCGTCAAAAAAGACGAAAAATTACAGTTTTGCCCGCCTGTGAGGGCGCCGGCGCGCAGTGGCGCTACCACTGAGATCTTAACGTCTTTTTTCTGCTTCTGCGCCGGGTTTGCTGGCCGTAGTCAAACAGAGTACATTAGTAATGTAAGAAAATTACAAATATCCTGCAACGAGGAGATGAACATGGCGGTAACCTCTACAGCCCAGGCGTGTGACCTGGTTATTTTCGGCGCGAAAGGTGATTTGGCGCGCCGTAAGCTGCTGCCTTCCCTGTACCAGTTAGAGAAAGCCGGACACATCCACCCGGATACGCGGATCATCGGCGTCGGCCGCGCGGAGTGGGATAAAAAAGCCTATACCGAAGTGGTCAAGGAAGCGCTTGGCACCTTCATGAAGGAAAAACTGGATGACGAACTCTGGGCCACGCTGAGCGCGCGCCTGGACTTTTGCAACCTGGACGTCAACGACAGCAAGAACTTTACCAAACTCGGTAAAATGCTGGATCAGAAGCACCGCACCACCATCAACTACTTCGCCATGCCGCCAAGCACCTTCGGCGCCATCTGCAAAGGGTTGGGCGAAGCCAAGCTGAACCATGAGCCGGCGCGCGTGGTGATGGAGAAACCGTTGGGCACCGATCTGGCGTCCTCCCGCGTGATCAACGATCAGGTGGCCGAATTCTTCAACGAGTCCCAGGTCTACCGCATCGACCACTACCTCGGCAAAGAGACGGTGTTGAACCTGTTGGCGCTGCGTTTCGCCAACTCGCTGTTCGCGTCCAACTGGGACAACCGCACCATCGATTCGGTGCAGATCACCGTGGCGGAAGAGGTGGGCATCGAAGGGCGCTGGGGCTACTTCGATCAGGCCGGCCAAATGCGCGACATGATCCAGAACCACCTGCTGCAGATCCTGACCATGATCGCCATGTCGCCGCCGGCGGATCTGACCACCGACCGTATCCGCGACGAGAAGGTGAAGGTGCTGCGTTCGCTGCGCCGCATCGATCAGACCAATGTACGGGAAACCACCGTGCGCGGTCAGTACACCGCCGGTTTCGTTCAGGGCAAGAAAGTGCCGGGGTATCTGGAAGAAGAAGGGGCGAACAAGAGCAGCAGCACCGAGACCTTCGTTTCCATCCGCGTGGACATCGACAACTGGCAATGGGCCGGGGTGCCGTTCTATCTGCGTACCGGTAAACGTCTGCCGACCAAATGCTCGGAAGTGGTGGTGTACTTCAAGAATCCGCCGCTTAACCTGTTCAGCGACTCTTATCAGCAGCTGCCGCAAAACAAGCTGACCATTCGTTTGCAACCGGACGAAGGCATCGAAATTCAGGTATTGAACAAGGTGCCGGGGCTGGATCACAAGCACCGCCTGCAGACTACCAAGCTGGATCTGAGTTTCTCGGAAACCTTCAACCAGGAGCACGTGGCGGACGCCTACGAGCGCCTGCTGCTGGAGACCATGCGCGGCATTCAGGCGCTGTTCGTGCGCCGTGACGAAGTGGAAGAGGCCTGGAAGTGGGTCGACTCCATCATGGACGCGTGGAAAGCCGACAACGAAGCGCCTAAGCCTTACCAGGCGGGCACCTGGGGGCCGGTGGCCTCGGTGGCGATGATCACCCGCGACGGCCGTTCCTGGAACGAGTTCGAGTAATGCGCAATGCCGGCAGCCCGTCTGCCGGCTTTTTTTTGCCTGCGATCTGCGCGTGGGCCACATCACTTACGGTACGGCCGGACGTTCGCGCGTTTGCGCGGAGCCCTGTGGCAGGGGCGTGCCATTGTTAACCGCGAGTAATGGAGAAAGAATGATGAAAAACTGGAAAACCAGCGCTGAACAGATCCTGACGGCGGGGCCGGTGGTGCCTGTTATCGTGATCAACACGCTGGAGCAGGCGGTGCCGCTGGCGAAAGCGTTGGTTGCCGGCGGCGTGCGGGTACTGGAGGTGACGCTGCGCACCGCCTGTGCGCTGGAGGCTATCCGCGCTATCGCCCAAGAGGTGCCGGAGGCGATCATCGGCGCCGGTACGGTGATCAATCCACAGCAGCTGCGGGAGGTGACCGAGGCCGGGGCGCAGTTCGCCATCAGCCCGGGGCTGACCGACGCTTTGCTGCAGGCGGCGACGGCGGGGTCAATCCCGTTGATCCCGGGCATCAGCACCGTCTCTGAACTGATGCAGGGCATGGATTACGGCCTGCGCGAATTCAAATTCTTCCCGGCGGAAGCCAACGGCGGCGTGAAGGCGCTGCAGGCGATCGGTGGCCCGTTCCCGCAGGTGCGCTTTTGCCCGACCGGCGGCATTACGCCGAACAATTACCGCGATTATCTGGCGCTAAAAAGCGTATTGTGCATCGGCGGCTCCTGGCTGGTGCCGGCCGATGCGCTCGAAAGCGGCGACTACGCGCGCATCACTGAACTGGCGCGCAGCGCCGTCAGCGGCGCCGCGTTGTAACCCGCGCCAAGCCTGGGGTTGGCGCTTATTTGCTCACCCGCGGATCTCGCAAGGCTCAACGCTCCGTTGGGCCTTTTTTAATTTTTATCGCGATTAACTTTCTTATTTTTAACCCATTTTTTTCTGCTTTTTTATGAAAACGGCAGTTTGCTTTCTTATTTTGGCTGTGGTAAAAATATCTCAGTTGAAAATTTTACTTTTATGAGGATATTGGGCAAATCGCACGGTGTGCGGCTGATAATAGAGAACTATTATGATGACTATTAACGGAACTACCCTCAGAACCTCTACGTGCCAACTTTTCCTGTCTGCGATCCTTGCCAGTGAGCATCACTGGTGCAGCGAGCTATAGCGTCTTTCTCCCTTAACCGGTGCTGGTAGCGGGCTTACGCCTTCGCTCTACCGTTCAGCCGGACAAACATTCTTTTTGCGTTTGGGTCAGTTTATCCCCAGGGATCTCTGCGTCTTGCGCGCCGTACTGCGGCCGTTCGACGAGATAAATCGGGATAAATATGCCTTGGCGCGCGTTATTCGCCGTTTGGGAGAAAAATTATGATTTATTGGATCTTTTTAGGTTTGGCCATCATGACCGAAATCATCGGCACCTTGTCGATGAAATACGCCAGCGTCAATGGCGGCATGATCGGGCATATCGTGATGTACGTGATGATCACCGCGTCTTATGTGTTGCTGTCAGTAGCGGTAAAACGCGTGGCGTTGGGCGTAGCTTATGCGCTATGGGAAGGTATCGGCATTCTGTTCATTACCCTGTTCAGCGTGCTGTGGTTCGACGAGCCCATTTCGGCGCTGAAGGTACTGGGTCTGGCTACGCTGATCGCCGGTATCATGCTGGTGAAATCCGGTACCCGCAAAGAGCGAAAACAGGTCAGCCCGCGAGGTGACAACCATGCAACAGTTTGAGTTGTACCACATTGGGTTCCTGGGATTGGCCATCGTGCTGGAAATCATCGCCAACATCTTCCTGAAGATGTCGGACGGTTTCCGTAAAATTTGGCTGGGATTGCTGTCGCTGCTGTCGGTACTCGGTGCGTTCAGCGCCCTGGCGCAGGCGGTAAAGGGCATCGATCTGTCAATCGCTTACGCGTTGTGGGGCGGTTTCGGTATCGCCGCCACCATCGCCGCAGGCTGGATCATGTTCGGCCAGCGGTTGAACGCCAAAGGTTGGATTGGCCTGGCGCTGCTGTTGACGGGGATGGTGATCCTCAAACTGTCCTGATAGCGGGCAATAAAAAACCGCAGGCGTTGCCGTCTGCGGTTTTTTTTCGTCTGCGCGAGGCTTACAGCGCGGCGATGATTTTGATTTCCACCTTGTACTTCGGATTCATCAGCTGAGCCTGCACGGTGCAGCGCACCGGCGCGCTGCCGGCGACAACCCAGGCGTCCCAGGCGGCGTTCATCGCGGCGAAGTCGGCGGTATTGGCCAGGAAGATGGTGGCATCCAGAATACGGCTTTTGTCCGACCCTACACGTTCCAGCAGCACGTCGATGGCGGCAAGGGCGTTGGCGGTCTGCGCGGTCGCGTCATCGTCCAGATTCTCAGGCACGCTGGTGTAGTAAACGGTCTCGTTGTGCACCACGGCTTCGGACCAGCGCTGATCGGGATCAATTCTTTCGATATTCATTTGCTTATCTCCATATCATAGTCCCGCTAAGGGTAGCACAGCCGGTGATGAAAAAGCGCGGCGATAAAGTGGGTGGTAGCCGGGCGGCAGGCTTGGCATAATCACCGCTGAATGACACCGGCAGAGAGACAGCGTGACAGACGATTTTGCAACAGACGGCGCATTGGCGCAGGCTATCAACGGATTCAAACCGCGTGAGCCGCAGCGGCAGATGGCGCAAGCCGTTACCGAAGCGATCAATTTCAAGCAGGAACTGGTGGTGGAAGCCGGCACCGGCACCGGCAAAACCTTCGCTTATCTGGCGCCGGCGCTGCGTGCCGATCGCAAAGTGATCATCTCCACCGGTTCGAAAGCGCTGCAGGATCAGCTGTATGCGCGCGATCTGCCCACCGTCGCCAAGGCGCTGAAGTACAAAGGCAAGCTGGCGTTGCTGAAGGGGCGCTCCAACTACCTGTGTCTGGAGCGTCTTGAGCAACAGTCGATGGCCGGCGGGGAGCTGGCGGGGCAGACGTTGATCGATCTGGTGCAACTGCGCAAGTGGTCGTCGCAGACCAAAGAGGGTGATATCAGCACCTGCAGCGAAGTGGCGGAAGACAGCTTCGTCTGGCCATTGGTGACCAGCACCAATGACAACTGTCTCGGCAGCGACTGCCCGCTGTATCAGGATTGCTTCGTGGTCAAAGCGCGCCGCCGCGCGATGGATGCGGATGTGGTGGTGGTGAACCATCACCTGTTCCTGGCGGATATGGTGGTGAAAGAGGGCGGCTTCGCCGAGCTGATCCCGGAAGCCGAGGTGATGATTTTCGATGAGGCGCACCAAATTCCCGACATCGCCAGCCAGTATTTCGGCCAGCAGCTCACCAGCCGCCAACTGCTGGATCTGGCGAAGGACATCACCATCGCCTACCGCACCGAGGTGCGCGATGCCGCCCAACTGCAAAAAAGCGCCGACCGTCTCAGCCTGAGCACGCAAGATTTCCGTCTGAATCTGGGGGAGCCGGGTTTTCGCGGCAACCTGCGGGATGTGCTCGGCGAACCGAACGTGCAGCGCGCTTTGTTGCTGCTCGATGACGCGCTGGAGCTGTGTTATGACGTCATGAAACTGTCGCTGGGGCGTTCGGCGTTGCTGGACGCCGCCTTTGAGCGCGCCACGCTGTACCGCGCGCGTCTCAAACGCCTCAAGGCGGTGACGGAACCGGGCTACAGCTATTGGTATGAGTGCAATTCGCGCCACTTCGTGTTGGCGCTGACGCCGCTGACGGTGGCCGATCGTTTCCGCGAAATGCTGGACGAGAAGCCGGGCAGCTGGATCTTTACCTCGGCGACGCTGTCGGTCAACGATCAGTTGGGTCACTTCACCGAACGGCTGGGGCTGACCAAGGCCAAAACGCTGCTGTTGCCGAGCCCGTTCGACTATGCCAAACAGGCGCTGCTGTGCGTGCCGCGCTTTTTGCCTTCGCCGAATCAGCCCGGCGGGGCGCGCCAGCTGGCGCGCATGCTGCGCCCATTAATCGAAGCCAACAACGGCCGCTGCTTCTTCTTGTGCACATCGAACCAGATGATGCGCGAGCTGGCGGAAGAGTTCCGCGCCACGATGACGCTGCCGGTCTTATTGCAAGGGGAAACCAGCAAAGGGCAGCTGTTGGCACAGTTCGTCGCCGCCGGTAACGCGCTGTTGGTGGCGACCAGCAGCTTCTGGGAAGGGGTGGACGTGCGTGGCGATGCGCTGTCGTGCGTGATCATCGATAAGCTGCCGTTTACCTCACCGGACGATCCGCTGCTGAAGGCGCGCATTGAAGATTGTCGCCTGCGCGGCGGCGATCCGTTCAATGACGTGCAGTTGCCGGATGCGGTCATCACCCTGAAACAGGGGGTGGGCCGTTTGATCCGCGATACCGACGATCGCGGCGTGCTGGTGATCTGCGATAACCGTCTGGTGATGCGCCCTTATGGCGAGGTGTTCCTCAATAGCCTGCCGCCTACGCCGCGTACCCGCGATCTGAAGCAGGCGATCGCCTTTTTGCAGGCCGCTGATACGTCGGCCACGTGAAAGATGAAGGGCTTACGGGGCTGTGCTACAATGCGCGCCCTGTATGAAAAACCCAGTTTTATTCCCGCCAGAGGTTGGCATGTCCACGCGAATTTTAGCGATCGATACCGCGACGGAAGCCTGTTCCGTCGCCGTCTGGAATCAAGGCGAAATCCACGCCCTGTTTGAGCTGTGCCCACGCGAGCATACGCAACGTATTTTACCTATGGTGCAGCAGGTGCTGGTGGAATCCGGCCTGGCGCTCAACCAGCTCGATGCGCTGGCCTTCGGCCGCGGCCCCGGCAGTTTTACCGGGGTACGCATCGGCATCGGCATCGCTCAGGGCCTGGCGCTGGGCGCCGATCTGCCGATGATCGGCGTTTCTACGCTGCAAACCATGGCGCAGGGCGCCTGGCGCGTCAGCGGCGCGGAGCGTGTGCTGGCGGCGATCGATGCGCGCATGGGCGAGGTTTACTGGGGGCAGTTCGAACGTCAGGCCGACGGCCGTTGGTTGGAAAGCGAAGGCGAGGCGGTGCTGTCGCCGGCGCAGGCGCTCGAGCGCGTACAGCGCCTGCAGGGCGAATGGGCCCACGTCGGCACCGGCTGGCAAACCTACCCCGATCTGGTCAACGGTTCCACGCTGAGCGTGCGCGACGGCCAGATGCTGTTGCCGCAGGCGGAAGACATGCTGCCGCTGGCGCTGCACGCCTGGCAACAGGGGCTGGTGGTGGCGGTGGAAAACGCCGAGCCGACCTACCTGCGCAATGAAGTGACCTGGAAAAAACTGCCGGGCCGCGAGTAATCGCGGCGTTATTGTGCTGATGTTGATGCCGGGCGATGAAGGCCTGCAACTTGAACGCTGAAACGCGGTCAAAGTTACAGGCATTTCAGGAGATTGCGACCATGTTAATCCGCACTGCAAGTAAAAAGCTGTCGCTGCTGGCCGTCGCCTGCGGCGCGCTGGTTCTGACCGGGTGCGTCACCGTACCGGATGCGATCAAAGGCTCCAGCCCTTCGCCGGTGACTCAGCTTTCCTCGGTACAAAATGCACCGAACCTGTTTACCGGCGCGGAAGCCCGCTTCGGCGGCACCGTGGTGAACGTCGCCAACGAACAAGGGCGCACGCTGCTGGAGATCGCGGCGGTGCCGCTCGACAGCGGTGCGCGGCCGATACTGGGTGAACCGTCGAACGGCCGCTTGCTGGCCACGGTGAACGGCTTCCTCGAACCGGTCGATTTCAAAGGCCAACTGGTGACCGTCGTCGGCCCTATCACCGGCCTGAAAGAGGGACGGATCGGCATGACGCCATATCGCTTCGTAACGATGAACGTGACCGGTTTCAAGCGCTGGCATCTGGTGCAACAGGTGGTGATGCCGCCTGCGCCGATGGGCCCTTGGGGCTGGCGCGGTGGCCCGTGGGGACCCGGCTGGGGCGCCGGCTATGGCTGGTACAACCCCGGCCCGGCACAGGTGCAAACCATCGTAACCGAGTAACATACGCTTGATGTGAACAAATTTGACAGGGCGGCTCAGGCCGCCCTTTTGTTTTTTGGGATAAGGAATATCCGACAATTAGTGACGTACATCGCAACCTGAGTAATGTTTAAAACCCGAACTGGTCTGCTGAGTTAAAATATTGTTATGGTTAGGCTGCGAGTTTGAGGGCTGCGATGATAATTAGTAATGATTTCAGGAGTAATACCTTGGATAAGGTCTGGTTAAAACGGTATCCGGCAGATGTGCCCGCAGAGATTGATGCCGATCGCTATTCGTCGTTGATCGAAATGTTTGAGCATGCCGTGCAGCGCTATGCCGATCAGCCCGCCTTTATCAATATGGGCGAGGTGATGACCTTCCGCAAACTGGAAGAACGCAGCCGGGCTTTCGCGGCTTACCTGCAAAATGAGCTGGGCCTGAAGAAGGGCGACCGCGTCGCGCTGATGATGCCTAACCTGTTGCAATACCCCATTGCCCTGTTCGGCATTCTGCGTGCCGGCATGGTGGTGGTCAACGTCAACCCGCTGTATACCCCGCGCGAGCTGGAGCACCAGTTGAATGACAGCGGCGCCAGTGCCATCGTCATCGTCTCCAACTTTGCCCATACGCTGGAAAAAGTGGTGTTCAACACCCAGGTCAAACACGTGATCCTGACGCGCATGGGCGATCAGCTGTCGGCCGCCAAGGGCACGTTGGTCAACTTCGTGGTCAAATACGTTAAGCGTCTGGTGCCAAAATACAACCTGCCGGACGCCATTTCCTTCCGCAGCGCGCTGCAGCGCGGCCGCCGTTTGCAATATGTAAAACCGGACATCATTAATGCCGATCTGGCTTTCCTGCAATACACCGGCGGCACCACCGGGGTGGCGAAGGGGGCGATGCTGACGCACCGCAACATGCAGGCCAACCTTGAGCAGGCCAAGGCCGCCTATTCGCCGCTGTTCCGTGAAGGGCAGGAGCTGGTGGTGACGGCGCTGCCGCTGTATCACATTTTCGCGCTGACGGTGAACTGCCTGCTGTTTATCGATCTGGGCGGGCGCAATTTGCTGATCACCAACCCGCGTGACATTCCGGGCCTGGTGAAAGAATTGGGCAAATACCCGTTCACCGCCATGAGCGGGGTGAATACGCTGTTCAATGCGTTGCTGAATAACGAAGACTTCCATAAGCTCGATTTCTCTACGCTGCGTTTCTCTGTCGGCGGCGGCATGTCGGTGCAAAAATCGGTGGCCGAGAAGTGGGAGAAAACCACCGGCAAACATCTGCTGGAAGGTTACGGCCTGACGGAGTGCGCGCCGCTGGTGGCCGGCAACCCTTACGATCTTAAACACTACAGCGGCAGCATCGGTCTGCCGGTGCCGTCGACGGACATTCGGTTGGTGGACGACAACGGCCATGACGTGCCGCCGGGCGAGCCGGGCGAACTGTGGGTCAAAGGGCCGCAAGTTATGTTAGGCTATTGGCAGCGCCCGGATGCCACCGACGAAGTGCTGAAAGACGGCTGGCTGGCGACCGGTGATGTGGTGACCGTGGACGATCAGGGATTTGTGCGCATCGTCGACCGCAAGAAAGACATGATCCTGGTCTCGGGTTTCAACGTGTATCCGAACGAGATTGAAGATGTGGTCAGCCAGCACCCGAAAGTGCTGGAATGTGCGGCAATCGGCGTGCCCAGCGAGGCCTCCGGCGAAACGGTGAAGATCTGCGTGGTGAAGAAAGACGCCTCGCTGACCAAGGAAGAGCTGTTGACCCATTGCCGACGCCACCTGACCGGGTATAAAGTGCCTAAAATTGTTGAGTTCCGCGATGAACTGCCGAAGTCGAACGTCGGCAAGATTTTGCGGCGAGAATTGCGCGATGAGCAAAAAGCGCCTAAGCCGGCCGATGCCGCCTAGGTTTCGCTCTCGCGTCAGCCTATCAACAACGCCGGTGAATGCCGGCGTTGTTGTGTTTGAATCCTACAAGAGAATGATGTTTTGAATTATCAGTTGATCACTACCGATGCCGGATTGCAGCAGGTCTGCGAGCAGGCGAGAAAGCATGCCCAGGTTGCGCTGGACACCGAGTTTGTCAGAACGCGTACCTACTATCCGCAGCTGGGCCTGATCCAGCTTTACGACGGTGAACAACTCTCCCTTATCGATCCTCTGCCGATCAAGCACTGGCAACCGTTTGTCGAGCTGCTGGCCGACACCGCCGTGGTGAAGTTCCTGCATGCCGGCAGTGAAGATCTTGAAGTGTTTCTCAACGCCTTTAAAACGCTGCCGACGCCGATGATCGACACTCAGATCCTGGCGGCCTTTACCGGCCGGCCGCTCTCCTGCGGCTTTGCGACGCTGGTGGCGGAGTACATGAAGGTTGAACTGGACAAGAGCGAGTCGCGCACCGACTGGCTGGCGCGCCCGCTGACTGAAAGACAGTGCGTGTATGCGGCCGCCGACGTGTTCTACCTGCTGCCGATGGCCAAACAGTTGGTGCAGGAGACCGAAGAGGCCGGCTGGACCGCTGCGGCCAATAACGAGTGCTTGCTGCTGTGCCAACGCCGTAGCGAGGCGCTGGCGCCGGAAGTGGCCTATCGCGAAATCAGCAATGCCTGGCAGTTGCGCCCGCGTCAGCTGGGGTGTCTGCAGAAGTTGGCGGAATGGCGGTTGCGCCAGGCGCGTGAGCGCGATCTGGCGGTGAACTTCGTGGTTCGCGAGGAGAACCTGTGGCAGGTGGCGCGCTTTATGCCGTCTTCGCTGGGAGAACTGGATTCGCTGGGCCTGAGCGGGCCGGAGATCCGTTATCACGGCAAAACGCTGTTGGCGCTGGTGGCCGAAGCCGAAGCGCTGGAGGAGTCCGAGTTGCCGGCGCCGTTGGCTAACCTTATCGATCAGCCGGGCTACAAGAAGGTGTTTAAGGACATCAAGGCCGCTATCGCCACCGTCAGCGAGCAAAGCGGGTTGAGCAGCGAGCTGCTGGCATCCCGTCGCCAAATTAACCAATTGTTGAACTGGCATTGGAAACTGAAGGACGGCGAGAGTCGCCCTGAATTAATCAGCGGCTGGCGCGGCGATTTATTAATGGCGCCGTTGCAGGACATACTGAAAGATTATTAATCGCTGGTTATCACCAGGGCAGGGTAGGGAAACTCTGCTCGGGTGAATATAGGCAGGAAATAATGCGTTGAAGGTAAATCTGGCCAGAATTTACTTTAAACGAGGTGGCGGCAAAGTTAATTGGGAATTGTCCCAAAGGGAAAAATCGATTTTTTGCTGCCGATAATGCTTAATAACTGGATGCACATACAGTTACCCCCTGCATAAAATATACAGGGGGTAATTAATGCGTCGCAATCATTTAGCTGCTTCTTCCGATTCCGGTAATGTCACGTTAAGTTCAAGTACCGAAATATCGTCCCCTTTCTGCTCGAACTGCACATGCAGCATTTCAGGATCGATCTGAATGTATTTGCAAATAACCGCCAGAATATCGCGTTTCAAATCAGGCAGATACGGGGGCTCACTGTCCCCGCGACGACGCTCTGCGACGATAATCTGCAGCCGTTCCTTGGCTATATTGGCTGTCTGTTTTTTGCGGGACAGAAAGAAGTCTAATAAGGCCATGGTTTATCCCCCAAAAAGGCGTTTCAGGAAACCCTTCTTCTCTTCTTCAATGAAGCGGAATGGGCGTTCTTCCCCCAACAAGCGGCAAACGGTATCGTCATACGCCTTACCGGCGTCCGACTCGGCATCCAGAATGACAGGCTCACCCTGGTTGGAAGCACGCAGTACGGACTGGTCTTCCGGGATCACACCCACCAGTGGAATGCGCAGGATTTCCAGCACGTCTTCCATGCTCAGCATGTCGCCACGGCTGACGCGGCCCGGGTTGTAACGGGTCAGCAGCAGGTGTTCCTTGATAGGCGATTCGCCTTTCTCGGCGCGGCGCGATTTGGAGGAAAGGATGCCCAGGATACGGTCGGAGTCGCGTACCGAAGAGACTTCCGGGTTGGTGGTGATGATAGCTTCGTCGGCGAAATACAGCGCCATCAGCGCACCGGTTTCGATACCGGCCGGAGAGTCGCAGACCACGAAGTCAAAATCCATCTCGCCGAGATCGTTGAGGACTTTTTCAACGCCTTCACGGGTTAACGCGTCTTTGTCGCGTGTCTGCGAAGCCGGCAGGATATAGAGGTTTTCAGTGCGTTTGTCTTTGATCAACGCCTGATTCAGCGTGGCGTCGCCCTGAATCACGTTCACGAAATCATAAACTACCCGACGTTCGCAGCCCATGATCAGGTCAAGATTACGCAGGCCGATATCGAAATCGATCACGACGGTTTTCTTGCCTTTCTGGGCCAGGCCGGTAGCGATGGCCGCGCTCGAAGTGGTCTTGCCAACGCCCCCTTTACCCGATGTAACAACAATAATGCGTGCCATGAAATGGATTCCTTGTCAAAAGGGCTTAATTTAAAGGTTGTATGGTTAAAGCGTTATCCAACAGGCTGAGTCGTACGGCCTGCCCGACGTAATCGGACGGGATTTGGTCGCTCAACCAGTACTGCCCTGCGATAGAGACTAGCTCAGCCGCCAGGTGGGTGCAAAAAATCTGACATTGCGTGTCGCCTGACGCGCCTGCCAGCGCGCGGCCGCGCATCATGCCGTAGACATGAATGTTGCCGTCGGCAATCAGTTCGGCGCCGGCGCTGACGCTGCTGGTCACGATAAGATCGCAATTGCGGGCGTAAATCTGTTGGCCGGAACGGACAGGGGTGCTGATGATACGCGTTTTGGCGGGGGCGTTTTCCGCCACCACGGGCGCAGGTGCAGGCTCCGGCGCCGCCATTTTCTGGCCTCTGCCTTCGCTCAGCAACGGCAGCCCGGCACGGGCTATCGCGCGCTTTTGACGCTCATCTCTGCAACCGCTGATACCCACAACGCGCAGACCTGCCGCCGCGACAGCCTGTTGAAGTTCTTTCCAGTTCGCATCGCCATCCAGCGTTGCGACGTTGATAAC
Source organism: Serratia sp. CY74737 (assembly GCF_052166775.1). Classification (NCBI taxonomy): domain Bacteria; kingdom Pseudomonadati; phylum Pseudomonadota; class Gammaproteobacteria; order Enterobacterales; family Yersiniaceae; genus Serratia; species Serratia sp. CY74737. Next base: position 449,823 of record NZ_JBJNOF010000002.1, read on the forward strand.
AACAGGGGCGTTTTTCAGAAAAGCGGGCGCTTGCTCAACTTTTTCCTGTAACGCCTGGCGTATTACCTCGGGCTGCGAATTATGCAAATGAACAACCGATAGGGTAAAACTGCTGCCTTTTAGCTCAATTGGCGATTGTGACATCTATCCTGACTCAGTCTCAGCAACTTTAAATCCCCGGAATACCACTCGGGGTGCGATATTCCGATGTACTATAAGCATGTTATAGTCAGAGTTATATCCAGGCAAGACGCTCCCTCAATTAAATAGAGTTAAAAAAATGCTTTGTGTGATCTATAGAAGCCCGAAACGCGATCAAACTTATCTTTATGTCGAAAAAAAAGACGATTTCTCTCGTGTGCCGGAAGCGCTGATGAAAAGTTTCGGCGTACCGCAATTCGCCATGATGCTTTCACTCGATGAACGCAAGAAATTGGCCTCGGCGGATATCGAAAAGGTGAAACAGGCGCTGAAAGACGAAGGTTATTACCTGCAGTTCCCGCCGCCGGTGGAAAACCTGCTCAATCAGCATTTGGCGGGCGACAAGGCCTGAGACCGCCGCTACGGTCAGGGGAGGCATGATGACACGTTCGGCGAGAAGTACCGCGTTGGCCGTTTGGCTGGCGCTGGGCGGTGCGATGATGCCGGGCGCACCGCAGGCGGCGCAGGAGACGACGCTGGCGACCAGCGGGCGCGATCCGGCGCAGTTCCCGGCGTATGTCGAGCAACTGAAGCGCCGGGCGCGGGAACAGGGCATCAGTCAGGCCACCCTTGACCGCGCCTTTGCGCAAATCCATTTCGTCGATCGGGTGATCAAGGCCGACCGCAATCAGCCGGAGCAGAAGATCACTTTGGACGATTACCTGCGGCGGGTGATGTCGCCCGCCAAGGTGCGGCAGGGGCGCGAACTGTACCGGCAGCGCCATGCGCAATGGCTGCGGGCCAGCGAACGCTATCGGGTGCCGGGGCGCTATATCATCGCGTTGTGGGGAATGGAGAGCGCCTATGGCAAGATCCAGGGGCGGGAGGACGTGGTGTCCGCGCTGGCGACGCTGGCGTTCGAAGGGCGCCGCGAGGCCTTTTTCAGCCGGGAGCTGCTGGCGGCGCTGCAGATAGTCGAACAGGGGCACGTTGGCGATACGCCACTGAAAGGGTCCTGGGCCGGCGCGATGGGGCAATGTCAGTTTATGCCAAGCTCCTTCCTGCGTTATGCGGCGGACGGCGACGGTGACGGGCGCATCGATATCTGGAATAACATTGACGACGTTTTCGCGTCCACGGCCAGCTACCTGTCCAAAGAGGGCTGGCAGCCCGGCATCGGTTGGGGGCGCGAGGTCAAACTGCCCGCCGGCTTCAATCGAGCCGAACTGGGCCTGAAAGACGCGCAGGCGCGCAGCGTCAACGACTGGCAGAAACGCGGCGTGCGCCGTGCGGATGGCCGCGCGTTGCCGCACGCCGTGCAGCGCGGCTGGATCATCGCGCCGGATGATCTGCAGGGGCGGACCTTCTTGGTCTATGATAATTTCCGCACCCTGATGCACTGGAATCGCTCTTACTATTTCGCTATCGCCGTGGGTATGATGGCAGACGCGATCGGGCATTGATCCGGCACACCAATAATCGGCTTGGCGCGCCAAGCCTCTACAGTTTGGGAGAAGCGGTATGTATCAACACAGAGACTGGCAGGGTTCGCTGCTCGATTTCCCGGTGAACAAGGTGGTCTGCGTCGGCAGCAACTACGCCGATCACATCAAGGAAATGGGCAGCGCGGTGTCCGTCGAACCGGTGGTGTTCATCAAACCGGAAACGGCGTTATGCGATATCCGCCAGCCGGTGGCCATCCCTAAAGAGTTCGGTTCAGTACACCATGAGGTAGAGCTGGCGGTACTGATCGGCACGCCGTTGAAGCAGGCCAACGAAGATCGCGTGGCGCGTGCGATTGCCGGTTACGGCGTGGCGCTCGATCTGACGCTGCGCGATCTGCAAGCCGGTTTTAAAAAGGCCGGTCAGCCGTGGGAAAAGGCCAAAGCCTTCGACGGGTCTTGTCCGATGTCGGGATTTATCCCGGTGGCGGAATTCGGCGATCCGCAAAACGCCGAGCTGTCGTTGACGGTCAACGATCAACTGCGCCAGCAGGGCAATACGCGTGACATGATCACGCCGATCCTGCCGCTAATCAGCTACATGAGCCGTTTCTTCACGCTGCGCGCCGGCGACATCATCCTGACCGGCACGCCGCAGGGCGTAGGCCCGATGGCTTCCGGCGACATGCTGAAAATCAGTCTGAACGGTAAAGCGCTCAGCACCCGGGTGATCTGATCGCTGTTGGCCGCCGGCATCGTCGGCGGCAAAACTTGCATCTCGCGGCTAAAATGTCTATATAGTCCCCCCTCGAACCTGTGCGCAGGTGAGTTATCCATTTACCGAAACCGGACGCTAACATGTCACAACTCGCTTTTTGGCAACAGAAAACGCTGGCGGAAATGTCAGAACAAGAGTGGGAATCGCTGTGCGACGGGTGCGGGCAATGCTGTTTGAATAAGCTGATCGACGAAGATACCGACGAGATTTATTTTACCAACGTAGCCTGCAACCAGCTCAACATCAAATCCTGCCAATGCCGTAACTACGAGCGGCGCTTCGAGCTGGAAGAGGACTGCATCAAATTGACGCGCGAAAACCTCACCACCTTCGATTGGTTGCCGCCGACCTGCGCCTATCGCCTGATCGGCGAAGGCAAGCCGCTGTTCCCCTGGCACCCGTTGCTGAGCGGCTCCAAGGCGGCGATGCACGGTGAGCGCATCACGGTGCGGCATATCGCGGTGCGCGAGAGTGAAGTGGTGGACTGGCAGGACCATATCCTCAACAAGCCGGACTGGGCCAGATAACGCCGGACCGCTTGCGCAGCAAGACGCGTTTTCATGCAAGAGGGCGGCGTGTCAGGACACGGCGCCCTCTGCAATTGCGCTAACCGGCAGGCGTGAGGTTATGGCATAAGCCATCACTTCACTCTTTTTTGTCGCGGCGGCGCCAGTTGGCCAGATTTTTCAGCGGCTGCTTCACGTAAGGGCTGGCTTTAATCAGGCTGAACAGCAGTTTATTTACCGCCGTCCCCACTTTGTCCATCGGCCGGTCGATATCGAGAAACAGCACCGCACGCAGTTCATCGGTATCATTGCGCACCTCGTGTTCATAAGAGTCATCAAACAAAATGACCTTGCCTTCATCCCAGTGCAGGATCTGATCGTCGACGCGGATCCAGAGCTTTTCCCGATCCTTTGGCACGATCAATCCCAAATGCGCGCGCACCACGGCACGAGTCGGGCCTTTGTGGGGGACGATGTGATAGTGCGGCTTAAGGATCGAAAACATGGCAGTGCGCATGCCGGGGATCTCGCTGACCGCCTGTGCGGTGTGCGGACAAATGGCGCAGTTCTCATCAACGCGCTGCCCGTAGACAAATAGCCCGAAGGTTTTCCAATTATCCCCTTTGGAGATGCGTTTCTGATCCGGTGATATTTGGTGGAACGCGGGGATGTCCTCCGGGTGCTCCAGTAACCGATCCAACTCCTGGCGAATGGCAGGCCAACGGGCTTCCAGCGCCGCCACCCAATTAAATTCATGATTACCGATCCGCGGCGTAGTGGAGATGAGCGAATGGCGAGTTTGAAATTCGCCGTTCCAGCGCAGGAATTTTTTCCCTGCTTTGAGCAGCATGCGCCGCAGGAATGGGCGCTGAGACGTGGGGGAAAAGGTGCTATCCGGCATAAATCGTATCCTTGATATCATTGGCCTACTGCATTCAGCATAAGGAAAGAATCACGAACGATTTTAATCATTAGTGCGCGAACGGTGGCCGATGAGTGATACCGCGCAGAGTTAAATTTGAATGATTTATTTAAAGGCAGCGGGGACTGACGGTTGGGGGAGAAGGAAAAAAGCCCCTGCAAAGATGAGGGGCAAGACACACAACAACACCAGGGAAATCGGTAGTACTCACTTTGCCGATACTATAAGGATTTTATGGGCAAACTTCACCAAAATATTGTGCTCTGAATGTGACAAAGACGCAGTCGTTCATAAATAACGGTAATTTATTGATGCCCGCAGGCCGTGAGGAAAGTGCCTGCACAGCATGTGTTGGCCCGCTGGCAACGCAGAAGTTTAATGTTATGTAAATTACGCGCTTAATCGAGCCAGGATGCTTCTTTTTAAACGATAAGTTGAGTAATTTGGCCGCTCTCCCGCAAGTTCGAGAGCATAACAATGAAAATGGTCCGTCTGTTTGCCGTAGCTGGGGCACTGATCGTGCTCGTTTACTTCCTTACACATACCTGAAATGGGGTTATCTCTGAATTCAACAGTAATACCCTAAAGAAACGGCGCCCTGAGGCGCCGTTTTTTGTTTGTTGGCCTATCAGCGGCCGAACAAATCGCGGCGGCGTGGGCGGACAAATTGCGCGATCAGCACAATCAGCGCCACCAGCAGATAGGCACCGAAGATACCCACCAGCCACTGTGGCATTTCCAGCGTCAGGAACTGCCATTGACGCACGGAACAGTCACCGGAAGCGTGGAACACCGCAGGCAGCCATTTATCCAGCGGCAGCCAGGACGGGAAGCTGACGAAGAAATCGCAGGTATTGAACGGCGAGGGGTGCAGTTGGATCATGGTGTGTTTCCACGCCAGCTGTACGCCTTCCCAGGCGCTGTAGATCCACAGCAGGATCGCCACATAGCGCAGCGGCGTTTTCGGCGCGATGGCGCCCACCAGTGAGGCGCCGAGGATGCCGAACAGCGCGCAACGCTCGTAAATGCACATGACGCAGGGCTGCAGCAGCATAACGTGCTGGAAATAGAGCGCGACCAGTTCCAACACCAACGCTGTCAGGGCCATCAGCAGCCAGGCGCCGCGTCCTTGTGAACAGCGGTTAAAGAATTGCAACATATCTAGATTCTTCCATGCAGTAAGCAATTGAACCGGCAGTGTAAACCAATTCCCCCTCGCTGCCAGCCACCTGGGCCGGTTTCAGCGTAAAAATAGTCGGTTTACCCTGCCGGCGCCGCATCAGTGGCCGATGGCGTCGACAGGCGGCAGCGTCAGCCAGTGCCACTGTGTCAACAGTTCGGTCGCCGGCTCCAGCGTGAACTGTACGCACAGCAGGCCGACCACGGTCAATACGATCGTATAAGGCAGAGCCATCCACACCATGCGGCCATACGACAGACGCACCAGCGGCGCCAAGGCCGACGTCAAAAGGAACAGGAACGCCGCCTGGCCGTTAGGGGTCGCGACCGAAGGCAGGTTGGTGCCGGTATTGATGGCGACCGCCAGCAGTTCGAACTGTTTCAGCGCAATGGCGCCGGTTTCCAGCGCGGTGCGCGCTTCGTTGATGTAAACCGTGCCGACGAATACGTTGTCGGAAACCGACGACAGCAGACCGTTGAACAGGTAGAACAGCGAAAGCTGAGAAGCGGGCTCGGCGCGCAGTACAAACTGGATCACCGGGCTGAACAGGTGTTGCTCAATGATCACGGCCACCACGGTGAAAAATACCGTCAGCAGGGCGGTGAACGGCAGCGCCTCCTGGAACGCTTTGCCGATGGCGTGTTCGTCGTTCACGCCGCACAGCGATGTGGCGAGAATGATGACCGACAGGCCGATCAGCCCGACTTCCGCCAGGTGGAAGGCCAGCGCCAGCACCAGCCAAACGCCGATCAGCGCCTGCATCACCAGCTTGAGTCTTTCTTGCTTGCTGCGGCCTGCGGTGGCCTTGCGATCATACTCTTTCAGCACCTCACGTACCGCTTCCGGCAGTGGCGTGCCGTAGCCAAACAGGCGAAAACGCTCTACCAGCCAGCAGACCAGCAGGCCGCATGCCAGCACCGGCAAAGTGACCGGCGCCATCCGCAGGAAGAAGTCGATAAAGCCCCAGCCCGCGCTTTTGGCGATGATCAGGTTCTGTGGCTCGCCCACCATGGTCATGACTCCGCCGAGCGCGGTGCCGACGCCGGCGTGCATCAGCAGGCTGCGCAGAAAGGCGCGGAATTGCTCCAGCGTCTGCTTGCGCTCTTCGCCGGTGAAATCGCTGTCATCGCCGATGTCGCCGTCGGAGCGGTTCGACGTCACATTGTGATAGATGGAATAGAACCCCGTGGCGACGCTGATCACCACCGCCACGACCGTCAGCGCATCGAGGAAGGCGGAAAGGAAAGCGGCCGCCAGGCAGAACGCCAGCGACAGCAGCGTTTTCGAGCGGATATTGAGCAGCAGTTTGGTGAACACGAACAGCAGCAGTTGCTTCATAAAGTAGATGCCGGCCACCATAAAGACCAGCAGCAGCAGCACGTCCAGATTATGTTCGATTTCTTGCGAAACCTGCGCCGGGCTGGTCATGCCGATGGCCACGGCTTCCAGCGCCAGCAGGCCGCCCGGCAGCAGCGGGTAACATTTCAACGCCATCGCCAGGGTAAAGATGAACTCGATCACCAACAGCCAACCCGCGAGAAACGGGCTGGCGAAAAAAAACACCAGCGGGTTGATCGCCAGGAAAATGAGAATGGTCAGTTTGTACCAGTCGGGAGATTGCCCCAGGAAGTTTTTGAGCAGGGCGCTGCGCAAGGTTGTTTCCATTGTCCTTTATGCATCCTTAAATCAGTCGTAGCACGTACCCTAACAACGCGGCGGGGGCGGGCGCAACCGGAGCTTGTTTTACGGCGGCAAATTTCTCAGGGCCGGTGTTTTTGCGCGTTTTTTGCCACTTTATGCACACTTTCGTTTATTGTTTTTCGCTCACGCTATGTCATGTCTGTGTGATCTGGTATGATGAGCTGATTACTTTTACTGATTTTATCGTCGCAACGGAACGTCAAACACATGGTCATAAAGGCGCAGAGTCCTGCCGGTTTCGCGGAAGAGTACATTATTGAGAGTATTTGGAATAATCGCTTCCCCCCTGGCTCTATTTTGCCCGCGGAGCGTGAGCTTTCGGAGTTGATTGGCGTCACGCGCACCACGTTACGTGAAGTGTTGCAACGTCTTGCCCGCGATGGCTGGTTGACCATTCAGCATGGTAAACCGACCAAAGTGAACAATTTCTGGGAAACGTCCGGCCTCAATATCCTTGAGACCGTGGCTCGTCTCGATCACAAAAGCGTCCCGCAGCTGATCGATAACCTGCTGTCCGTGCGTACCAATATCGCATCGATCTTTATTCGCGCTGCGGTGCGCAATCATCCTGAGCAGGCGCAGGAAGTGCTGGCGAAAGCCGCCGAGGTGGAAGATCAGGCGGATGCCTTCAATGTCCTGGACTATGAGATCTTCCGTGGTCTGGCGTTCGCTTCCGGCAACCCGATCTATGGCCTGATTTTCAACGGCCTGAAAGGGCTGTACACCCGCGTGGGCCGTTACTACTTCTCCAACCCGGAAGCGCGCAAGCTGGCGCTGACTTTCTACAGCAAGCTGTCTACGCTTTGCCATGAGAAGCTGTACGACCAGGTGATGGACACCGTGCGCAACTACGGTAAAGACAGCGGGGCGATTTGGCAGAGCATGCAGGGCACCATGCCGAGCGATCTGACCGAAGCGCGCCGCTGATGCCGTGCGAATGACATAATAAGGGCGCCGTGTTGGCACCCTTTGTCGTTATGGCGGTTACAGCGGCGTAGGCCGCGGCGGGCAGCGGTCGAGCAATTCCACGCTGCCGTCTTCGTTTTGCTGCTCGAGGATCACGTCGAAGCCCCACAGGCGATGCAGGTGCTTCAACACGTCGCGGCGGCTCTTATCGAGCGGCGCGCGCTCCTGCGGGATGTAGCGCAGCGTCAGCGAACGGTCGCCGCGCAGGTCTACGTTCCAGATCTGAATGTTCGGCTCGTGGTTGCTCAGATTGTATTGAGCCGACAGCTCCTGGCGGATTGCCCGGTAGCCCGCTTCGTTATGGATCGCGGCAATTTCCAGGTAGTTGTTGCGATCGTCGTCCAGCACGGTAAACAAGCGGAAGTCGCGCATCACTTTGGGCGACAGGAACTGGCTGATAAAGCTCTCATCCTTAAAGTCGCGCATGGCGAAGTGCAACGTGTCCAACCAGTCTTTACCGGCGATGTCCGGGAACCAGTAGCGATCTTCCTCGGTCGGCGATTGGCAGATGCGCTTGATGTCCTGGAACATGGCGAAGCCCAGCGCGTACGGGTTGATGCCGTTATAGTATGGGCTGTTGTACGGCGGCTGATAAACCACGTTGGTGTGGCTGTGCAAAAACTCCAGCATGAACCGCTCGGTCACCCGGCCTTCGTCGTAAAGATGGTTAAGGATGGTGTAGTGCCAGAAGGTCGCCCACCCCTCGTTCATTACCTGGGTCTGTTTTTGCGGGTAGAAATATTGGCTGACTTTGCGCACGATGCGCAGCACCTCACGCTGCCACGGTTCCAGCAGCGGCGCATTCTTCTCGATAAAATAGAGGATATTTTCCTGCGGTTCGCTCGGATAGCGGCGCGCCTGCTCAGGCGACTCTTCGCGCTCGACGCGTGGCAGGGTCTTCCACAGCGTATTCACCTGGCTTTGCAGATACTCTTCGCGGCTTTTCTGGCGCGCTTTTTCTTCCACCAAAGAGATTTTTTGCGGGCGTTTGTACCTGTCGACCCCGTAGTTCATCAGCGCATGGCAGGAGTCCAGCAGCCGTTCCACTTCTTCGACGCCGTAGCGTTCTTCGCACTGGCTGATGTAGTGGCGAGCAAACAGCAGGTAATCGACGATGGAGCTGGCGTCGGTCCAACTGCGGAACAGGTAGTTATTCTTGAAGAACGAGTTGTGGCCATAGCAGGCGTGCGCCATCACCAGCGCCTGCATGGTGATGGTGTTCTCCTCCATCAGGTAGGCGATGCAGGGATTGGAGTTGATGACGATTTCATACGCCAGCCCTTGCTGGCCCTGTTTGTAGCGCTGCTCGGTTTCGATGAATTTTTTGCCGAAGGACCAATGGGTATAGTTGATCGGCATGCCGACGCTCGAATAGGCGTCCATCATCTGTTCTGAGGTGATCACCTCGATCTGATGGGGGTAGGTGTCGAGCCGGTAATGCTTGGCGACGCGGTCGATCTGCTCCAAATACACCTGCAGCAGTTCGAACGTCCAGTCCGGTCCATCGCTCAGACGTTTATCATCCTTAACCTTGTCATGTGTTGAAGTAGTCATCAGCGCACCCTCATTATTCACGGGCCTTGCTCAAACGGCAGACCCTGTAACAAGCATAGTTCAAGTCATAATTAACCATTGCAAATCAGTGAAATAAAAATGCCGGTACGCAAAGGGGCGAACGGCGGTCAATCCGGCGCCCGTCCCGGCAGAAGGCGGTGCAACACCGCGCATCTTCTCCGAGTATAGCCCTGCGGCAGGGGCGTGCAATAGGTGAAGACGCGCGGTGCGTTGAATGCCGATGTTTGTGAAGTAGGGGCAGAAACCGCTTCGGTAATGAAGCGGTCTGTTTTCAAAAAGGGCGGGGGAAAGATGTTGCGCAAAATGGTCATGCGGCTTTCAGGTGATCCCTCAACCGCAGGATTCTCACCTCAAAGAGTTCATAAACAAGTTTGGCGCTGAGCATTGTCATGGCGACAAACAGTGACCACATTGCAAGGCATCCGATAGCAGAATCGGGTTTCGGCAAGTAGTGATTGAGGGCTAACAAAACGGGCAGGTTGGTTAGATAGGCGGCGTAAGACCAACGTGCAATTCTGGAGGTTACCGCTTTCACTGCATTGGGAATATCCAAATTGTAGAACGCGGTTATCAGGCAAGCGAAGCCAATGTTGGCAATATCAAATAAAAAGACTTTCATGAACCAGCTTTCATCCATGAAAGCATCAGGCTGAGAGGCGATGGCTATCGCGATAGGAATAAGTAATAACCCTATCCAGAAGAACCGTTTGATTTTATTTGATACAAATAACCAGGAAAAAATAACGCCAATCATGAGCGAGTCAAGACGATATAACGATGTTGAGCGAATTTCGTTAAACGTCAGTTGCGTATTCAGTGCTGCGTTCACTCTAAAGAACAAAGACATCAGTATCATAGCGGCGATGGCCAAGAGAATACTGACTTTTCTATCTCTCATTATGAATAAAAAAACGGCTATTACTATGGGGAATAAGAAATAAAAAACTTCTTCAACAGCCAGGCTCCAGGCCTCACCGAAGAAGGTGGGGTGTGGATGGACTAAGCTCTGCGTGAACGTGGAGAAGGCCAGTATGTTGGGAAGTGCTTCAGGCCTGATATTGTTAATGAAGAATAAATTTAGTAATAAAAAAAGCAGATAGCTGGGATAGGTTCTCATCCAGCGACGAAACCAAAACGCGGGGATCCAGCCAAGTGGTGTCCTGGCTGCTTTTACCTTCTCGAATATGATTCTGCCGATCAGAAACCCGGATAAGACGAAGAACAGTTCTACCCCTAAGAAACCACCGAACTTAAAAGTTTGCGCCGATGGAAATGCCGTCAGTAGAAACGTTCTGCCGTGTGAGAGAATGACCATGATGATTGCAGCGGACCTGCACAGGTCAAGCCACGGGTTTAGCGTTTTTTTCATAGGGTTTTAATGTTATCTCGGACAATCACTGGCCGGGATTTTAGCACAACGTCAGCAAGAAACTCTCCTGCCCGACAAGTCTCTCGCACTCAATGCATCTTGTTGTTCTTGGTCACCATTCGCCTATTGCCATTCTACCGAGAGGCATGCCGATGAAGGGCGAATTGGGATTGAAAATTGTTATGTTATATTGTAACTTTTCATTTTTATCAACAACGGACAAGGAGCGCGTTTTGACGAGGCATTTGGGCAAATTGGCAGTGGCGCTGGCGGCGCTGTTCATCAGTGGGCAAACGTTGGCTCACGGGCATCATTCACATGGCAAGCCGCTGACGGAATTGGAAAAAAAGGCGGAGGGAGGCGTGTTCGACGATAAGGACGTCAAAGATCGCGACCTGGCTGATTGGGAGGGCGTATGGCAATCCGTGTATCCGTATCTGATCAATGGGGATCTTGACCCGGTGTTCAGGAAGAAAGCGGCGCAGGATAAGAGCAAAACCTTCGCAGAGGTGAAGGCGTATTACCGCCAAGGTTACGCCACCGATGTGGATACCATTGGCATTGAGAACGGTGTCATGGAATTTCACCGTGGCGACCAATCCAGCGCCTGTCAGTACAAGTACGCCGGGCATAAGATCCTGACGTATGTCTCCGGTAAGAAAGGCGTGCGTTATCTGTTCGAGTGCCAGGATGCCGACAGCCAGGCACCGAAATTCGTACAGTTCAGCGATCACATTATCGGGCCGCGCAAATCGGCGCATTTCCATATCTTTATGGGCAACACGTCGCAGGAGGCGTTGCTGAAAGAGATGGATAACTGGCCGACCTACTACCCGTTCCAACTGCAGACCAAAGAAGTCGTGGACGAGATGCTGCATCATTGATGCTTCTCTCTTCTGTAACCACAAGCCCGCACGCGTGGGCTTGTGGTCAGTCGAACGGCCTGATTTGCAGGTAATCGTCCGTGACGTCCATTTCAAATAGCGTTTCATCTGCCAATAAAGTGGCACGCATGCGATCCCGAGCCGCTCGGTACCGTTCATCCAGCTGAATATCACCGGCGTTTTCCCATGCCGAGCGGCTTGGCCACTGCGCATAGCCGATATATTTGCCGTTCACCTCCCGATGCAGGCGCGAGCCCAGGCTGCCGCGTTGCTGATAGATGCCCTGTGTCAATTCAAGCCAGGCCTGGCGAAAAGCGTGTTCGTGTCCGGTTTTGACTGAGAACTGATAGAGAGCGATGAACATGCGAGGTTCTCCTGAATAGCGACAGTATGAACTCTGGGCGAGGCTGGGGGCTTGAACGTTCATATCGTGCTGCAGCGAAAACAAGATGGCGCCACAGTGAACGCCGCTTTATTCCAACAGTAAAAATAAGGCTATTAAGGGCTGAAAATTTACGCGATTTTTCTGCTGCAGCGGGTGGTGCCGTTATTTGCCAGTTGTTTTGGTATTTTTTGCTTTTGTGGTTTTTTATTCTATTTATAGGTTGGCTAATATTTTTATATTCTGTTAAATCCATGTTGCTTATCACGCCAATTTTTCATGCCATCAATGATAGCAATGCTAGCGAATCAGGGGTGACCTCGCGCCATAAACCCCCTTAAACCGTATCTTATCGCTATTTTCTGGCGGCTATTGCAAATGCGCGGGCCATCGACGATAAATTAATTGTGAATATTGTCACGTTTGATGACGAAGTTGTTGGACGGATTTTTTCACTGAGTTAATTTCCTGTTAGCAGAAGATTGTGCTTTGTGAAGCCTTGGGCTGGAGTCAGCGATGCGAGTGGTAATTTTAGGTAGTGGAGTGGTGGGCGTAGCCAGTGCCTGGTATTTGGCGAAGGCTGGGCATGAGGTGACGGTGATCGATCGTCAGCCCGGCCCGGCACTGGAAACCAGCGCGGCGAACGCCGGGCAGATTTCACCGGGCTATGCCGCTCCCTGGGCGGCGCCGGGCGTGCCGCTGAAGGCCATTAAGTGGATGTTCCAACGCCATGCGCCGCTGGCGATCCGTCTCGACGGCAGCAGCTTCCAGCTGAACTGGATGTGGCAGATACTGAAAAACTGCAACACCGAACACTACATGACCAACAAAGGCCGCATGGTGCGCCTGGCGGAATACAGCCGCGACTGCATCAAGGCGCTGCGGCAGGAAACCGGCATCCAGTACGAAGGCCGTCAGGGCGGCACGCTGCAGCTGTTCCGCACCCAACAACAGTTCGAAAACGCCGCGAAAGATATTGCGGTATTGGAAGATGCCGGGGTGCCTTACCGATTGCTGGAGGCCGGCCAACTCGGCAGCGTTGAGCCGGCGCTGGCGCAGGTGGCGCACAAGCTGACCGGCGGCCTGCAGTTGCCGAACGACGAAACCGGCGATTGCCAACTGTTTACGCAACAGTTGGCGAAGATGGCTGAGCAGGCGGGCGTGACCTTCCTGTTCAACCGCAGCGTCGACCGTCTGTTGGTGGAGGGGGACAAGATCGCCGGCGTACAGTGCGGCGAGGAAGTGTTCAAAGCCGATAGCTACGTGGTGGCGTTCGGTTCGTACTCCACGGCGCTGCTGCGCGGCCTGGTGTCTATTCCGGTTTACCCGCTGAAGGGCTATTCGCTGACGATCCCTATCGTCGATGAGGCGGCGGCGCCATTCTCTACGGTACTGGATGAGACGTATAAAATCGCCATCACGCGCTTCGACCAGCGCATTCGCGTCGGCGGCATGGCGGAGATCGTCGGTTTCAATACTCAGCTGGAGCAAAAGCGGCGAGAAACGCTGGAGATGGTGGTGCGCGATCTCTACCCGAACGGCGGCAGAGTGGAAGACGCGACGTTCTGGACCGGCTTGCGCCCGATGACGCCGGACGGCACGCCGATCGTCGGCCGCACCTCGTTGAAAAACCTGTACCTCAACACCGGGCATGGCACGCTGGGCTGGACCATGGCCTGCGGTTCCGGGCAGTTGTTGTCCGATCTGATGTCCGGCATTACGCCGGCAATCCCTTCCGATGACCTGGCGGTGGCGCGTTACAGCGCCGGATTTCGCCAGCAACACGCGGTTCCGCTGAACGACGTGCATCCCGCACGTTAATCGTCGACGCTGTCATAGACTTTTTCGGCCACGCGCAGGCGCGCGTGGCCGCTGTACGCTGCCCCAAGGAGAAGCGATGCCCCGTCCGATAACCGCCACGATGCATCTCGGTGCAATTGAAAACAACCTGCAGGTGGTGCGCCGTTTCGCCCCCGGCGCCAAAGTCTGGGCGGTGGTCAAGGCCAACGCCTATGGCCACGGCATCAAACACGTTTGGCGCAGCATGGCGCACACCGACGGCTTCGCCATGCTGGATCTGGCCGAAGCGGTGTTGCTGCGCGAGTCCGGTTGGCAGGGGCCTATCTTGTTGTTGGAAGGCTTCTTCCAGCGACAGGATCTGGCCTTGCTCGATCGTTATCGCCTGACGACGGCGGTGCACAGCGACTGGCAACTGGCGGCGATCGCCGACGCAAAGCTGAGTGCGCCGCTTGATGTCTATCTGAAAGTGAACAGCGGCATGAATCGGCTGGGGTTTGCGCCCGAGCGCCTGCATGAGGTGTGGCGCAGGGCGCAGGCTGTCGCCAATATTGCCGAGCTTACGCTGATGAGTCACTTCGCCACCGCCGACGGGCCGGAAGGCGTAACTCAGCAGATGGCTACCATCGAGGCGGCGGCGGCCGATGTACCGCTGCCGCGTTGCCTGGCCAACTCGGCAGCTACGCTGTGGCATCCTGCGACCCACGGCAGCTGGGTGCGCCCTGGGATCATTCTCTATGGCGCTTCGCCGAGCGGATGCTGGAACGATATCGCATCGACGGGGTTGCAGCCGGCGATGACGCTGAGCAGCGAGATCATCGGCATTCAGCAGCTGAAGTCTGGCGATCGCGTGGGCTACGGTGGCCGTTACAGCGCCGCCGGCGCGCAGCGTATCGGCGTGGTGGCCTGCGGTTATGCCGACGGCTATCCGCGTCATGCGCCGACCGGAACGCCGGTATGGGTCGATGGCGTGTTGACGCGCACCTTGGGAACGGTATCGATGGATATGCTGGCGGTGGATTTGACGCCCTGTCCCCACGTTGAACTGGGCGCCGAGGTGGAGCTGTGGGGAAAACGCCTGCCGGTGGACGAGGTGGCCACGGCGGCAGGGACGTTAGGCTATGAACTGTTGTCGGCGTTGGCGGCACGGGTGCCGGTTGTTACCGAAGCCTGAGCCGCGGCTCAGGCGACTTTTCTGATCTGTCCTTTAATCTGCTTGCTGAGCCGCCGCGCGTGCAGCGCCAGCAGGCAGCCCGCCAGCATGACCAAGGCCAGCGACAGCTTCGGTTGCAGCGGCAGCGCCATCGCCAGCAGCCCCAGCGCGGCGCCCCCGGCCATCTGTACGAAACCGACCAGTGCGGACGCGACGCCGGCCTCATTGGAGTACGGTTCCAGCGCATAGCTGGTGGCCGGGCCCATCACGAACGCCAACCCGGCGCAGGCGCTGGCGACCGGCAGCATATACGCCAGCCAGTGCGCCTGCGCCGCCGCGGGAAGCCACATGACGCCCAGCAGCAGGCCCAGGCAGCCCAACCCCATCAAAATGCCGCCGGTCGCCAGACAAACCGGGCGGCCGACTTTGTGGATGATGCGGTTAGCGAAGAAGCTGACCAACATGATCCAGAAGCCGTTGGCGCCGAACACCAACGAGAATTGCAGCGGAGTCAGGCCCGCAGTGCCCATCAGCACGTTAGGCGCCAGAGAAACGTAGGTCAGCGCCATGCCCATCGCCCCGGAGTTCACCACCGCAAAAGAAAGGAAACGCCGTTCGCTGAGGATGCGCGCGTATTGGCGCACCGGCAGCCCTTTGACGGGCACGGTGTCGGCGGGGCGAGTTTCCGGCAGGCGCAGCGCGATGAGCACCAACACCAGCAGCGCGTAACCTGCCAGGAACCAAAAGGGCGCGCGCCAGCCGAAGGCTTCGGCGAGCAGGCCGCCGAGCAGCGGCGCCAATGCCGGGATGATGTTCAGCGTGCCGTTGAGAAAGCCGAAGGCGCGGGCGGCGTCGTCGCCATTCAGCCGATCGCGCACGCCACTGAAGGCGACGACGGCGGTGCAACAGACCGCTACCCCTTGCAACAGGCGCGACGCAATGAAGATCGTCGGGCTGGTGGCCAACGCCGCCATTGCCGCGCCGATCGTGTAGAGAATAATGCCGGCCAGCGCCACCGGTTTGCGGCCATAGTTATCCACCAACGGACCGGCGATGATTTGACCGAGGCCGAGCACCAAAATAAACAGCGAAATGGTGGATTGGATCAGCGCTTCACTGCTGCCCAGGCCGACGGCGATGGCGGGAATGGTGGGCAGATAGAGATCGATGCCCAATGGGCCGAGCAGCACCAGGCTGAGAAGCAGAAACAGGAACTTTTGCATAGCAGGAAAGGCACGTCCGAGTGACAAAGAGGGCTAGAGTAGAGATTCTGGCGGCAAATGAAAAGGGGCAAAGCGGGTCAGCGCTGCGCTCCCGGGCGAAGATAAAGCGCCGAGACGGTATCGGCCACATAACGGGCCTGATGGCGAGCGTCATCCAACGCGCGATGCGGCATGCCTTCGAACGGACGGGTCTTTTTCGGGTTAAAGCCGTGCAGTTCCGCCAGCGTGATCACCGTGCGCACATCCTGGGTATCCCAGAATTTCCACGGACAGGGCATCTCCAATTGCTGGAAGGCGTGTTCGAGGATTGCGCAGTCGAACTCTTTACCGTTACCCCAGACCTTTACTGTATCGGTGCTGTTCATATGGATAAAACGGCTGAGACTGCTCAGCACGCGCTTGAGGCTCTCGGTGCCGCCGAAGGCCAGCTTGCGCGCTTCATCGGATTGTTTCGCCCACCAGGCAACCGTGTCCAGGCTTATGGTTCGTCCCGGCTGATCTTTCTGGCTGCTGACGGCGGCCTCGAATTCGGCGCCAAGTTCCCCGGTGCGGGGATCGAAAAACACCGCCGCGACCACCAAAATCACGGCGCTGGGTTTTATATCCAGGGTTTCAATGTCTAACATCAGATGGTGCATCGGCGTTTCCGGTGGTTGGCGTGGTGGCTTAATGTTACTACAGAACGTGCGCCGATGCGGCCAGTGCGCACATGAAATCCTTTTAAAGCGCCTCGTTCAGGTTATGATGCTGGAGATACTCTTGTCAGGTTGGTCGCTATCGGTGAGAACGCTTATCTTTATTTTGTGCATGGTTGGCTACTTGCTGCTGCTGGGCTACCTTAGCGTGTTCGTCACGGACAAGATCTGTGAGAAGGCAGGCAACTACACCAAAATATGCCGCATCGTAGACATTTCAGAGCCCCATATCCCCAGATAGCACCGCGTTTAGCCGAGGTAATCGGTGGTGATCAGCGGGGTCAGGATCGCCGCCAGCGCCGCGAGCGTCGTCCATTGCCGCCAGCCTAGGCGAGCCAGCCAGTCATGCCGCTGTGGCGGCGTGGCCAGCTGCCCGACGGCCACGGTGCCGGTCAGCAGCAGCGTCAGAATCAGCAGCACCAGGCCACGGCTCACCAGCGTGAACTCAATGTGCAGCACATTGGCGTAATACAGGCGCATCAGAATAAAATAGCCCAACAAGATCCAGGCGAAAACGACGTTTTTCTTGAGCACCTGTTGCAACATCAGCGCGAGAAACAGGCTGTGAAACAGCGATAGCAGCGGGGCTTCGATCGGATGCCGAACGCAGACGTTGTAGACCGCCATGTAAATGTTGAAAACCAGCAGGATATAGATCACGTAAATATACCAGCCGTAGATCACTTTAAGTTTTTTGGCGCTCGGCGGCAGGGAGAGTGCGTCCGGTTTCATTAGAGCCTCCTGATGACGCCACGCAAACGCTGCAGTTGAAGGCGGCGCGTCGGCATCGTAATTTATAATCCACAGGGTATATATCACCCGAGCGCTAAATGAGAATTAAACGCTGAACCGGCTTTATTCCCGCGTTTGCGCGGAACTATTTTTGGCCCGCAGGGTCGATTGGCGAGCGATCGCCAGGCGATTCTCGCACTGAGATGAAGCAAGCAATACGCTGATATGAAAGATTATAAAAACACGCATGGCACCAGGCTGCTGCTGATATTCACCCTGGCGTTTTACATCCTGTTGCCGCCTGTGCTGACCGCCTGCGTCTTCATCCGTTTCAATCTTAATCCCTTCGCGATCGTCAAATTCTTGCACTTTAATCCGTTCTTCGCCGATCGGGGCATACCCGGTTATCAGACTTTCCTCTACCTGCTGATGCTTTGGTTGGGGGGGAATATTTTACTGTGGCTGATGGTATGGGGCGCGGGGCGGCTGTACCGCCGTTGGCGATCGCTGCGCGGCGAATAGTCTACCCCAAGTAAAACGTTACGCGGCGAAGTGACCTTTCATTTAACAATGCGCCGTATCGTCACTTGTTTCGCCGGTGAGGGGGGCAGCGTCGTCGGCCGACCCATTACATTAGCACGGCTGTTTAAAAGCATCCGTGGCGGCACAGCCGGTTAGGGCGTTAGAACAGCGAAAACAGCAAGACGACCGGCAGACTCAACGGCCAGGTTAACCCGATGGTCAGCGCGCTGATGCAACGAATTTTGACGGTGTCCCTGCTTACCAGGTAGGTGAAAATCATTGAAACTAACAGACCAATAAAATAACAGTATTGCGTTGCAACCCACAGCGACGACATGAAACTCGATCCCAGTTGTATTTTTACGCGCGAATTTTAGGAGCTTGGCGGGCGATAATCAATGACCGAAGGCCGTTAATTCATGCCTTTATCCATAAGAATGCATAATTTATTTCTATAAAGAATGTAAGGTTATTAACGGCTTTATGTTTATTACGAAAAGAAATCAACAACATAGTTACCGGTAACATTTTAAGGTTGTCAGCCTGATTTCAGGCGGGAACGGTGTGAAGAAGGAAAATAGTCATTCAGACGTCCGGAAACGCGACGAGGTTGTAACTCATAAATATTATTGATGTTTTAGTGGGCGGGCAGACGAAGGCGAGATCGCGTTGCGCCGGCGAGCTTTGGGGTTTTTTTAGCTGTCGGCGGGCGAATGATGGGATAGAAACATGCGGGGAGAGGGGTTTTTAGCGCATCGTCCGGATGCGCTGCCGGTCAGCCAGGAAGGGGGGTTGGTGTTGCTGTAGGTTTAATGAATGTTAAGACCGTAGACGAACAGCCACGAAAACAGCAGCGCCAGCAGGCATGTCATCAATACGATGGAGATCATTTCCTTCACAACTTCATTCCTTTTCCCGATGAACCAAATTTACTTGTCTTTGTTTTTGCGTGGGATTTTAGATCGCTATGGGTAAAAATCCTAGTTTTAATCCCGTTTTTTGCACTGCCGCCACGGCGTACGCTGCTTCGGCAAGTCATGACGACGCCTGTAAACCGAGCGCCTTAACCCGTCGTAGCTATTGCCGAATGCCGCAGTGCTAACTATATAAATGGAGATCGCACGACGTCGCCGGTTGCAAGGCGTGTCCCTGTAGGGCGGCTGTTGATCTGTCTACATCGCCGCCAAATGAGATGAAGAGGTCGGCAATGAGCACAAAACCAACCATCGTGCTGGTGCACGGATTCTGGGGCGGCGCCGCACACTGGAGTAAGGTGATTATCGAGTTGTCGCGCAGGGGCTATTCGGCGATTCATGCGGTGGAAATGCCGCTGACCTCACTGGCTGAGGATGCGGAACGGGCGCGCAAGATGGTCGCGCAGCAAGCGGGACCGGTATTGTTGGTGGGGCACTCTTACGGTGGCGCGGTGATCACGGAAATGGGCAACCAGCCTAACGTGGTCGGCCTGGTCTACATTGCCGCGTTTGCGCCGGATGCCGGTGAAAGCCCCGGTGGCATTACGCAAGCGCATCCTCCCGCGGCAGTCGCGAATCTGATTCCGGACAGCGACGGTTATCTGTGGATCAAGAACGACAAGTTTCACGAAAGCTTTTGCCAGGATCTTACCGCCGACGAGGCCCTGGTGATGGCGGCGACGCAGAAGGCGCCATTGGCCGATACTTTCGGCAACCCCCTCGGTGAGCCCGCCTGGAAACATAAACCGTCGTGGTATCAACTCTCCAGCGACGACCGCATGATAGCGCCAGAGAACCAACGGCGTATGGCGCAGCGGCTGCAGGCTAAGAAAGTGATGGTGCTGAAGGCCAGTCATGCCTCGCTGGTTTCCCATGCCGATGACGTGGCGGGATTGATTGACGAAGCGGCCGGTTCAAAATAAAACCCGTGCAGAAACGCGCTTCGGGCCAAAAAAGAGGCACCTTGCGGCAAAGGAGTGCTTCGCTTCACATTAGGGATAAGCGCTGATATCGCTGCCGGAGTTCATTATTAACAGCATAATCAACACCACGACGGCGGCAATAATGGCGTAGATTTCCGCCTTGCGCATATCGATCTAGCGCCCGTTAACGCCGATCATTTCTATTGCCGCGCGATGCAATTTTTGAAAATACTCGTCGTGCTGTTGTTCAACTTCCTGAATAAGACTGGCCAGCAGATTCTGTTTGGTGATCGGTTTGTTGGCGATGAGCACCAGCAGCACGCTTTTGCCGAGCAGGCAGCAGATTTGCTTATGGTATTCATCAACATCATTCTTGTTGAGGCCATAGAGGGTGTAATCGATCATGGTGTCTAACCTGCTGACAGGTAAATTGCCCGCCGAAGCGGGCTGAGAAGCCATAGAAAATAAAATGAGTCAAATTTCGCTTAGGGTAGAACCCGATGCGTGTGTTAACGATAACTGAATGGGAATATTCCCATCAAGACGCATGAGGAAGGATGTGAAGGTTTAGGAATAACCTCAGAAGAAAGAGCGGAAACGGGCGGCCATCACGGCGTTCTTATTTGTCTGTCACAGCGTTCGTTCTCTCTACATTATTTTTTTCGCCCCGTGCATCCACTTGGAGAACCTCATACGTATATCAGGAATGAGCAACACTTACGCTCAGCTTACGGAGAGGACTTCATCATGAAAACACTTATCGTTACTCTGGTTACCGGCTCATTACTTTTCGGCGTCGCCACTTACGCGGCGAGTGGAGACACGTCATCCGTAATGGTTGGCGGCGCGGCGATGTACCCCTCAAAAAACATTGTGCAAAATGCGCTGAACTCAAAAGATCACACAACGTTGGTCGCGGCCGTTAAGGCCGCCGGCTTGGTGGATACTTTACAAGGCAAAGGTCCTTATACTGTTTTTGCGCCCACGAATGCCGCATTCGCCAAATTACCGGCCGGCACCGTTGAAAATCTGTTAAAACCCGAAAATAAAGCCCTGTTAAGCAGTGTATTAACCTACCACGTTGTGGCTGGCAACTACGACATGCGGGCGCTGGAAAGAAAAATTGAGCAGGGCGGCGGACGGGCGGAACTCAAAACCGTCAACGGTCAGTCGCTATGGTTTATGAGTAATGGCCCGCATAATATTCAGATCAAAGATGCTAAAGGCGACGTCGCCAACATCAGCACCTATGATGTGCGGCAGCAAAACGGTGTAATCGACGTTATTGATACCGTGCTAATGCCCAAGTAAGGCCTATACTCGGAATGGGCAAAGCTTAACCGCTTTAGGGATGGTATGGATCACTCGTTGAAAGAAAACCAGGTAATGTGCTTAAAGGCGATCGCTAATGGCGATCGCCGAGCATTTGAACGCTTGTACAGATCGACATCCGCAAGTTTATTCGCCATTGCGCTGCGCATGTTACGTAATCGCCAGTGGGCGGAAGAGGTTCTGGTCGACGGCTTTCTTGCCGTGTGGCAGCGTGCCGGAGATTATGATCCGACCCTGAGTTCGCCTATGACATGGCTTACTCACATTATAAGGAACCGATGTATAGATGGATTACGTAGCCGGCACGGACGCCATATCGGACTGGAAGAAGAATATAGCGATCAAATCCCTCAGTCGGAAAATGAAAGCCAGGGTGATGAGGGGGAGCTGGCTAAAAAGTTAAATGACTGTTTGAAGCATCTGACGTCTGAACAACGGCAAAGTATTGCTTTGGCATATTATCAAGGGATGTCGCACGCGGATATCGCTGATTGGTTGCAGCAACCGCTTGGTACGGTAAAAAGCTGGGTCCGCAGGGCGCTAGCACATCTAAAGGATTGCCTGGGCCTATGAACAGACGCGAAAGTGATGACATGTTGGCTGCAGAATATGCTCTTGGCACGCTCAGAGGGAATGCTCGGCTGCATTTTGAGCGCCGTCTGAAAACGGACAGCATTTTGGCGACCCAGGTTGGAAAGTGGCAAAATATGTTGTCGGGGTTGGATATCGATATAACGCCAATACCGCCCCCTGAAAGCGTTTGGAAAAAAATTGAATTAAATCTGCCTCAATACGCTTCGCCCCGACGGCGCGTGCGAAACTATATTGCATGGGGGCTTGCTGCGGGATTGGGCGCATTGAGCCTGAGCTCGTGGTTTTATTGGCGTGCGCCAGAGCTGAAACCGTTAGTGGTCCTGAACGGAACGCATCAAGGGACGTGGGTCGTTAGTTCAGACGGTCAAAGAAAAATTGTCCGTATAATCCCCTTAGGCTTGGCCGCTATTCCGGATGGGAAAAGTCTTGAGCTGTGGCTGATTCCCGTTGGGCATAAGCCCGTTTCAATTGGACTCGTGAACGTGAAAGGCGTGAGCCAGTTTTATTTGGCAGATGCAGATTTAGTTAAAGGAACAACGATTGCCATTAGCCTGGAGCCATTAGGCGGCTCACCGAGCAAGCAACCGACCGGCCCCGTGTTGTATTCAGGTGAGTTGGTTCTATGATTGACGCCGAATGCGGATGCATCCCGCAGAAATAGCATTTGAATTCGTTGAGAATAAAAACGGCCGGGCAGATATTCTCCGGCCGTTTTTATGCTTATGCGGTCTGTTTGCGGAACAGTTCGCGGAATACCGGATAGATATCGTCCGGTTCGCGGATATGCTGCATGGCGAAGTTGTCGAATTTCGCCTGCAGATCTTCGTATTCGCGCCACAGCGTTTGGTGAGCGCGGCGAGTGATTTCGATGTAGCTGTAGTACCGCACCATTGGCAGGATCTTCTTCGCCAACAGCTCGTGACACAGCGGTGAATCGTCGGCCCAGTTGTCCCCGTCCGACGCCTGCGCGGCGTAGATATTCCATTGCGCCGGATCGTAACGCTCTTCGACCACGTCGTTCATCAGTTTCAATGCGCTGGAGACGATGGTGCCGCCGGTTTCCTGCGAATAGAAGAACTCCTGCTCGTCCACCTCTTTCGCCTGGGTGTGATGGCGAATATAGACCACCTCGACGTTTTTGTAGGTTCGGCTCAGGAACAGATAAAGCAGAATGTAAAAACGTTTGGCCATGTCTTTGGTGGCCTGATCCATCGAACCGGATACGTCCATCAGGCAGAACATCACCGCCTGGCTGGAGGGCTCCGGCCGACGCTCGTAGTTTTTGTAACGCAGATCGAAGGTGTCGATAAACGGCACGCTTTCGATTTTCTTGCGCAGTTCGGCAATCTCTTTGCGCAGCCGCTCTTCTTCCAGCAGTTGCACCGGCTCGGTGTTTTCCAACTGGGTCAGCGCGTCTTCCAGTTCGTGCAACGCGCGCCTTTTACCGGCGGTCATGGCGGTACGCCGCGCCAGCGAGTTTTGCAGCGAACGCACGACGCTGATGTTGGCCGGCACGCCGTTAGCGGTATAGCCGGCGCGGTGGGTTTTGAACTCGGTCAGCTGCTTGTACTGATTCTTTTTCAGGTTGGGCAGGGCGAGATCCTCGAACAAAAGATCGAGGTACTCGTCTTTGGATATCTGGAAGACGAACTCATCCTGGCCTTCACCGTCCTGGCTGGCGTTGCCCTGGCCGCCGCCACCGCCTGCGCCGCCCTGAGGCCGTTCGACGCGATCGTTCTGCACGAAGTGGTCATTGCCCGGGTGAACGCGATGGCGCGTGCCGCCGCGCCCCTGATGAAACATCGGTTCGTTGATATCGTCAGTGGGGATAGAGACTGACTCCCCGCTGTCTACGTCGGTGACCGAACGCTTGTTGATGGCTTCGGCAATCGACTGTTTGATTTGCGACTTGTAACGGCGCAAGAAGCGCTGGCGGTTCACCGTGCTCTTGTTTTTGCCGTTCAGCCGCCGGTCAATGAAATAGGCCATACTTCCCCCAAACGACGTTGCCAACTCTTCATGTCCCGGCCGCGGCAGCGCAATGTGTCAGCCCCTCCGTGGGCTGCGCTGCAACGTCCATGACTGTGGACATGGCCCTGATAATGCCGCTTACCTGAGGCGTTATGAGGATTTTCTGACCCGCAGATACCATTCACACAGCAGGCGCACCTGCTTGCGGGTATAGCCTTTCTCCATCATGCGATCGACGAAGTCGTCGTGTTTTTTCTGCTCGTCCGTCGATGTTTTGGCGTTGAACGAAATCACCGGCAACAGTTCTTCGGTATTGGAGAACATCTTTTTCTCGATCACGGTGCGCAGCTTCTCGTAGCTGGTCCAGTTCGGGTTGCGGCCGTTGTTGTTGGCGCGGGCGCGCAGCACGAAGTTCACGATTTCGTTGCGGAAATCTTTCGGGTTGCTGATGCCGGCCGGTTTTTCAATTTTCTCCAGTTCGGCGTTCAGGGACTCGCGGTCGAACAGCTGGCCGGTGTCGGGATCGCGATACTCCTGATCCTGGATCCAGAAGTCGGCATAGGTGACGTAGCGGTCAAAAATGTTCTGTCCGTATTCCGAGTAGGATTCCAGATAGGCGGTCTGGATCTCTTTGCCGATAAACTCGGCGTATTTCGGGATCAGATAGCCTTTCAGGTGCTCCAGGTATTTCTCCGCCAAATCCTGCGGGAACTGTTCGCGCTCGATCTGCTGTTCCAGCACATAGAACAGGTGCACCGGGTTGGCTGCCACCTCGGCGTGATCGAAGTTGAATACCCGCGAGAGGATTTTAAAGGCGAAACGGGTGGAGAGGCCGTTCATGCCTTCGTCAACCCCGGCGTAGTCGCGGTATTCCTGATAGGACTTGGCTTTCGGGTCGGTATCTTTGAGGCTTTCGCCGTCATACACGCGCATTTTCGAGTAGATGCTCGAGTTTTCGGGCTCTTTCAGCCGCGACAGCACGCTAAAGCGCGCCAGCGTTTCCAGCGTGCCCGGCGCGCAGGGCGCATGGGTCAGCTCACTGTGATCCAGAAGCTTGTCGTAAATTTTGATCTCTTCCGACACGCGCAGGCAGTAAGGCACCTTGACGATATACACGCGGTCGAGGAACGCTTCGTTGTTCTTGTTGTTACGGAAGGTCACCCACTCGGACTCGTTGGAGTGCGCCAGAATAATGCCGCTGAACGGCAGGGCGGAGATGCCTTCGGTGCCGTTGTAGTTGCCTTCCTGGGTTGCGGTCAGCAGCGGATGCAGCACCTTGATCGGCGCTTTGAACATCTCGACGAATTCCATAATCCCCTGGTTGGCGCGGCACAGGGCGCCGGAATAGCCGTAGGCGTCCGGGTCGTTCTGCGCGTGGTTCTCCAGTTTACGGATGTCCACTTTACCGACCAGCGCCGAGATGTCCTGGTTGTTCTCATCGCCCGGCTCGGTTTTGGCGATGGCGATCTGTTCCAGAATGGAAGGGCGCACTTTCACGACTTTAAACTTGGTGATATCGCCACCGAACTCATGCAGGCGCTTCGCTGCCCACGGCGACATGATGGTGCCGAGATAGCGACTTGGGATATTGAACTCTTTTTCCAGGATCGTGGCATCTTCCTGCGGATTGAACAGGCACAGCGGATGATCGTTGACCGGGCTGCGTTCGCCGTTGGCGCTGAGGGTGTAGATGGGCACGCGCTGCATCAGCGCTTTCAGACGTTCCGCCAACGAGGACTTGCCGCCGCCCACCGGGCCCAGCAGGTAAAGGATCTGTTTCTTCTCTTCCAGGCCCTGAGCGGCGTGTTTCAGGTAAGAGACGATCTGTTCGATGGCCTCTTCCATGCCGTAGAACTCTTCGAAGGCCGGATAGCGTGCGATCACGCGGTTGGAGAACAGGCGCGACAGGCGTGATTCTAGCGCAGTGTCGACCATCACAGGTTCACCGATAGCCATCAGCAGACGTTCGGCCGCGTTGGCATAGGCACTGCGATCTTGCCGGCAAATGGTAAGAAATTCCTGCAGTGTGAACTCTTCGTCCTTGGCAGCTTCGTAGCGCTGGCGATAGTGGTCAAATATGTTCATGATGCCCGTCCTTTCGTTATTAGCACAGGTTAAAGAGAGCGTGTGATAGTGTTCTGGCTCCCGAAAGATGAGAATACGCCTGAGTACAGCAACCCGTATGCCAACTTGGTGCGCTTATTATCGCGAGTTGCGCTGTATGCCACTGGGCCCAGGATAAATTCACCTTCTGATTTAAGCTTAGTTTGCTTGCCGGAAAATTTCCTGCCGTAGAAAAAGCTTTTTTTAAGTCATATCAATGACTCAGTTATTGCCGGGATAACCAAATGCCTTGTCTGGCGCGGCCTGCGGCATGAATCGTCATCGTTTCGCCATGATTAATTCATAATTCCGCTATAAGTTATTCGATCTTGGTCGTTTTCTATTGTAAAGATTAGGCGCGTAACTAAATTTTCACATAAACTATTGCGGCTATTAACCCTGTAATTTATGGAAAAAGAACCAGTGAAGATTTCAAAACTCAAAACGCTAGCAATTATCGCTTCCGCAATGGTTTGTGCGCAAAGTGCCCAGGCGGGAACCTGGTCACTGGGTGCTGCCGCGCTGGTTAGCCCGGATCCGTATCGCGGTTATCAGGACCGCGTTTATCCGGTGCCCGTCATCGACTATGAAGGTGACGACTTCTACTTCCGTACTCTGACCGCCGGTTACTACCTGTGGAAAGATCAAGAAAATCAGCTGAGCATCATGGGATATTACACGCCATGGGGCTACCGTCCGGGCGACAGCGACGACGATCGCATGAAGCGTCTCGACAAGCGTCGCGGCACGCTGATGGCCGGCCTGGCCTATTCACACAACGCCGAGTGGGGCACCATTCGCACTACCTTTACCGGCGACACGCTGAACAACAGCAACGGGCTGGTGGGCGATGTGGCCTATCTGTACAAGTTTGATCTGGACGCGCTGACGCTGGTACCGGGCGTAGGCGTGATGTGGAACAGCAAGAACCAGAACAAATATTACTACGGCGTCAGCGCCAATGAATCGCGTCGCAGCGGCCTTGACAGCTACACCCCGGGCGATAGCTGGGCGCCGTACCTCGAGCTGAGCGCCAATTACCAGCTTAACAAGAGCTGGAACGCCTTCTTCGTCGGCCGCTATGTGAAGTTGTCGGATGAAGTGAAAGACAGCCCGATGGTGGATAAATCCTACACCGGTTTGTTGATGACGGGCGTGAGCTACACCTTCTAATCACGCATTGCACGATTATCGTGCATGGCGTGCATCAAAAAGGGGCGCTGGCGCCCCTTTTGCACATCTGTAGTGCGCCGCCGCGCTCAGTGTATTAGGCCTTCTTGCGGCAGCGGAAGGTGACGCCCAATCGAGCAGGTTGTTCGCCGGCGGCGATCAGCGGTTTGCTGACGCGCCCGGTCTCTACGCAAACCATGGTCTTGTAACCGTCGTTCGGCATGTCCCCCATGCTGCAAGAGAGCTCTACGCCGGGGTTCCAGGCGATAACGTCGCTCATATGGTGGTGGTGAACCTCGATGGTGCGAGCGAGCGCCGGATCGCGGATCAGGCTGAAGGCTTCCGGGCAGGTATAGACGCGGTCGGTTTGGCCGACGAAGGTCACTTCGCCGGTCTGGCGCGCTTCGGCGCCGCCCGCCACTTTATCGATATACGGCTCGCCCAGGCCCGCCACGCTGACCCGATCGATATCGCCAACCTGGAAGTAGCTGTGCAGCGCCGCCGTGGCTTGATAATCGCCGTGCGACTCCAGTTCGATCTCGCACTCTTCACCCAGCTTGAAGCGAGCGATCAGCGTGAAGGCGTGCGGCCACAGCTTGCGGGTCTGCTCATTGTCTTTCAGCGTAAAGGTCAGGATGACGCCGTTGTCATCTTCATCGTGCGCCGTCAGGCTCCAGGGCTGGTTGCGGGCGAACCCGTGGGAGGGTTGCGCCACCGGGCCGAACCACGGCCAGCAAATCGGCACGCCGCCGCGGATGGCCTTGCCTTTGGCGAAAGGCGTGTTGTTGCTGAGCCAAATTACCGGCTGCTCACCGCTAGGCTGCCAGGCCAGCAAATGGGCGCCCTGCAGTGCGACCGCCGCGCGCACTTTCGGGTGCGACACGACCACCACGCCCAGCTCATCGAGTTGGCGCTGGCTGATATAAGGAGAAATCTGTTCGGAAACGGGCAGGGTGAAAATTTTCTCGTTCATTTCATAACCTATTGTTTGCCGGAGAGACAAATAAAAAAGGGCGACAAAAATGTCGCCCTTATTATCAGCTTAACATCGTGCCATTACTTGGAGATGTGAGCGATCAGATCCAGAACCTTGTTGGAATAACCGGTTTCGTTGTCGTACCAGGAAACCAGTTTCACGAAGTTGTCGTTCAGTGCGATACCGGCTTTGGCATCGAATACGGAAGTCAGCACTTCGCCGTTGAAGTCGGTGGAAACCACGTCGTCTTCAACATAGCCCAGAACGCCTTTCATCGAGCCTTCAGCGGCGTCTTTGATGGCTTTCTTGATTTCTTCGTAGGTCGCCGCTTTTTCCAGACGCACGGTCAGGTCAACAACGGATACGTTAGGAGTTGGTACGCGGAACGCCATACCGGTCAGTTTGCCTTTCAGCTCTGGCAGAACCACGCCAACCGCTTTCGCTGCGCCGGTAGAAGAAGGGATGATGTTCTGGGATGCGCCGCGGCCGCCGCGCCAGTCTTTGTGGGACGGGCCATCAACGGTTTTCTGAGTAGCGGTGGTCGCGTGAACGGTGGTCATCAGGCCTTCAACGATACCGAAGTTGTCGTTGATGACTTTAGCCAGTGGCGCCAGGCAGTTGGTGGTGCAAGAGGCGTTGGACACGATGTCCTGGCCGGCATATTTGTCAAAGTTAGCGCCGCGCACGAACATTGGGGTCGCATCTTTGGATGGGCCAGTCAGAACGACTTTCTTAGCGCCAGCGGTGATGTGTTTACGTGCGGTTTCGTCGGTCAGGAAGATACCGGTCGCTTCAGCAACCACGTCAACGCCCACTTCGTTCCACTTCAGGTTAGCCGGGTCTTTCTCTGCGGTAACACGGATGGTTTTGCCGTTAACAACCAGGTGGCCGTCTTTAACTTCTACCGTACCGTTGAAACGGCCGTGAGTAGAGTCATACTTCAGCATGTAAGCCATGTACTCTGCGTCCAACAGGTCGTTGATTGCAACGATCTCGATGTCAGAACGCTCTTGAGCAGCACGGAAAACAATGCGACCGATACGGCCAAAACCGTTGATACCTACTTTGATAGTCATATATTCCACCAGCTATTTGTTAGTGAATAAAAGGTTGGTTGTAAAATTACAAAAACCTTACCCAGCGTCAAGCGGAATCGTGTCAATACTTGCGGCAAGTCAAACCGGAAGGGTGGTTTTGCACGCTTATTGCACAGTCCATTTGCGCTCGGCCTCATCCGTTATATAGGGACAAGCCGCCAAGTATAAAGTCAGCATACGCAAGATGTGTGATCGCTATCACATATCATCGTGACGTGGCCTTTATGGGCTACAGTTTAGGCCAAAAACCCCTGCAGCGGTGTTAATTTTTTGTTATTATTAATCATTGTTTTCGTTGACATTATCCACATTCAGAGATAAGCACAAATGGCTAAAGAGACAACCCCCGCTCATCCGGTCACGGAACTGAATGAAATCCAACGTTATGTCACGCAACAGCGTGGCACCGAAGCGCCGTTTAGCGGCAAATTGCTGCACAACAAGCGTGAGGGCGTGTACCATTGTCTGTGCTGTAATCAGCCGCTGTTTTATTCCGAAACCAAATACGATTCCGGCTGCGGCTGGCCCAGCTTTTACGAGCCGGTTTCCGCCGATGCAATCCGTTATCTTGATGATAATTCACATAATATGCATCGTGTTGAAATCCGCTGCGGTCACTGCGACGCGCACCTGGGGCATGTATTCCCCGATGGCCCGCAGCCGACCGGTGACCGTTACTGCGTCAATTCCGCCTCGCTGAGTTTCACCGATGGCGAAAATGGCGATCAAACGGCCGGTTAAGTGGTAATTTAACCAACAAAATCGATTCAGCTAATTATTCTTCCGTAAGCGAGAAGGGCCCTGATGGACGTGAAAGATCTGATTGCGGCGATGACGCCCGAGATATACCAACGCCTGGTGCAGGCGGTTGAACTGGGCAAATGGCCGGATGGCGTGGCGCTGACGCCGGAGCAAAAGGAAAACAGCCTGCAGGCGGTGATGCTGTGGCAGTCGATGAACAACGTCGATCCGCAGCATATGAGCATCGGCACCGACGGGCAGATCGTGATGAAGAGCAAACAAGAGCTGAAGCAGCAGTTCGTTGCCGAGCCGCTGGTGAAACTCAAGCCGCAGTAAGGCTCCACCCCTAAAGCGGGGCGATGTCGCCATCGCCCCGTCGATTCAACGTTTCTCGCCCTTTATGCCCAGCGATTCCGCCAGCTGCTGCGCCAGCCGGTTGTTGTCGTCTGCGCCGTATTCCCAGAACATCGCACCGCCCAATCCCTGGCTTTTGATGTTTTCGCCGCCGCCCAAAGAAGGCGCCGATAGCGCCCGGCAGGATTTAATTGGCGAGAAATTGTGACAGGGTAACTAGCTGCGCGCCGGCGCGCGCCATCTCCTGCAGCGCCCGCTCACTGTCGTCCGGCTGCAGATTCACGCCGCGGCAGCCGTCGACGATCACCTGCGTCGGATAGCCGGCAGCCAGCGCATCCAGCACGCTGAACTTCACGCAATAGTCGGTCGCCAGGCCCATGATCGCCAGCCGCTGAATGCCCTGCGATTGCAGCCAGCCGTGCAGTTCGGTCTGCGCCCGGTGGCCGTTATCGAAGAACGCGCTATAGCTGTCGATGTCCGTATCCTGTCCTTTGCGAAAGACGGCATTGATGTGTTGCCGCTGCAGTTGAGGATGAAAATCGGCGCCGAGGCTCCCTTGCACGCAGTGCACCGGCCACCACACCTGCGGCAAACCTTCCAGTTCACCGAGGGTGCCGACTTGCGCATCGGAGTTCATCGCAAAGCTGCGGTGATTGGCGGGATGCCAGTCCTGGCTGGCCACCACCGGTTCGCCGCGCGCCAGGCAGGCGGCGATCGCCTGATTGGCGACCGGGATGACGGCGTCGCCCTCCGTGACCGCCAGCGCGCCACCGGGGCAGAAATCATTTTGCAGATCGATCAACAACAGGGCCGTTTTCATCGCCGCTCCAAAGATCGGTAGGTTAACCGTTGATGCTCAGCTCGCCGCGCAGATCTTGCTGCATCAGGGCGCGGATTTGTTCCGGCGTCAGCGGCTGGCTCAACAGATAGTGCAGCTTGGTCAGAGCGGCTTCCACCGTCATGTCGAAACCGCTGATCACCCCGGCGTGCGCCAGCGCGTTGCCGGTGGCGTAGCCTTCCATATTGACGCGCCCGGAGATGCACTGCGTCAGGTTGACCACTACGATGCCGCGTTCGGAAGCCGCGCGCAACTCGTCGATCAGCTCGGCCTTCTGAGGCGCGTTGCCGACGCCGTAGGAGCGTAAGATCAGCGCCTTGACCGGCTGCAGCAGGAAGTTGCGGACCACCGCGCCGGAAATGCCCGGATAGATGGTGACGACGCCGATCGGTTGCGGCGTGATGTCATGTACCTGCAGCGCGCCGTTGCAAACCGGGCTGTTGATGCCGTGCTGGCGACGAATGTGGATACCGGCTTCCAGCAGCGGCGGCAGATTCGGGGAGGCGAAAGCGTCGAAGCCGTCGGCGTGCGCTTTGGTGGTGCGGTTGCCGCGGAACAGCTTGTTGTTGAAGAACAGGCTGACTTCGTTCACCGGATGGTTGGCCGCCAGGTACAGTGCATTCAGCAGATTGGTTTGGCCATCGGAGCGCAGCTCCGCCAGCGGAATCTGCGAGCCGGTGACGATCACCGGTTTGGCCAGGTTCTCCAGCATGAAGGAGAGCGCCGAGGCGGTGAACGCCATGGTATCGGTGCCGTGCAGGATCACGAAGCCGTCGTAGCGATCGTAGTTCTGTTTGATGTCGTCGGCGATGTGCTGCCAGTCTTCCGGCGTCATATCCGAGGAATCGATGAGCGGCGCGTATTCATGAATGGTGAAATCCGGCATCTCCGGCCGATGGAATTCCGGCATCAGCGCCAGCTGACGCTGCAGGTGGCCGGAAACCGGAATATAGCCGTGCTCGGAACGCTGCATGCCGATGGTGCCGCCGGTGTAGGCGACGTAAATGGATTTCTTTTGCATGGTTATGATTTTAACAAAGATAAGATGGGCTGAATTATAGGGACATGGCGGCAGAAAAAAAGCCCGGCGGAGGCCGGGCTGCAGAATTATTTGTTAGCGGACTTCTCCGCAGGTCAGACAGATCGCGTAACGGTTCTGCGGATCGTTCAAGTTATTGAACAAACCCGGCTGCTCTTTCACCGCATTGGCGACCGAGGCCAGCGGGGCAGGCAGCATGGCCTGAATCGCCGCTGGCAGCATGGCGTGAATGGAAACACCGAACTGGCTGAGCACCATATCGCTCAGGCTCGGAGTGTCGACGAACCAGTCGAGCTGCCACTGTTGCAGTTTCGCCAGCTCAGCGGCTTTCTTCACCGCATCGTCGAAATCGCCCAACTGATCGACCAGGCCGTTGGCCTTGGCGTCGCTGCCGAGCCACACGTGGCCCTGCGCGATTTGGTCAACCTGCTGCGGGGTCATCTTGCGTGATTTGGCGACCAGATCGAGGAAGTTCTTATACCCGTTTTCAATATTCAGCTGCATCATCTGCGAGAACTCCTGCGGCAACGCCTTGGTGACCGCGATATCGGCCAGCGGGGATGTCGCTACGCCGTCGGTGTGCACGCCCAGCGTATCCAGGGTTTTCTCGTAGGTATTGATGATGCCGAAAATACCGATGGAGCCGGTCAGCGTGCTCGGGCTGGCGATGATGTAGTCGGCCGGCGTCGAGACCCAGTAACCGCCCGACGCGGCCATGCCGCCCATCGACACCACCACCGGTTTGCCGGCGGCGCGCACGGCGGCCAGCTCGGAGCGGATCACTTCGGACGCGCTGACGCTGCCGCCAGGGCTGTTGACGCGGAACACCACGGCTTTGACGGCCGGATCCAAACGGGCCTGACGCAGCTCGGCGGCGGTGGTGTCGCCCCCAACGTTGCCCGGCGTCTGCGGGCCGTCCATGATGGCGCCGTTGGCGAACACCACGGCGATCTTGCCACCCTGGTTGGCGTCCGGCTTCGGCTGGTAGTCGTAGATGCTAATGGCGTTGAAATCGTTCGCCTGTTTGTCCCAGCCGAAGGTTTTGACCAGCTGATTTTCGATCGCGGTGCGCGACGCCAGCTCGTCCACCAGCTTATTGTCCAGCGCATAGCGGGCGGTGTCGCCGCCTGCCGCCTGCAGGCCGCTCAGCACGCCGGCGGCGCCGGGGAACAGCTGCTGCGGCGTCAGCTGCCGGTTGGCCGCCACGGTTTCCAGATAGTTCTGCCACAGGCCGCCAATCCAGCGGCTGTCCGCTTCGCGCGCCGCCGGGGACATGTCGTCGCGGATCAGCGGTTCGACCGCTGATTTATAGGTGCCGACGCGGAAGATATTGGTGGTGACCTTGAGCATGTCCAGCAACGACTTGTAATACAGGTTGTTGGTGGCGAAACCGTGCAGATCGACCGCGCCCTGCGGCGAGAGGTAGACCTTGTTGGCGTAGCTAGCCAGGTAGTATTGCGTTTGATTGTAACTGTCGCCGATGGCGAAGATCGGTTTGCCGCTGTCGCGGAACTCGCGCAGCGCTTTGCCGATATAGCGCAGCGACGGCTGATCGGCGCCGGCGAAGTCATTCAGCTGCAACACCATGCCGGTAATGTTTTTGTCGTCTTTGGCCTTGCGGATGCTGTCCACCACGTCGAACAGCGAGTTCTCCTGCAGGCGGCTGCTGGAGGCGCCCAACAGTTCACGCCCCCATTGCCGCACCCGGTTGTTTACCGAAGGCTGATCGACCACCACGCCGCTTAAATCGACCAACAGCGCGCCGCGCGCCGGGGCCGTCGAGGTGGAGGAACTTTGGAAGGACAGATAGATGCCGACCCCAACCAGGATCAGCAGGACCAGGAACAGGTTAAGGATCAGTTCCCTGATAAAATTCAGCAGACGCCATGTCCACCGGAAAATGCCGGCAATAATTTGCCACAATGTGCGCATGTGCTCTCCAACAAGAGTCGAGAATGTTCCGCTATCCTAATGAGCGGCCGGGTAAATGTCAGCTTTAAATCGTGGCACACAGACGCTATCGCCGAGGCTGTAACTCGCCGTTTAGCTATGTTAACGTGGCCGGAATGAAAATTGTTATCAGGAGTTTACGATGGATGCTCTGGATCTTTTATTGAATCGTCGCTCGGCTTCGCGCCTGGCGGAACCGGCGCCGGCGGGGGAAGTGCGCCAAAACATCATCAACGCGGGCCTGCGTGCGCCCGATCACGGCGCGCTGCAGCCGTGGCGTTTCGTGATGATCGAGAATCAGGGCCTGGAACGCTTCAGTCAGCTGCTGCAGGCGGCGGCGAAGCAGGATCAGTTGGATGAAGCGGCGATCGAAAAAGCCACCAAGGCGCCGTTCCGCGCACCGCTGATCATCACCGTCATCGCGCATTGCACTGAAGAGACCAAGGTGCCGCGCTGGGAGCAGGTGGTTTCCGCCGGTTGCGCCGTGCAGGCGATGCAGATGGCGGCGCTGGCGCAGGGTTTTAACGGCATCTGGCGCACCGGCGCCTGGACCGAGCATGCGCTGGTGCGCGAAGCCTTCGGCTGCCGCGAGCAGGACGAGATCGTCGGTTTCCTCTATCTGGGCACGCCGCAGCTGAAGGCCGCCACCAAAGTGACGCCGCCGGACAGCACGCCTTTCGTCAGCTATTTCTAAGTAATATCCGACGGGGCGCGGCGAAAATGCGCCAAACCCCGCAAAATTGCATGGTTTCTGAGCAGGCCGTTCGCTTATCGGCGGCCCGCTCTTATCAATCCCTTCGGCAAGCGCTACCCTATGTTATCTTGAGTGCCGTTATCGAAGGGAGTGGACTATGACATCGCCAGCGATCCGTTTAACCCAGTACAGCCATGGCGCTGGCTGCGGCTGCAAAATCTCACCGAAAGTTCTCGAAACCATCCTGCACAGCGAGCGGGAGAAATTTGTCGATCCGCGTCTGCTGGTCGGCAATGAAACCCGCGACGACGCGGCGGTATATGACATCGGCAACGGCGTCGGCATTATCAGCACCACCGACTTCTTCATGCCGATCGTCGACGATCCGTTCGATTTCGGCCGCATCGCCGCCGCCAACGCCATCAGCGACGTGTACGCCATGGGCGGCAAACCGATCATGGCGATCGCCATTCTCGGCTGGCCGATCGCCAAACTGCCGCCGGAGGTGGCGCAGCAGGTGATCGACGGTGGGCGTTTCGCCTGCCAGCAGGCGGGGATCGCGCTGGCTGGCGGCCACTCCATCGATGCGCCTGAACCTATCTTCGGCCTGGCGGTCACCGGCGTGGTCAATACCGAGCGGGTGAAGAAGAACAGCGCCGCGCGGGCCGGGGCTAAACTCTATCTGACCAAGCCGCTGGGCATCGGCGTGCTGACGACCGCCGAGAAGCAAAGCAAGCTGCGCCCCGAGCATCAGGGGCTGGCGACGGACGTGATGTGCCGCCTTAACAAGCCGGGCGCCGACTTTGCCGAGGTGGCGGGCGTCACGGCGATGACCGACATCACCGGTTTTGGCCTGCTGGGCCACCTGAGCGAGGTATGCCAGGGTTCCGGCCTGCAGGCGACGGTCTGGTTCGATCGGGTGCCGAAGCTGCCGGACGTCGAGGCGTATATTGCCGAGGGCTGCGTGCCGGGCGGTACCGGGCGCAACTTCGACAGCTATGGCCATCTGGTGGGCGAGATGAGCGATCTGCAGCGCCAGTTGCTGTGCGATCCTCAGACCTCCGGCGGTTTGCTGTTGGCGGTATTGCCGGAGGCGGAAGCGCAGGTGCTGGCGATTGCCGAACAGCATGGCATTACGCTCAACGCCATTGGCGAGCTGCATGTGGCATCGGCCGACAAGCCGCTGATCGAGGTCGTGTAGTGTCCAACATGCAAGGAAGGCCGGACAGCGACGATTACCAACGCATTTTCCTGCAGGACGTGCCGCTGATTGACGTGCGCGCGCCGATCGAGTTTCAGCAGGGCGCCTTCGCTCAGGCGCTGAACCTGCCGCTGATGATCGACAGCGAGCGGCAGGCGGTGGGCACCTGCTATAAACAGCATGGGCAGCAAGCGGCGATAGCGCTCGGCCACAGTCTGGTGAACGGCAAACTGCGCGAACAGCGCACCGCCGCCTGGCTGGCGGCCTGTGCGCAGCGGCCCGAAGGCTATCTCTATTGCTTCCGCGGCGGTCTGCGCTCGCAGCTGGTGCAGCAATGGCTGCATGAGGCCGGCGTCGAGTACCCGCGGATCATTGGCGGTTACAAGGCGCTGCGCAATTATTTGCTCGGCGTGCTGGCGCAAAGCGCAGCATTGCCGATGGCCCTGGTGGGCGGCAATACCGGCAGCGGCAAGACGTTGCTGGTCAACGAACTGGCCGACGGCGTCGATCTGGAAGGCGCGGCGCGCCATCGCGGTTCATCTTTTGGTCGAACGCTGGCGGGCCAGAGCTCGCAGATCGATTTTGAGAATCGTCTGGCTGTGTTATTGCTGAAAAAACAGCATGGTGGCAGCCGCCGTTGGGTGCTGGAAGACGAAGGGCGGATCATCGGCAGCAACAATTTGCCGCTGCCGTTGTTCAATGGGATGCAGCAGGCGCCGGTGGCGGTGATCGACGATCCGTTCGACATTCGCCTGGCGCGTTTGCAGGCGGAATATATCGACGGCATGCGCGAACAGTTCGAACAGGCCTATGGCATGGAAGAGGGCTGGCGACAGTACGACGACTATCTGCACCACGGCCTGTACGCCATACGCCGCCGCCTGGGGCTGGAACGCTTCCAGCAGCTGACGCAACGACTGGAAGCGGCGCTGCGGACACAGCGGCTCAGCGGCCAGGGCGAGGCGCACCGCGAGTGGCTGGCGCCCCTGTTGCAGCAGTACTACGATCCGATGTATTGCTATCAGTTGGAAAAGAAAGCCCAGCGGATTGTCTTCCGTGGGAACTATGCAGAAGTAAGAGAATTCTTGATGACGTTCAGCCAGAAAAACGGTGAATAATGCGACTGTTCATAGCTGAGAAACCGAGT
This sequence comes from Serratia sp. CY74737, assembly GCF_052166775.1. Classification (NCBI taxonomy): domain Bacteria; kingdom Pseudomonadati; phylum Pseudomonadota; class Gammaproteobacteria; order Enterobacterales; family Yersiniaceae; genus Serratia; species Serratia sp. CY74737. The sequence goes on from NZ_JBJNOF010000002.1 coordinate 486,895, forward strand.
TTGGCGCGCGCCATTGCCGACGTATTGCCCAAGCCGCATCGCCGCGGCGACGGGTATATCGCCTGCGGCAACAACGATGTGGTGACCTGGTGCGTCGGCCACCTGTTGGAGCAGGCTCAGCCTGACGCTTATGACAGCCGCTATGCGCGCTGGTCGTTGGCTGATCTGCCGATCATTCCCGAAAAATGGCGGTTGCAGCCGCGGCCGTCGGTCAGTAAACAGCTCAACGCCATTAAAAAGTTGCTGCTTGAAGCCGATGAAGTGGTTCACGCCGGCGACCCGGATCGCGAAGGGCAACTGCTGGTGGATGAGGTGCTGGACTACCTGGATCTGACGCCGGAAAAACGCCAGAACGTGCGCCGCTGTCTGATCAACGATCTCAACCCGCAGGCGGTGGAGCGCGCGGTTGAACGCCTGCGCGACAACCGTGACTTCATCCCGCTGTGCGTGTCCGCCCTTGCGCGCTCACGCGCCGACTGGCTGTACGGCATCAATATGACCCGCGCTTATACGCTGCTGGGCCGCAACGCCGGTTATGACGGAGTGTTGTCGGTGGGCAGGGTGCAGACGCCGGTGCTGGGGTTGGTGGTGCGGCGCGATGAAGAGATCGAAAACTTCGTGCCGAAAGACTTCTTTGAGGTCAAGGCGCACATCGTTACGCCGAAAGAAGAGCGTTTCGTGGCGCTGTGGCAGCCCAGCGAGTCGTGCGAGCCTTATCAGGACGAAGAGGGGCGCTTGCTGCACCGGCCGTTGGCGGAGCACGTGGTCAAGCGCATCGAGGGCCAGCCGGCGCTGGTCACGTCCTATAACGATAAACGGGAATCAGATACCGCGCCGCTGCCGTTTTCGCTCTCCACGCTGCAAATCGAAGCGGCTCGGCGTTATAACCTCAGCGCCCAACAGGTGCTGGACGTTTGCCAGCGGTTGTATGAAACCCATAAATTGATCACCTATCCGCGTTCCGACTGCCGCTACCTGCCGGAAGAGCATTTCGCCGGCCGTCACGCGGTGCTGAACGCCATCAGCGTGCACCAGCCTGAGCTGTATCCGCAGCCGGTGATCGACAGCGATCGCCGCAACCGTTGCTGGGACGATAAAAAAGTCGATGCGCACCACGCTATCATTCCCACCGCCCGTGCCGGCAAGATTAATCTGACGCAGGATGAACGGAACGTGTATGGGCTGGTGGCGCGCCAGTATCTGATGCAGTTTTGTCCGGATGCGGTATTCCGCAAATGCGTGATTGAGCTGGATATCGCCGGCGGCAAATTTATCGCCAAGGCGCGTTTCCTGGCGGAAGCCGGTTGGCGTACGCTGCTGGGGAGCAAGGAACGCGACGAAGAAAACGAAGGCGCACCGCTGCCGGTGGTGGCTAAAGATGATGAGCTGCTGTGTGAGCGCGGTGAGGTGGTGGAGCGCCAGACGCAGCCCCCGCGGCCGTTTACCGACGCCAGTCTGTTGTCGGCCATGACCGGCATCGCGCGCTTCGTACAAGATAAAGCGCTAAAGAAAATCCTGCGGGCGACCGATGGTTTAGGTACGGAAGCGACGCGAGCGGGGATCATCGAATTGCTGTTCAAACGGGCGTTTCTGTACAAGAAGGGACGCTATATTCACTCCAGCGAAACCGGGCGCGCGTTGATTCACTCGCTGCCGGATCTTGCTGCGCGTCCTGATATGACGGCCAACTGGGAGGCAACGCTGACGCAAATCAGCGAGAAATCCTGCTGTTATCAGGACTTTATGCAGCCGTTGGTCGGCACGCTGCAAGAGCTGATTTATCAGGCTAAGCAGAGCCGGGCGAGCATGGCGTTTCGTGGGTTGCCGCCGCCGCCTTCCAGCGGAGGCAAAAAACGCAGGAAAAGCGCCGGCAAGGCGCAGGAGAAGAGTGAATGAAGCACGGACTCAATGGGGTGCTGGCTGCCGCTGCCCTGGCGTACTGCGGCCTGGCGGCCGCCAACCGGGGCGATGTGGACGTGGTGTTGCCGGTTTCGCCGGAGATTTGGGGCACGGCGAAAAACGGCGCCAATTCGCCACCGGCGCAACCCTGCAACCGCTGTTGCGTCTACCAGAATCAAAACTATTCCGAAGGCGCGGTGCTCAAAGTCGAAGGCGAAGTGCTGCAGTGCGTGCGTGAGCCTAACACCATCGGCACCAACCCCTTGATTTGGGTGCGATTGAAGAAGTGACCATGTAACCTATCGCCGCGCTCAGCGCGCATCGCCTGGCGCGGCGATGTAGTCCGCCAGCAGTGGAACGTCGGCCGGGGCCAGGGTATATTCCTGCGCCTGTTGCGGCGTGACCCACACCAGCGCTGAGTGACAATGCAGCTGCAGTTCACCGGAGAACTCCGCGACTCGCCAGGCGTGCAGCCGGATGAGGCGTTCGCCTTGCTGCCACTGATTGCTGCCCACATAGTTGCCGATACGGGCGCAAATCCCCAATTCTTCATCCAGTTCGCGCGCCAGCGCCTGCGGTTGGCTTTCACCCGGCTCAACTTTGCCGCCGGGAAACTCCCACAGACCGGCCTGATCGCTGCCTGCGCCGCGCTGGGCCAGCAAAATGCGGCCATTTTGTTCCAGAATGGCGGCTACCACGTCGATAATTTTCATTGGCTTCACAGAGTAAAACCCCGGCGGGCGCCGGGGTGATGGGGTTACAGCGTAAATTCCGCCCAGACCGGCGCATGGTCGGAAGGTTTCTCCATGCCGCGGGTATGGTAATCGATGCCGGTGGCGATGCAGCGCGAAGCCAGCGGGGTGCTGGCCAGCAGCAGATCGATACGCAGGCCGCGGTTGTCGTCGAACCCTTTGGAGCGGTAGTCGAACCACGAAAACTCGTCGTTGCGCCCCGGGTTGGCGTGGCGGTAGGTATCGACCAGGCCCCAGTTCAGCAGGCGGTCCATCCATTCACGCTCTTCCGGCAGGAAGGAGCATTTACCGGTGCGCAGCCAGCGTTTGCGGTTGTCTTCGCCGATGCCGATATCGTAATCGCTGGGGCTGATATTCATGTCGCCCATGATCAGCACCGGGGATTCCGCCGATAGCTGCTGCTCCAGGTAGTTTTGCAGATCCTGATAAAAGCGTGTTTTAGCCGGGAATTTGATCGGGTGGTCGCGGCTTTCACCTTGCGGGAAGTAGCCGTTGATCACCGTCAGCGTGCCCTGCGGCGTAGCCAGATCGGCCATGATGATGCGACGCTGCGCGTCTTCTTCATCGGTTGGGAAACCGCGGCGCACGGCCAGGGGCTCCGCTTTGGTCAGCAGCGCCACGCCGTAATGGCCTTTTTGCCCGTGATAGAACACGTGATAGCCGTGCTGGCTGACTTCTTCCAATGGGAACATGTCATCGTGAACTTTGGTTTCCTGCAGACCGATCACGTCGGGCTGGTGCTGTTCGATAATTGCCGCCAGCTGATGCGGACGCGCGCGCAGTCCATTGATATTAAAAGAGACAAACTTCATGAGCGGTGCCGTTTTCACGAGAAAAATGTGCTGTGATAGTAGCAGAGTTTGGCAAGAAATGTAACGCAGACAGCGGCGAGCCCGCTGACTGCGCAGCCAGCTTTATTTCGCCCAGCGGTCGTAATTTTTGGGTTGATAGTCGTCAAACTGTTGCAGCAGCGTTTGCGCCGATTCGCTGATGTGCAGCGTACCGAGATAGTCGTGGCGCATGAAGCCCTGATCGGCGACGTGTTCGAGGAACTGGCTCAGTGGGCGGTAGAAACCGTTGACGTTCAGCAGGCCGACCGGTTTGTTGTGATACCCGATTTGCCCCCAGGTCCAGATTTCAAACAGTTCTTCCAGCGTGCCGATGCCGCCGGGCAGGGCGATAAAACAGTCCGCCAGCGCCGCCATACGGGCTTTGCGCGTATGCATGTCTGGCACCACTTCCAATTCAGTCAGGCCGCGATGCGCCGTTTCCGCTTCAACCAGGCGCTCGGGGATAATGCCGACAGCTTCACCGCCCGCCGCCAACACCGCGTCCGCCACAATCCCCATCAGTCCTTTTTTGCCGCCGCCATAGATTAAACGGCGTCCCTGTGCGGCCAGCAATTGCCCCAGTTGGCGAGCCTGCTCGGCATAAGCGGGATTGACGCCTTCGCTGGCGCCACAAAAAACGCAAATATTGTTTCGCATCCACCTGTTCCTTACTGCACTAAAGAAGCCAGTGGTATAGCGAATTGTCGGCAGGAGTTCAAGTTACGGGCGGGGGAGAGAAATAAAACGTCTGGATGAAAGCGGTTAATAAGGGGGAGATAACTTGATTTATTGATACGAGAACATTGGATGCAACGTGTTGGATGCGGTGTGCTTTAAGTGGGTTTTGGGATTTTCTGGAAGAGATGGTGGTGGGGGAAGGATGATTCGTCGCTGCGCGACTCACCCTGCGGGCCGCGCTGAAGCGCGTTGTCTCACTGCGTGAGACTCGAACCTTGGTCGAAGCTTCTCATCCTTCCCCAATACGGAGCATTATGAATGCGATGTGCTTTTAATTCGGTTTTGGGATTTTCTGTAAGAAATGGTGGTGGAGGAAGGATGATTCGTCGCTGCGCGACTCACCCTGCGGGCCGCGCTAAAGCGCGTTGTCTCACTGCGTGAGACTCGAACCTTGGTCGAAGCTTCTCATCCTTCCCCAATACGGAGCATTATGGATGCGATGTGCTTTTAATTCGGTTTTGGAATTTTCTGGAAGAGATGGTGGTGGGGGAAGGATTCGAACCTTCGAAGTCTGTGACGGCAGATTTACAGTCTGCTCCCTTTGGCCGCTCGGGAACCCCACCATGGTATTCATGGATTTGCTGATTTTTTAAGGAATGGGCTAAATTCCTATTGTGTGCTTCTAAGGATTACCGCGCTAAAGCGCGTTGTCTCGCTGCGCTCGGCTCGAACCTTGTCGAAGCTTCTCATCCTCCCCCTCGGCGTTTAATGATATTTCAGCTTTCGCTTCAAGTTCATCAACAAAGAGAAGATGGTGGTGGGGGAAGGATTCGAACCTTCGAAGTCAGTGACGGCAGATTTACAGTCTGCTCCCTTTGGCCGCTCGGGAACCCCACCATATACATGGCTATTTAACTGGCCTTGCTTGCGAGAGCGCTGTCTCGGTAAGCGGGGCGCATCATATCAAATGAAGCGGATGTGTAAAGCATTGAAATGCAGAAAATGAATCGTTTGCCGTTTTTTTATTCTTGGCGGTGCATCCCTGAACGAAATGCACCGATTTATTGAGCGATTACAGAATAACGGTGCGATTGCCGTAGACGAAGACGCGCTGCGCCAACACCTGATACAGGGCTCGGCTGAGCACGTTTTTCTCTACGTCGCGGCCGGCGCGCATCATATCCTCGGCGGAATAGGTGTGATCGACGTGGATCACGTCCTGCATGATGATCGGGCCTTCGTCGAGATTGTCGTTAACGTAGTGAGCCGTGGCACCGATGATTTTCACGCCGCGTTCGTAGGCCTGGTGATAAGGCCGCGCGCCGATAAACGCCGGCAGGAACGAATGGTGAATGTTGATCACCTGATTCGGATAATGTTGCACGAAGGCCGGCGTCAGCACGCGCATATATTTGGCCAACACCACGTAATCCGGCTGATATTGATCGATCTTGGCCGTCATTTCGCGGTCGTGCTGTTCGCGCGTCAATCCTTCGTGGCTCACCAGATGGAAAGGAATATCGAAACGCTCCACCAGCGTTTGCAGCGTGTCGTGGTTGCCGATTACGGCGGCGATCTCAACGTCGAGGCCGCCATAGGCGCTTTTCATCAACAGATCGCCCAGGCAGTGTGCCTCTTTGGTGACCAGCACCACGATGCGCCGACGTCCGGTGCTGTGCAACTCACGCAGCGAACCTTCCGGCAACGCGCTGTCCAGATCGGCCAGCAGCGTGTTGTCGTTGAAAATGCCTTCCAGCTCGGTGCGCATGAAGAAACGCCCGGTGCGGTGATCGACGAACTCATTATTCTGGACGATATTGAGCTCGTGTTTGTAACAGATGTTGGTGATCTTGGCGATCAGCCCTTTGGCGTCCGGGCAGATGGTGCGTAACACTTTTCGTTGTACATTTTGGTGTGGCATGGGTTTGAGGATCCTGTCTGATACTGAACGGCCTGTCTGCGCAGGGGTTAACGTGAAGCGCCGGCCGGCTAGCGCCCGCAGCACTTCTTATATTTTTTCCCTGAGCCGCAGGGACATATCGCATTTCGGCCGGGCTGGGGTTTGCTGCCGTCGATATAATACCAACGTTGATCGCGACGAAGGAAGCGTGAGCGCTCATGCATCGCCTGAGGCTCGCCGCTTTCGCCATCGGTGAAGCGGGCGATGAATTCGACGAAGCCTTCGTCCGGCTCATGGCCGGTTTGCTCCTCGACGATCGTCAAGCCCAGCCATTCGGTGTTTTTGAAACTGTCGACGATCGCATTGCGCCATGCTTCGGCACCGCAGTCGGGGTGCCAGGTGGCGATCAGATAGTCGACGTTATGATTCACGTAGGCGGTGAAGCGTGAACGCATCAGTTGGCCGGGCGTCGGCGCCGGCTGACTGCCGCTGATAAAAGGGGCGCAGCACGCGTTATACGCCAGTCCGCTGCCGCATGGGCATGATTCGGGCAAAATAACTCCTGAGAAAACGAGGCTGAAAATGAATTTAGCGCATATGTTACCTAACAATATTCGTCAGTGACAATCTACCCTGAAAGCAGAGAACACCTTTTACCGAGAGGATGGCGCTATGCGGCAAATCAAGATCGGACTGGCGCTGGGGGCGGGCTCGGCTAAAGGCTGGGCGCACATCGGCGTGATCAATGCGTTAAAGAAACTGGGGATTGAGGTCGATATCGTTGCCGGCTGCTCTGTCGGTGCGTTGGTGGGGGCGGCATTCGCCAGTCACCGTTTGCCGGTGATGGAGCAGTGGGTGCGGTCGTTCAGCTATTGGGACGTCATTCGTCTGATGGATTTTTCCTGGCAGCGCGGCGGTTTGTTGCGCGGCGATCGGGTGTTCACTGCCGTCGGGCAACTGTTGAAGGTCAATGATATTGCCGAATGTGCGCTGAAGTTCGGCGCCGTGACGACCAATCTCAGCACCGGCCGCGAACTGTGGCTGACCGAAGGCGATATTCATCAGGCGGTGCGCGCTTCTTGCAGCATGCCAGGTCTATTGGCGCCAGTGTGGGCCGACGGCTATTGGCTGGTGGACGGCGCAGTGGTCAATCCGGTACCGGTGTCGCTCTGCCGGGCGCTGGGCGCCGATATTGTCATTGCGGTCGATCTGCAGCATGACGCGCATTTGATGCAGCAGGATCTGTTCTCGATACGCGGCGAGGACGAACGCCCGGACGATACGCCTGCGGAGACCTGGCGCGGGCGCCTGCGGGAGCGCGTCGGCAGAATGCGCAAGCGCAAACCGACGACGGCGCCGACGGCGATGGAGATTATGAGCACATCGATTCAAATGCTGGAAAATCGCCTGAAGCGCAACCGGATGGCGAGCGATCCGCCGGACGTTTTGATCCAGCCTTTTTGCCCGCAGATCTCAACGCTGGATTTCCACCGCGCCGATGAAGCGATCGAAGCGGGGTTGCTGGCGGTTGAAAAACAACTGGATCGGTTGTTGCCGTTGATAAAAAATAGATAATTCTCGGTTCTTGGTTGGCAATGCGCGGTTGGTCTGTTTCAGACGAGCATAAGTGACCTTTTTGAGCCACTATTACACTATGGAAAGGGACGAGGCTCGGCTGATGGCATTACCACTCACTCACAAGCGTATCTTGATCGTTGAGGACGAACAGGTTTTTCGTTCCGTGCTGGTCGGTTATCTGACCTCGCTGGGCGCGGAAACCGGCGAGGCGACCAACGGTTTACAGGCGCTGAGTGCCGTCGATGACTTCAAGCCGGATCTGATTCTGTGCGATCTCGCGATGCCGGAAATGGGTGGCATCGAATTCGTTGAACACCTGCGTCTGCAGGGGCTGCAGATCCCGGTGCTGGTGATCTCCGCTACCGACAAGATGGCGGACATCGCCAAGGTGCTGCGTTTGGGCGTACAGGATGTGCTGCTGAAACCGCTGACCGATCTCAATCGCCTGCGTGAGGCGGTGCTGGCGTGTTTATACCCCAATATGTTCACCTCCCAGGCGATTGAAGAGGTTGAGCTGTTTCAGGATTGGGACGCGCTGAGCAAGAATCCTTCCGAAGCCGTCAAACTGCTTAAGCAATTGCAGCCGCCGGTGCAGCAAACCATTGCGCATTGCCGGATCAACTATCGCCAGTTAACCACGGGCGAAAATCCCGGGCTGGTGCTGGATATCGCGGCATTGTCAGAAAAAGACCTGGCGTTCTATTGCCTGGACGTCACGCGCGCCGGTGATAATGGCGTATTGGCGGCGCTGCTGTTACGCGCATTATTTAATGGGTTGCTGCAAGACCATCTGGCTAATCAACAACATCGCCTGCCGCAAATGTCGGCATTGTTAAAGCAGGTTAATCAATTATTGCGGCAGGGGAAATTAGACGGCCAATTCCCGCTGTTGCTGGGATATTATCACGCCGAAAATAAAAACCTGATTCTGGTTTCCGCCGGGCTGCATGCCAACGTCAATACCGGCGACAATCAAATTCAGCTGAGCAACGGCGTGCCGCTGGGCACGCTGGGCGCCACCTACATGAACCAGATCAGTCAACGCTGTACGGCCTGGCAATGTCAGGTATGGGGCAGCGGCGGCCGATTGCGGCTGATGCTCAGCGCCGAATAATGGACGTTGATCGGCGATATCTTAAGCTATTCACTTATCGGTAATTAAACCGTCTATTTTTTCTCCCGATTATCAGAACGGGTAATAGTCCTAAATGTTTTCTATTTGTGTTCTGGTTAATGCTCGGCGCGCATAAGCTGGTATACTCCGAAGGTTTTTTTATATCGAGCCCAAGCTCATAAAATGAGCGCTTCAGCTTTAAGAGAGGAAATAATGCCTGCTGTAAATCGCAAAGTCAGAAAAGCCGTGATCCCGGTTGCAGGCTTGGGTACGCGGATGTTGCCGGCCACCAAAGCCATTCCGAAAGAAATGTTGCCGCTGGTTGATAAACCGCTGATCCAATACGTCGTCAATGAGTGCATTGCGGCAGGGATTAACGAGATTGTGCTGGTCACCCACTCCTCCAAGAACTCGATCGAAAACCATTTTGATACCAGTTTCGAACTGGAAGCGATGCTGGAAAAACGCGTCAAGCGTCAACTGCTCGATGAAGTGCAGTCAATCTGCCCGAAGGGCGTTACCGTGATGCAAGTCCGCCAGGGGAATGCCAAAGGCTTGGGGCATGCGATTATGTGCGCCTACCCGATGGTGGGCGATGAGCCGGTCGCGGTGGTGTTGCCGGACGTGATCCTTGACGAATACAGCGCCGATCCGAAAAAAGACAACTTGCACGACATGCTGCAGCGCTTCGAAACCACCGGCATCAGCCAGATCATGGTTGAACCTGTGCCGCATAAAGATGTTGGCAACTACGGCGTAGCCGACTGTAAGGGCGTCGAATTGCATCCGGGCGAAAGCGCGCCGATGGTCAGCGTGGTCGAGAAGCCGTCGCCGGAGAAAGCGCCTTCCAACCTGGCGATTGTCGGTCGTTATGTCCTCTCCGCCGATATCTGGCCGCTGTTGGCGAAAACGCCTCCGGGCGCCGGCGACGAAATTCAGCTGACTGACAGTATCGAAATGCTGATGCAGCAGGAAACGGTGGAAGCGTATCACCTGAAAGGCGTGAGCCATGACTGCGGTAACAAACTCGGTTACATGCAGGCCTTCGTGGAATACGGCATGCGCCATGCCAGCCTGGGCAAAGAATTTTCTCAGTGGCTGCAACAGGTTGTTGCCGCTGATAAGAAGTGATTGAGTGATCTTTCGTCTTAATTTGAAAAACTAGGATTTTCACATGAAAGTAACAGTTTTTGGTATTGGTTATGTGGGGCTGGTGCAGGCCGCCGTACTGGCTGAAGTAGGCCATGACGTTATGTGTATTGACGTCGATGAGCGAAAAGTCGAAAACCTGAAAAAAGGGAATATCCCGATTTTCGAACCGGGTCTGACGCCGCTGGTGCAGCAAAACTATGAGGCCGGCCGTCTGCATTTCACCACCGATGCCAAAGCGGGCGTGGCGCACGGGACTATCCAGTTCATTGCCGTCGGCACGCCGCCGGATGAAGACGGTTCCGCCGACCTGAAGTATGTCACCGCGGTGGCGCGCACTATCGCCGAGCACATGACCGATCGCAAAGTGGTGATCGACAAATCCACCGTACCGGTCGGTACGGCGGACAAGGTGCGTCAGGTGATGGCTGAAACGCTGGCGAAACGCGGCAGCAACGTGCCGTTTGACGTGGTATCCAATCCGGAATTCCTGAAGGAAGGCGCGGCGGTGGCAGACTGCATGCGTCCTGAGCGCATCGTGATCGGTACCGACAATAAAGATGTGATCGAGCCTATTCGCGAGCTGTACGAACCGTTTAACCGCAATCACGATCGTATGATCATGATGGATATCCGCAGCGCGGAGCTGACCAAATATGCCGCTAACTGCATGCTGGCGACCAAGATCAGCTTTATGAACGAAATGTCCAACCTGGCGGAAATGCTGGGCGCGGACATTGAGAAAGTGCGTCAGGGCATCGGTTCCGACTCACGCATCGGCTATCACTTCATCTACCCGGGTTGCGGCTACGGCGGCTCTTGCTTCCCGAAAGATGTCCAGGCGCTGATCCGTACGGCGGAGCAGATCGGTTACCAACCGAAGCTGTTGCAGGCGGTAGAGCAGGTCAACTATCAGCAGAAAGACAAGCTGAACAGCTTTATCAACGACTACTTCGGCGGCGATCTGAAGGGCAAAACCTTCGCGCTGTGGGGACTGGCGTTCAAGCCGAATACCGATGACATGCGTGAAGCTTCCAGCCGCGTGCTGATGGAACAGCTGTGGGCCGCCGGCGCCACCGTTCAAGCCTACGATCCGGAGGCGATGAACGAAGTTCAGCGCATCTATGGACAGCGTGACGATTTGAAGCTGGTGGGCACCAAAGAGGCTGCATTGCACGGCGCCGATGCGTTGGTGATCTGCACCGAATGGCAGAACTTCCGCGCGCCGGACTTCGATGTGATCAAGGGCGCGTTGAAGCAGCCGGTGATCTTCGATGGCCGTAACCTGTACGATCCGGAGCGTTTGGAAAATCGCGGCTTTACCTATTACGCAATTGGCCGCGGCGCCTCGATTAAACCGGTTATTTAAGGAGTGAGCATGAAATTCCTGGTTACAGGCGCCGCAGGGTTTATTGGCTATCACGTTGCAGAGCGTTTGTTGACCGCCGGTCATCAGGTTGTCGGCATTGATAACCTGAATGATTATTATGACGTGGGCCTGAAAATGGCCCGTCTGGATCGACTGGCGGATAAGCCGGGATTCCGCTTTATCAAGCTGGATTTGGCCGATCGTGAAGGCATGGCGGCATTGTTTGCCGAGCATCAGTTCCAGCGAGTCATTCATTTGGGGGCTCAAGCCGGCGTACGTTATTCGCTGGTCAATCCGTTGGCTTATGCCGATGCTAACCTGATCGGTCATTTAAACGTTTTGGAAGGCTGCCGTCATAATAAGGTTGAGCATTTACTTTACGCCTCTTCCAGCTCGGTATATGGCCTGAATCGCAAGCTGCCGTTTGCCACCGAAGATTCTGTCGATCATCCGGTGTCACTGTATGCGGCGACTAAAAAAGCCAACGAGCTGATGTCACACAGCTATTCCCATTTATACGGTCTCCCGACGACCGGGCTGCGGTTCTTTACGGTATATGGTCCCTGGGGGCGCCCGGATATGGCGCTGTTCAAGTTTACCAAAGCCATATTGGCCGGGGAGAGCATCGACGTATATAACCACGGTGAAATGCACCGAGATTTTACTTACATCGATGATATCGCCGAGGCGATAGTGCGGTTGCAGGCGGTTATTCCGCAGGCGGATCCGTCATGGACCGTTGAACAGGGATCGCCGGCAACCAGTTCAGCGCCGTATCACGTTTATAATATCGGCAATAACACCCCCGTTAAACTGATGGAATATATCAGTGCGTTGGAGAAGGCATTGGGGGTGACGGCCCGTAAGAATATGCTGCCGATGCAACCGGGCGATGTGATGGATACCAGCGCGGATACGGAAGAGCTTTATCGTGACATTGGCTTTAAACCGGAAACCAGCGTTGAAGAGGGCGTGAAGCGCTTTGTTGACTGGTATAAGGCATTCTATCAGGTTCAATAATTGAACGCGGATAAATGCGACAGAAGGGGCCTTTGGGTCCCTTTTTTTTCGCTGCGATCTCATGTACGGCGCAAAAGCGAATTAGGATATTTACTAAAAGGAGAGAGGAATGACGGGATCAGGGTTATACGCTCTAAAAATGAAAAGGCCCCCCGCAGGGAGCCTTTCAGATACGGACTGAATCGCTATTACAGCAGGAAATCATCCAGAGATTTACCTTGCTCTTCGATTGCTTTCTTAATCACCGCAGGAGTACGGCCTTGGCCGGTCCAGGTTTTCAGTTCGCCGTTTTCGTCTTTATATTGGTATTTAGCTGGACGTGCTGCACGTTTTGCTTTGCCGGCAGCCTTGTTGGCAGCCATGGTTTGCAGCAGTTCATTTGGATCGATACCGTCAGCAATCAGCATTTCGCGGTATTGCTGCAGTTTACGAGTGCGTTCTTCGATTTCTGCTTGAGCCTGGCTGTCTTCTTCGCGACGTTCGTTCACAACAACTTCCAGTTTCTCGAGCATTTCTTCCAGCGTTTCCAGTGTGCATTCTCTTGCCTGGGCGCGCAGAGTGCGGATGTTGTTCAAAATCTTTAATGCTTCGCTCATTGTCCTAGTCTCAAATTATATTGGTGGGGGGCGTCTTGATAATAATAGAGTGCTCTTTTCTTTTCTGCAATAGCCAAATTGGCTTGAATACTCAAATTTACCTTTAAAAAAACCGTTAATCGGATCAGTCCGACTAATAATAGGAAGGGCTGTTAACTATTACCCTTGGCGCGCTTAAGTCAAAATTTCAGCAGACAGGCTTTAAAAGGCGCGTATCACAAGGCTTTCATCGATAAGTTATCGTAGTAATTTATATCAATATTACAATGAGTTCTGTGGGCTTAATCACGCCACGGCAGGCCAGACATTGTAAACAATAGGGGTATATAGGTAAAGATTGCGTCAGTAAACCTTGGCGCGTCGGTGCAGGTGATTAAATGCCCGGTATTGGGCTCGCGTATAATAGACGGGGGCTCCGCCGCGGCTGCAGCGCCAGCGAGAGGGAATGGGCAAGTCGGCATTAATGGGCAAATCACCGGGCTTAACCATTAGCAAGAATTAATAGTGATGACAGGCATACATTATCCTGTAAATAGCTGTAAAAAGAACAGGCCGACAGAACGATATGTTTCGCTTGAAAGCGCATTATTACGGCGAACGCAATATTCGTTCGCTTTGGGCTGAGGCGGGGGGCAGGTTATGGTACACTTACCGTCCTAATCAACATTTTGAATATTTCTTATACCATCGGAGTTGCGGGGCCATGGCTCAACTTTATTTTTATTACTCTGCGATGAATGCCGGCAAGTCCACCGCGCTGCTACAGTCTTCATATAACTATCAAGAGCGCGGTATGCGCACGCTGGTGTTCACTGCGGAGATCGATCACCGCTTTGGCGTAGGCAAAGTCAGTTCGCGCATTGGTTTATCCTCGCAGGCGCAGCTCTATAACAACGACTCGATGCTGTACGCCATGATCCAGCAAGAGCATCAACAGCAGCCGGTGCATTGTGTGCTGCTGGATGAAAGCCAATTCCTGACCAAAGCGCAGGTTGAGCAATTATGCGATGTGGTGGACCAACTGGACATTCCCGTATTGTGTTACGGCTTGCGTACCGATTTTCTCGGCGAGTTGTTTACCGGCAGCCAATATTTGCTGGCCTGGGCCGATAAGCTGGTGGAATTGAAAACCATCTGTCACTGCGGGCGTAAAGCCAACATGGTGTTGCGGTTGGATGAGCATGGCAAGGCGATGCACGCCGGCGAGCAGGTGGTGATTGGCGGTAACGAGAGCTATGTCTCCGTCTGTCGCAAGCATTATAAAGAGGCGATCCACTCCCTGGAGTAGGGGCGAAAATGCCGCCAGCGCCCACTGAGGCGTTTTGGCGGCGGGATAAGAAAAACCGCGCGCCAGACGCAATAAAAAACCCGCCATTCGGCGGGTTTTTTCATCGGTTCACGGAACCGTTATTTCTTGGACTTCTTTACTGCGGTTTTGGCTGCGACCGGTGCAGCCGCTTCCTCTTCCACCGTTTCGCTGAACTCGCGGCCATAGAAGGTATCCAGCATGATTTGCTTGAGTTCGGCAATCAGCGGATAGCGTGGGTTGGCGCCGGTGCATTGGTCGTCGAAAGCGTCTTCCGACAGCTTGTCGACTTTCGCCAGGAAGTCGGCTTCCTGCACACCCGCCTCACGGATGGAAGCTGGGATGCCCAACTCGGTTTTCAGCTCGTCCAGCCAGGCCAGCAACTTCTCAATCTTCTGCGCGGTGCGGTCGCCCGGTGCGCTCAGGCCGAGGTGGTCGGCGATTTCAGCGTAGCGGCGGCGCGCCTGAGGGCGGTCGTACTGGCTGAAGGCCGTCTGCTTGGTCGGGTTGTCGTTCGCGTTGTAACGAATGACGTTGGAAATCAGCATCGCGTTAGCCAGGCCGTGCGGAATGTGGAACTCCGAACCCAGTTTGTGCGCCATGGAGTGACAAACCCCGAGGAAGGCGTTGGCGAAAGCGATACCGGCGATGGTGGCGGCGTTGTGCACGCGTTCACGGGCAACCGGGTTCTTCGCGCCTTCTTTATAGCTGGCCGGCAGATACTCTTTCAACAGTTTCAACGCTTGCAGCGCCTGGCCGTCAGAGTATTCGTTCGCCAGCACCGACACGTAGGCTTCCAGCGCGTGGGTCACCGCATCCAGGCCGCCGAAGGCGCACAGGGATTTCGGCATGTTCATCACCAGGTTGGCGTCGACAATCGCCATGTCCGGGGTCAGCGCATAGTCGGCCAGCGGGTATTTCTGCCCGGTGGCGTCGTCGGTCACGACGGCGAATGGCGTGACTTCCGAACCGGTGCCTGACGTCGTGGTGATGGCGATCATCTTCGCTTTCACGCCCATTTTCGGGAACTTGTAGATACGCTTGCGGATGTCCATGAAGCGCAGCGCCAGATCCTCGAAGTGGGTTTCAGGATGTTCGTACAGCACCCACATGATTTTCGCGGCGTCCATCGGCGAACCGCCGCCCAGCGCGATGATGACGTCCGGTTTGAAGGAGTTCATCTGCTCGGCGCCTTTACGCACGATGCTCAGCGTCGGATCGGCTTCCACTTCGAAGAACACTTCGGTTTCGATGCCGTGAGACTTCAGAACCTTGGTGATCTGGTCAGCATAGCCGTTGTTGAACAGGAAACGGTCGGTCACGATGAAGGCGCGTTTCGCCCCGTCGGTCGCCACTTCTTCCAGCGCGATTGGCAGCGAGCCACGGCGGAAGTAGATCGATTTCGGAAGTTTATGCCACAACATGTTTTCTGCTCGCTTCGCTACAGTTTTCTTGTTGATCAGGTGCTTAGGTCCGACGTTTTCAGAGATGGAGTTACCACCCCAGGAACCGCAACCCAGCGTCAGCGAAGGCGCGAGTTTGAAGTTATACAGGTCGCCGATACCGCCCTGAGAAGCCGGGGTGTTGATCAGGATGCGAGCCGTTTTCATTTTATCGCCGAAGTAGGCGATGCGAGCCGTTTGGTTATCCTGGTCGGTATACAGGCAAGAGGTGTGCCCGATACCGCCCATGGCGACCAATTTTTCGGCTTTGGCGACGGCGTCTTCGAAGTCTTTGGCGCGGTACATCGCCAGCGTCGGCGACAGTTTTTCATGGGCGAAAGGTTCGGACTCGTCGACCAGCTTCACTTCGCCGATCAACACTTTGGTGTTGGCCGGCACTTTAATGCCCGCCATCTCGGCGATTTTCGGCGCGGATTGCCCGACGATGGCCGCGTTCAGGCCGCCGTTTTTCAGGATGATGTCCTGCACCGCCTTCAGTTCTTTGCCCTGCAGCAGATAGCCGCCGTGGGAAGCGAAGCGCTCGCGTACCGCATCATAGATAGCGTCAACGACGATGACCGACTGTTCGGAAGCGCAGATAACGCCGCTGTCGAAGGTTTTGGACATCAGGATAGAGGCGACCACGCGTTTGATGTCTGCGGTCTCGTCCACCACGACCGGCGTGTTACCGGCGCCTACGCCGATTGCCGGTTTGCCGGAGCTGTAAGCGGCTTTCACCATGCCCGGGCCACCGGTGGCCAGGATCAGGTTGATGTCAGGGTGGTGCATCAGCTGGTTGGACAGCTCGACGGTCGGTTGGTCGATCCAACCGATGATGTCTTTTGGCGCGCCGGCGGCGATAGCGGCTTGCAGCACGATGTCGGCGGCTTTGTTGGTGGCATTTTTCGCACGCGGGTGCGGCGAGAAGATGATGCCGTTGCGGGTTTTCAGGCTGATCAGCGCTTTGAAGATCGCGGTAGAAGTTGGGTTGGTGGTAGGAACGATACCGCAAATCAGGCCGATAGGTTCGGCGATGGTGATGGTACCGAAAGTGTCATCTTCAGACAGGATGCCACAGGTTTTTTCATCTTTATAGGCGTTGTAGATGTACTCGGAAGCGAAGTGGTTTTTGATCACTTTGTCTTCGACGATACCCATTCCGGATTCTTCCACGGCCATTTTGGCCAACGGGATACGGGCATCAGCAGCGGCGAGGGCGGCAGCGCGGAAGATTTTATCCACTTGCTCTTGAGTGAAGTTGGCATATTCGCGCTGGGCTTTTTTGACACGTGCGACAAGCTCGTTCAGTTCAGCGACATTCGTTACAGCCATAATGCTCTCCTGATAATGTTAAACTCTTTCAGTAAATAAGCCGTGCGAGCCACTAGTATAGTCGTAACGGGGATAAGCGGTGATGAGAATACCGGGGTCTTCCCGCGTTGTTTCTTCGCATGCTGCTGATTTGCTTAAAGAGCTTTACCCTACGCCAACCTGAGGGGCAGGCAGTGAGGAGAACGGAACCGGCGATGCCGCGGCCTACTTTGTTCTACTCCCTGACTACGACTAAGAGCTTACCCACTGTTGGGTAGTTGATTTGTGATCTAAATCATGAAAAGTGCAAGCTGACACCTTTCAGCTTGGTGTTTTTGAGAGTGATTCTCAATAACTGTGATCGGTGACTCTTTTTTCAACATAAAAAATCAAAAGGCCATACATCACTTTAACAAAGGGCATTTGTTTTGTTGCCTAACTTGCTGGTAGTCAAAAATGCTGCTCTGGCCGGATGGATTACCCGCGGCAATTCCATTACATTAGCGCGCATAGTCAGCACACCTTTACAGCAATTAACGCGGAGCCATCTGTGGGCCAATCTCTGTTGGATCTTTCCGGCTTTATCAAGTTCTTTGTCGGTCTGTTTGCGCTGGTCAACCCGGTGGGCATCTTGCCGGTGTTTATCAGCATGACCAGTTACCAGGCGGAGGCGGGGCGCAATAAAACCAACCTGACCGCCAACCTGTCGGTTGCCATCATTCTATGGACATCGCTGTTCCTGGGTGAAGGGATATTGCGGATGTTCGGCATCTCCATCGATTCGTTCCGCATCGCCGGCGGTATTTTGGTGGTGACCATCGCCATGTCGATGATCAGCGGCAAGCTGGGTGAAGATAAGCAGAACAAACAGGAGAAATCGGAGAGCGCGATCCGCGAAAGCATCGGCGTGGTGCCGTTAGCGCTGCCGTTGATGGCGGGGCCGGGGGCGATCAGTTCCACCATCGTGTGGAGTTCCCGTTATCACAATTGGCAAAGCCTGCTCGGCTTTACGGTGGCGATCGCCTTATTCGCTTTTTGCTGCTGGTTATTGTTCCGCGCCGCGCCGCTGTTGGTGCGTTTGCTTGGGCAGACCGGCATCAACGTGATCACCCGTATCATGGGCCTGTTGCTGATGGCGCTCGGGATCGAATTTATCGTTACCGGCATTAAGGCGATATTCCCCGGCCTGTTGTAATCGCTCTCGTTTGGCCGCGTCTCTGTCCTTGAGCGCGGCTAAAATTAATTTTAAAAGTTAAATTATTTATTGGTTCGCATTATTATAGTGCACAAGATGAATAAAATTTATGCCATTGCACTCTTATGTTGCATAAATCTCATGTTGCTGCTTAAAAAAAACGCTAAGCGTTATTTCAGACACTTTTCTTTCCCCATTTCCGCGCGTTTTCTCCTCGTTAAACGGTAAAGCTGTTGTTAAATTAATCACATCATTCTGTGGGGCTTGTCTCACTTTCATCCAGGTGTTATTAGTGATTAACCGCCTGTAGGCAGGTGTTTGTTCTTTGAATGGCTGGTTTGTTAACTGAATGTTTCTTTGTGCGGCAATGGGATTGCGTCGACAGTTTCAAATGAAACTAATTTTGAATTTTATCCTTTAAAATCAAAGTTGTTTTCATGTTTTCCTTTGCCCTTCATCACAAGGGCTGGATCGGGATTGGTGCGATAAAAGAGAATTGCTTAACATTTTTGTAAAATTTATTGGCTATGGAATTTGGCTTCTGCTAATTTCCGAGCAACTTTCCCGTGGTCAATTAACTGAAATGCGCCATAAAAACGGGAATGATTTTTGCTGGTATCCGTTTATTTAGAATTCTTATAAACACTTCACAAACTTCGATAAGCGATGCTTGTCGGTGAAAAGGAGCCTCGATTATGCAGCAAACCCTGAAGCGCACTTCTTTGACCTTGTTGATTAGCGGCGCGTTGAGCGTCATTGCCGTAAATAGCAGTTTGGCGGCGGAGGTTCCGGCCGGCGTCCAATTGGCGCAGCAGCAGAATATTGTCATCAACAACGGCAGCGAAGTGGCTTCATTGGATCCGCATAAGGTCGAGGGCGTACCCGAAAGCAATATCATTCTTAACCTGCTGGAAGGGCTGGTGAGTACCGACGCCAACGGGCATGTGGTACCGGCGGCGGCGGCGAGCTGGGAAAACCAGGATTATCGGCAATGGACCTTCCACCTGCGCCCCGGCGCGGTATGGAGCGACGGCAGCCCGGTCACCGCGCAAGACTTCGTCTACAGTTGGCAGCGCCTGGCCGATCCGAAGATCGCTTCTCCCTACGCCAGTTACCTGCAGTACACCAAAGTCGAGAATATCGACGACATCCTGACCGGCAAAAAGAGCCCGCAGACTCTCGGCGTCAAGGCGTTGGACGATCAAACGCTGCAGGTGACCCTGAGCGAACCGGTGCCGTATTTCATCAGCATGCTGAGCCACACGTCGCTCAAACCGGTCAAACGCGCGGTGGTGGAGAAATTCGGCGACAAATGGACGCTGCCCGCCAACTATGTCGGCAACGGCGCTTACCGCCTGAAAGAGTGGGTGGTGAACGAGCGCATTGTGCTGGAGCGCAGCCCGAGCTACTGGAATAACAAGCAGACGGTGATCAACCAGGCGACCTTCCTGCCGATCGCTTCTGAAGTCAGCGACGTCAATCGCTTCCGCAGCGGCGAGATCGATATCACCAACAGCGCCATTCCGCCGTACCTGTACGTCAAAATGAAGCGCGAAGTGCCCGAGCAACTGCACGTTAACCCTTATCTGTGCACTTTCTATTACGAACTCAATAACCAGCGGGCGCCGTTCACCGATCCGCGGGTGCGTGCGGCGGTGAAGATGACGCTGGATCGCGACATTATCGCCAACAAAATCATGGGCCAGGGGCAGATCCCGGCCTACAGCTTCACGCCGACCTTCACCGAAGGCGCCAACTTCACGCAGCCCGCGTGGGCCGGCTGGAGCCAGGAGCAGCGCAACGCCGAAGCCAAAAAACTGCTGGCGGAAGCGGGTTACAGCGCCGCCAAGCCGCTGAAGTTCTCGCTGCTGTACAACACCTCCGATCAAAACAAACAGCAGGCGATCGCCGCCGCATCGATGTGGAAGAAGAACCTCGGCGCCGACGTCACGCTGCGCAACCAGGAGTGGAAGACTTCGCTGGAAAGCCGCCATCAGGGGCAGTACGACGTGGCGCGCGCCACCTGGTGCGGGGATTACAACGAGCCGAGCGCCTTCCTGAACCTGGTGCTGTCCAACAGCAGCATCAACACCGTGTTTTACAAGAGCCCGGCGTTCGACGCCATCATGGCCGCCACGCTGAAGGCGCCGGATGAAGCCGCGCGCGCCGCGCTCTACCAACAGGCGGAAACGCAGTTGGACAAAGACTCCGCATTGATTCCGGTGTATTACCGCGTCAGTGCGCGTTTGATCAAACCGACGGTAGGCGGGTTCACCGGCAAAGATCCGCTGGACTATACCGACGTTAAAAATCTGTACATCATCAAGCAGTAAAAGGGGTATTCCTCACGCTGAACCGCAGGGGAATATGGGGAAGGCCCGCCGCCGCATTCGTTCCGCAGCGGCGGGAAAACAGAGTCCGCTTACGGGCAACGCAGGTTCCACGAAGAGCCTGTGATAATAAAAAACTGGAGTCGATAAGTATGACCAACATCACGAAGAAAACCCTCATTGCCGCCGGCGTCATCGCCGCGCTCGGCATCACAGCAACCACCTCCGCCTTCGCGGCCGACGTTCCTGCAGGCGTGCAACTGGCCGACAAGCAAGAAATCGTCAAAAACAACGGTTCCGAAGTGCAGTCGCTTGACCCGCATAAAATCGAGGGCGTGCCGGAAAACAACGTGACCCGCGATCTGATGGAAGGCCTGGCGAACAACAGCCCGGACGGTTCCATCGTGCCGGGCGTCGCGGAAAGCTGGGATAACAAGGATTTCAAAGTCTGGACCTTCCACCTGCGTAAAGACGCCAAATGGTCCAACGGCAAGCCGGTGACGGCGCAAGATTTCGTCTACAGCTGGCAGCGCGTGGTGGATCCGAAAACCGCGTCGCCTTACGCCAGCTACCTGCAGTACGCCCACGTAGAAAATGTCGATGACATCATCGCCGGTAAAAAAGACAAGTCGACGCTGGGCGTGAAGGCCATCGACGACCACACCTTCCAGGTGACCCTGAGCGAGCCGGTGCCTTATCTGGTTGAAATGACCCCACACTACGCCATGAAACCGGTCTATAAGGACGCGGTAGAGAAGTTTGGCGAGAAGTGGACGCTGCCGGCCAACTACGTCAGCAACGGCGCCTACAAACTGAAAGACTGGGTTGTCAACGAACGCATCGTACTGGAACGTAACCCGGAATACTGGGATAACGCCAAAACCATCATCAATAAAGTGACGTTCCTGCCTATTTCGTCGGAAGTGACCGACGTTAACCGCTACCGCACCGGTGAAATCGACATGACCTACAACAACATGCCGATCGAACTGTTCCAGAAGTTGAAGAAAGAGATCCCGAAAGAGGTGCACGTCGATCCTTATCTGTGCACCTACTATTACGAAATCAACAACCAGAAGGCGCCGTTCACCGATGCGCGCGTGCGTGAAGCGCTGAAGCTGGGCATGGACCGCGACATCATCGTCAACAAGGTGAAAAACCAGGGCGATCTGCCGGCCTACAGCTTTACGCCGCCATACACCGACGGCGCCAAGCTGACTCCGCCGGAGTGGTTCGGCTGGACGCAGGAAAAACGCAACGAAGTGGCGAAGAAACTGCTGGCGGACGCCGGCTACGGCCCGGGTAAACCGCTGACCTTCTCCCTGCTGTACAACACCTCCGACTTGCACAAGAAGCTGGCGATCGCCGCCGCCTCCATCTGGAAGAAAAACCTGGGCGTGGACGTGAAGCTGGTGAACCAGGAGTGGAAAACCTTCCTGGATACCCGCCATCAGGGCACCTATGACGTATCGCGCGCCGGCTGGTGCGCCGACTACAACGAGCCGAGCTCGTTCCTGAACATGATGCTGTCCGACAGCAGCAGTAACACCCCGCACTATAAGAGCGCCGAGTTCGACAAACTGATGGCCAACGTGTTGACCGCGAAGACCAAAGACGAACGCGCCGAGCTGTATCAGAAAGCGGAAGTGCAGCTGGATAAAGATTCCGCCATCGTTCCGCTGTATTACTACGTGAACGCCCGTTTGGTGAAACCTTACGTCGGTGGCTACACCGGCAAAGACCCGCTTGATAACGTGTACGACAAAAACCTGTACATCATCAAGCATTGATACGGTAAGAGCCGGCGGCGCAGGCCGCCGGCCCATGTTGAGAATAATAAGCCGTCATCAGGCTGTCGCACAGGGTTAGGGCAATGCTGAAATTTATACTTCGTCGCTTGTTGGAAGCGATCCCGACACTATTTATCCTTATTACCATCTCATTCTTCATGATGCGCCTCGCGCCCGGCAGTCCATTTACCGGGGAACGCGCATTGCCGCCGGAAGTCATGGCGAATATCGAAGCCAAATACCATTTGAACGACCCGATCTGGAAACAGTACGGTCATTATCTGGCGCAGCTTGCGCAGGGAGACTTCGGCCCGTCCTTTAAATACAAGGACTATTCGGTCAACGATTTGGTGGCCAGTTCTTTCCCGGTGTCCGCCAAGCTCGGCCTGGCCGCGTTTCTGTTGGCGGTGGTGCTGGGCGTTAGCGCCGGCGTGATCGCGGCGTTGAATCAAAACACCAAATGGGACTATACGGTGATGGGGTTCGCCATGACCGGGGTGGTGATACCCAGTTTCGTGGTGGCGCCGCTCTTGGTGCTGATCTTCGCGATTACGTTGAAATGGCTGCCGGGCGGCGGCTGGAACGGCGGCGCGCCTAAGTTCATCATCTTGCCGATGGTGGCGCTGTCGCTGGCCTATATCGCCAGCATCGCCCGTATCACGCGCGGCTCGATGATTGAAGTGCTGCACTCCAACTTCATTCGCACCGCGCGCGCCAAAGGTTTGCCGATGCGCCGCATCATTTTCCGCCACGCGCTGAAGCCGGCGCTGCTGCCGGTACTGTCCTACATGGGCCCGGCGTTCGTCGGGATCATCACCGGTTCGATGGTGATCGAAACCATCTACGGTCTGCCGGGGATCGGCCAGCTGTTCGTTAACGGCGCGCTGAACCGCGACTACTCCCTGGTGTTGAGCCTGACCATTCTGGTGGGCGCTCTGACCATTCTGTTCAACGCGATCGTCGATGTGCTGTATGCGGTCATCGATCCGAAAATCCGTTATTAATCTGGAGCACGCGAATGATGTTGACTAAAAAGAACAGCGAAGCTCTGGAGCACTTCAGCGAGAAGCTGGAAGTGGAAGGGCGCAGCCTGTGGCAAGACGCGCGTCGGCGCTTTATGCACAACCGCGCGGCGGTCGGCAGCCTGTTCATTCTGGCGCTGATCACGCTGTTTGTGGTGCTGGCGCCGATGCTGTCGCAATTTGCCTACGACGATACGGATTGGGCGATGATGTCCGCCGCGCCGAGCATGGAATCGGGGCACTACTTCGGCACCGACTCCTCCGGGCGTGATCTGCTGGTGCGCGTGGCGATCGGCGGGCGCATCTCGCTGATGGTCGGCGTGGCCGCCGCGCTGGTGGCGGTAGTGGTGGGCACCCTGTACGGCGCGATGTCCGGCTATCTGGGCGGTAAGGTCGACTCGGTGATGATGCGCCTGCTGGAGATCCTCAACTCCTTCCCGTTCATGTTCTTCGTTATCCTGCTGGTGACCTTCTTTGGTCAGAATATCCTGCTGATCTTCGTGGCGATCGGCATGGTGTCGTGGCTGGATATGGCGCGTATCGTGCGCGGGCAAACCCTTGGCCTGAAGCGCAAGGAGTTCATCGAAGCGGCGCTGGTGTGCGGCGTCTCCACGCGCAACATCGTGCTGCGGCATATCGTGCCTAACGTGCTCGGCGTGGTGGTGGTGTATGCCTCGCTGCTGGTGCCGAGCATGATCCTGTTCGAATCCTTCCTCAGCTTCCTGGGGTTGGGCACGCAGGAACCGTTGAGCAGCTGGGGCGCATTGCTCAGCGACGGCGCCAACTCAATGGAAGTTTCACCGTGGTTGCTGCTGTTCCCGGCGGGTTTCCTGGTCGTCACTCTGTTCTGTTTCAACTTTATCGGCGATGGCCTGCGTGACGCCCTCGACCCGAAAGATCGTTAAGGAGTGCAACCATGAGCACCATTGAACATCCTCAACTGCAAACCGCCACCGGCGTCAAAGCGTCGCCGCTGCTGGACGTGAAAGACCTGCGTGTCACGTTTTCCACCCCGGACGGCGACGTGACGGCGGTGAACGATCTGAACTTCGATCTGCGCGCCGGTGAAACGCTGGGCATCGTCGGTGAATCCGGCTCCGGCAAATCGCAGACCGCGTTCGCCCTGATGGGACTGCTGGCCAGCAATGGCCGCATCGGCGGCTCGGCCAAATTCAACGGCCGTGAAATCCTCAACCTGCCGGAAAATCAGCTCAACAAACTGCGGGCCGAGGAAATCTCGATGATCTTCCAGGACCCGATGACCTCGCTGAACCCTTATATGCGCGTTGGCGAACAGCTGATGGAAGTGCTGATGCTGCATAAGAAAATGAGTAAAAGCGAAGCCTTCGAAGAGTCGGTGCGCATGCTCGACGCGGTGAAAATGCCGGAAGCGCGCAAGCGCATGCGCATGTACCCGCACGAGTTTTCCGGCGGCATGCGCCAGCGCGTGATGATCGCCATGGCGCTGCTGTGCCGGCCGAAGCTGCTGATCGCCGATGAACCGACCACCGCGCTGGACGTGACCGTCCAGGCGCAGATCATGACGTTGCTCAACGAGCTGAAGCGCGAGTTCAACACCGCCATCATCATGATCACCCACGATCTGGGCGTGGTGGCCGGCATCTGCAACAAGGTGCTGGTGATGTACGCCGGGCGTACCATGGAATACGGCAGTGCGCGCGAGGTGTTCTACCAGCCGAGCCACCCGTACTCCATCGGTCTGTTGAACGCGGTGCCGCGTCTCGACGCCGAAGGCGAGGCGTTGCTGACCATTCCCGGCAACCCGCCGAACCTGCTGCGGTTGCCGAAAGGCTGCCCGTTCCAGCCGCGCTGCCCGTACGCCATGGAACAGTGCGCGAGCGCTCCGCCGTTGGAGCAATTTGGGGAAGGGCGCCTGCGCGCCTGCTTTAAACCGGTGGAGGCGTTGGTATGACAGCGGTAACTGACAAGAAAGTGCTGCTCGAAGTGGCCGATCTGAAAGTGCACTTCGACATTCATGACGACAAGCAGTGGTTCTGGCAGCCGCCGAAAACCCTGAAGGCGGTCGACGGCGTTACGCTGCGGCTGTTCGAGGGGGAAACCCTGGGCGTGGTCGGCGAATCCGGCTGCGGCAAATCCACCTTCGCGCGCGCCATCATCGGCCTGGTGAAGGCCACCAGCGGGCGCGTCGCCTGGCTGGGTAAAGATCTGCTGGGCATGAGCGACGCCGACTGGCGCAAAACCCGCAGCGATATCCAGATGATCTTCCAGGATCCGCTGGCTTCGCTCAACCCGCGCATGACCATCGGCGAAATCATCGCCGAGCCGCTGCGCACCTACTACCCGAAAATGCCGCGTCAGGAAGTGAAGGACAAGGTCAAGGCGATGATGCTGAAGGTCGGCCTGCTGCCTAATCTGATCAACCGTTATCCGCACGAGTTCTCCGGCGGCCAGTGCCAGCGTATCGGCATCGCGCGTGCGCTGATCCTCGAACCGAAGCTGGTGATCTGCGACGAGCCGGTCTCCGCGTTGGACGTGTCGATTCAGGCGCAGGTGGTGAACCTGCTGCAGCAGCTGCAGCGCGAAATGGGGCTGTCATTGATCTTTATCGCCCACGATTTGGCGGTGGTGAAGCACATTTCCGATCGCGTGCTGGTGATGTATCTGGGCCATGCGGTGGAGCTGGGCACCTATGACGAGGTGTACCACAATCCGCAGCACCCTTACACCAAGGCGCTGATGTCGGCGGTGCCGATCCCGGATCCGGACAAGGAGAAGGAAAAGCAGATCCAGCTGTTGGAAGGGGAGCTGCCTTCGCCGATCAACCCGCCGTCCGGCTGCGTGTTCCGCACCCGCTGCCCGATCGCCGGGCCGGAGTGCGCCAAGACGCGCCCGCTGCTGGAGGGCAGTTTCCGCCATGCGGTTTCGTGCCTGAAGGTCGATCCGCTGTAATGCGCCGCTAGCCGGCAACAAAAAGCCCCGCTTATTCAGCGGGGCTTTTTTTATCCGAAACGTTAGCGGTGAATCACTCTTTCCACAGAATGTGGCACAGCTTGTGGTCTTTCTCGCGGCAGATCAGCACGCGGGCGAACACGTCGTTGATCGGCTCGCCGTCGCTGTCCGCCAGACCGATCACCACTTCGGCGAAGAAGTCCGGGTTCAGGTCGTAATCCACGTGCTCGCTCCAGTCTTCGGAGGGGTCGTACAGTTCTGCGCCGCCGCGCTCTTCAAACTGCAGATTGAACAGCAGAATATCCGCCGGATCCAGATTGTCGCTGGCCAATTCGAGGAAGATGTCGTAGGCCTGTTCCAGCGTTTCGTCTTCGGTAAGGCGGTTATTCAAATCCATAAAAAAATCCTGATAACAAATGATTTGGCGCTATTAAAGCACGCTCGCCGCGGCTTTTACAGCAACGGGCTGAAAAAGTAGAACAGGCGCTCGACCAGGCGGTGCCAGAATGGCCGCTTCAGCCACTCTTTGGCGTTCAGCAGCTTGGAGCGAGCGATGTAATCTTCCTGCACGCAGGCCAGATCGCTGCCGAAGCCGTCGTCGTCGATCACCAGGGTGATTTCGAAATTCAGCCACAGGCTGCGCATATCCAGATTGACGGTGCCGACCAGGCTGAGCTGGCCGTCGACCAGCACGCTCTTGGTGTGCAGCAGGCCGCCTTCGAACTGATAGATTTTCACGCCGGCTTCCAGCAGCTCGGAGAAGAACGCCCGGCTGGCCCAGCGCACCATCATCGAATCGTTGTCGCGCGGCACGATGATGCTGACCTCGACGCCGCGCAGAGCGGCGGTGCAGATGGCGTGCAGCAGATCGTCGCTCGGCACGAAGTACGGCGTGGTCATGATCAGCTGTTCGCGCGCGGAATAAACCGCGGTCAGCAGCGCCTGGTGGATCATTTCCTCGGGGAAGCCGGGGCCGGAGGCGATCACCTGAATGGTGTGGCCGCTTTCCTGCTCGAACGGCATGATGTTGACGTCCGGCGGCGGCGGCAGAATGCGCTTGCCGGTTTCAATTTCCCAGTCGCAGGCATAGACGATGCCCATGGTGGTGGCCACCGGGCCTTCCATGCGCGCCATCAGATCGATCCATTGACCGACGCCCGCATCCTGTTTGAAATAGCGTGGATCGACCATGTTCATGCTGCCGGTATAGGCGATGTAGTTGTCGATCAGCACCACCTTGCGGTGCTGGCGCAGATCCATGCGGCGCAGGAATACGCGCAGCAGGTTGACCTTCAGCGCTTCGACCACTTCGATGCCGGCGTTGCGCATCATCGCCGGGTAGGGGCTGCGGAAAAATTGCAGGCTGCCGGCGGAGTCCAGCATCAGACGGCAGTGTACGCCGCGCCGCGCGGCGGCCATCAGCGATTCGGCCACCTGATCGACCAGGCCGCCGGGCTGCCAGATATAGAACACCATTTCGATGTTGTGGCGCGCCAGCTCGATGTCGCGGATCAGCGCTTTCAGCGTGTCGTCGGTGGTGGTGAGTAACTGAAGCTGGTTGCCCTTGACGCCGTCGATGCCCTGGCGGCGGTTGCACAGCTGGAACAGCGGTTCGGCGACTTTACTGTATTCGGTGGCGAAGATGCGGCGGCTCTCTTTCAGCTCTTTCAGCCAGCGCGCGGTCGACGGCCACATGGCCTTGGCGCGCTCGGCCCGGCGCTTGCCCAGATGCAGCTCGCCGAAAGATAAATAGGCGACGATGCCGAACAGCGGCAGAATATAGATAACCAGCAACCAGGCCATGGCAGAGGGAACCGCACGGCGTTTCATCAAAATGCGCATCGTCACGCCGGCGATCAGCAGCCAGTAGCCGAACACCATGAGCCAACTGATTACGGTATAAAATGTTGTCATAAAGGCGAAAAATCCCGTTCGCAAACCACCAATGATGAGTGTACGCACAGATCGGTCAAGGCGAAACCTTTTATCGGCGCTTATGTTACATAAATATGATGAAGTTAAGGCACTTGCCGAAACCGAAAGGGCGGCTTTTAGCGGCGCGGCGCCTGCGATGTCGCCGATAACGGCGACTTGGATCGCGGGCTGAAAGGGCTATAATGCCCGCGGTTGGCATTAGACGAACGAGTGACAGAATTATGAGACGCAGTAGAAATGAAGTGGGCCGTTGGCGAATGTTGCGGCAGAGCCAACGCCGTCGGCATCGTTGGCTGGAGCGCCAGTCGTGCAGCAATCGCCATATTATCCGGGTGCGCCGTCGCCTGGACGATCAGCATCGGCGCGCGCTGCTGTTTGCGGTATCCTGCGAGTGGTAAAACGAAAACAGTCCCGTGAGGGACTGTTTGTTATGGCGCCTGGGTTTATTTGCCGAGGTAGGCGTTGAGCATCCAGACCTGTTTTTCCTGCTCTTTGATGTAATCGCTCATCAGCGACGCGGTGCCTTCGTCGCCGGCGTCCGCCGCGACCGTCAGCAGTTCACGCTGCTGCTGCAGCAAGATTGAATACCCTTCCAACAGGCCGCGCAGCGTGCCCTTATCATCGGTCACGTTGGTGTGTTCCTTGATATCGGCGGTTTTCAGATAGTCGCTGTAAGCGTGGCGCGGCTGCGAGCCCAGCGTCAGAATGCGTTCCGCCAGCTCATCCACCTTGGTCAGCAGATCGTTGTAAGTTTCTTCGAATTTCGCGTGCAGCTCAAAGAATTGCGGGCCGGTAATATTCCAGTGATAGCCGCGCACATTCATATACAGCACCTGATAATTCGCCAACAGCGCATTTAGCGCTTCGGCGAGTTTTGCCGATTGTTTACTGTCGAGGCCGATATGGGTTTTCGCTGCTTTCTTCGCCGTTGCCATAATAATCTTCTCCTGATTATTCGTTCCAAGGGTAGACAGAATCAATTTCCATAGCTGTTACAGTAACCGGATTTATCGCAGGGTTAAACACGATAACAGGCATCATTGCCATCGCTCAAACCGATGACGATAAATCCGTCGAGCAAATTGCCGAATCAGTTTACGCAGGATCCGCAGGCGAAAAAAGCCGCTTTTATCGGTTACTTGCGCAGCGCCAGTTTTACCACGCCGGCGCCCAGCGCCATTAACAGCGCGGCGGCGATCAGCACCATGATAAACGCGCGATCAAAGGCCAAACGCGCCAACTGCGTCAGCTGCTGCGCGCGATCGGCCGCCATCCCGGCAGCCAGGCGCAACGCCTCGTCGATGCTGTCGTAGGCCAACTCGCTGACCGGCAGCTCCGCCGGCAGCGCCAGACTATGGCTATAGACCGCCGTCATCAGCCCGCCGAGTAACGTCACGCCCAGTACGCCGCCCAGCTCGTAGGAAACGTCCTCGATCGACGCCGCCATACCGGATTTCTCCTCCGGCGCGTTCAGCATGATGGCGGTGGACGCGGCGGTGATCACGCCGCCGAGACCAAAGCCCACCAACGCCAGGCTCACCAACTGCAGCGCCATGCTGCTTTGATACAACAGGGCGAGGGCGGCGATGCCGAAGGCGGTCAGGGCGAAACCGCCGAGGATGATGCTGCGTTCGCCATAGCGCGGCAACAGTAAACCGGCCATCGGCCCCGCCAGCGCCGAGGCCAGCGGGATCGGCAAAATAAACAGCGCCGCCTGCAGCGGACTGAGGCCGAGCACCAGCTGCAGGCGTTGGCTGAGCACCAGCTCGACGCCGATCAGGGCCACCATCGACAGCAGCGCCACGCCGATGCCGCCGGCGAACAGCCGGTTGCGGAACAGGGAGAAATCGATCATCGGGTGGGCGCTGCGCTGCTGGCGACGCACGAATAGCGCCAGGAACAGGATGCCGATCAGGGCCGCTGCGAGCAACGCGCTGACGTCAGGCGCCGGCTTACTCAGTTCCTTCAGCGCATAGATAGCGCCGACCAGACCGATCATGATCTGCACCGAGCCGACGATATCGGCGGGGCGCGGGTTATCGCCGCCGCAGCGGGGGATCAGTTTCCACGCCAGCGGCCAGACCAGCAACACCACCGGTACGTTGATCAGGAACACCGATCCCCACCAGAAATACTCCAGCAGCAGGCC
Source organism: Serratia sp. CY74737 (assembly GCF_052166775.1). Taxonomy (NCBI): domain Bacteria; kingdom Pseudomonadati; phylum Pseudomonadota; class Gammaproteobacteria; order Enterobacterales; family Yersiniaceae; genus Serratia; species Serratia sp. CY74737. Next base: position 517,191 of record NZ_JBJNOF010000002.1, read on the forward strand.
GCCGACCACCGGGCCGATGGCCGCGCCGCCCGAGGCCACCGAGGCCCAGATGCCGATCGCCAGCGCGCGTTCGCGTTCGTCGGTAAAGACGTGGCGCACGATGGACAGCGTGGCGGGCATCATCATTGCCGCGCCAACGGCGAGGAACACCCGTGCGGCGATCAGCCATTCGGCGGTTGGCGAAAAGGCGGCGCACAGCGAAGCGACGGCAAACACCGGCAGCCCGGCGAGAAACAGCCGCTTATGGCCGACGCGATCGCTCAGCATGCCGGCGCCGGGCAGCAGCCCGGCGACCACCAGCGGGTAGGCGTTGACGATCCAGAGTTTTTGCGAGGCGCTGGCGTCCAGCGCCTGGGTTAAACGTGGCAGAGCGGTATAGAGCACCGTCATGTCGATAACAATCAGGAAAAGGGCGCTGGCGACCATCGTCAGGATCAACCAGCGGTTCTTGGCGTACATAAGTCATAATCCAGTTTACGTGGGCGACGCGAAGGCGCCGCCATTGCGGTAACCCTCCGGCGATGCCGGGTGGTATACTGGTGATAATATATATCCATACGTTCGTATTGAAAAGAAGGGTTTCTTAATGGGACGTCAACGCAGCATCGATCGCGACAAGGTTTTGGACACCGCCGAAGAGATCGTCGCCACCCAGGGCGCCGCCGGTTTGACCATCGACGCCGTCGCCAAAGCGATGGGGATCTCCAAGGGCGGGGTGCAGTATTGCTTCGGCAGCAAAGACGCCCTGATCGACGCGATGTTCGATCGCTGGGGCAGCGCCTATGAAACGCTGTTCGCGGAGATCGCCGGCGACGATCCTTCGCCGCAGACCGGTGTGCGGGCGCATATGTTGGCTACCCAAAGTTCGGATCAGACCGCCAGCGCCAAGGCCGCCGGGTTAATGGCGACGCTGATTCAAACGCCGGAGCATCTGGCGAGCACGCGTGAATGGTATCGCAGCCGCATCGCCGGGCTGGATTTGACTACCGAAGAGGGTAAGCGCGCGCGGCTGGCGTTTCTGGCCACCGAAGGCGCCTTTATGCTGCGTTATTTCGGTTTGATGGATATCGGCCAGGCGGAATGGGAAACGATGTTCGCCGATATGCAGGCGTTGATTTTAACGGGCAGCGCCTATCGCACTGATAGCTAGTAAAGCGTGCGGCGAAAGGCGTATGTTTATCGCACAAGATATTCCCTCGAAGAACTTTTTAGCCAGCCCCTCCGTGCTGGCTTTTTTTTTGCCTGCGGCAAGCTTCGGAGCAAAGGCCCCCTGAGGGCAGGGGGCGCCGGACATTACTTGCGCGCGTCCAACAGTTGCTGGGCATTCTCTGCGGTGACGACGGTCCACGGAATATAATAATGCTTCTGCGTGCCGCCCTCCCATTTCAGATCTTTGGCGTACTGTTTCCAGATATCCGACTGTGGTTGATAACTTTCCCCTTTCACGGCGCGCAGCGCGACGTCGATGGAACCCTGCATCTGGCCTTTGGCATCTTGCAGGATAGAGACCATTTCACCGGCCTGCACCGCATGAATCGCGTCGGAAACGCCGTCGACGCCCGCAATGGCAAAGTCTTTCACGTTCAGGCCGGCCCCTTTAATCGCTTCGATGGCGCCCAGCGCCATCTCGTCGTTCTGGCCAATCACGCCGTTGATTTTGCCCCGGTGTTTCTGCAGCCAGTTTTCCATCAGCGGCTGCGCTTCAGCGCGTGACCAGTTGGCCGTTTTACGTTCAAGCACGGTCACCTGGCCGGCGCCGCACTCGGCAATCGCTTTATCATTGCCTTTGCCGCGCTGGATCTCGCCGCTGCCGCCTTTCGGGCCTTCGATAATCACCACGTTCACCTTCTGGTTCTTGCAGTCGAGTTTGTCCAGTACGGCTTTGGCTTCCAGATACCCGCCCAGCTCGTCATTAGACACCACTTCAGACGTCATCGCGTCCGTGTTCAGGCGCGCGTTGGTGACCACCACCGGGATTTTGGCTTCGTTGGCATTAGTGACGATATCGATATTGGCCTCAAAATCCATCGGGTTGACGATAATGGCATCGGCGCGCGTTTGGATAGCGGTGGCGGCCTGATCGTTTTGCACCGATGCATCATAACGCCCATCGTAGAAGGTCAGCACCGCTTCGCCGCTTTTCACCGCCGGGTGTTCTTTCCCGAACCTTTCCATCAATTGCACGAACTCGGCTTTGTTGCCGTACATCAATACCGCGATTTTAACCGGGGCGGCCTGAGCCGCCGACAGGCTGCCGAACAGCATGGCAGAGGCAAACAACGCTATCTTGGTCTTATTCATGGTTTTCTCCTGGTAGAGTTGGGTCTGATGTTATTAATCGCGCTGTTGCTTACGCGATGGGTCGAGCAAGACGGCAAGAACGATCAATGCGCCTTTGATAATTTGTTGGTAATACGATTGCACGCCGAGCAGATCGAGGCCGTTATTCATCACCCCGATAATCAGCACGCCGAAGAAGGTGCCGACCAGCGTACCGACGCCGCCGGCCATGCTGGTGCCGCCGATCACCACCGCCGCGATGGCGTCCAGCTCATACCCAGCGCCGGCGTTGGTTTGCGCCGAACCGGTGCGCGCGGTGAGGATCAGGCCGGCGATGCCGGCCAGCGCGCCGCACAGCGTATACACCAGTATTTTGATGCGCGTGACGTTAATCCCCGAGGTGCGCGCGCTTTTCGGGTTGCCGCCGACGGCGTAGATGTAGCGCCCGAAGAGGGTTTTATTCAGCACGAGCCAGGCGAGGGCGAACAGCACGATGAAGATGATGACCGGCACCGGAACGCCGCCGAGGTAGCCATTGCCCAACCAGCGGAAATCGTTGTTCAATTGCGAAACCGGATTGCCGTTGGTGGTCAACATGGTTAAACCGCGCGCCGCAGAGAGCATGCCCATGGTGACGATAAAGGGTTGCAGCCGGTAGCGAGCCAACACGGTGCCGTTCACCAGGCCGCAGACGATCCCGATGCCCAGCGCCACGATCAGCGGCGCCATGACGGCGGTCGCGGTGTCGCCGATAGCCAATCCGCTGTTGTTGGTGGCGAAGCGAGCGGCGACGATCCCGCTTAGCGCCAGCACCGAGCCCACGGAGAGATCTACGCCGGCCGTAATGATGACGAAGGTCATGCCGATCGCCAGAATGCCGTTGATCGAGACCTGGCGCAGGACGATCAGGGTGTTTTCATTGCTGAGAAAATAATTGCTGCTCCAGGCCCCCTGGGCGACCTGATATTCGCCAATCAGCGCCACGATCAGGCACAGCGCGAAGAAGGCGATGATAATGCCGTATTTGTGCATACGGCGCTTATTGCGGGTGAAAAATGACATTCCTGGTGATAAGGAGTGGGCGCTGCTCATTTTTTTTCTCTCTCTCTGTTAAACCGCAAGTTTCATCAGTGCTGCCTGGGTCGCATCGGCTGCCGAAAGCTCACCGGCCAACTGCCCGTCACGAAACACCAATATGCGATCGCTCATGCCGATAATTTCCGAAAGCTCGGAGGAAACCATGATGATCCCTTTGTTTTGCAAGGCGAACTCCGACATAAATCGATAGATCTCTTTCTTGGCGCCGACGTCGATACCGCGCGTCGGTTCGTCGAGCAGCAAAACCTCCGGATCCAGCAGCGCCCAGCGGCCCAGCACCACTTTTTGCTGGTTGCCGCCGCTCAGGTTGCCCACGGGCTGTTCGCCATCGTGGGTTTTAACGTTAAAGCGCTGGATCATGTCGCGGGTTCGCGCCTGCTCCCGTTTCTCGCTGACGAACCCCATTCGGCTGATGCCGGCAAAAGAGGCGATATTGATGTTTTCACTGACGGAACGGCACAGCACCAGGCCGGTTTCCTTGCGATCTTCCGTCACGTAGGCAATGCCGCTATCGATGGCGTCTCGCGGGGAATGGCGGTTCAGCGTCTTGTCGCCCAAGCGAATCGTGCCGGCGTCGGCATGCTGAATGCCGAAGATAAGATCGAGAAACTCGCTGCGGCCCGATCCCACCAGGCCGTAGATGCCCAGGATCTCACCGTGCTTCAGTTGCAGGCTGATATCCTTTATCTTGCTGCGCCAACACAGGCCGTTGACCTCCAGCAAGACCTCTTCGCCGGGTTGATTGAACTTGGCGAACTCGCTGTCGTACTCGCCGCCGATAATGTGTTCGATCAACTGCTCGCGGGTAATGTCGGCGATATAGCCTTCATGGATATAGGCGCCATCGCGGAAAATGGTGTAGCTGTCCGCGATTTGGAATATCTCGGACAAACGGTGGGAGACGTAGATAATGCCTTTACCTTTCGCCGCCAGTTGCTGAAGCGTCTGAAAGATTTTTTGCGCATCCTCTTCGCCAATCGCCGAGGTGGGTTCATCCATGATGATGATGTCGGCATTGGCGTGCGACAGCGCTTTGGCGATCTCGACCAGTTGCTGCTCGGCGACGCTCAGGTTGCGCATTTTTTCTCGGGCGTCGATCTTGAAATCAAGTTCCTCGAGCAGACGGGTGGTGCGTTGGTTGAGTGTCGCAAAGTCGACGAAACCCAGGCGTCTCGGCTCGCGGCCCAGCCAAATGTTTTCTGCCACCGTCAGATCCGGGATCGCGCTCAGCTCTTGCTGCACGATGGCAATGCCGGCATTGAGGGCTTCCCGGGGATGATGAAATTCACAGCGTTGGCCATTGATAAAAATGTCGCCGCCATCGGGTTGAATAAAGCCCATCAGAATGCTGAGAAAGGTGGATTTCCCCGCGCCGTTGCCGCCGCACAGGGCATGGATGGATCCGCGCCGCAGGCAAAACTCGGCGTTCTTGAGCGCCACGACCGGGCCAAAGGCTTTCCTGACGCCGCTGACTTCCAGCAGGTAGGCAGGGGCTTGCGTATGGGGATCTCGCGTCACGATTGAACCTCCGGGTATGTCCGCTGCAAACGCTGCAGGTACCGTTGATAAAGCGTCTCGTATTGCGTTTGCCTGTCGACGTTTGGCGTCGTGCGCGTGGCTTCATCCAGGGAAACGAAGCGTTGGCACAGTTCAGCCAAGAGCCCGGCGGCGTTCTGGTGCGGGCGATCGGCCAACGACGTCGCCCACATCGCTTGAATGGCGCCGCCCAGCGCGGCGGTCTCTTTGACGTTCAGGCAGACCACCGGGCACCCCATCACGTCCGCGACGATTTGTCGCCAGGTGGCGCTGCGGGCGCCGCCGCCGGTGAGGCGGATCTCGCGCGTTTCGATGCCCTGGCGACGAAAGAGCTCGATGCCATAGCGCAGGCCGTAGGTGGCGCTTTCAACCACCGCCAGGCAGAGATTGGCGCGAGTAAAATTGTCGCTATCGAGGTTATGCAGGCTGGCGCGCGCGTGGGGCAGCGGGGGAACGCGTTCGCCGTTGAAGAACGGCAGCATCTCGACGCCGCCGGCACCCGGCGCCGCCTGCGCCAATAAGCGGTTAAAGCCGTCAAGATCTTCGTCCAGCAGCGTCTGCATGGCCGTGGTGGCCGAGGTGACATTCATGGTGCATATCAAGGGCAGCCACCCGTTGGTGCTGGAGCAGAAACCGGCAATCATGTCGGATTCCGCCACGACGGGCGCGGCGGACCAGGCGAATAGCGTGCCGGAGGTGCCCAGGCTTAGGGTAACGGTGCCGGCCTCGATGTTGCCGGAACCAATGGCCGCCATCATGTTGTCGCCGCCGCCGGTCGAGACCCGAACTGCCGGGCCAAGGCCGAGCTTTTCCGCCGCGAAGGGGCGCACCGTGCCGATGCAGCATTCCGCGCTTTTGAGCGGCGGCAGGGCATGCCATAAACGGCCGCTGTCATCGATAAGATTGACGGCGGCTTGACTCCAGCTACGGGCGCGCACATCGAACAGCCCGGTGCCGGAAGCATCGCCATATTCCGCTACACGCTCCCCGGTCAGCCAGAAGTTCAAATAATCATGCGGCAGCAGCACGGTGTGCAGTTTTGCCCAGAGCGCCGGATGGTGCGTCTTGAACCAAAGGATTTTTGACGCGGTATAACCGGTGGCGACCCGCAGGCCGAGCTTGTCCAGCGAGCCCTTGGCGCCGCCGAGCCGCTGCAGCAGCAGTTCGTTTTCCTCCGCGGTTTCGGTATCGCACCACAGCTTGACGCTGTGCAGCACGTTGCCGTCTGCGTCCAGCGGCACAAATCCATGCTGTTGGCCCGAGACCCCCAGAGCGTTAATTTCCCCGGCATCAATACCGGCGTTAGTCACGGCTTGGTGAAACGCGGTGACCAACGCCTCAATCCACCAGTCGGCCTCTTGTTCGCGCCGGCCATTGGCTTGGCTGATGAGGCGGTGAGGGGCGCTGCCCTCACCGAGGATCACGCCCTGTGTGCTGTCGACAATCACGACTTTCGTGCCTTGCGTACCGCAGTCTATGCCAGCATAGAGCGCCATAGGATCACTCCATTTCCAGCATGATTTTGATGTCCGAGGCATGTCCCGCCGCCGCGCGCTCGAAGGCGGCCACGCTGTCGGAGAATTTGTAGGTTTGGCTTATCAACGGTTGGACGCGCAATTTGCCGCTGCTCAACAGCCGCAGCGTACGCGGATACATGTTGGCGTAGCGGAAAATGGTCTTGAAGGTGATTTCCTTGGCCTGCGCGGCGACGATATCCATCGGCGCGGCGTCGATCGGCATGCCGACCAGCACGGCGGTTGCCCCTGGCGCCGCATGTTCGGCCAGCGTAGCGATAGCCGGTTTTGCGCCGCTGCATTCAAACACGATATCGGCGCCATTGCCGCTGGTGAGCGTAGCCACTTTACCCGCCAGGTCGCCGGTTTTGATATTGACGGCGTGCAGCCCTTCATAGCTGGCCGCCACGGCGAGTTTCTCGTCAAACAGGTCGCAGATAATGACGTCCGAGCAGCCACCCGCCAGCGCCGCGAGGGCGGTGACCACGCCGATCGGCCCAGCGCCGATCACCAGCGCGATATCGCCGGGTTTGATCCCGGCTTTGGTGGCCGCTTGCATGCCGATGGCCAGGGGTTCAACCATGGCGCCTTCAGCGAAACTGACGTTGTCCGGCAGTTTGAACGTGAATGCGGCGGGGTGGATGACGGTTTCGCGCAAACAGCCGTGCACCGGCGGCGTCGCCCAGAAGCGAACGGCAGGGTCCAGGTTGTAAATCCCGGCGCGCGTCTGCGCCGAGTTGAGGTCGGGAATGCCGGGCTCCATGCAAACGCGATCGCCGACGCTGAGGTGAGTGACGTTTTCACCTGTCGCGAGCACCACGCCGGCGGCCTCATGGCCGAGCACCATCGGGGCTTTGACCACAAACGGGCCAATGCGGCCATGCTGGTAATAGTGCACATCGCTGCCGCAGATGCCCACGGAATGAATTTTTATCTTTACATCGTCGGGCCCCAGCGTTTCGGCCAGTTGGACGTCCTCGATAGCGATTTCCCCCGCTTTGGCCAGCACTAATGCTTTCATATTGCCTCCTGGTGAATCATTTTTATGGTAACGGTATCATTTCAATGCGGCGATAGTGAGCTAATGCGGGTGGTTAAACTGTGATCAATGTTGGAATTACTCGACGAGAGTTAATTTTGCTGGCGGGTTGTTATTCAATATAGCGACGGTGGTCACAAAATCGGCGTGGCAATGACGGTTTTAATATCGGCCTGTTGATATCGATACCGTTACTTTGCCGGGGGAATGATGAACAAACAACAAAGCGCCAGAGCCGCTACGCTGGAGTATTTGCGCCAGGCGGACATTATCTTGACCGAAGAAGAACAGCAACGCATTGAAATTGCGACGTTTGGTCTGGCCGACTATCCCGCGTCCGGGTTGCAGCTGCTGACCTACGTCAACTCACCTCGGTATTGCGCGAAAGAGCTGGTGCTGTTTCCTGGGCAGACTTGCCCGGAACATTTACACCCTCCCTTTGCCGGCACGCCCGGCAAGCAAGAGACGTTCCGTTGCCGTTGGGGAGAGGTGTTTTTGTTTGTCGATGATGAAAATCTGACGCCCAACGATCGCGGCGGCCAACCGGTATGCCGGGTGCCAGAGGGTGCGGAGCAGTGGTATACCTGTCATCGCTATATCCTCTTGCGGCCGGGGGAACAATACACCATTGCGCCCAATACCCGTCACTGGTTTCAGGCGGGGAAGCAGGGCGCGGTGGTGTCCGAGTTCTCTTCCGAGAGCCGTGATGAGCTGGATATTTTTACCGATCCGCGAATTAACCGTCTTGCCGGCGTAAACCATTAGCGCCAAGAACAAAGTTCTGTCATGATGCCGGGAATGATACAAAATGATGCCTTCAAGCTAAGGAGCTGCATTTGGCCGTGGGTCGAGGACGGAAAGCGACGCTGGCTAGCGTCGCCGCACAGGCGAACGTCAGCAAAATAACCGCTTCGCGGGCATTTTCACAGCCGGACAAGGTCCATCCGGAAACGTTGAGGAGAATTCGGGAGACCGCCGCCGAACTCGGTTACGTGGTCAATGCCGCGGCGCGCAATCTGCGGGCGAAAAGCAGCAGAACCATTGGCATCGTCAACCCCGACATGGCCAACCCATTCTTTGGCGGCCTGACGCGTCTGATGACGCTTGAAGCGCAAAAGATGGGGTACGACACGCTGGTGTTCGACTCCTATGAGTCTCAGGAAAGCGAAGACAGGATCATCGACAAACTCATTGGCTACAACGTCGATGCGATTATTCTCTCGGTCATTTCCAACGATCATCTGTACCGGCCTTCCTACCTCAAACGTCTGGAAACGCTCAATATACCGGTGGTGTTGATCGATCGGGAATTGGAGAGTCACCACTGCAGCGGGGTGTATATTGATAATCTGGATTGCGGCCTTCAGGCGGGGCGTTGGCTTCTGGAACAGCAGGCGCAGCGGGTGGTGGTGATCTCCGGGCCGGAGAATTCCAACGTTGCGCGTGACAGGGTCACTGGCTTGCAGGCGGCATTGCAAGGGAAGGTGGCTTCGCTCGACGTGCGGTATGCCGATTTCTTTATGGATGTCGCCTGGCAAGAGACGAGCCGCTGGCTGGCCAATAATCCCGCCCCCGATTTTTTCGTCGGCTGCAATAACCAGATCTCGCTGGGCATCATCAAGGCCTGTATCGAACATCGGCTGCCGTTGATGCAGGACGTGTCGCTGTTCAGCATTGATGAGGTTTCACATGCCGAGATCTACGGTTTCCATTTCCCCTGCGTGTCACACGACTTGCAAGAGATCGCCTGGCAAGCGTTGAATCTGGCGATCCGCCGTATTGCCGATCCCGAGATAAAACCGGGCAAGGTGGTGGTGCGGGGAAAACTCGTTATATAACCGCAGGCGCAGCTTTATAAGGAGGCCTTGGCTCGCGCGCTCCGTGCGTCAGTTTGCCTCCAGCCCAAACAGCGTCGCCGCATTGCGATCCAAAATGGCGCTCGCTTCTTCCTCCGGCAATCCGGCACGCCGGATGTAGTCCACCGTGGTTTGAAACAGCTCGCCCGGCTGGAACGGAAAATCGGTGCCGAGCAGCAGCCGCTCGGTGCCGAATGTCGCTGCTGCCGCTTGCAACGCAGGCACCTGATCGTGTCCTACCGTGTCGTACCACATGCGCAGGGCGGCTCGGCTCGGGGGTTCCGGCGTATCCGGCGCTTCCCACGCGACGGTTTGGTCGAGGCGTTCCAGCGTCATTGGCAGCAGGCCGCCCAGATGCGGAACGATGACTTTCATCTCCGGAAAGCGTAGAGGGATGCCGTTGAGGATAAAGTGCATGGCGGCGACCGTGTCTTCGATCGGCGCACCGATCGACCAGGTCAAGGCGTAATCGGCGATCAGCGGCGAGTGCGCGCCGCGGCCGGTGGGATGAATGGCCAGCACGCTGCGGCGACGGTTGAGTTCCTGATAGAGCGGCTCGAACAGCGGGTTGGCGATAGAGAGCCCGAGCACCGAGGTGGTGATGCAGGCGCCCAGCATGCCGAGCTGGGTCAAGGCTCTGTCCAGCTCGCGTAACGCAGCGTCGATGTGCGGCAGCGGCAAGGAAGCGATGGCCCGGAAGCGGGTGGGATAACGCGCTGCCAGCTCCGCATATTCATCGTTGATCCGGCGCGCGGCATCAGCGGCCGCCTGTTCGTCTTCCAGGTGCGGCGACAGCGGCGTCGCCGACAAGATTTGCATGTCGATGCCGGCGCTGTCCAGTAGGGCGAAGCGGGCTGCCAGCTCGCGCTCGCTGCGGCCGGCACCCAATTGCCGATAGGCGGCGACTTCGTGCAGGCCATGAGATTGCAAAAGATCCAGATACTCTGTGCTCCACAGGTGAGCGTGAACATCGAGTCGCATCGGTCGATCTCCTGGAGTACGCGGCGATGCCGCGGGTTCAGGAGAGTATAGGCAGGCGGCGCTACAGCGCCCGAAGGGAAGGCATTTTTTCTACCGACGGGGGCGGACGAGAGCACACATTGATCCGGGAACGGTACGCCGCTCCCGGTCAGGTAATGAGGTCAGAATACCTGTTTAAACGGCTTCACCGTCACGTCGGCGTAGACGCCGGCGGCGACGTACGGATCCTGCTGCGCCCAGGCCTGGGCTTCCGCCAGTGAGGCGAACTCGGCGATCACCGTTGAACCGGTGAAGCCGGCGGCGCCGGGATCGTTGCTGTCGATGGCCGGGTTGGGGCCGGCGACCACCAGACGGCCGGCGTCACGCAGCGCCTGCAGGCGCGCCAGATGTGCCGGGCGCACCGCCAGACGGTTTTCCAGTGAGTGGGGAACGTCTTGCGCGTAGATCAGATAAAGCATATTTCACCTGTAAAATCATGGCTATAAAACGGTGCTACCAAGGTAGCGCAAAAGGCGCGGCAGGGGAACGGCGCGCGGTGAATTTATGGGGGGGATTGGCGCTTATGCCTTGAAGCCGCTACTTTTTATTCGTATAGTGCGGCGCGCTTAAACAGATATGCCATTGAGGTGAGGACATGACGGAACTGGTAAGGGAAAAACTCGATTTGCCTGCGGGCAAAAGCAAACTGCTGCTGCATTCTTGCTGTGCGCCCTGTTCCGGCGAGGTGATGGAAGCGATCCAGGCGTCCGGCATCGAGTACGCTATTTTCTTCTATAACCCCAACATTCACCCGCAAAAAGAGTATTTGCTGCGTAAGGAAGAGAACATCCGTTTCGCCGAAAAGCACGGGGTGCCGATCATCGATGCCGATTATGACACCGACAACTGGTTCGAACGCGCCAAGGGCATGGAACATGAGCCGGAGCGCGGCATTCGCTGCACCATGTGCTTCGACATGCGTTTTGAGCGCACGGCGCTGTATGCGCATGAGCACGGTTACGACACCATCTCCAGCTCGCTCGGCATCTCGCGCTGGAAGAACATGCAGCAGATTACCGACTGCGGCATTCGGGCGGCGGAAAAGTATCCCGATCTGGTGTATTGGGATTACAACTGGCGCAAGAAGGGCGGCGCGGCCCGCATGATAGAGATCAGCAAGCGCGAACGCTTCTATCAGCAGGAATACTGCGGCTGCGTCTATTCGCTGCGCGACACCAACCTGCATCGCAAAGCGCAAGGGCGGCCGCTGATCAAACTGGGCGTGCTCTACTATGGTGATGAAGAATAACGCTTAATTACCGCAATCCACCCGCTACGGCGGGTTTTTTATTTTTTAGCGCCGTCTGAACGTTAACGAAGCGTGTTGATTCGGCGGTAAAAAAGCAACGTTCAGGTTAATATCCTTATGAGTTTGCTGGTTTTCGCCGCGGAGACTGACGATTAAAGCGATAGTTTGCCTTTCGTTATTGAATATGATTGCTATTTGCATTTAAACTTGGCGAACCAGAGGAAACAGAATCATTATGCCGCTAAAAAAGATGTTCCTTAATCGCCGTATATCCGTGCCTTTCGTCCTGTCCGTAGGCCTGCACAGCGCCCTGGTGGCGGGACTGCTTTACGCTTCGGTAAAAGAAGTGGTTGAGCTGCCAAAGCCTGAAGAGGCGCCGATCAGCGTCATGATGGTCAACACCGCCGCGATGGCTGAACCGCCGCCGCCTGCTCCGGCAGAACCGGAGCCGCCGCAGGTGGAACCTGAGCCGGAACCTGAACCAGAACCTATTGTGGAGCCGCCGCCGAAGGCGATTGTAAAACCGGAGCCGGTCAAGCCGAAACCGAAGCCCAAGCCAAAGCCGAAGGTAGAAAAACCGGTGAAACCGGAGCCGAAGAAGGTCGAGCCGCGCGAGCCTTCGCCGTTCAATAACGACTCGCCGGCTAAACCGATCGAAAAAGCGCCGGTGAAACAAGCGCCCGCCGCGCCGGTACAGGGCAACTCGCGCGAGGTCGGGCCAAAACCGATCAGCCGTGCGGAACCGATTTATCCGCCGCGCGCCAGAGCCTTGCAGATCGAAGGCAACGTGCGGGTGCAGTTCGATGTCGACAGCGATGGCCGCGTGACCAACGTGCGCATCTTGTCGGCTGAGCCGCGCAACATGTTCGAGCGTGAAGTGAAACAGGCGCTGCGCAAATGGCGGTATCAAGCCAAAGAAGCGAAGGATCTTATCGTCAATATTCGTTTCAAGCTGAACGGCACCACCGAAATGAACTGATTTCGGTTTGCGCCAAGAAAAAAAGGGTCGCCTCGGCGACCCTTTTTGCATTTGCGGCGCAGCCGCAGGCTTACTCTTCGAAGCCGACGCGGAAATTCATTTTACCCTCAGGCAGCGCGCGCGAGTTGCCTTCCGCATCGACCGCCACGTAGGTGAACACCGCTTCGGTCGCCCGGTAGCGCTGGCCGATTGGGGCGGAGGAGACTTTCTTTACCCACACTTCGATATTGATGGTGATCGAGCTGCGCCCGGTGCGGATGCAGTGCGCATAGCAGCAAACCACGTCGCCTACCGCCACCGGTTTCAGGAAGGTCATGCCGTCTACGCGTACCGTCACTACGCGCCCCTCGGCGATCTCTTTTGCCTGGATGGCGCCGCCGATGTCCATTTGCGACATCAGCCAGCCGCCGAAAATATCGCCGTTGGCATTGGTATCGGCCGGCATCGCCAGCGTGCGCAGCACCAGCTCGCCGCTGGGTAAAGGTCGTTGTTGTGTCATAGCAGTCTGCTTTTAAAAGGAGGGAATCACATCATACTGCCCGCGGCAAGCGCCGCAGGCATTAACAAATTTGTAACTATTTTTTCTGTTCTGCCGGCATGTGCCGGTAAATATAGATGCCGCTGAGCAGGGTGAATACCAGCGTCAGCACCGTCAGGCCAAAGACTTTGAAATTGACCCAGACGCTTTGCGGCAGCCAGAAGGCGACATAGATGTTCGCCAGGCCGCAGGCCAGGAAGAAGAGGGCCCAGGCCAGGTTGAGGTTGCTCCACACTTTGTCCGGCAGCGTCAGCTCTTTGCCCAGCATGCGCTGAACCAGCGGCTTTTTGAGCACCCACTGGCTGATCAGCAGCGCCAGCGCGAACAGCGCGTAAATCACCGTCACTTTCCACTTGATGAATAAATCGTTGTGGAACACCAGCGTCAGGGTGCCGAACACCAGCACCATCAGGAAGGTGATCAGCGTCATCTTCTCGACCTTGCGGTATTTCACCCAGGTGAACACCAGCGCCAGCGCGGTGGCGACGATCAATGCGCCGGAAGCGACGTAAATGTCGTACAGCTTGTAAAAAGCGAAAAAGACAATTAACGGGAGGAAATCAAGAAACTGCTTCATAAATCAATCCATCATCTGTTCATCGGCCGACTATACCGGATTCGGCGAGTTCTGTGTACCGCCGGGCGCTGCCGATTATCGGCGTTTGGCCGGCGGATTTCTGCCGCGAAAGCAGGAATTTGCATAAACTTACGCAAGAAAGCACGGGCGCATTGCCAGCGCTGGCCGCAGATCGCATAGTAAGTGCCATAATAACCAGATAATTTACCGCGGAAAACAGCATGCAGTGGAAATCTCTCCAGGCCCTGACGCCTGGTTTGACGCATTTATTGGGCTATCAACGCAGTTGGCTCAAACCGGATATGCGCGCCGGTCTTTCCGTCGCCGCCGTCGCCTTGCCGGTGGCCATCGCCTATGCCGAACTGGCCGGGGTTAGCCCGGTGGTGGGGCTTTATTCCTGTATTTTGCCGATGGTGGCCTATGCGCTGTTCGGTTCGTCACGCCAGCTGATCGTCGGGCCCGATGCCGCCACCTGTGCGGTGATCGCCGCGGTGGTGACGCCGCTGGCGGCGGGCAATATGGAACGCCATTGGCAGTTGACCATCATGATGACTGCGATGATGGGCGGCTGGTGCCTGTTGGCCAGCCGGTTCAAGCTGGGGGCGCTGGCGGATCTGTTGTCGCGGCCGATCCTCAGCGGGCTGCTGAACGGCGTGGCGCTAACCATCATCGTCGATCAGATCGGCAAGGTGTTGGGGTTCACGGTGCGCCCGGCGCAGCTGATCGAGCGCATCTACGCGCTGCCGGCCAACCTGTTGCACAGCGACTGGCTGACGATGGCGGTGTCCTTGTTGACGCTGGTGACGCTGCTCGGATTTAAAAAATGGCGACCTAACTGGCCGGCGCCGCTGTTCGCCATCGTGCTGGCGGCGTTCGTCACCTGGGCGGGCGGACTGCAGCAGTATGGCGTGGTGACGGTGGGCGGGTTCAGCGGCGTGTTGCCGATCGTCCAGTGGCCGGACTTTCAGCCCGGGCTGCTGCGCGACATGGTGATCCCGGCGCTCAACCTGGCGGTCGTGAGCTTTGTCAGCATGATGCTGACCGCCCGCAGTTTCGCGGCCAAAAACGGCTATGAGGTCAACGCTGACGCTGAGTTTCGCGCGCTGGGGATGGTGAATATCGTCTCCGCATTGTCGCAAGGCTTCGCCATCAGCGGGGCGGATTCGCGCACCGCGGTGAATGACGCCAACGGCGGCAAGAGCCAGCTCGTGTCGATCATCGCCGCCGCGGTGATCGCTTTCGTCTTGCTGTTCCTGATGGCGCCGCTGCAGTTTATTCCGGTGGCGGGATTGGGCGTGGTGCTGATGTATGCGGCCTGGTCGCTGCTGGATTTTCGCGGCATCTGGATCTTGCGCCGCCGCAACGCACAGGCTTTCCGCCTGGCGATATTTACCTTCCTCAGCGTCTTGTTGGTCGGGGTGATCAGCGGCATTGGGCTGGCGGTATTGCTGGGGCTGATGCAGTTTCTGCACACCGTCTTTCGGCCGACGGAACAGCTGCTGGGCGTTAACGACGAAGGCATGATCCATTCCATGGGCAACAACAATGGGGTGAAGGCGGTGCCCGGCGTCATGATGTATCGCTTCAATTCGCCGCTGACCTACTTCAACGTGGCCTACTTCAAACGCCGCATTCTCAATTTGGTCGACAGTACGCCATTCCAGCCGCGCTGGGTGGTGGTGGACGCGGTGGCCAGCTTTACCCATGCCGATATCAGCGTGCTGGCGGCCATCGACGAACTGAAACGCGATCTGTTGCAGCGTAACGTCAAACTGGTGCTGGCCGGGCGCCGCACTGAACTGACGCGCTGGTTCCGCATCAATCGGTTGGGGCGGGACAAGGAGCTGATTTTGGTGCCGGATCTCTATCTGGCGCTGAAGCTGATTCAGAGTAAGGAACAGGCGGAAGCCGCAGCGGTGGGGTAAACAAAAAGGGGCGCGCCGAGGCGTGCCCCTGGGCATTTGTTGCGCCGGCGTCAGCCGCGCAGCAGCATATACAAACGGAACAGATAGATCAGCAGCAGGGCGGAGACCAGGTTGCTTAACGCGGTCAGCACGACGCTGGCCACGTTCGGCGTCAGCACTGACAGATGGCTCACTAAAAACAGCACCAGCAGCTTGGCCGCCAACCACAGCATCATCGCCGGCACAATCACGCGCGCATTGGCGAAGGCCAATTTGCTGCTCAGCTTGAGCGAAGCGAAGACGCCTTTCTTGTCGACGGAGGCGATCACCGGCGCCAACGCGAAGGCGATAGCCATGATCACGCCCGGCACCACGAACAGCGTCAGGCCGAGCTGGATCAGCAAGGTGCAGATAAACAGCAGCAGCAGCAGGCGCGGCAGATCGGGCGCCGAGGCGCCGAGCGCGCGCAGGGCGCTGGTGCGTTGCCCCTGAGACACCAGACGGATCAACGTCAGCATCCCACCGACCAGCAGCACGTTGCCGACCAGCGCGGAGAACGTGGCGGCGGCCGACACTTTCAGCAACACCATCTGCTGTTCCGGCGTCATCTGCTGGATCACGTCCTGAATGCCCATGCCGGTCGACGACGCGAAATCGCTGGTGGAGGCGGCCAGCGTCGCCAACTGTTCGGCATCGGGGCTGAAAGCTTGGTTCAGCAGCACCGAGATAAACGCCGTCAACAGCGCCAGCATCAGGATGCTGGCCAGTTGATTGCGTAAAAAGTTAAAACTGTCACGGTACAAAGCGTTGGCCGTGATAGGCATGCAGACTCCTTGGCGTCGAGAAAACAGAGATAAATCAGTGGGTGATTGTACCCTGTTCCACGCCGCTGTGGCACCCCGCGAATTGCACTACGTCTATTTCTTCAACGATCGTCGTCTCTGGCAACGACAGCGGCAAGGGCACCGGCAAGGGGGGCAGGCCGTAGCGTTCGCGAGCGCGATCGCAGGCTTCGTTGCGCAGGCCGTTTTCACCGGACTGATCGAACTCTCTGCACGGGCTGGGCCGATTAAGATAAATCGAGCACGACACGGCTTTGCCAATCTCGCCGTCCAGCGCGGTGCAGCGCGGAGACTTGCTGTTGGTCCCCTGCATGCAGCGCAGGAACGGGGTCAGAGGCTCCGTCAGGGAAAGGGGAACGGTGCCGCCGCCGTCTTCGGCTTCGGCCCAATAGAATGACACTCGAAAATAACCGCAGCATGCGCCGCAGCTGACACAGGGATTAAGGATTTCGCTCATCTTGATTGCCCGCCGACTCCTCACGGCACCAACCAAAACCAACACGGAAGATGAAATTACCTCAGCCACATTTTTTTCCGCAACTGAAATTTGAACATGTAGATAATTTGCAACAAAATCGTTTTTTTGATGCAGATCAATCCTTGATTTATTAAGCGGTTAGGTAACCTTGTTTTTGGTGGGATTTTAAAATTTTACACATAAGATGTGATCTCGATGGGATCACAAATACCCGAAAGTAGGTATATTCCCCCTCGAGAGATTAACCACACAAATGGAATGGATAATGAAAAAGACAACTCTGGTGGTATTGGCGACGATGATGGCGCCTATGTTGGCAAGTGCGCATCAGGCCGGTGATTTCCTGTTCCGTGCGGGCACCGCGACGGTGCGTCCAAATGCGGGCTCGGACAACGTATTGGGTTTGGGATCGCTGGATGCGAAAAACAATACCCAGCTCGGTTTGACCTTCGGTTATATGGTGACGGACAACATCGGCGTTGAGTTGTTGGCCGCGACACCGTTCCGCCACAAGGTTACCCTGGGCGGCACCGATCTGGCGACCGTTCATCAACTGCCGCCTACGCTGATGGCGCAATACTACTTCGGCGACAAGCAGGACAAACTGCGTCCTTATCTGGGCGTCGGCGTTAACTACACCACTTTCTTCGACGAGAAGTTCAACGACTATGGCAAAAGCGCCGGGTTGAGCAACCTCGATCTGAAAGACTCCTGGGGCGTGGCGGCGCAGGCCGGTCTGGATTACAACCTGGATGAGCACTGGATGCTGAACATGTCGGTGTGGTGGATGAACATCGAAACCAAAACGCGTTTCAACGACGCGAACGGTGGGCACCACAGCTTCGATACGCGATTGGATCCGTGGGTGTTTATGTTTGGGGCGGGTTACCGCTTCTGATGAAGGCCGCAAACAGGGAGGCATTGCGCCTCCCTGTGTCGGTATTATTTAACCTGCATGACGTTCTCAACAGATTTCACGCCGGCCACGCCGCGTGTGACCTGCACCGCACGGTTGGCGTCATCGCTTGACGTCACGAAGCCGCTCAACTGCACGCGTCCTTTAAAGGTTTCCACGCTGATTTCGCGCGACTTGATGTTTTTATCCGCCAGCAGCGCCGATTTCACTTTGGTGGTGACCACGGTGTCATCGATATAACCGCCTGTTCCCTCTGATTTCGCCGTCGGTGCGCAAGCGCTCACCGCGACCGCCACAACGGCTGCCATGCACAAGGCCGAAAGGGTTTTAAACAGCTTCATAAATTACTCTCCATGCAATGTTATGGTTGAAATTCGATGCGGTTTTTCGCCGCAGCGAGCGCATTCCCCAAATCAAACGAAGAAATGCATAGCGAACAATGTTTATTGTGAGACAAGACGCGGGTTTGTTCAAATTTTTGCTGTAAATAAATAGAACAAACTTTGAGGGGAAACAAGCTGTTAAAGCGAGCGCCGGCAAGGCGCTCGCCGAAGGGGATCACGCGCGGGTCGCGTGCTTCATCGCGCTGACGAAGGCCGCCAGCTTGGTCAGCATTTCCGCCGGGTTGGCATGGTGCCGTTCGATGATTTTGACGATTGCCGATCCGGAGATGGCGCCAGCGGCGCCGGCCTGCAGCGCAGCCTTCACCTGCTCGGGCTCGGAGATGCCGAAGCCCTGCAGAGGCGGCGCGGCGTGATACTCGCGCAGCGTGTTCACCAGGTGATGCAGCGGCAACTGCGCCCGGCTTTCGGTGCCGGTGACGCCGGAACGCGACAGCAGGTAGGTGTAGCCGCGACCGTGCGACGCGATTTCACGCAGCAGATCGTCATCGGCGTTCGGCGGGCAAATGAAGATGGGCGCGATACCGTGGCGCACGGCCGCGGCGCGGAACGGCGCCGATTCTTCAAACGGCACGTCGGCGACCAACACTGAATCCACGCCCACTTCCGCACAGCGTTGGTAAAAAGCATCGATGCCTTTATGGAACACCAAATTGGCGTACATCAGCAGGCCGATGGGAATGGTCGGGTGCTTCTGACGAATGGCCGCCAGCAGCTCGAAACACTGGGTCGGCGTAACGCCGGCGGCGAAGGCACGCAGCGTCGCGCTCTGGATGGTTGGGCCATCCGCCAGCGGGTCGGAGAAGGGGATACCCAGCTCCAGCGCGTCTGCGCCAGCTTCGATCAGGGTGTCGATAATCTGCAGCGACAGCGCCGGATTAGGATCGCCCAGCGTCACGAACGGGACGAAGGCGCCTTCCTTGCTGCTTTCCAGACGCGTGAACAGTTGCTGATAACGTTCCATCAGATTTCTCCCCGTGCTTTCAAAATGTCGTGAACGGTAAATATGTCTTTGTCGCCGCGGCCGGACAGGTTGACCACCAGGATTTGCTCTTTTTGCGGCGTTTCACGGATCATTTTCAGCGCGTGCGCCAGGGCGTGTGAAGATTCCAGTGCAGGGATGATGCCTTCATGGCGCGACAGCGCTTTGAACGCCTCCAACGCTTCGTCGTCGGTGATCGACACGTATTCGGCGCGGCCGGTGCTGTTCAGGTAGGCGTGTTGCGGCCCGACGGACGGGAAGTCCAGCCCGGCGGAGATTGAATAGGATTCTTCAATCTGGCCTTCGGCGGTCTGCATCATCGGCGCCTTCATGCCGAAATAGATGCCGACGTGGCCATGCTTGAGCGGCGCGCCGTGCTGACCGGTTTCGATGCCCAGACCGGCGGGTTCCACGCCGATCAGCCCAACGTCGGCGTCATCGATAAAATCGGCGAACATGCCGATGGCGTTGGAGCCGCCGCCGACGCAGGCGATGACCGCATCCGGCAGGCGGCCTTCGCGCTCCAGCACCTGCGCTTTGGTCTCTTCGCCGATCATGCGCTGGAATTCACGCACGATGGTGGGGTACGGGTGCGGGCCGGCCGCGGTGCCGAGCATATAGTGCGCGGTTTCATAGCTGCCGGACCAGTCGCGCAACGCTTCGTTGCAGGCGTCTTTCAGGGTGGCGGAGCCGCTGTGCACCGGGATCACTTCCGCGCCCATCAGCCGCATGCGGAACACGTTCGGCGACTGACGCTCAACGTCTTTGGCGCCCATATAGATACGGCATTTCAGGCCGAGCAGCGCGCAGGCCAGCGCCGACGCGACGCCGTGTTGGCCGGCGCCGGTTTCCGCGATGATCTCGGTTTTGCCCATGCGCTTGGCCAGCAGGGCCTGGCCCAGCACCTGGTTGGTCTTGTGCGCGCCGCCGTGCAGCAGATCTTCCCGCTTCAGATAGAGCTTGGTGTTGCTGCCGGCGGTGAGATTTTTGCACAGTGTCAGCGCCGTAGGGCGGCCCGCGTAGTTCTTCAACAGATCGATGAATTCCGCCTGAAACGCCGGATCGCGCTGAGCGCTGACAAAGGCTTCTTCGAGTTGTTTCAGGGCCGGCATCAGAATTTGCGGCACGTATTGACCACCAAATTCGCCGAAGTAGGGGTTAAGCAGCGTCATGAGAGTTCCCGTCATTATCCGTTATTAATGTAGAGCCGTATTCAGTAAGCGCGCAGGGTTTGGAAGACCGAGGGCAGGCGCGCGGGATCCTTGATGCCCGGTTCGCTTTCCACGCCGGAATTGAAGTCCAGACCGGCGCAGCCGAGCTTGGCCGCTTCGACGCAGTTGTCGGCGCGCAGACCGCCCGCCAGCATCACGTTGGTCAGATCTTCGCCTTGCAATACCGACCAGTCGAAGCGTTGGCCGGTGCCGCCTGCGCCGTTGTCCAGCAGATAGCGATCGACATGCTGCAGATCGCGCGCCGGCACCCGTTCTTTCACGCTCAGCGCTTTCCAGATGCGGCAATCGGCCGGCAAGCGGGCGCGCAGGGCGCTGATATAGGCCTGGTCCTCCGCGCCGTGCAGTTGCACCGCCTGCAGACCGAGGCGCTCCACGGTCAGCGCCACGGTATCGAGCTGGGCGTCGCAGAAGACGCCGACGTACTTCAGCGGCGCGCCGGAAATGACTTCGCGGGCGCGGACGATATCCACATAGCGCGGCGAGCGGCCGACGAAAATCAATCCGCCGTAGATGGCGCCGGCCTGATACGCGGCGGCGGCGTCCTGCGGGCGAGTCAGGCCGCACACTTTATTGTCGCCCAGGATCACGCGGCGCACGGCGGCGCGCAGATCGGGTTCCGACATCAGCGCGCTGCCGATCAGGAAACCGTTGGCGTAGTGGCTGAGCTCGCGGATCTGCCCGTAGTTGTTGATGCCCGACTCGCTGATCACCGTCACCCCATGCGGCACGCGCGGCGCCAACTGCCGGGTGCGGTCCAGATCGATGCTAAGATCGCGCAGATCGCGGTTATTGATGCCGACCACGCGGGCTTCCAGCGCGATCGCCCGCTGCAGCTCTTCTTCACTGATCACTTCGGTCAGCACGCCCATATTGAGGCTGTGGGCCACCGCCGCCAACTGGCGGTACTGTTCGTCGGTCAACACCGACAGCATCAGCAGGATAGCGTCGGCCTGATAGTAGCGCGCCAGGTAAATCTGATACGGGTCGATGATAAAGTCTTTGCACAACACCGGTTGGCTGACGGTTTTGCTCACCAGCGGCAGGAAATCAAAGCTGCCCTGGAAGTATTTCTCGTCGGTCAGCACCGAGATCGCCGAGGCGAAATCTTTATAGACCGTGGCGATCTCCACCGGATCAAAGTTCTCGCGAATCAGCCCCTTGGAAGGCGAGGCCTTCTTGCATTCGAGAATGAAAGCCGTACGGGTGCCCTGCAGCGCGTGGTAGAAGCTGCGTTCGCTCGGTACGATGTCATTCTGAAAGCCGGCCAGGGGCTGTTGCTGTTGTCGCGCCGCGATCCATTGCGCTTTGTCGCGGACAATCTTGTGTAGCACGGTTTCCTGCATCATTTATCCTCTTGCCGCCAGTGCGATGACACGCTCATAGGCCTGCCCGCTGTTGATCATATCCAGTGCCTGCCGCGCATTTTGGCGCAGGTCTTCATGTCCGAATAACTTCAGAAGCAACGCGACGTTGGCCGCAACCGCCGCGGCGTGCGCCGGCTCGCCTTTACCTTGTAACAGCCGCGCCAAAATGTCACGGTTTTCTTCCGGCGTGCCGCCCAGCAAGGCCTCCAGCGGATAGGTTTCCAATCCGAAGGACTGCGGCGTGAGCTGATAACTGCAGATTTCGCCATTGTTCAATTCCGCTACGTGCGTCGGAGCGTGGATCGCCACCTCGTCCATGCCGCCGCCGTGAACCACCGCCGCGCGCTGATAACCCAGCACGCGCAGGGTTTCGGCAATCGGCAGCACCAGTTCCGGGCTGTAAACGCCGATCAGCGCCAGCGGCGGACGCGCCGGGTTGATCAGCGGGCCCAGCACGTTGAACAGCGTGCGGGTCTTCAACTGCTGGCGTACCGGCATGGCGTGACGGAAGCCGGTGTGGTACTGCGGCGCAAACAGGAAGCACACGCCAAGATCGTCCAACGCCTTGCGCGCCTCTTCCGCCGGCAGATCCAGACGGATACCGAATGCCGCCAGCAGATCCGAAGAGCCGGAGCGGCTGGAGACGCTGCGGTTGCCGTGTTTGGCGATTTTCGCGCCGCACGCCGCCGCCACAAAGGCGCTGGCGGTCGAAATATTGATGCTGTTGGTGCCGTCGCCGCCGGTGCCGACGATATCGGCGAACGGGTAGTCAGGGCGCGGGAACGGTTGAGCATCTTCCAGCAGCGCTTTGGCGGCGCCGGCGATCTCTTCCGGGCGCTCGCCGCGGACTTTCATGCTGATCAGCGCCGCCGCCAGTTGGCTCGGCTCCAGTTCGCCGCGCACGATGGCGCTGAACAGCTGCTGGCTTTCCTGCTGGCTCATCGATTCAGCGCGGTACAGTTTCTCAAGGATAGGTTGCATCGTCGTGTTCCTTTTATGACTTCGCCAGCGCCCAGGCCAGGGTCTGCTCAAGCAGGCGCGCGCCATGGGTGGTCAGAATCGATTCCGGGTGGAACTGGAAGCCGCATACGCGGCGGCGAT
This sequence comes from Serratia sp. CY74737, assembly GCF_052166775.1. Taxonomy (NCBI): domain Bacteria; kingdom Pseudomonadati; phylum Pseudomonadota; class Gammaproteobacteria; order Enterobacterales; family Yersiniaceae; genus Serratia; species Serratia sp. CY74737. Next base: position 540,097 of record NZ_JBJNOF010000002.1, read on the forward strand.
CGTCGCGTACCGCCATCACCATCTCGCCGAACCGGGCGTTGACGGTCAGATCGGCCGGGATGTTGCTGCCGACCAGCGAGTGGTAACGCGCCACCGGCAATGGGTTGGCCATGCCGGCGAACATGCCTTCACCGTCGTGAACGATCGCCGAGGCTTTGCCGTGCAGGATTTCCCCCGCCTGGCCGACCTGGCCGCCATAGGCTTCGACGATCGCCTGGTGGCCGAGGCAGATGCCGATGATCGGCAGCCGGCCGCGCAGGCGTTGCAGCAGTTCCGGCATGCAGCCCGCTTCGGAAGGGGCGCCGGGGCCCGGCGACAGCATCAGCACCGGCTGTTCCATCTGCGCCAGACGCTCGATGATCACCTCGGCGGCGATCTGGTTACGGTAAATCACCACCTGGTGGCCGCTGGCGCGCAGCTGATCGACCAGGTTGTAGGTAAAGGAGTCGACGTTGTCGAGCAGCAGGATATCGGCCATCAGAACACCTCCTTGGCATGGTGCGCAGTGGCGATGGCGCGCAGCACGGCACGGGCTTTATTACGGGTTTCGTCGGCTTCCGCCTGCGGGATGGAGTCCAGCACGACGCCGGCGCCGGCCTGCACGGTGGCGATGCCGTCTTCGACGTAGGCTGAGCGAATGACGATGCAGGTATCCAGATCGCCGGTGGCGGTAAAGTAGCCTACCGCGCCGCCGTAGCTGCCGCGGCGCGTGCCTTCGGAGGCGGCGATCAGCTGCATCGCCCGCACTTTTGGCGCGCCGCTCAGGGTGCCCATATTCATGCAGGCCTGGTAGGCGTGCAGCACGTCGAGATCGGCGCGCAGGGTGCCCACCACGCGGGAAACCAGGTGCATGACGAACGAATAGCGATCCACTTTGGTCAGGTCGGCCACGTAGCGGCTGCCGGCCTGGCAGATGCGCGCCAGATCGTTGCGCGCCAGATCGACTAGCATCAGGTGCTCGGCCAGCTCTTTGTGGTCGGTGCGCATTTCCAGCTCGATGCGGCTGTCGAGATCCAGATCCAGTGAACCATCGGCTCGGCGGCCGCGCGGGCGGGTGCCGGCGATCGGGTAGATTTCGATCTGGCGATTGCCCGCGTCGTATTTCAGCGCGCTCTCCGGCGAAGCGCCGAACAGGGTGAACTCGTCATCTTGCATGAAGAACATGTACGGGCTGGGGTTGTTGTCTTTTAACGTCTGGTAGGCCGCCAGCGGCGCCGGGCACGGCAGGGAGAAGCGGCGCGACGGCACCACCTGGAAAATCTCGCCGTGACGGATCGCTTCCTGCAGCCCGCTGACCACCGCGCCGTACTCTTCGTCGCTCTGGTTGCAGCTCAGCTGCATGTTTTCCAGCTTTTGGTGCGGGATTGGCTGCGGGGTTTGTTTCAATTCGGTCTGCAATTGCGCCAGACGCTGCTGCAGGCGTTGTATTTCACTCGCTTGCTCGCTGAAGACGCTGGCCTGCAATCGGGCGGAACCGCGTTGATGATCCAGCACCAGCAGGGTTTCCGCCAGATAGAAGCAGAAGTCCGGGCAACGTTGATCCTGGCGCAGCGTCGGCAGGTTTTCGAAACCGGCGACCAGATCGTAGGCGAACAGGCCGCCCAGCATCACGGCTTCACGCTCGTCCGCCGGGGAGTCGACCAGGGTCAGCAGCGTACGCAGCGCGTCGAATACCGACAGGGAGCGCAGGCGCGCGTCTTCGTCCTGCACCTCGTCGATCGCCGGGAAGGTCAGCTCGCGGCCGTTTGGGCGCGCCTGAATGCTGACCTCGGGCGGCAGCGCTTCGTCCAGCAGCGGCAGCAGCGCCGCGCCATTGGCGGTGAGCGCCTGCACGCTGACGGTGTGACCCAGCGCGGTGATGCGCAGCGCGCTGTCGATCACCAGCAGGCTCTGCAGATTCTGTTTACTGTTGATTTCCGCCGATTCCAGCAGCAGGGTGGCCGGCCGGGCGCCGCACAGCTGGTGGAAAAGGGTGGTGGGATCGCCCCGGTAACTGGCCTGCGCCTTCAGTAATGTCAATTGTGGTTTGATGTTCATCATCGGTGGTTCCAGTGAATTCTGTCCATAAAAAAGCCCGCATCAGGTGCGGGCTCAGGAAATCTGCATTGTCAGATGACAGCTATGCGCGATTACACCGCCCGCAAGAGGGAGGTACGCCACCAACCGTGAAGAGAAATGTATGTGTTCATTTGCAGACTCTCTTTGTTAACTCTCATCCGACACGGCCACTGCCGTGAACTTGTGTACTAGTTAACTGGTTCGCGAGGGCAAAGTCAACCCCCTTTTTGTACAATGTTTTAGCGGTCAGCGTGAATTCTGTTCATCATCCCGCCCGCGCGCCCAGCCGGGGCAGAATAGATTTCCGTACGGCCGCCGATCGCAGGTATGATAGAAAACCCAGCCATTGCCGGATAGCCGTTTTGACAGACAGTAACCCTCAATCCACCGCTTTTACCCTGTACGATCTCCACAGCCATACGACCGCCTCCGACGGCTACCTGACGCCGACACAGCTGGTGCAGCGGGCGGTAGAGATGCGCGTGGGGGTGTTGGCGATCACCGATCACGACACGACCGCCGGGCTGGCCGAGGCCGCCGCCGCCATCGCGGAGCAGGCGTTGCCGTTGCGGTTGGTCAATGGAGTGGAAATCTCGACGCTGTGGGAAAATCATGAAATCCATATTGTTGGGTTGGGTATGGACGTCGCGCATCCGGCGCTGGTGGCGCTGTTGGCGGAACAAACCGAACGCCGCAACCGGCGGGCGCAGGAGATCGGCGTGCGGCTGGGCAAGGCGCGTATTCCCGACGCCTATGCCGGCGCCCAGCGCCTGGCCGGAGCCGGCGCGGTGACCCGCGGCCATTTCGCCCGTTACCTGGTGGAGATCGGTGTGGCGGACAATATGGCTCAGGTGTTCAAGAAATACCTGGCCAAGGGGAAAACCGGCTATGTACCGCCGCAGTGGTGTACAATAGAACAAGCCATTGATGCGATTCATCAATCGGGCGGCCAGGCGGTGATGGCGCACCCGGGCCGTTACGATTTGACCGCGAAATGGCTGAAACGCTTGCTGGCGCATTTCGCCGAACACGGCGGCGACGCCATGGAAGTGGCGCAGTGTCAGCAGGCGCCGCATGAGCGCACTCAGCTGGCGAAATACGCGCAGGACTACCGTCTGTTGGCCTCGCAAGGCTCTGATTTCCATCAACCTTGCTCGTGGATCGAACTGGGGCGCAAGCTGTGGCTGCCGGGCGGCGTCGAGCCGGTGTGGCGCGATTGGCCGCAGCCGGGCCAGGCGGTCTGATTTTACGCGCGTGGCAACGCGCGCGGGCATTATTTTAGGAGCAAGTCATGAGTCAGCTTTTTTATATTCACCCGGACAACCCGCAGCCGCGCCTGATCAACCAGGCGGTAGAGGTGCTGCGCAAAGGGGGGGTGATCGTCTATCCCACCGATTCCGGCTATGCGCTGGGCTGCATGCTGGAAGAGAAGGCGGCGATGGAGCGCATTTGCCGCATCCGTCAGCTGGACGGAAACCACAACTTTACCCTGATGTGCCGCGATCTGTCCGAGTTGTCGACCTATGCTCACGTCGATAATACGGCGTTCCGTCTGATCAAAAACAATACGCCGGGCAACTACACGTTCATTCTGAAAGCGACCAAAGAAGTGCCGCGCCGCCTGATGAATGAAAAGCGCAAAACCATCGGCCTGCGCGTGCCGTCGAACCCGATCGCGCTGGCGCTGTTGGAGGCGTTGAACGAACCGATGATGTCCACCACGCTGATGCTGCCGGGCAATGATTTCGCCGAGTCCGATCCGGAAGAGATCAGCGATCATTTGGGCAAGGTGGTCGATCTGGTGATCCACGGCGGCTTTCTCGGCCAACAGCCGACCACGGTTATCGATCTGACCGAATCCTCGCCGGAAGTGGTGCGCGAAGGCGCCGGCGACGCGGCGCCTTTCCGCTGATGTAAAATATTGCCACCTTGCCCATTGTCTAAAAAACGGCTGAAGCGACGTTATTTCGCGTGAAAGCCGCTATTCTTTAAGACTTCAGAATTGATAATGGGCAGGATGCGCAGCAATGATTAAACAGGTTTCTTTTTTAGCGGCCTTATTATTTTCCTCAATGGCAAATGCGGGTTTTTATTCGGGCAGCGGTTTGCTGGCGGAATCCGGCGGTTACGTAAAAAATAAAAGCGGTGAAGCCACCGTGGCCGAAGCGCTGAATGGCGGCATGTTTATGGGATACGTCGCCGGCGTATTCGATACCTATTCCATGCAGGGCAATCGCAATATCTGCCCAGAGGCCGGAATGAGCATCGGCGTAGCCGCCGACGCGGTAATGCAGTACTTGAACGAACATCCCGAGCAACTGCATTATTCCGCACCGTCGGTGATTATGCTGGCGTTGAGCGCCGCCTATCCCTGCGTGCGCCATTAAATTCCCATTCCAATAAGTGCGCATTTTTTCATAAGGTGCGCTCGGGTCTTTTTCGCACGAACTTCAATAGATCATGACCTGCTGCGCTGTCACCCTTAGCCCGTCGGTAATTCCCGAACGGGTCGGGGAGAGACGCGCAGGAGGTAATATGACCGCATTTCACAGTGCCAACATGACGCTCGATTATCAGGATATCGGCTCAGGGCCGCTCACGTTGGTGTTGCTGCCCGGCTGGTGCGAACCGAAAACCGTGTTTGAGCCGTTCATCGCGCTGGCGGCCGACCGTTATCGGACGATCAGCATCGATTGGCGTGGCCACGGCCTGTCGTCGAAAGCCGCGGAGATGTCGCTGACGGCGGACGATTTGCTGGAGGATGTGCGCCAACTGCTGACGGCGCTGCGTTTGGACAACGTGATCACCCTGTCGGTGGCGCACGCCAGCTGGTTGGCGGTGGCGTTGGCCGAGGCGTTGCCGCAGCAGGTGCGGGGCATGGTGTTTCTCGATTGGATCATGACGCACCCGGAGCCGGCGTTCTTTGCGGCGGTGAGCCGCATGCAACAGCCGCAGCAGTGGCTGGCGGCGCGCGACGCCTTGTTCGACTTCTGGCAGGGCGGCATCCACCACGGTCGGGTCAAACGCCATCTGGAGGTCGAGATGGCGCAGGAGGATGACCGGCTCTGGCGCGCCGCCGGCGTGGCCATCGAACAGGCCTACCGGCAATTCGGTTCGCCGCTGCAATGCCTGGCGGGGATGAGCGCGCCGCCGCCGTGCCGGCATATTTACTCGCTGGATCGCCGCGATGACTATCTGCGGCAACAGCAGGCATTTGCCGCCGAGCGGCCGTTTTTCTCCGTGGCGCGATTAGAAGAGGCCCGCACTCACCTCGGCATTCTGGAACGGCCCGACGCGGTGCTGAGGGCGGTGGAGGACTTCTTGGCGCCGTGAACGCCGCTTGGGGTCACCGCCGATAAAGTGGGTTTCAACACCTTAGAAAGCCTGTATAATGCGCGGTTCGATCCTGATAAACGTATTATTACCGTTGCGGCGATTGGCCGCGGCGGTTATCCCCCCGACGCCTGTGAAGGCGACATTAGAGGTTGCTCAATGAGCGAAAAGTTACAGAAAGTATTAGCGCGCGCCGGGCACGGCTCGCGTCGTGAAATCGAAACCATGATTGAAGCCGGGCGCGTCAGCGTCGACGGCAAGGTCGCCAAGCTGGGCGATCGCGTTGAAGTGACCCCGGCGATGAAAATTCGTCTGGATGGTCATGTCCTGTCGATCAAAGAGTCCGAAGAGGTGGTCTGCCGCGTGCTAGCTTACTACAAACCGGAAGGTGAGCTGTGTACCCGCAGCGATCCTGAAGGCCGCCCGACGGTGTTCGATCGCTTACCGAAGCTGCGCGGTTCGCGCTGGGTGGCGGTAGGGCGACTGGACGTCAACACCTCCGGTCTGCTGCTGTTCACCACCGATGGCGAACTGGCCAACCGTCTGATGCACCCAAGCCGTGAAGTGGAACGCGAGTACGCGGTGCGCGTGTTTGGCCAGGTCGACGATGCGAAAGTGAAGCAACTGAGCAAAGGCGTGCAACTGGAAGACGGCCCGGCCGCGTTCCGCACCATCAGCTTCCAGGGCGGTGAAGGCCTCAACCAATGGTACAACGTGACCCTGACCGAAGGCCGCAACCGTGAAGTGCGTCGCCTGTGGGAAGCGGTGGGCGTGCAGGTGAGCCGCCTGATCCGCGTGCGTTACGGCGATATCGATCTGCCGAAAGGCCTGCCGCGCGGCGGCTGGGCCGAGCTGGATCTGCCGGCGATCAACTACCTGCGCGAGCTGGTTGAATTGAAACCGGAAACGGTCAGCAAGATGCCGGTGGAGCGTGAGCGCCGCCGCGTGAAGGCTAACCAAATCCGTCGCGCGGTCAAGCGTCACTCGCAGGTGGCCGGCAGCGGCCGTCGCAGTGCGCCGGGCAGCAAACCGAGTAAATCGGGCAAACCGAGCAAACGCAGCTAATCCCGTCATTCTGGCCCCGTTCGGGGCCAGAACGTTTTGTTACCAATCGATCCCCTGTTGCGCCTTGATGCCCGCGTCGAACGCGTGTTTCACCGGCCGCATCTCCGTAACCGTATCCGCCATTTCCAGCAGCTCGCGATGGCAACCGCGCCCGGTCAGTATCACCGTTTGGTGCGCAGGGCGCTGCCGCAGCGCTTCTTTGAGCTCTTCCAGCTCCAGATAGCCGTAGGTCAACATGTAGGTCACTTCGTCCAGCAGCACCAGATCCAGGCCGCTGTCGGCCAGCATGCGTTTGCCGTGCTGCCACACCGCCTGGCAGGCGGCGGTGTCGCCTGCCTTGTTCTGCGTCTCCCAGGTGAAGCCGGTAGCCATCACCTGAAATTCAACGCCATGTTGCTGCAGCAGGTTTTTTTCGCCATTGGGCCACTCGCCTTTGATGAACTGGATCACCCCGGCGCGCATGCCGTGACCGACCGCGCGGGTGACGGTGCCGAAGGCGGCGGTGGTTTTGCCTTTGCCGTTGCCGGTAAACACCAGCAGCAGGCCGCGGGTGTCCTGCGCCGCGGCGATGCGTGCATCGACCTGTTCTTTCAGGCGCTGCTGGCGCTGTTGATGACGATCTTCCGCCATGAAACGCTCCTTATTATTCGGCCGCGCCGGGTTTGCGGTTCGGCTGGGCGTCGAAGCTCATGCCGGTTTTTCGCCGGCTGTCCTCGCCCATCAGATACAGGTACAGCGGCATGATGTCAGCCGGGGTTTTCAGCTTGTTTTTGTCTTCGTGCGGGAAGGCGGATGCGCGCATTTTGGTGCGAGTTCCGCCCGGATTGATGCAGTTTACCCGCAAATTACGATTTTTGTATTCATCGGCCAATACCTGCATCATGCCTTCGGTGGCGAACTTCGACACCGCATAAGCGCCCCAGTCGGCGCGGCCGGTGCGCCCGACGCTGGAACTGGTGAACACCAGCGACCCGGCGTGGGATTTCAGCAGCAGCGGCAGCAGCGCCTGAGTCAGCATAAAGGTGGCGTTGACGTTAACCTGCATCACCTCTTGCCACATGGTTATTGACAGGTCGGCCATCGGCGCAATGTCGCCCAGCAGGCCGGCGTTGTGCAGCACGCCGTCCAGGCGCGGGATTTGGCGTGCCAGATCGTCGGCTATCTGCCGGCATTGCTCCGGCGTGGCGTGCAGCAAGTCGAGCGTGACCACCAGGGCCGGGGCGCCGCCCTGGGCCGCGATCTCTTGTTGTACCGCCAGCAGTTTGCTCTCGGTGCGTCCCAGCAGCACTAACTGGGCGCCGAAGCGAGCGTAGGTCAGCGCCGCTTCGCGGCCGATGCCGTCTCCGGCGCCGGTGACCAAAATAATGCGTTGTTCGAGCAGATCTTGTTTGGGTTGGTAATGCACGATAAATCCTCGCCTGGGTGGCTGTTCTCCCGCGTATCGTGGGGAGCAAGGGTGAAACGCGCGGCCAGGGCGGGAGCGAGAGCTCGACCTTCTGCGGGCCGCGCAGCGAATCTGTCTCATCATATTGATGAATAATGGGTGTTATATGCCTTAATCCGTACGCATTTTCAATGCGTAGCAGGCTGAAATGGCATTCTTTTGTAACAAAAGCGGCGCGGCGGCGGCTTGGTTCGGCCTTGAATCGTCCCCATAGTGACGTGCAGAACGCAATGAATTTTCATTTAGCCGCGACAGCAGGCGCTGCGGTTGGCTAAAATGGAAAGAATCATACTAACAACCTGTAAATAAAGGCGGAATCTGTGGAGTTTATATCTGTTTATGGCCTGTTTCTGGCCAAGGTCGCCACGGTGGTGCTCGCCATCGCCGCGTTGGCCATACTGGCGGTCAGTCTGGGGCAACGCAAGAGCCGCCAGAAAGGGGAGCTGCAACTGACCGATCTCGGTGAACAGTATCGCGAAATGCAGCGCGATATGCGCCTGGCGCGTATGGATACTGCCGAGCAAAAGGTTTGGCTGAAACAGTTCAAGAAGCAGACCAAATCTGATGACAAATTGAAGAAGCAGCGCGCCAAATCCGGCGCGGTGGAAGTGGCCAAGCCGTGCCTGTACGTGTTGGACTTCAAAGGCAGCATGGATGCGCACGAGGTGACGTCGCTGCGCGAAGAGATCTCCGCGGTGCTGGCGGTGGCCTCGGCGCAGGATGAAGTCCTGCTGCGTCTGGAAAGCCCGGGCGGGGTGGTGCACGGCTACGGCCTGGCGGCTTCGCAGCTGGAGCGCTTGCGCAAAGGCGGCATCCGCCTGACGGTGGCGGTGGATAAAGTGGCGGCCAGCGGCGGCTACATGATGGCCTGCGTCGCGGATCGCATCGTGGCGGCGCCGTTCGCCATCATCGGTTCCATCGGCGTGGTGGCGCAGATCCCGAATTTCCACCGCCTGCTGAAGAAGAACGACATCGACGTGGAGCTGCATACCGCCGGGCAGTTTAAACGTACGCTGACGCTGTTCGGTGAAAATACCGAGCAGGGGCGCGAGAAGTTCCGCGAAGATCTGAACGAAACGCACGAGCTGTTCAAACGCTTCGTGCACGAGCAGCGCCCGTCGCTCGACATCGACAGCGTCGCCACCGGTGAGCACTGGTTCGGGACCCAGGCCAAAGAGAAAGGCCTTATCGACGCCATCGGCACCAGCGACGATTTGTTGATCGCCGAGTTGGATAACCATGAAGTGATCGCTGTGCGCTATGCGCGTCGTAAACGTTTGATGGATCGTTTCACCGGCAGCGCGGCGGAAAGCGTCGATCGTTTGCTGTTGCGCTGGTGGCAGCGCGGGGAAAAGCCGTTGTTGTAAGGCGAGAAGAGCAGGAATCAACGGGGGCCAGGTGCCCCCGTTTTGTTTTCTCAATCGACCAAATGGTATTTTTCCGAAAGCAGGTGAGCCAAATGTTTAAACATATTAAATACGGCGGTGGTTTTGGCGGTGGGCAATCCATCGGCATCTAAAAAGTATTCGCCGCGAAAAACTAAAACGCCGCTTTTTTGTTCAACGTCGGTGGCGATCATGCCGTGCAGATAATCTTCGTGTTGGCGGATGATGTTATTTGCTTCCGCCAGCAGGGCCTCGCGGCCGATAGGTGCAGTATTCTTGTGCATTTATTAGACTCCAAACAAAAAACGCTGCGCATATTCTAACGCCGGTTCGCTTTTATCCGCAAACCGACTAAGGTTTATTTGCCGTCTGGATGGCCATGGGCGGCGGCCGGTTGGCGAAATCTGCCTTTCCGTGCTAATTAGGTTGCGTGACGCTTTTTATCAGGTACAGTGTGGGATTTTGCGGCGTCGGGTGGAAGGTTTTGTTTACGCCATGAATAAAAATCACGCAGCCATACTTCTGGGGCATGGGTGAATAGCAGGCAGGATCAACAACTTGCGTTCAGGTTGAGCAGTTGGGCAACCAAAAGAAAAAAATCTGTTGATCTCTTGCCAGACTGCCGCAATATAAAAAAAGAGACACGAATTGCCGCGGCACGGCGAGATAAAAGACTTCTTTTTAGAAGAAATAAATTAGGTAAAGGTAAATATGGGTAAAGCTCTCGTAATAGTTGAGTCCCCGGCAAAAGCCAAAACTATTAATAAATATTTAGGAAGTGACTACGTGGTGAAGTCCAGCGTCGGTCATATCCGTGATTTGCCGACCAGTGGCTCAGCCAGCAAAAAGAGCGCTGACTCAACCGAAGACAAAGCCAAGAAAAAAGTTAAAAAAGATGAGAAGGCGGCGCTGGTAAATCGCATGGGCGTCGACCCTTACCACGGCTGGAAAGCGCATTATGAAATCCTGCCGGGTAAAGAAAAAGTGGTCGCCGAGTTAAAATCGTTGGCGGAAAACGCCGACCACATTTATCTCGCAACCGACCTTGACCGCGAAGGGGAAGCCATCGCCTGGCACCTGCGGGAAGTGATCGGTGGGGATGACAAACGCTTTAGCCGCGTGGTGTTTAACGAAATCACCAAAAACGCGATCCAACAGGCGTTCAAACAGCCGGGCGAGCTGAACATTGACCGCGTCAACGCGCAGCAGGCGCGCCGGTTTATGGACCGCGTGGTGGGCTATATGGTCTCGCCGCTGCTGTGGAAAAAAATCGCCCGCGGCCTGTCCGCCGGCCGCGTGCAGTCGGTGGCGGTGCGTCTGGTGGTTGAGCGCGAACGCGACATCAAGGCGTTCGTGCCGGAAGAGTACTGGGAGCTGCATGCCGATCTGCTGGCGAAGGGTGAAACCGCGCTGCAGATGGAAGTGACCCATGCGCACGACAAACCGTTCAAGCCGGTCAACCGCGAGCAGACGCACGCCGCGGTCAAGTTGCTGGAAAAAGCCCGCTACACGGTGCTGGATCGCGAAGACAAACCGACCAGCAGCAAGCCGGGCGCGCCTTTCATTACCTCCACGCTGCAACAGGCCGCCAGCACCCGCCTGAGCTTCGGCGTGAAGAAAACCATGATGATGGCGCAACGGCTGTATGAAGCCGGCCACATCACCTATATGCGTACCGACTCCACCAACCTGAGCCAGGATGCGCTCAACATGGTGCGTGGCTACATTGGCGACAACTTCGGCGATAAATACCTGCCGAAGGCGCCGAATCAGTACAGCAGCAAAGAGAATTCGCAGGAAGCGCACGAAGCGATCCGTCCTTCGGACGTGAACGTGCTCGCCGAACAGCTCAAAGACATGGAAGCGGACGCGCAGAAGCTGTATCAGCTGATCTGGCGCCAGTTCGTCGCCTGCCAGATGACGCCGGCGCAATACGATTCCACCACGCTGACGGTGAAAGCCGGCGATTATCAGCTGCGCGCCAAGGGCCGTACGCTGCGCTTTGACGGCTGGACCAAGGTGATGCCGGCCCTGCGCAAAGGCGATGAAGATCGCACGTTGCCGTTCGTCGAAATCGGCAGCGAGCTGGATCTGCAGAAACTGATCCCGAGCCAGCACTTCACCAAGCCGCCGGCGCGCTACAGCGAAGCCTCGCTGGTGAAAGAGCTGGAAAAACGCGGCATCGGCCGTCCGTCCACTTACGCCTCCATCATCTCGACCATTCAGGATCGCGGTTATGTGCGGGTGGAAAGCCGCCGTTTCTATGCCGAGAAAATGGGTGAGATCGTCACCGATCGTCTGGAAGAGAACTTCCGCGAGCTGATGAACTATGACTTCACCGCGCGCATGGAAGACGGCCTCGATGAGGTCGCCAACAACCAGGCCGAGTGGAAAGCGGTGCTGGACGAATTCTTCGTCGACTTCAGCGAGCAGCTTGAAACGGCGGAGAAGGATCCGGAAGAAGGCGGCATGCGGCCTAACCAGATGGTGATGACCAGCATCGACTGCCCGACCTGCGGCCGCAAGATGGGCATCCGTACCGCCAGCACCGGGGTCTTCCTCGGCTGTTCCGGCTACGCGCTGCCGCCGAAGGAACGTTGCAAAACCACCATCAACCTGGTGCCGGAAGCGGAAGTGCTCAACATCCTCGAAGGCGACGACGCGGAAACCAACGCGCTGCGCGCCCGCCGCCGCTGCCAGAAATGCGGTACGGCGATGGACAGCTATCTGATCGACAACCAGCGCAAGCTGCACGTCTGCGGTAACAACCCGGCGTGTGACGGCTATGAGATCGAAGAGGGCGAGTTCCGTCTGAAAGGCTATGATGGCCCGGTGGTGGAGTGCGACAAGTGCGGCTCGGAAATGCACCTGAAAATGGGGCGTTTCGGCAAGTACATGGGCTGCACCAACGAGAACTGCAAAAACACCCGCAAGATCCTGCGTAACGGCGATGTCGCGCCGCCGAAGGAAGATCCGGTGCCGTTGCCGGAGCTGCCGTGCGAGAAGTCCGACGCCTATTTCGTGCTGCGTGACGGCGCTGCCGGCGTGTTCCTGGCGGCCAACACCTTCCCTAAATCGCGCGAGACCCGCGCGCCGCTGGTGGAAGAACTGGCTCGCTTCAAGGATCGTCTGCCGGAGAAACTGCGCTACCTGGCCGATGCGCCGGTGGCGGATGCCGAAGGCAACAAAACGCTGGTGCGTTTCAGCCGTAAAACCAAGCAGCAGTACGTCTCCTCTGAAAAAGACGGCAAGGCGACCGGTTGGTCCGCGTTCTACGTGGACGGCAAGTGGGTCGAAGGCAAGAAGTAAGGCCGATGTCCTGCCCGCAAGATGAAAAACCAGCCCTGGCGGCTGGTTTTTTTATTGGTGAAAAGGGGCAAACGGATCTATCCTTTGCTGTTTTTATCCCTCCGACACCGCCGTTTCACGTTGATACCCATGCAAAATAATCGTTATCATAGTGTGACGCGGATCTATACTTGAAGCTGCATCGTGGTATAGTGGTTATATAAAAAGTTTTTTTATTATTAAAGCTTATTAACAACGGCGTTTTCTTCACCATCAGGGTAGAACACGGGGTTTATGGCTTGTGAGTTTCAGCATACCGGGGCGACACCGATATACCTGGCTGCGGGTAAGCCGCAGTGTTTAACCTAGGATGGTATAAGATATGAAATTGCAGCAGCTTCGTTACATTGTGGAAGTGGTTAACCACAACCTGAATGTCTCCTCGACGGCAGAAGGGCTATATACCTCTCAACCCGGCATCAGCAAACAGGTGCGCATGCTCGAAGATGAGCTGGGCATCCAGATTTTCGCCCGCAGCGGCAAGCACCTGACCCAGGTCACCCCCGCCGGCCAGGAAATCATTCGCATCGCGCGTGAAGTGCTGTCCAAGGTAGACGCCATCAAGGCCGTCGCCGGTGAACACACCTACCCGGACAAAGGCTCGCTGTACGTCGCCACCACGCATACCCAGGCTCGCTACGCCTTGCCCAACGTGATTAAAGGCTTCATCGAGCGTTACCCGCGTGTCTCGCTGCACATGCATCAGGGCTCGCCGACGCAGATCGCCGAAGCGGTCTCCAAGGGCACCGCTGATTTCGCCATCGCCACCGAAGCGCTGCACCTGTATGACGATCTTATCATGCTGCCGTGCTACCACTGGAACCGTGCGGTGGTGGTGAAGCCCGATCATCCTTTGGCGGGCAAAAGCAGCATCAGCATTGAAGAACTGGCGGCTTACCCGATCGTCACTTACACCTTCGGCTTTACCGGTCGTTCGGAGCTGGACACCGCCTTCAACCGCGCCGGCCTGACGCCGCGCATCGTCTTTACCGCCACTGACGCCGACGTGATTAAAACCTATGTGCGTTTGGGATTGGGGGTAGGGGTGATCGCCAGCATGGCGGTGGATCCGGTGCAGGATCCGGATCTGGTGACGGTGGATGCGCGCGATATCTTCACCTACAGCACCACTAAAATCGGCTTCCGCCGCAGCACCTTCCTGCGCAGCTACATGTACGACTTCATTCAGCGCTTCGCGCCGCACCTGACGCGCGACGTGGTCGACAGCGCAGTGGCGCTGCGCTCCAACGAAGAAATTGAAGCGATGTTCAAGGACATCAAGCTGCCGATTAAGTAATCGTTGACGATATCAAATCAAACCCGGTTAGGCGCCTGCCAAACCGGGTTTTTTTAGCCCGGAAACCCGCACCTTTCTTGTTTCTCAGGATCATCCTGAAAAGCCACCGTCCTCTTTTCAACCCGTTCACCTCTAAGTAGACTGCAAAACGTTCGGATAATTGAATAAGGAAATTCAACGTTATGCAGATATGCAGGCTTAACTACGCTGATTTATCAAGTGGTGGCAAGATAGCGAAATTACGGTGCTATGGAGTGGGGACATTCGACGTGTTATCGGGTATCGAGCATTACATTAACAACCCAAACTGTTCGGATCGTGAAAAAGCCGCCATTCCTCCAGGAACATACTGGATCGTCGACAGACCACAGGGCAGTATTGCAAATCAAATTCGTTCTGAGTTGGTTGGCCTGTATCATCTCTACAAGAATCGCCATTCTGAGTGGTTTGGTCTCTTCAGCAATGAAACTATGAGTGACTACCTCGCCGTAAATGGCGTCTTTCGAAACAGTTTTAGACTGCATCCACTTAACACAGATGGCACCGGTGTTTCTTGGGGATGTATTACTCTCTATCAGGCATCTGACTTTCAGATCCTTCGGGATGCGCTGCTAAGGCGTAGAAAGGTGAGAGTGCCTGGAGGTCGAGGGCTGATGGCGTACGGTCGTATAGATGTTCAAGGCGAGCCTGATTACTGTAAATGCGTGGTATCACAATGAAAAAAAGTCTCTGGATTGTTCTGTTCTTGTTGCTAACCCTTTTGTTGTTGCGCTACCTGCCAGACGGAATTTTCGACAGCTTCGTTTCCAACAACATAGAAATTAACGGTGATGGTGAAATAGGGATGAATAATTTCGACTCGGCTGTCATTGCCATTAAATTGGGTGTCTCTGCCATCATTGCGGCAGTTGTGCTCACAGTATGTCGCCGCCTGGTGCGCAAACCCCGCTAAAGCCGCGAGATCTTCCCTGCCAAAACGCCGCCTCGTTGCGGCGTTTTCGTTGACGCGTGGCCTAACCCCTTGGCTGCGCTCGCACTTCCTTCTTCTTGATTGTTCTCACCTATCGCTGTGATCAAATCGTGTTGTTATCAAAACGTTAACTTATCTTTGTGGTATCTTTAAACAAGACCTCACTGATTACCCTGTTTTAATCACAATAAGAAATGGAGGAGCTATGTCGTCCGATCTTCGTGAAACAAGTCTGGATAAGCTGGTTGCGCTGAATAGCGAATATTACTACTACAGTCTGCCGCTGGCGGCGAAGCAGCTGGGTGATATCGACCGGTTGCCGAAATCAATGAAAGTGCTGTTGGAGAACCTGCTGCGCCATGTGGATGGTGATACCGTGCAGGTTGACGACCTCAAGGCCATCGTCGCCTGGTTACAAACCGGCCATGCTGACCGTGAGATCGCCTACCGTCCGGCGCGCGTGCTGATGCAGGATTTTACCGGCGTTCCGGCGGTGGTGGATCTGGCGGCGATGCGTGAAGCGGTGCGGCGGCTGGGCGGCAATGTCGACCAGGTGAACCCACTGTCGCCGGTGGATCTGGTGATTGACCACTCGGTTACCGTCGATGAATTCGGCGATGACAACGCCTTCGAAGACAACGTGCGTATCGAAATGCAGCGCAACCACGAGCGCTACACCTTCCTGCGCTGGGGGCAGAAAGCCTTCAACCGTTTCCGCGTGGTGCCGCCGGGCACCGGCATCTGCCACCAGGTCAACCTCGAATACCTCGGCCAAACGGTGTGGCACAGTGACGAAAGCGGTCGCCGCGTGGCCTATCCGGATACGCTGGTGGGCACCGATTCTCACACCACCATGATCAACGGCCTGGGCATTCTCGGCTGGGGCGTCGGCGGTATCGAAGCGGAAGCGGCGATGCTGGGCCAGCCGGTGTCGATGCTGATCCCGGACGTCGTCGGCTTTAAGCTGACCGGCAAGCTCCGCGAGGGCATTACCGCCACCGACCTGGTGCTGACGGTCACCCAAATGCTGCGTAAGCACGGCGTTGTCGGCAAGTTCGTCGAGTTTTACGGCGACGGCCTGGCCGATCTGCCGTTGGCGGACCGGGCGACCATCGCCAATATGTCGCCGGAGTTCGGCGCCACCTGCGGTTTCTTCCCGGTAGATGACGTCACGCTCGGCTACATGAAACTCAGCGGCCGCAGCGCCGAACAAATCGCGCTGGTGGAAGCCTACGCCAAGGCGCAGGGCATGTGGCGCAACCCGGGGGATGAGCCGGTCTTCACCAGCTCGCTGGCGCTGGATATGTCGACGGTCGAGGCCAGCCTCGCCGGGCCGAAACGCCCGCAGGATCGCGTCGCGCTGCCGAATGTGCCGCAGGCGTTCAAGGCCGCTACCGAGTTGGATATCGGCGGCCACAAGACCAAGGCAGACAGCAAACCCTTTACGCTGGATGGGCAGCAGCACGAGCTGCACGACGGCGCGGTGGTGATCGCGGCGATCACCTCCTGCACCAACACCTCCAACCCGAGCGTGATGATGGCGGCTGGCCTGCTGGCGAAAAACGCCGTCAAGAAAGGGCTGCGCAGCAAGCCTTGGGTAAAAACGTCGTTGGCGCCGGGTTCCAAAGTGGTGACCGACTACTTCGACAGCGCCAAACTCACCGCTTATCTGGAAGAACTGGGGTTCAACCTGGTGGGATATGGCTGTACCACCTGTATCGGCAACTCCGGGCCGCTGCCGGATCCTATCGAGCAGGCGATCAAAGAGGGCGATCTGACCGTGGGCGCGGTGCTGTCGGGCAACCGTAACTTCGAAGGGCGCATCCACCCGCTGGTGAAAACCAACTGGCTGGCCTCACCGCCGCTGGTTGTGGCGTATGCGCTGGCGGGCAGCATGAAGATCGATCTGACCAAAGAGCCGCTGGGCGAGGGCAATGACGGTCAACCGGTCTACCTGAAGGACATCTGGCCGAGCAGCCAGGACATTGCTCAGGCGGTGGAAGAAGTGCGCACCGAGATGTTCCACAAAGAATACGGCGAAGTGTTCGATGGCGACGCCAACTGGCAGGCAATCCAGGTGACCGGGTCGGCGACCTATCAATGGCAGGAGGATTCTACCTATATCCGCCATCCTCCGTTTTTCAGCACCATGAAGGTGAAGCCGGATCCGGTGCAGGACATCAAGGACGCGCGCATTCTGGCGATTCTGGCCGATTCGGTGACCACCGACCACATCTCGCCGGCGGGCAACATCAAGCGCGACAGCCCGGCGGGGCGTTACCTGAGCGAGCACGGCGTGGCGCCGCAGGACTTTAACTCCTACGGTTCGCGCCGCGGTAACCACGAAGTGATGATGCGCGGCACCTTTGCCAACATCCGCATCCGCAACGAAATGGTGCCGGGTGTGGAGGGGGGCTATACCCGCCATATTCCGTCGCAGCAGCAACTGTCTATCTACGACGCCGCCATGCAGTACCAGCAGGAGCAAGTGCCGCTGGCGGTGATCGCCGGTAAAGAGTACGGTTCCGGCTCCAGCCGCGACTGGGCGGCGAAAGGGCCGCGCCTGCTGGGCGTGCGGGTGGTGATCGCCGAATCCTTCGAGCGTATTCACCGCTCCAACCTGATAGGCATGGGTATTTTGCCGCTGGAGTTCCCGCAGGGCGTGACGCGCAAAACGCTGGGGCTGACCGGGGACGAGCAGATCAGCGTCGGCGGCCTGCAACAGCTGCAGCCCGGCCAGACGGTGCCGGTACATATCACCTATGCCGACGGGCGTAAGGAGGTGCTCGACACCCGTTGCCGCATCGATACCGGCAATGAGCTGACCTACTACGAAAACGACGGCATCCTGCACTACGTAATCAGGAAAATGCTGTAAATCGGGCAGTAAAAAGGGCGCCGCAAGGCGCCCTGATTGTTTTCACCGTGGCGGCGATCACTTCTGGTCGAGCAAATGGCCCATTTTGGCGGCCTTGGTGGCCAGATAGTGTTCGTTCTTCGGATTGCGGCCGACGATCAGCGGCACGCGCTCGCTGATATTGATACCGGCTTCGGTCAGGATCTCGACCTTTTTCGGGTTGTTGGTCAGCAAGCGCACCGCGTCGACGCCCAGCAGTTTGAACATGTCGGCGCACAGGGTGAAGTCGCGTTCGTCGGCGGCGAAGCCGAGCTGATGGTTGGCTTCCACGGTGTCTGCGCCCTTATCCTGCAGGGCATAGGCGCGGATCTTGTTCAACAGGCCGATATTGCGGCCCTCCTGGCGATGATAAAGCAGGATGCCGCGGCCTTCTTCGGCGATCTGCTCCAGTGCGGCTTCCAGCTGAAAACCGCAGTCGCAGCGCAGGCTGAACAACGCGTCGCCGGTCAGACATTCGGAATGCACGCGTGCGAGCACCGGCGCTTCACCGGAAATATCACCGAAAACCAGCGCCAGATGATCGTGCCCGGTCGCCAGTTCTTCGAATCCTACCATCAGGAAATCGCCCCAAGGTGTCGGCAGTTTAGCCTCTGCCACCCGTTTAAGCTGCATGTCACTCTCCACAAAAACCTACGATTCAATCATTGTCGCGCATCCTAAGTCCGGTCAGTGCATTGACCAAGACTAAAACGTGCTACGCCGATCTCTATTTCGTTAATTATCGGCTATTTTGCCACAACTTCTTGCCGGGCGGTGCTCAGCAAACCAGCAGATGGCGTTTTCTGGCCACCTATTATTGCGATAGGTTGTCTATCTGTTTAATTTTTCGCGTGTTATCAAGATTGCACTCTTGTTACACTGCAGCCTGATTCACGCAGAGGAAAACGGGAATGTATGAGATAGCAAAACGCACGGCGGGCGGCGCGTTGCTGCTGCTGTTGATGCCGCTGGCGGTCTGGGTATCCGGCTGGCACTGGCAACCCGGCGGCAATGACCGGCTGCTGAAAGCGCTGTACTGGGTGACCGAAACCGTGACCTCGCCGTGGGGCATTCTGACCAGCGCGATCCTCTGCGGTTGGTTTTTGTGGTGCCTGCGCTTTCGGTTGAAGCCGGCCATCGGTCTGGCGATGCTGCTTTTCGCCGCGCTGTTGATTGGGCAGGGCGTGAAGTCGTTGATCAAGGATCGGGTGCAAGAGCCGCGTCCTTTCGTGGTGTGGTTGGAGCAAACCCACGGCGTGGACGGCAAGTATTTCTACTCGCTGCAGCGCAAAGAGCGCAGCGCGCTGGTGCGCGAGCAACTGCAAGACCAGACGCTGGTGCCGGGCTGGCTGCGCAAGCACTGGCAGTTTGAAACCGGTTTTGCTTTTCCGTCGGGGCACACCATGTTCGCCGCCACCTGGGCGCTATTGGGCGTAGGGCTGCTGTGGCCGCGCCGCCATTACAAAACTGTCGCGATCCTGATGGTGTGGGCGGCCGGGGTAATGGGCAGCCGCTTGCTGCTGGGCATGCACTGGCCGCGCGATCTGGCGATGGCCACGTTGATCAGCTGGCTGCTGGTGGTGGTCACCTGCTGGCTGGCGCAGCGCTGGTTCGGTCCTCTGACGCCGCCGCCGCAAGAGCAGCAGGAAATCGCGGCGCGCAAGCCGG
The DNA here is from genome assembly GCF_052166775.1 of Serratia sp. CY74737. Lineage (NCBI taxonomy): Bacteria > Pseudomonadati > Pseudomonadota > Gammaproteobacteria > Enterobacterales > Yersiniaceae > Serratia > Serratia sp. CY74737. The sequence continues at coordinate 559,561 of NZ_JBJNOF010000002.1, forward strand.
AGAAATGAACGTTATGTGACCATGTCACAAAAAGCGCGGCGCCAGATCGGCGCCGCATTAACCGCTTACATTTTCCCGCCATTGCAATCCGCGCCGTCGCCCCCATATCCTTATAAATTCGACGTTTTGAGAAGCTTTCTCATCAATTTGTTCGTTAAAGCCGTTTACTGCCGAATATGCCAGCAGATATGTGGTTTTATCGTGCCGCAGGGTTTCCCTGCCGCAACGGGAAATGCTAACTTAAGGGTTAGGGACGCCACGTTTTGGCATCGTTCATCCGATTCACTCGGCATCGCGGGAAAGAATGTGAAATATTTGCTGATTTTTTTGTTGGTTCTGGTGATCTTCGTGATTTCCGTCACCCTGGGCGCGCATAACGATCAGGTGGTCAATTTTAACTATCTGGTTGCGCAGGGCGATTATCGCGTATCGACCCTGTTGGCCACGCTGTTTGGCGCCGGTTTCATTCTCGGCTGGATCATTTGCGGTCTGTTCTATCTGCGTACGCGCATTGCGCTGGGCCGCGCAGAGCGCAAGATCAAAAGGCTGGAGCTGCAGCTTGAGCAGCCCGCTGAACCGGCGGCTCAGGCCGTTGTCAGCAAGGAATAACCCTCTATGTTAGAACTGCTGTTTCTGTTGCTGCCCGTGGCTGCCGCGTACGGTTGGTACATGGGGCGCAGAAGCGCTCAGCAGGATAAACAGCAAGAAGCCAACCGCCTGTCGCGTGAATACGTGGCAGGGGTGAACTTTCTGCTTTCAAACCAGCAGGATAAGGCGGTCGATCTGTTCCTCGACATGTTGAAAGAGGACAGCAACACCGTTGAAGCCCACCTGACGTTGGGCAACCTGTTCCGCTCGCGCGGCGAAGTCGACCGCGCTATCCGTATCCATCAGGCCTTGATGGAAAGCGCTTCCCTGACCTTTGAGCAGCGCCTATTGGCGGTGCAGCAGCTGGGCCGTGACTATATGGCCGCCGGGCTTTACGACCGCGCGGAAGACATGTTCAGCCAGTTGACTGACGAAGCGGATTTTCGCGTCTCGGCGCTGCAGCAACTGCTGGTGATCCATCAGGCGACCAGCGACTGGCAGAAAGCGATCGACGTGGCGGAAAAGTTGGTCAAGCTGGGCAAAGAGAAGCAACGCGTCGAGATCGCGCACTTTTACTGTGAGTTGGCGCTGCAGGCAATGGGCAGCGACGATCTCGATCGGGCAATGAGCCTGCTCAAGCGGGCGGACGCCGCCGATAAACAGTGTGCGCGCGTATCCATCATGTTCGGGCGCATCTACATGGCGCAAAACGACTACGCCAAAGCGGCAGAGTCGCTGCAACGCGTGCTGAGCCAGGATAAAGAGTTGGTCAGCGAAACGCTGCCGATGCTGCAGGAATGCTACACGCATCTGCCGGAACAGCAGCACAACTGGGCCGATTTTCTTAAGCGCTGCGTGGAAGAAAACACCGGCGCTACTGCCGATCTGATGCTGGCCGAGATCATCGAGCAGCACGAAGGGCGCGACGTGGTGCAGGTCTATATCAACCGTCAGCTGCAGCGTCATCCCACTATGCGGGTGTTTTATCGGCTGATGGATTATCACCTGGCGGACGCTGAAGACGGCCGTGCGAAAGAGAGTCTGCTGTTGTTGCGCGATATGGTCGGCGAGCAAATTCGCACCAAGCCGCGATACCGCTGCCACAAATGTGGCTTCACCGCGCACTCGCTCTATTGGCATTGCCCGTCGTGCCGCGCCTGGTCATCGGTCAAACCGATACGCGGTCTGGACGGGCAATAATGCGGCGGCGCGGCAAAAAAAACGGGGCGAAAATCGCCCCGTTTTTTTATGTTCATCACTTACTTTTTCTTGCCGCCTTTGGCGCCGGTTTTCAACAGCTGACGCAGTTTCTTCAGCTCTTTCTGGCTCAGCGGCTGTTCAATCTCTTCTTCGGTGCTTTGATTGTCGATTTCGCCGTGGTGCAGCTCATCCGCCTTTTTGGCCGGTTTTTCTGCTTTGGTGGCGGGCGCGCTGAAACTGCTTTCCAGGCGCTGGCACACTTCCACGCTCAACGAAAATTCGTTTTCAGCGGCGGCGGCGCGGATTTTTTCCTTCAGTTCCAGAGGAATTTTAATGGTAAGTGTCGATATCTCGCTCATTTTGAAAGCCTTTCTGCAGGAAGATGCCTTCAAGCTAAGCCACTGACGATCGGGTGTCTAGTGTGTAATAAAAATTTAATATTTTTGTAACAAAGCGGGGCGGGGAAAATGCGGTTTTTTCAGGCGGTAAACAGAGGCAGGGCCCGAACGTTCGGGCCCTGTACCGGAAACATTATTTGTAGATGATCGCGGTGCCGCTCAACATGTTGTTACCACCGGCGGAGATGATGCGGTAGCTGCTGGCGCCCTGGGCATCCGCTTTAGCGGCCAGTTTTTTCTCCAGGCTGCTGAGGGTGGTTGCGTGGCCTGCGGAAACGATGCCGGCGGCGGTCAGGTTATCGGCCTGCTGGCTGCTGATCGGTTCAGCGGCGAAGGTGGCGAAAGAGGTCAGTGCGATAGCGGCTGCGGCTGCAAAATATTTGATGGTTTTCATGGGTGACTCCAGTCTGTTTATTTAGGAAGGAAGCCATTCGCTTCCGATGGGGTGAATAATAAAGCATCCGTGCCGATTGAAAATCTGAAAATGCTGAGCAAGTCATTCAAAATATCTGATTAACAATTTACGCATCTTTACGGCGTTTTACGCTGCGTGGTTTATTGCTGACGGGCGTTCATTGACGCGCCATGACAAAGGCGGGAGGTAACATGACAGAGCGTAGGTGCGCGCTGCGGCTGGGATTTCGGGCCCCTGGCATGTAGAATGCGGCGGTCAGTTTCGCGGGTGAGTCCCTGATTATCTCCATTTTACAAAAGGTAGAAGAAATGAAGTCTGAAAATAACGCTAATAACAATGACTTAAAATCATCTCCAATCGTTGTGGCGTTAGATTACGCCGATAAGAACGCTGCGCTGGCGTTCGCCGACCGTATCGATCCGCAAGACTGCCGGCTGAAAGTGGGCAAAGAAATGTTCACGCTGTTTGGGCCGCAACTGGTGCGTGATCTGCATGGGCGCGGTTTCGACGTGTTTCTCGACCTGAAATTCCACGATATTCCCAATACCACTGCGCATGCGGTAGCCGCAGCGGCCGAACTGGGCGTTTGGATGGTTAACGTCCACGCCAGCGGCGGCGCGCGCATGATGACTGCCGCTAAAGAAGCGCTGGCGTCATTCGGGACGGATGCGCCGCTGTTGATCGCCGTAACCGTGCTCACCAGCATGGAAGCGGAAGACCTGCGCGGCATCGGCATCGAGGCCAGCCCGGCGGAACACGCAGAGCGCCTGGCGCGCCTGACCCGCGACTGCGGGCTGGACGGCGTGGTATGTTCGGCACACGAAGCGCAGCGCCTGAAGGCCGCCTGCGGGCAGGCTTTCCAACTGGTGACGCCGGGGATCCGCCCTGAAGGCAGCGCGGCGGGCGATCAGCGTCGTATTATGACGCCGGTGCAGGCGCAGGCCGCCGGCGTGGACTATATGGTGATTGGGCGTCCGATCACCCAATCTGCGGATCCGGCCGCGACGCTGCGCGCGATCCGCGCCTCTTTGGCCTGAGGAAGCGATGATGAATGACGATAACAGCCGTCTGGTGTATTCCACGGACACCGGTCGCATCAAGCAGGAAGAGGTTAAACCGCAACGCGCCAAGGGCGATGGCGTTGTGCGCATCCAGCGCCAGACCAGCGGCCGCAAGGGGAAGGGCGTGTGCCTGATTACCGGCGTCGATCTGGATGATGCCGCGCTCGACAAACTGGCGGCCGAACTGAAAAAGAAATGCGGCTGCGGCGGCTCGGTGAAAGAGGGAGTCATCGAGATCCAGGGCGATAAACGCGATCTGCTCAAACAGCTGCTGGAAGCCAAAGGCATGAAGGTCAAACTGGCGGGCGGTTGAGGCGAATCGCCATGCCGCAGTGCAATGCTGCGGCATGGCTAGAGGTTGTTGCTGCCGGGGGTTAACCCGTTAACGGCGAAAGAACCATAGACTTAAAGTAAAACAGACCTGAAATCATCGTTATTGGTTAATACGTCAAAGCGCCGAGGCGCTTTTGCCCGCCTGTCGGCGGAGGAGCATCGGGCAGGTTATTTGCCAACCTGGTGACCGATGATGCCGCCCACCGCAGCCCCACCCAGCGTGCCCAAAGCGCTGCCGTTGGTCAGCACTGCGCCGCCGACTGCGCCGGCGCCGGCGCCGATAGCGGTGTTGCGATCGCGTTTGGACATGTTGGAACAGGCGCTCAGTGAAAACGCCAGAGTCAGAGCCAGAGCGGCGGTGGCGAAACGTTTATTGATAATCATCATAATGACTTCTCCTTAGCATTGGCTATATGGAAGTGCCCTATAAGTATAGGCGTTAACCATAAATCAGGCCTGCTGTTGATTCCCATGCGGTATCGATATAAAAAATGGCATTTTTGTTAACGGCCGAATAATTAGCGGGTTACGGCCCAAAAGTTACCGAAGCTGAGTATAGGTTTCTCGGGAAGGATAAACAGGTAAATAGTCTTAAAATCCCGCTGCGCAAGGGAAACGGCGGGCGGCGTGGCCCGCGCGGCGCGTTATTCGTTGACCAGCTCCACCTGTACGCCCTGACGTTTCAGCTGATGCTGATACTCCAGCGCCAAACGTGAATCGGTGATCACCCGGCTGATTTGCCCCGGCTGCGCCAGCGGGTTAGGCTGGATCTGGCCGAATTTGCTGGAATCCGTCAGCACGATATTCTCCACGCCCTTGGCCAGCACCGCGCTGACCACATCGGCGCGCATCATGTCGCGGCCGGTAAAGCCGGTTTCGGCCTGAAAGCCGTCAATGCCGATAAACGCTTTGTTGAAATGCACCTGCTGAATGCACAGCCGTGTGAGCGGGCCGACCACGGTTTCGCTTTTCTTCTGGTACATGCCGCCCAACACAATCACGTCGCAGTCGGTTTCTTTGAGCAGGTTGGCGATGTAGTGGCTGACGGTGATCAGCGTAATGCGCTTGCGTTCGGCGATGTAGCGCGCCAGCAGGGCATTGGCGCTGCCGCTCTCGATAAAAATCGTCTCGCCGTCGTTGACCTGCGCGGCGGCGTACTGCGCCAATCGTTGCTTAAGGGTGAAATTGGACATCATGCGGGCGTCGACGTCGTCGCTTTCCAACGCCACGGCGGAGCCGTGCACCCGCTTCAGATAACTGCGTTTTTCCAGCAGGTTGAGATCCTGCCGGATGGTGACTTCCGAGACGCCCGAAGCGCGCGCCAGCTCATTGACGCTGATCCGGCGGCGATCGTTAACCAACTGCAATATGGTCTGTTGTCGTAAATTCATATCGGCCTGATGATGCGGCCGCCAAGGCGCGGCCGCTAAGAGTCAAAGGTTTAAAGAGTATGTTCTGTGCGCGCAATAATATCATCCTGCGCCTCAGGGGATAATGCGGTAAAGAAGGCGGAATAGCCAGCTACGCGAACCACTAAATCACGATATTGGTCAGGGTGTTGCTTCGCCGCCAGCAGCGTTTCGCGCGACACGATGTTGTACTGCACATGCCAGCCGCGATAGCTCTCGAAGAAGGTGCGCAACATCAGCATCAGCTTCTCCCGATCGCGCGGGTTGTCCAGCGTCGCCGGGTTCAGCTTTTGATTGAGCAACACGCCGCCGAGGATCGCCTCGGTCGGCAATTTGGCGAGCGAATTAAACACCGCCGTCGGCCCCAGGTGGTCGGTGCCGGACGCCGGGCTGGCGCCTTCCGCCAGCGGCGCGTGCGCCTTGCGGCCATCCGGCGTGGCCAGGGTGGCAGCGCCGAAGGGCACGTTGGCCGAAATCGACGAGGTGCCGGCGTAATAGCCGCCGCCGATCGGCCCACGGCCGAAGCGGGTGTTGCGGTACTGTTTCAGTTCTTCGATGTAGGTTTGGTAGGCGCGCACCAGCAGCCGATCGACCTCGTCCACATCGTTGCCGTATTTGGGCGCAGCGTTAAGCAGCCGCTGGCGCAGCTGTTCGCCATCCAGCCCGGCGAAGTCTTCGGCCAGCGCCGTCGCCAGCTGCTGCTGGCCGATCGCCCCTTGGTCGAACACCAGTTTGCGCACCGCCGCCAGGCTGTTGCCCAGGTTGGCGATGCCGACCTGCAGGCCGGAAACCCAATCGTATTTGGCGCCGCCTTGCTTGATGCTTTTGCCGCGTTCAATGCAGTCATCCACCAGCGCGGAGCAGAGGATATCGTGAGCGTTCTCCTCCAGCACGCTGTCCACCACGCATTCGATCTCAATTGACTTGCGCGTGTAGTAGCGGATTTGCCGATCCCAGGCGGTTAAGACCTGCTCGAAATCGGCGAAGTTTCCTTTGGACAGCGCCTGTTCCTGCGGCAGGAAAATCTGCCCGGACGTGGCGTCGCGGCCTTGTTCCAGCGCCGCCAGCAGCACGCGGGCGAAGTTGATGAAGCTCATGCCGGTGCAGCGATAGCCCCATTTGCCGCCGACGGCGGTCTCGATACAGCCGATGGCGGCGTAGTTGTAAGCGTCCTGCGGTTCGACCCCCAGCTTGATGAACTCGGGAATGACGATTTCGTCGTTATTGAATGCCGGCATGCCGAAACCGCAGCGGATCACCTGTACGCAGGCGTCGAGGAAATCGGCGCTCATCCCGGCGTGGTAACGCACGCTGAGGTTGGGCTGGGTGGAGCGCAGGCGGCCGCAGGATTCGAGAATGGCGTAGGACAGCGGATTGACCGCGTCGCACGGCCGGCCATCGACCAGTTTTTGCCCACCGATAGTGACGTTCTGGTACAGCGGGCTGCCGGCGGAGGCCTTGGAGTGCGAGCCGGAGCGGATCTTGTTGACCTCCAGCAGCTTCAGCCAGCAGCTGTGCAGCAGCTCGATGGCGTCTTCCCGCGCCAGGTTTTGCTCCAGCTCCACGTCGCGCCGATACCAGGGATAGAGATACTGATCGAGGCGGCCAAAGGAAACCGAATGGCCGTTGGATTCGATCTGCAACGTCAGCTGGATGAAATAGCACAGCTGCAGTGCCTGCCAGAAGGTTTGCGGCGGGCGATGGGCGATCAGGTCGCAGTTGTCTGCGATAGCCAGCAGCTCGGCGCGCCGCCAGTCGCGGGCTTCGTTTTGCGCCATGTCGCGCGCCAGGCGGGCGAAGCGCAGGATGTGCCCGCTCAGCGCCGTCAACACAATATCGATAGCGTTGAGAAACTGCGCCTTGTGCAGATCTTCCCACTCGGTCAGACGCAGGCGGCTGCGGCGCGCGCGCACTTTTTCACGCAGGCCATCGAGGCCTTGTTCCAGCAGCAGCGGGAAGTTGACCGCCAGATGGGCGTCGCCGGAGGTCATATTGCCCTCGGCCTTGATGATGCCGGTGGCCAGCAACGCCTTCTGTTCGTCGGTGAACATGCCGTAGCAGCGATCCTGCACCGTTTGGCCGCGCCACCAGGGGCACAGACGATGCAAAATTGCCTTGTTCTCGTCGCTGACCGAAAAACCGGCGCCCGGCCGGTCGGCCAACTGGTCTATTTCGTTTTCTATCCAGCCGACGGTGTATTCGGGGAAGATCGGCGCGGCGCGCAGCTCGCTGGCCTGGTTGCCGACGATCAGCTCGTCGTTGGCGATCCAGATGCTGCGTTTCGCCAGATGGTTGGCCAACGCCAGGGCGCGGCGCACCGGCAGCGGCTTGTCCTGATGCTGCTGATAGGCCTCGGTATAGTGCTGCGCGCGTTCGGTGCACACCGGCGGTTTGACGATGTGAATCAGCGCATTCTTATGCGCCTGGATACGGGCGCTCAGGGTAGTCAAATCCAACGTGGTCATAGTGTTATCCTCGCAAAATGGCGGTCAGGCCCTTGGCGCCGGCATAGTCTTCGGCGAAGGCCAGCAGGTCGGGTGCGTCCAGTGGCGTGCGGGCGGCATGGTAGGGTTCGCCGAGCAGGTGGTACTTGTTGATGCCAAGCGTGTGGTACGGCAGAAAGTGGATCTCCGACACGCCGATCTCGTCGGCGGCGAAGTCGACGATGGCACGGACAGAGCGGCGATCGGCGTTGAAATCGGGGATCAGCGGCACACGGAGGGTCATTGGTACGCCGTGCGCCGCCAGCCGACGAAAATTGTTCATCACCCGGCGGGCGGAACCGCCGGTCCAGGCTCTGAAGCGCGCTTCGTCGGTGTGTTTGAGATCGGCCAGCAGCAGATCCAGCCACGGCAGCGAAGGGGCGATATAACGCCATGGGACGTGCAGGCAGGATTCGACGGCGGTGTGGATGCCGGCATCGCGGCCGCGCCGCAGCAGGTCCGCCGTGATGTCCGGCTGCATAAAGGGTTCACCGCCGGACAGCGTTAAACCGCCGCCGCTGCGCAGGTAGAAAGGCTTATCCCGCATCACCTCGGCCATGATATCGTCAGGGTTGATCGGGCTGCCGCACAGGCTGAGCGCGCCGGTCGGGCAGGCGGCGGCCAGGGCGGCATAATCGTCTGCGCTAATCAGCTCGCGTTGCAGCGTCAGCGGCCCGTCGGTGCGTTGCAGCCCTTGCGGACAACGCTCGGCGCACAGCGTGCAGCCGCTCAGGCACAGGCGCTCGTCAAACAGCAGGTCTGCGTGGCGCGAACGGCTTTCCGGGTTCTGACACCACCGGCAGCTCAGCGGGCAGCCTTTTAAAAAGACCACGCTGCGGATGCCCGGGCCGTCATGGGTCGAGTAGCGCTGCAGATTGAAGATCATGAGTCACCCGTTTGGCGTTGCTGTATCTTTCGCCATTAAAGATGTTTCGAATGAAAGTTGAGTTGATTTTGATCAAAAGTTAGCACGGTTTTTGCCCTATGATGATCAGAGTTTGAATCCGCCTACAGAACATGACACAGGAGTCCGTGATGGAGCTTTATCTCGATACCGCCGATGTGACCGCGGTAAAACGCCTGGCGCGCATTCTGCCGCTGCACGGCGTCACCACCAACCCGAGCATCGTGGCGAAGGAAGGCAAGCCGATCTGGGAAGTGCTGCCCGCGCTGCGCGACGCCCTCGGCGGCACCGGCAAGCTGTTCGCACAGGTGATGGCGACCGATGCGGAACGTATGGTGGCGGAGGCGGCGCTGCTCAGCCAGCGGGTACCGGGGCTGGTGGTGAAAATCCCGGCGACCGCTGAAGGGCTGGCGGCGATCAAGAAGCTTAAAACGATGTCCATTCCGACGTTGGGCACCGCGGTGTACGGCGCTGCACAGGGGCTGTTGGCGGCCTTGGCCGGGGCGGAATATGTGGCGCCTTACGTCAACCGGGTGGACGCGCAGGGCGGCGACGGCATCGAAATGGTGCACGAGCTGCAGCAGCTGTTGAGCCTGCATGCGCCGTCGGCGCAGGTGCTGGCCGCCAGTTTCAAAACGCCGCGCCAGGCGCTGGAGTGCCTGTTGGCGGGCTGCCAGGCCATCACGCTGCCGGTGGACGTCGCGGAGCAGTTCCTGAATGCGCCGGCAGTGCAGGCCGCGGTCGAGAAATTCGAACAGGATTGGCAGGGGGCGTTCGGCTCCACGCGGTTAGGCTAAAGCCAGTAAAAAGGGCGCCGCGGCGCCCTTGCTTGATGCTCGGTTCGTTTAGCTGCGGCCGGCCTCTTCCCTCAGCGCGGCGCCGACCTCGTGCGCCGTCGGCTGTTCGGCGCGCAGCGCCCGGCGGATCGCGAAGAAGGCGGCGATCAGCATGGTCACCGCCACCAGCATAAAGAATCCGCACAGCGCGGCGTTGATCTGGTTGCTGAATACGATGGTTTCCATGTCTTTCAACGATTTGGCCGGCGCAATGATCGTGCCTTGCTCGATGCCGGTGGAGAACTTCTTCGCCTGCGCCAGGAAGCCGATTCTCGGTTTTTCGTGGAAGATCTTCTGCCAGCCGGCGGTCATAGAGGTCACGAACAGCCAGGCGGTCGGCAGAATAGTCACCCAGGCGTAGCGCTGCTTTTTCATCTTGAACAGCACCACGGTGCCGAGGATCAGCGCCATCGACGCCAGCATCTGGTTGCCGATACCGAACAGCGGCCACAGGGTATTGATGCCGCCGAGCGGATCGACCACGCCCTGATACACGAAGAAACCCCAACCGGCCACCGCCACCGTGGTGCCCGCCAGGTTGCCGAACCAGGAGCGGTTATTGGCCAGCTGCGGCACCGCCACGCCCACCAGATCCTGTACCATAAAGCGGCAGGCGCGGGTGCCGGCGTCGACGGCGGTCAGGATGAACAGCGCTTCGAACAGAATGGCGAAGTGGTACCAGAACGCCATCATCGCCCGGCTGTTGAACACCTCACTGATGATGTGCGCCATACCCACGGCGAAGGTCGGGGCGCCGCCAGCGCGCGACAGGATGGCGTTCTCGCCCACCTCTTTGGCGATCAGCGCCAGCGTTTCCGGCGTGACGATAAAGCCCCAGCTGTTAATGACCTGCGAAGCATTTTCCACCGTGGTGCCGATCAGCGCCGCCGGCGAGTTCATGGCGAAGTAAACGCCCGGATCCAGCACCGAGGCGCAGATCAGCGCCATGATGGCGACGAAAGACTCCATCAGCATGGCGCCGTAGCCGATAAAGCGAATGTGGCTTTCGCGCTCTATCAGCTTGGGCGTGGTGCCGCTGGAGACCAGCGCGTGGAAGCCGGAAATGGCGCCGCAGGCGATGGTGATGAACAGGAACGGGAACAGGGCGCCGGCGAACACCGGGCCGCTGCCGTCGATAAAGCGCGAAACTGCCGGCATTTTCATCTCCGGCATGGCGAAGACGATGCCGATGGCCAGGCCGATGATGACGCCGATTTTCATAAAGGTGGAAAGGTAATCGCGCGGCGCCAGCAGCAGCCACACCGGCAGCACCGAGGCGACGAAGCCGTAGATCACCAGCACCCAGGTCAGGGTGGTGCCGTGCAGCGTGAAGAACGGCCCCCAATAGGGATCTTGCGCCACGTTGCCGCCGTAAACGATCGCCAGCAGCATCAGCACGAAGCCAATCACCGAAATTTCAGCGATCTTGCCCGGCCGGATAAAGCGCATGTAGATGCCCATGAACAGGGCGATCGGGATGGTGGCGGCGATAGTGAACAGCCCCCACGGGCTGTCGGCCAACGCTTTCACCACCACCAACGCCAGCGCCGACAGGATGATGATCATCACCCCCAGCGCGCCGAGCATGGTGATCACCCCGGCGAACGCGCCCAGCTCTTGCTTGGCCATTTCCCCCAGTGAACGCCCGTCGCGGCGCGTGGAGATGAACAGCACCAGAAAATCCTGCACCGCGCCGGCCAACATAACGCCGACCAGGATCCAGATGGTTCCCGGCAGGAAGCCCATCTGCGCGGCCAGGATCGGCCCCACCAGCGGCCCGGCGCCGGCGATGGCGGCGAAGTGGTGGCCGAACAGCACCCATTTGTTGGTGGGCACGTAGTCCAGGCCGTCGTTGTGGCGTTCGGCCGGGGTCAGACGGCGGTCATCCAGTTCAAAGACCTTGTCGGCGATGAACCGGCTGTAGAAGCGGTAGGCGATGCTGTAGCAGGCGACGGCGGCGACCACCAGCCAGACGGCGTTGACGTGCTCGCCGCGGCTGAGCGCCAGCATGGCGAAGGCGAAGGCGCCGACCAACGCCACCAGCAGCCAGATAAGTCCGGACCTGATGTTTCTCATGAAATAACTCCTTGGCGTGCAGAGGTAAAATCGACGTTGTTATTAGGAATGACGTTTTAACAGTAGAAGTTTTGCCGCCGAACCGCGGCAGGTCGGATGAGAAATGTGAAGCAGGTGGGGTTTTAGTGTAAAAACAACGTGATGAAACCGCGTTGGCGCAGGCTGCCGCCCACGCAATCCTCGGCAGTTATTCATTCTGCATTTTCACGGCGCGTACAGCGAATCATCGTCGTTTTTTATTCGGGCACGGCGTCTGGCGAATTATTATTTTATCTGTCGAGGCGTGCCGAAATAAAATCATCCGTGCCGTGTTATACCTTTATTTCAACCCGCAGGTTTAATCATTCATAAAATAAATAATAAAGTCACGAAAGGAATTTAATTATGATAAATAAAATCATCGAAGGGTATTTACCGCAGCTCACGGCCATTCGGCACGATATTCATCAACACCCTGAACTGGGTTTCGAAGAGTTTCGCACCAGCGATCTGGTGGCGGATTATCTGAATTCGTGGGGCTATGAGGTGCACCGCGGATTGGCGGGCACCGGCGTGGTGGGCACGCTGCGGGTGGGCGACGGCGTTAAACGCCTAGGATTGCGTGCCGATATGGACGCCTTGCCGATCGAGGAGAACAACGGCAAGCCCTGGAGCAGCAGCGTGGCCAACCGCATGCACGCCTGTGGCCATGACGGCCATACTACTATGCTGCTCGGCGCCGCGCGCTACCTGGCGCAAACCCGCCTTTTCAACGGCACGCTGCATCTGATTTTCCAGCCGGCGGAAGAGATGCTGAACGGCGGCGCGCGCATGGTGGAACAGGGGCTGTTCGAACGCTTCCCCTGCGATGCCATCTTCGCCATGCACAACATGCCGGGGATGCCGCTCGGCGAATTCTTCTTCCGGCACGGCCCGTTCATGGCCTCGATGGATCAGTTCAACGTGCGGGTGCAGGGGCGCGGCGGCCACGGCGCCATCCCTCAGCTGGCGGTCGATCCGGTGCTGGTGGCCTCGCATATCACCGTCGCGCTGCAGAGCATCGTTTCGCGCAATATCGATCCGCTGGAAGCGGCGGTGATCACCGTTGGCAGCATCAAGGCCGGCGAGGCGGCCAACGTGATCCCGGACAGCGCGGAGATGAAGCTCAGCGTACGCTCGCTGGATCGCCAGGCGCGCGCTACGCTGCTGGCGCGCATTCCGGCGCTGATCGAAGCGCAGGCGGCAAGCTTCGGCGCCCACGCGACGGTGGAACACGTTAACGGCACGCCGGTGTTGGTCAACGACGAAGCGATGACCCGTTTCGCCCATCGCGTGGCGCAGCAGCAGTTCGGCGCCGCCCGCGCACACTACGGCGCCAGGCCGCTGATGGGCAGCGAAGACTTCGCCTTTATGCTTGATGCGCATCCGCAAGGCTGCTACCTGATCATCGGCAACGGCGACGGCGAAGGGAGCTGCATGGTGCATAACCCGGGATATGACTTTAACGATGGGTGTCTGGCGGCCGGCAGCCAGTATTGGGGAGCATTGGCGGAAGCGTATTTAAAATAAATTCGAAGAATAATAACAGGGAAGATAATGATGAGTGAAAATACGGCGGCGACGCAACCAACAATAAACGCGCCCGCGAGGGTAGGCGGCAAGAAGGTGATATTTGCCGCCTCCTTCGGCAATGCGCTGGAGTTTTTCGATTTCGGTATCTATAACTTCTTCGTTATTTATATCAGCGTATTGTTTTTTCCCCCCTCGAGCGATCCCAATTTGGCGTTGCTGTTGGCGTTCGCCACGTTTGGCGTCAGTTTTTTCATGCGGCCGCTGGGCGGCATTCTGATCGGCGCCTATGCCGATCGCCATGGCCGCAAGCCGGCGATGATCCTGACGATTTCACTGATGAGCCTTGGCACGGCGATGATCGGCTTTGCGCCGACCTACGCCAGCGCCGGCTATTGGGGAACCGTCACGCTGGTGGCGGCGCGTTTGATCCAGGGCGTGGCGGCGGGCGGCGAGGTGGGCGCATCGATGTCGTTGCTGGTGGAGTCGGCGCCACCTAACCGGCGAGGCTTCTATTCCAGCTGGTCGCTGGCGACACAGGGCATCGCCACCGTGGTCGGCGGTGTCACCGCGCTGGCGCTCAGCGCGGCGTTGCCGGCGATCTCCGGCGAGCCGAACGCCATGGCCGAGTGGGGATGGCGCATTCCGTTCTTTATCGGCGTGGCGCTGGCGCCGCTCGGTTGCTGGCTGCGTCTCGGATTGGAAAGCGACCAGCCGCCGGTGTCGAGGGCTCATGAACCGCCGGCGCAGCTGCGACGGCACTCGCGGGCGGTGGTGCTCGGCGTGATGCTGACCATTGGCGCCACCGTCGCCACTTACATCTCGATGTATTATCTCGGCACTTACGCGGTGAAATACTTAGGCATGCCGCAAGCCTACGGCTACGCCGCGATGCTGCTGGCGGGGCTGGTGACCTTCGGCGGCAGCCTGTTGGTTGGGCACTGGTGCGATCGCTATGGCCGCTTGCCACTGATCCGAGGCTCGCGCATCGCTATATTGATCGTGGCCTTGCCGGCATTTTGGTGGCTGAGCGCCGCGCCGCATCCGGCGGTGCTGCTGCTGATTGTCGCGATATTGGTCGGATTGACCACGCTCGGCTCGGTGCCGACCATGCTGATGATTTCGGAGCTGTTTCCGCAGCGCATTCGCGCATTGGGGTTTGCGTTGGTCTACAGCCTCGGCGTGGCGATTTTCGGCGGCTTCGCCCAATATATCGCCTCGCAGTCGATCGCGTTGAGCGGCTCGCTGCTGGCGCCCGCCGTCTACCTGATGCTAGCGACGCTGGCTTCGTTGGCGGTGCTGCCATTGCTGCGTGAAACCGGCGGTGATCCATTGCGCTAGCGAGCGCGGGCGAAAAAAAAAACGCCGGCGGTTTTCACCGTCGGCGTTTGGCGTCGCTACCGTTTCAGGCTGGCGTTCAGGCCGCCGGCCGGGCGATCACGCTGCGGGTTTCCATGCGCACTTCGGCGATGGTGACCTGCAAGGTATCGCTTTGGCGATAAACCACTTCGCCTTTGATCTGCACGGTGCCGGTTTCCTGGCTGCACTGCATCTCGTCACGCACCGCGTGAATAAACGGCGCCGGGATGAAGGCAACCGCGCCGTTGTCCAGCAGGCGCACGCGCAGGCCGCCGCGTGTCACGTCGATGATCTCGGCGTTGAAGCGGGTATCGGTACCGGCCTTGTCCTGCAGGAAGCGGGCGTACAGCCAGTCGCCGACGTCGCGTTCCGCCATGCGGTTCAGGCGGCGGCGTTCCGCCAGCTGCACCGTCACGTCATCCTGCGGTTTTTCCGCCGGCTGCTGGTTGATGATCGCCTTCAGCAGGCGATGATTGACCATATCGCCGTATTTACGGATCGGTGATGTCCAGGTGGCGTAAGCCTCCAGCCCCAGACCGAAGTGTGGCCCCGGCGTAGTGCTGATCTCGGCGAAGGTCTGGAAGCGGCGGATGCGGCTGTCGAGGAACTGGGTCGGCTGCGCATCCAGGTGGCGGCGCAGTTCGCAGAAACCGTCGAGGGTCAGCAGCTTCTCGGCTTCGGCTTCGACGCCGTTGGCCTGCAGTACGGTGACCGCTTGCTCAACCAGCGCAGGATCGAAACCGGTGTGCACGTTGTACACGCCGAAGCCCAGGCGATCGCGCAGCACGATGGCGGCGCAGACGTTGGCGGCGATCATGCACTCTTCAACGATGCGGTTGGCGCTGCGGCGCTGCTCGGTAACGATCTCCAGCACATCGCCTTTTTCACCCAACACGAAGCGGTAGTCCGGGCGATCTTTGAATACCAGCGCATGCTGGTGGCGCCAGGCGTTGCGCGCGTCGCAAACGCGTTTCAGCAGGGTGATCTGTTGCGCGATGGCGTCGCTCGGCGGTTGCCAGCCGGCAATGCCGTCCAGCCAGTCGGAGACTTCGTCGTACACCAGTTTGGCTTTGGATTCGATCTCGGCAGCGAAGAACTGAATATCTTCGCCCAGCGCGCCGTCGGCGGCGATGGTCACGCGGCAAGCCAGCACCTGACGGCGCTCGTTAGGCCGCAGCGAGCACAGGTTGTCCGACAGATCGCGCGGCAGCATCGGGATGTTGAAGCCCGGCAGATAGTTGGTGAAGGCGCGCACGCGGGCGATATCGTCCAGCTTGCTGCCTTGTTCTACGTAGGCAGTAGGATCGGCGATGGCGATGGTCAACTGCAGCGAACCGTCACCGTTGTCGGTCACGTACAGCGCATCGTCCATGTCTTCGGTGCTGGCGCTGTCGATGGTGACGAATTCGAGCGCGGTCAGATCTTCACGCACCAGCGCAGCGTCCGGCTCGCTGAGGGCCTGCATCTCCGGCGCCTCTTTTTCCAGGTTGTGACGCGCCAGCGTCACCCACCACGGGGCGAAATGGTCTTCACCGTCGGTGATAAACAGGGTCAGGTCGGCGTTGAAGCCGCGATCGCCTTTCAGCGGATGGCGGCGCATTTCCGCCACCGCCCAGTCGCCGGCCTGGAAGTTGTGGGTCAGTTCACGCACCGGGCGGCACGGAATCGCGTCTTTCAGCAACGGATGATCGGGCACGATGGACAGACGATCGTCGCGCTTTTGCACGCGGCCGACAAAGCGCGACAGGAACGGCTCGACCAGGGTTTCCGGCTCGGCGATTTCGCGCTCTTTCTCGGTGTGCAGGGTGGCGATAATGCGATCCCCGTGCATGACTTTCTTCATGTACGGCGGCGGAATGAAGTAGCTTTTTTGACCGTCTACTTCAAGAAAGCCAAAGCCTTTCTCAGTCCCTTTCACTACGCCTTCAACGCGCGGGGTCTGAGAGTGAAGTTGCTGTTTTAGCTGCGCCAGCAGCGGGTTATCTTGAAACATATCGTCCAGTGAATGGGTTGTGAGTGGCAAGATTTGCGGCTGACAGTTTTACGCGAATCACCCGCTGCGAGCAAGCCTAACGTCACGGAACCCCGCGTTGCCGCGCGATTTTGCGCAAGATTGGTCAATCGAAGGGCGAACGATGAAAAACCCCGGCGCGCAGGCCGGGGTGAAGGAGGGGGGCAATCAGTCCTGCAGCGGCGTCGGCTGCAGGATTTCAATCCAGTAATCGTCCGGATCGCGAATGAACGCGACGTAGTTCATGCGGCCTTCATGCAGGCGTTTCTGGAAGGTGACGCCCAGGCGCTCAAAACGCTCGCAGGCGGCGCGCACGTCCGGCACCGTGACGCACAGGTGGCCAAAGCCGCGCGGCTCGCCGTTGCCGTTGTGGTAATGGAAATCCGCCTGATTTTCGGTGCCGTGGTTATGGGTCAGCTCGAGAATGCCCGGTTGGCTCAGCGCCCAGCGTTTGCGTTCGTCGTCATCCTGCGGGATCTGCTCGCGCGGGCTGCGCGTCAGGTAGCAGATGGTGAAGGCGGCCTCTTTGAATTCTTCCAGATAGACCGGGGTAAAACCCAGTACGCGAGTGTAGAAATCCAGCGCTTTGGTCAGGTCTTTCACGCGGATCATGGTGTGGTTGAACACGTAACCGTCGGTTACCGCGTCCGGTTGGGCCGCCACGCCGGGCAGCGTCAGTAAATCATTCAGTGGCATCAGTGCTCCTCCTCAAGGTGTCGACAGACTGTAGATGAAATCGATGCTAATCTAAAGTGATTGTTTTTAACTAAAACGCTAACTAAAAGTGAATGATAGATGAAGCTGAGCCAGCTGAAGTTTTTCTGCACCGTGGTGGAACACAAAACCATCGCCGCCGCCGCCCGTGAGCTGCACTGCGTGCCTTCCAACGTCACGCTGCGGCTGCGCGAGCTGGAAGAGACGTTGGGCGGCGAGCTGTTTTTCCGCGATAAAAACCGGCTGTACGTCAATCCCAAAGGCCGGCTGTTCTATCAACAGGCGCGCGACATCGTGGCGCAGGCGGAGCGCAGCAAGCAGCTGTTCGCCGGAGAACATCAGCATGGGCTACTGAACCTCGGAGCGCTGGATTTCTCGCTGGTCAGCCATTTGCCGGCGCGCATCGCCCGGCTGCGCCATTTACAACCCCATCTGCAGATCAACGTGCTCAGCTGCGATTCATTGGTGCTGGAGCGCATGCTGATCGACAGTACCCTCGATCTGGCGATCACCGACGGCCCGATTGAACATCCGTTGCTGGCCAGCCAAAAGGCGTTTGACGAACGGCTGGTGATGCTGATGCCGGCTGATGCCGGGCAGCCCGATGCCGCCACGCTGGCGGCGCTGGAATTTTACACGTTCAGCCGCGAATGCTCGTTCCGCCTGAAGGTGGATCACTGGCTGGCCTCGCGCGGGCTGAAACCGCGTATGACGCTGGAAATGGAGTCTTATGCCGCGATGGCGGCCTGCGTGCAGGCAGGTTGCGGCGTCGCCTGCGTGCCGGGTTCTTTGCTGCCGCAGATTTTGCCCGCTCCGGGGCTGAAGGTGGTGGAAATGGGCGAGGAGGGCGTGAGCGATCTGTACTTCGTCTGGCGACGGCATCAGCTGTCCGACGAATTACAGACCATCCTGGCGATATTGAAGCGCCCGGCGTGAACCGGGCGCGCGTTTTCAGGCAATGCGCAGCGAGGGTTGCTGTTCGCTGCGGCGAATCGCCACCGGGATCGACTTCGACGTCGGGGTGCCGGTGCCGTCGCCGAAGCTGGCCAGCGGCACCAGCGGGTTGGTTTCCGGGTAGTAGGCCGCCAGGTTGCCACGCGGAATGTCGTAACTCACCAGCTTGAATCCGTCCACTTTACGCACCACGCCATCGTTCCACAGAGTCTCTATCTCAACCCGTTCGCCATCCTGCAGGCCCAGCGCCGCCAGATCTTCCGGATGGATGAACAACACTTCGCGCTGGCCGTAAACGCCGCGGTAGCGGTCATCCAGGCCATAGATGGTGGTGTTGTACTGATCGTGCGAGCGCAGCGTTTGCAGGGTAAACGGCGCTTGCACGTCGCCCAGTTGCGGGAACAGGGTCGCCGGCAGCGCGGCGGCGCTGAATTCCGCCTTGCCGCTCGGCGTGGCAAAGCGCAGTTCGGCGGCGGCATTGCCCAGGTAGAATCCGCCGGGCTGCTCGCAGCGACGGTTGAAATCCTCAAAGCCGGGAATGGTGGCGGCGATATGATCGCGGATCAGCGAGTAGTCGTCGGCCAACTCCAGCCAGTCCAGCTGCTGCGTGCCCAGCACCGCGTCGGCGATGCCGCAGACGATCGCCGTTTCCGAACGTTGGGTATCCGCCAGCGGTTTGCCGATGCCTTCCGAAGCGTGAACCATGCTGAAAGAATCTTCGACCGTGATGTACTGCGAGCCGCTGGCCTGCATGTCCAATTCGGTGCGGCCCAGCGTCGGCAGGATCAACGCGTCTTTGCCGGTCACCAGGTGGCTGCGGTTAAGTTTGGTGCTGATGTGTACCGTCAAATCGCAGTTGCGCAGGGCGCGGGCGGTGCGCTCGGTGTCCGGCGCCGCGGCGGCCAGATTGCCGCCCAGCGCGATCAGCACTTTCACTTCGCCGCGCAACATCGCTTCGATCGCTTCCACCGTGTTGTGGCCCACCGCGCGATTGGCGGTGAAGTTAAAGTGGTGTTCCAGGCTGTCGAGCAGCGCCTTGGGCGACTTCTCGTCAATCCCCATGGTGCGGTTGCCCTGGACGTTGCTGTGGCCGCGCACCGGGCACAGACCGGCGCCCGGTTTGCCCAGTTGCCCGAACAGCAGTTGCAGGTTGGTGATTTCACGCACCGTCGCAATAGAGTGCTTATGCTGAGTCACGCCCATCGCCCAGGTGCAGATCACCCGCTCGGCGCCCTGGTAAGTGGCCGCCGCCTGGCGCAATTGCGCTTCGCTCAGGCCCGATTGTGCGGTAATGGCCCGCCACTCGGTCGCATCCACTTGCGCCAGGTATGCCTCCACGCCGACGCTGTGCCGTTCGATAAACGCCAGGTCGAACAGGGGGGGCTCACCGGCGGCCAGCCGCTGGCGGTGGGTTTCCAGCAGCGCTTTCACCATGCCGCGCACCGCCGCCATATCGCCGCCCAGATTCGGTTGGTAATAGGAGGAGCTGATCGGCGAGGATTTGGGCGTCAGCATCTGCACCGGATCCTGCGGATCGGCGAATCTTTCCAGCCCGCGCTCGCGCAGGGTGTTGAAACTGACGATGCGCGCGCCGCGTCGGGCGGCGTTTTTCAGGCTGTGCAGCATGCGCGGGTGGTTGGTGCCGGGGTTTTGACCGAACACGAAGATGGCGTCGGCTTTTTCGAAGTCATCGATGCGGATGGTGCCTTTGCCGACGCCGATGCTTTGCTTCAGCCCGACGCCGCTCGCCTCGTGACACATGTTGGAGCAGTCGGGGAAATTGCTGGTGCCGAGCATGCGGCCGAACAGTTGATAAAGGTACGACGCTTCGTTGCTGGCGCGGCCCGAGGTATACAGCTCGATTTGGTTCGGGTTGTCCATTGCGTTGATGTGCCTGGCGATCAGCGCCAGCGCGTCCGGCCAATGAATAGGCTCATAGTGGTCGGTTTCGGCGTTGTAGCGCATCGGATGCGTGAGGCGCCCCTGATATTCGAGGAAATAGTCGCTCTGCTGCTGCAGGGTGCTGACGCTGTGCGCGGCGAAGAACTCAGGCTCGACGGCGCTGCGCGTCGCTTCCCAACTGACCGCCTTGGCGCCGTTTTCACAGAAGCTGAAGGTGCTGTGGTTGTCGTCGCCCCAGGCGCAACCGGGGCAGTCGAAGCCGCGCGCCTTGTTGACGCGCATCAGGTTGCGCATGTTTTTTAGGGTTTGTTTACTGTCGAGGACAAAGCGGGTGGTGGCTTCAAGCGAACCCCAGCCGCCCGCTGGGCCGGTATAAGGCTTGATTGACGGTTTGAATTTCATGGTGACACTTCGCAGGTGGTTGTAGCTAAAAAGTAAACGCTTTTTTATGCGTCTTGCGTATTTATGTCACAAGTTTAGGGGCGCGGCAGGCAGGCGTCTAATCGAATGGGGCAATGGCGGCATAGAGCATATCTATCGCAGGCGGACGCTGACCTAAACAAATGGTTGCATAAAGACACCCGCTGCAAAAGAGTAATGGTTTCACCTGAAAGTGAATTCATGCAGTCTATCTCGCGGATTATATTGGCATTTTATTTAGCCTGCGGGCCTGAGGAACACAGCGTGAAGCGTTCAGTATCAGTGGTGATCGGCGGTATCTTACTGCCTTTAGCGGCGCAGGCGGCGGAAACGGCGTCCCATTTTCCCACCATGACCCCACCGGCGATAGACGCCGCCTCTTACGTATTGATGGATTACACCACCGGCCAGGTGCTGGCTGCCGGCAATGCCGACGAGCGGCGCAATCCGGCCAGCCTGACCAAGCTGATGACCGGTTTGGTGATCGATCTTGCGCTCGATGAGCATAAGATTGGCCTCGACGATGTCGTCACCGTGGGGAAAGACGCCTGGGCGCAGGGCAACCCGGTGTTCAAAGGCTCCTCGTTGATGTTCCTGAAGCCTGGTGACAGGGTCACGGTGCGCGATCTCAGCCGCGGCATCATCATCGATTCCGGTAACGACGCCTGCGTGGCGATGGCGGACTATGTGGCGGGCAGCCAGGCCAACTTCGTCAAGCTGATGAACGAGAAGAGCGCGCAGCTGGGCCTGCAGAACACCCATTTCGAAACGGTACACGGGCTGGATGCGCCGGGCCAGTTCACCACCGCCGGCGATCTGGCGGTGATTGCGCGCGCCATCATCATGAGCGAGCCGGCGGAATACCATATGTACAGCGAGAAATCGCTGACCTGGAACGGCATCACGCAGCAGAACCGCAACGGCCTGCTGTGGGACAAGACCCTGCACGTCGACGGCCTGAAAACCGGACACACCGCCTCGGCCGGCTTCAACATCATCGCTTCCGCCACCGAAGGAGATCGCCGTCTGATCGCCGTGGTGATGGGCGGCAAAAGTTCAAAAGGCCGCGAGGAACAGGCGCGCAAGCTGCTGAGCTGGGGGCTGCGCGACTTTAGCACGGTACACCTGTTTAGCGCCGGCCAGAGCCTGGGGGAAGAGCCGATCTGGTACGGCGAAAGCCACCGCTTGCCGGTCGGCAGCGCGCAGGACCAGTCGCTCAGCCTGCCGAAAAACGAGGCGGACAAGCTGAAGGCGCAGTACGTGCTCAACGTTGCGCGGCTGGAAGCGCCGGTCAACAAAGGACAAATCGTCGGCGAGATCCGCATCAGTGACAATGGCCAGGTGGTGAAAACCCTGCCGCTGGTGGCGCTGCGGGCGGTGCCGCAGGGCGGCGTGTTCTCGCGCCTGGCGGATTACGTGAAGCTCAAACTCTGACTCACCGGGCGGGCGACGGCGCCCGGTGGTATACTGGTACGAATGCCGATCATTGAGCCGCGCTATGGATATTAAACAACTGATTTATCTGTGTAATTTAGAACGGGAGCGCCACTTCGGCCGGGCGGCGGAAGCCAGCTTCGTCAGCCAGCCGACGCTGTCCATGCGATTGAAAAATCTGGAAAAAGAACTGGGCGTTTCGCTGATTAACCGCGGCAACCATTTCGGCGGCTTTACCGCCGAGGGCGAACGGGTGTTGGCGTGGGCGCGCGAGATCGTCTCGGTCTACCAAGGGCTGAAACTGGAGGTGGAGTCGCTCAAGCACGGCTTGCACGGTACGTTGCGCCTCGGCGTGGTGCCGCAGTGCAGCATCTCGGTGGCGGAAATGCTCAAGGCGGTCAGCGAACGTTATCCCCATCTTGATTATCGGTTGGCGGTGCTGAGCGCCGATCAACTGCTGGAGGCGCTGACGGCGCACACCGTAGATATCGGCATCGGCTTTTTCGAGCTGTCGACCTTGAAAGAACTGCATTTCCAATCGCAGCCGCTGGTGGAAACCGGCGTCGAGCTGGTGTTTCATCCGCAGCATTTCCCTAAGCTGGTGGGGGATGCGCCGTTGCCGCTGGAGGCGGTGGCTGCCTTGCCGCTGTGTCTGGCCGAGCCGACGCGTTATTTCCGCCGCTATCTCGATCAGCATTTCCGCGACGCTGGATTGACGCTGCACCCGCGGCTGGAAACTACCTCTATCTTCCAACTGCTGGAGGGGATTTTCGTCGGGTTGGGCTGCGGGTTGTTCCCGCGCGGCCAACTGCAATCGCCGCTGATGCCGGCATTGCAGCGGCGTCCGGTGGCCATCGCCGCCATGCCGCGTCATGCGGCGGTGGTGGTCGATATGTCGGAGCGCGCCACGCCGTTGGCGCAGAAGTTTTTCGATGCCGCCAGCGAGTGGTTGCGGCGGCAAAATGGATAGAAAAATTTAAGTTTATCCCGTGCCCGGCAATGATTATGGCCCCTAGGGGCCATAATCATTTCTCTTCTAATGGTTGCTGAAATACGTGTTAATTGCCGACGGTAATAGTCGGATCCCAATAGAAGTAACCTAATAGTTTTTGGTCTCCGCCGTTTGGTCGATAATAAAGGCCAAATTGAATGCAATAGTTTTCCGTGCCGGTATTGGTGATGTCAGCCTGTATGAACCAATAGGTTTGGTTGGTGAAGGTGACGGGGAATACGGTATTTTGCGCAGGCATCATCGAGCTGCGCGTGTACATTTTGAATGTCGGGTTGGAGAAAACCTGGGTGCCGCTGCCAAACTGCGGCAGCCCATAGATCAGGACGCCGGCATCGAAATTTGCCGATTCGGAAGTGCCGGTCCAACGGATGACGTCGCCGACATTGGCTTTAAAATTCAGGTCCGCCGTGCCGGAGCCGCCGATCACCTGTTCGGAAGTGACGACCATATAGGCATATTGGTGGCCGATGCCCGTCGGGCTGCCGGCATCCTGACTGGGGTTTTTATTCTCGAATGCTTCTATCAGCGCATCGGTATCGATGACGACAATAACGTTAACGATATTGTTGCTGGATTTAAGTTCTTGTTCAGACATAAGTTAGCCTCACAATATTTTTTGCTGTGATAGAAAGTGAAAATAATGGGGTTGATGGCAGCCGTTTATTGAATGGATATTTAAAATGAGGAGTGGCAACGGCGCTATCGGCTTAATCATAGAGACTAAATAACAAGGCAGCCACCGGTGAAAATGTAGAGAAATTAATCGGTGTCTCTATTAATTAGCAGGGTTAAAACCTTGTTTTGATGATTCTGAGATAAATGCAGTTACAGAATGAGAGGCGAGCACGAACTGCCTATTATCCTGTTTACAGTGATAATTTTCTCGAAGTGCGACGGGAGAATAAAATAGAGAAAAATGGAGTTTAATACTAATTTAATTAAATTATTTGGTTTTAAATTTGAAATTTAAATGATTATTGATATTTATCTCTCAAAAGGACGGGCGATGAGTTAGCGGCAAAATGGGCCGCCAACTCATTGATAGATTACAGGGCAGTCTGTGCCGGTTCCGCATCGCCCAGCGTTTGGCGCAGGCGGTTTTCCCAGGCGTAGAGCGCGACGGTGAGGATCACCTCCAGCGCCTGCGCTTGATCGAGGCCGCTGTTGAACAGCGGCTGCACGCTCTGCGGGGTGAACTTCTCAGGTGCGCGAGTCAGCTCGGCGGCGGTGCGCATCACTGCGAGTTTTACCGAATCTTCGGTATACGCCAGCCCCTGAGGCAGCCCGGCGAACAGCGCCTGAACCAATCCCTCATCCTGCAATTCTTGCGCGACGGTGGCCGCGCAGTAACGGCTGCCGTTGATGCGCGAGACCGCCAGCGTCGCCAGCGCCTTGAGGCGACTCGATAACCCATATCCTTCGGCATTGATGCCGTTGAACACCCCGTTGCGCTCGCGCAGGGTGGCGGCGTCGTGGGCTAACAGCAAATAATAAGATTCGGCGCGCGCCTGCGGGTGACTTTGATCCAACACATCAAGCTGTTCGGCGGCGGCGGTTTCCGCGTCGATCGGTGGCAGGCGGGCAGACCAATTCAGTTCGTCGGCGCTGAAAGCGATGCCATCGGCGTCTTCGACGTTAGGAAAGCCGGGCACCACCACCGCCGGGCGGCCGGCCAACGCCGCGACGCCGGCGACCACGCGCGCTTGATAGCTGACAAAACCGATCACCTGCGAAAAGGTGACAATATCCGCCGGGCTCAGCCCGACGTCGGCGAGCTGTTGCAGCGCCTTGCGGCAAATCAGCGTGGGCTGGCTGGCAAGCTGGCGGGCATATTGGGTGATCTGAGCAAGGCGGATATTGCTTTCCCGGGAGGCGTCCGGGCTGTGCAGCGGGGCGAGGCGGGCGGCGTAGTGGCTACAAAGCGATTGCACGCCCGTCACCTGAGCGACGGTCAACGCGGTGCTGAGGCGATCGTAGGGTGACAATGTCACGTATCGTGACAGCGGCACCTGGTCGGGAAACAGCGCGTGGTAACCGGCCAACGAGGCGCTGAACACCCCGGCGCGAGCGCTGAGCGCATTGTTTAAGGCTTCATCGGCGAAAGCGCCCAGCCCCAGCAGAAAGCGATCGCGAAGGGGGGCCGCCTGGGGTTCCAGCGGCGCATCGCCCCGCACGCTGCTTTGGGTTTCGTGATACCACTGGGCATTATGTTGTCGACGGAGTCGTTCCATAGGGTCAATCCTTAATCATGATCAACAACCGCCGCTGCGCGCGGCAGCGTCGGCTGGACAAAGAGGCAACATGCCCGCAGGCGGGGCGAAAGGCGGTTTTAGCGCAGCTCATCACAGCAGAGGGCGTGGCCGTAAACAGAAAAACCGGCTGCCAGCGTGAGCAGAAACTGCGTAAGGCGGCGATGGCGAATGCTGTTCATCAGTGCGATATCCTGTCGTATGAGAAGTGCAACGTAGGGGATATCCTCACCGATCGCCCTGGCGAGATAAAATAATGTTACGGACTAATCAATAACTGAAAGGAATAAAATATAAGGATATATAACAAGAATGTAATTTGCATGTGCGCTTTCTTGCTAAGCGGCAGGCGCGCAAGGCGATAAAAAACCCGCCGCAGCGGGTTTGGAGGTGAAGGTGTGACTCAGAAGCGGCCGCCGTCGCGCCGCCAGGCATCGGCGGTCAGCGCCTCGCCGAAGTGGCTGGCGATAAGACGCTTGGTCAATTCGTGCAGCGGCGCCGCCAAGACCTCCGCGGTGCTGCCGCGTTCGACGATTTCCCCTTCGTGCATCACCAGCACCTGGTCGCTGATATGCTTCATCATGCCGAGGTGCTGGGTGACATAAATATAGGAAATGCCGTGTTTTTCCTGCAGCTCCAGCATCAGATTGATGATTTGCGAGCGCATCGACATGTCCAGCGACGCCAGCGCCTCATCGGCGACGATCACCTTCGGTTGCAGGATCAGCGCGCGGGCCAGCGCGACGCGCTGTTTTTGCCCGGAGGCCAGCATGTGCGGATAGTAGTAGGCGTGATCCGGCAGCATGCCGACCTGGCGCAGCGTTTGGTTGATACGCTGCTCGCGCTCGGCGGGCTCAAGATCGGTGTTCAGCCGCAGCGGCGCATCCAGCAGCTGGCCGATGCGCTGGCGCGGGTTGAGCGAGGTGCTCGGATCCTGAAAAATCATGCGAATACGCTGGCTGCGGTAACGATAATCGCCGAACGCCAGCGGATGATCGTCGATCAGCAGCTCGCCGGCGGTGGGTTCCACCATGCCGGAGAGCATCTTCGCCAGCGTGGATTTGCCGGAGCCGTTCTCGCCGATCACCGCCAGCGTCTGGCCTTCGCGCAGGGTAAAGCTGACCGATTTCACCGCCTCGACGTGCTGGCGGCGAAACAGCCCAGTGCGGTAGCGGTAGGTTTTGCTCAGGTTGCGCACTTCCAACAGCGTTTCCATGTTATTGCTCCTCCATGTTCAGCGGGAAGTGGCAGGCGAAGAAGTGGTTTTTGACCGGGCGCAGGCGCGGCGTTTCGATGCACTTCTTCTGCGCGTAAGGGCAGCGCGGCCCCAGGCGACAGCCGATCGGCAGGTGTTCCAGCGAAGGAATGGCGCCCGGCAGCGTATTCAACCGGCTTTTGTGCGGCAGCGAGCGGCCGAAGTCCGGCATGGCGCGGATCAGCGCCTGGGTGTAAGGGTGGTGCGGCGCCGCCAGCAACTCTTCGCACTGGGCGCTCTCCACCGTTTGCCCGCAGTACAGCACGTTCACTCGATCGGCCCACTTGCTCATCATCTGCAGGTCGTGGCTGATCAGCAGAATGGTGGTGTTGTTGTTCTGGTTGAGGCGCGCCAAAAGACGGAAAATCTGCGCCTGCGTGGTCGGTTCCATGGCGTTGGTCGGCTCATCGGCGATCAGCAGACGCGGTTGGTTGGCCAGCGCGATGGCGATCATCACTTTCTGGCACTCGCCTTCCGTCAGCTCGTACGGGAAGCTGCCCATGATGTCGTCATGATCCTTGATGCCGACGCGGTGCAGCAATTCGATGGCGCGGCGTTTGCGCCAGTTGAAGCGCTGCCACCAGTGGCCCTTATAGGTCCAGCCCGGGATGGCCTGCGCAAGCTGGCGGCCGATGCTCTCGGAAGGATCGAGACAGGACTGCGGCTCCTGGAAGATCATTGAGACGTTGTGGCCCACCAGCTTGCGCCGCTCGCGCGGGCTCAGCTGCAGCAGATCGATGTCGTCGAAACGAAAGCGATCGGCGGTAACGCGCCAGTTGTCTTTGGTTACGCCGCAGATGGCCTTGGCGATCAGGCTCTTGCCGGAGCCCGATTCGCCCACCAGTCCGCGCACTTCGCCCTCGGTCAGCGTCATGCTGACGCGATCGACCGCCTTGACCGGCCCTTCGGCGGTCATAAATTCAATCGTCAAATTGCGGATATCGAGTAACGGCATTATTCCACCCCGGCATTGATTGCGCGGCGCATACCGTCGCCTAACAGGTTAACCAGCAGCACGCTGACGAGGATGGCCGCGCCGGGCAGCATCACCGTCCAGGGCGCGACGTACACCAGCTCGAGCGAATCGCCGAGCATCGCTCCCCATTCCGGCGAAGGCAACTGCGCGCCGAGATCGAGGAAGCCGAGCGCGGCGATATCCAAAATGGCCATCGACAGCGCGCGGGTGAACTCGGTCACCAGCACCGCCGCGATGTTCGGCATGACCGCGTACCACAGGATCTGCAGCGTGGAAGCGCCGTCAAGCCGGGCCGCCACCACGTACTCTTTCTCCAGCTCATCGTGCACCGCGCTGTAGATGGTGCGCACCATGCGCGGCAACAAGGCGAGCCACACCGCCAGCATGGCGTGTTCAAGTTTGGGGCCGATAAACGCCACCACCACGATAGCCAGCAGCAGCGACGGAATCGACAGCAGGGTATCGAGGATGTGATTGAGCACCGCCGAGCGTAGCCCGTGGGTGACGCCGGCGAACACGCCGAGGATCACGCCGCAGAACGCCGCGGCCAGCGTCACCGCCAGCGCGGAACCGAAGGTGGCGGCGGTGCCGGTCAACAGGCGGCTGAGGATGTCGCGCCCGAGATCGTCGGTGCCGAGGAAGAACGACACGTTGCCGTAGCGCGACCAGGACGGCGGCAGCAGTTGATAGCCGAGGAACTGCTGATCCAGCGCGTAGGGCGCCAGCAGGCTGCCGAACAGCGACAGCAGCAACAGGGCGATCACGCCGTAAAAACCGATCATCGCCAGCGCGTCGCCGTAGAAAATCCGCCAGGTGTAGCGCAGCGGGCTCGGCATCTTTTTCTCGCGGTATACGTTATCGAAGGGCATACCATTCCTTATGTTTCAGCGGGTTGGTTGCCGCACCCAGAATGTCGGCCAGAACGTTAATGGTGATCACCAGCGTGCCGACCACCATCACGCCGGCGGAGATCGCCGCATAGTCCTGTTGGCGAATGGCGTTGATCAGCCAGCGGCCGAGGCCCGGCCAGCTGAAGACCACTTCGGTGATCATCGCCAGCGTGAGCATGGTGGAGAACTGCAGCCCCAGTTTGGGCACGATCGGCGGCAGCGCGTTGTGCAACACGTGGCGACGAATGATGGTGAAGCGCGACAGGCCGCGGGTGGCGGCGGCCTTGATGTAGTTTTGGCTCAGCACGTCGTCGGTGCTGATGCGCATCAGCCGCACCACTTCGGTGGTGGGCGCCACCGCCAGCGCGGCGATCGGCAGGATCATGTGGCGCAGGGCGCTGCCGATCATCTCGGCGCGATACGGCGAGTCCGACAGCCAGGCGTCGATCAGCGCGAAACCGGTGATGGGCTTCACCTGATACAGCAGATCGAAACGGCCGGAAACCGGCAGCCAGCCGAGATGCAGCGAGAAGAACAGCATCAGCAGCAGCGCCAGCCAGAACACCGGCATCGAAAAGCCCAGCAGCGCGAAGGTGCTGATGGCGGTGTCCTGCCACTTGCCGCGCAGCACGCCGGCGATGATGCCCAGCGGAATGCCGATAAACAGCGCCAGGGCGAAGGCCAGCAGGCACAGTTCCATGGTGGCCGGGAACACTTCGCGCAACTGTTCGCTGATCGCCTGGCCGTTGATGCTGGAGACGCCGAAGTCCCAGTGCAGCAGGCTGACGAAGTAGAACTGATAGGCGTCCAGCAGGGCGGCGCCGTTCAGCGGCGCGCGCGGCGTGAAATAACTCAGGCTGAAGCTGACCAGCGTCAGGAAGAACAGCGTGATCAGCAGCAGCAGAATGCGGCGCAGGGTAAAGATAATCACTTTTTCACCTCCGGCGCGGATTCACGGTACACCCCGGCGAACGAGGCGTTGCCGAACGGGCTCAGCACCAATCCCTTGATGTCGTAACGATAGGCCTGCAGGCGCAGGGAAGACGCCAACGGCAGCACCGGCAATTGCTGCTCAAGGATTTTCTGCGCCTTGCGGTAGTTGTCGATGCGCTGAGACAGCTGCTGCGACAGCAGCGCGTTCTGCAGCACTTCGTCGAAGCTCGGGTCACACCAGTGAGCATAGTTGGTTTGCGAACGGATTGCCGCGCAGCTCAGCAGCGGCCGGAAGAAGCTGTCCGGATCGTTGCTGTCGGTGGCCCAGCCGGTCAGGGTCAGATCGTGGTTCATCTCCATCAGGCGCGCTTCCTGAAAGCGGCCCTCCACCGGCACGATGGTGACGTTGATGCCCACCTGGCCGAGGTCGGCCTGGATCAGCTCGGCGGTTTTCAGCGGGCTCGGGTTGTAAGACTGCGAGGCGGTCGGCACCCACAGCTTCAGGTTCAGCTGGCCGACGCCGGCCTGCCGCAGCATCTCGCGAGATTTGGCCGGATCGTACTCGGTGACGTGCGCGTCGTTGTCATAGGCCCAGGAGGCGCGCGGCAAGATCGAGGCGGCGGTTTCCGCCGTGCCGTAATAGATCGACTGCATCAACCGCTGGTTGTTGATCGCCAGCGAGATCGCCTGGCGCACATTGAGGTTGTCGAGTGGCGGTTTGCGGGTGTTGAACGCCAGATAGGCGATGTTCATCCCCGGACGCAGCGTCAGGCGCAGGCGCGGATCGTCGCGCAGGATAGACAGCTGGCTGGCCGCCGGATAAGCCAGCACGTCGCATTCGCCGGTCAGCAGCTTGGAGAGGCGGCCGGTGCCGCCGGCGCCCAGATCGATCACCACCTGCGGCATGCGCGGCAGCCCTTTCCAGTAGGCGGCGTTGCGCGCCAGGCGAATATATTGCCCCGAGCGGTATTCGTTGAGCAGGAACGGGCCGCTGCCGACCGGCTCGCGGTCGATCAGCTCCTGATGGCCCTCACGCGTCAGCAGATCGGCGTACTCGGCGGACAGCACCGGCGCGTAGTGGGTCGCCAGGTGCCACAGGAACGAGGCGTCCGGCGACTGCAGGCGAATCTCCACCGTATAGTCGTCGAGCTTTCTCACGCTCTGCACCGAATCGCCGAACTGCAGGCTGTCGAAATAGGGGTATTCGCCGCCGTTCACGTCGTGATACGGGTGTTTCTGATCGAATACGCGGGCGAAGCTGAATACCACGTCGTCGGCGTTCATCTTGCGGGTGGGCGTGAACCAGGCGGTGGTCTGAAACGGCACGTCCTTGCGCAGATGGAAGCGGTAGGTGGCGCCGTTGTCCAGCACCTCCCAGCTCTGCGCCAGCTCGGGGATCAGGCGATAGGTGTAGGGGTCGACGTCCAGCAGGCGATCGTACAGCTGGGCGGCCAGGGTATCCACCGTCAGGCCGCTGCTGGCCATTTGCGGGTTGAAGGTATTCAGTATGCCGCTGACGCAATAAACAAAGCCGCTCTGGCGAATGTCCGGCAGCGGCGCCGCGCTGGGCGCGGGCGGTGTTGTCGCGGCCAGGGCAGAGCCCGTCAGGCACAACGACAGTATCCAAAAGGGTAAACCACGCATAGAGGCTCATGGGTTAATCAGCAATAGCGTTAGTGTATCGCACTCTGACCAGCAGCCCAATCCATTGAGCAAAATCGCTGAGTTTTCTGCGACTTGATTGATCAGCCCGTTCAGCGGCAAGAAAAAAGTTTTTCATGTTATGTTATAATATAACAAAATCATGTTACCGTTCCCCGGCAAAGTCACAATAACGCAAGGGGATGTATGAACGAAGTTGCACTTCCACCACGCCGTTCGCTGCCGGATGCTCAGGCATGGCGCGGCGAAATGAGTGATGTCGGGCTCGATTGGGTCGGGATGCAAGGGATCGCGCTGCCGCTGGAGCTGGCCGGCAAGCCATTGATGGCGAAGGTCGACGCCGGTATCAACCTGCGCGCCGAAGCGGCGGGCGAGCGCGGCATTCACATGTCGCGGCTGTATCTGGCGCTGGACGAGTTGACGCAGGGCGAGCTGACGCCGCAGCGCATCGGCCGAACGCTGCAGGCCTTTTTGGCTTCGCAGCCGGAACACAGCGATCGCGCCAGCTTGTCGATCGGCGGCGAGCTGTTGCTGTCACGCCCGGCGCTGCTGTCGCCGCAGCGCGGCTGGAAAGCCTATCCGCTGCGCATCGAGGCCACTCTGACGGATACGCTGACGCTGGCGCTGACCGTCGGCGTGCCTTATTCCTCCACCTGCCCGAGTTCGGCGGCGCTCAGCCGTCAGTTGGCGCAGCAACAGTTCCAGTTTGATTTTGAACAGGCGGCGGAGCGGGTCAGCCAACGGCAGGTGAGCGAGTGGCTGCTGGAGCAAGGGATGCCGGCCACCCCCCACAGCCAGCGCAGCTGGGCCTGGATCACCGTGACGCCTGAGAATGAACGGGCGTTTGAGCCGGTGAAACTGATTGACCGCATCGAACACGCGCTGGGCACGTCGGTACAAACGCTAGTGAAACGCTGCGACGAGCAGGCCTTCGCATTGGCCAACGGTCAGAACCTGATGTTTTGCGAGGACGCGGCGCGCCGTCTGTATCGCATGCTGCGCAGCCAGTGCGACTACCGCGCTTTTTCGCTGCGCGTCGAGCATCAGGAGAGCCTGCATGCCCACAATGCGGTGGCGGAGCTGAGCTGGCGGGGAGAACACCATGCTGCGTAAAAATCCCAGCGGCCATCTGCCGCAGGTCTCGCCGCTGGCCTACATCGATCCCACCGCCATTATTTGCGGCCGGGTGATCGTCGAAGACTTCGTTTACGTCGGCCCTTATGCGGTAATTCGCGCCGATGAGTTGAACGCCGTCGGCGACATGGAGCCGATCGTCATCGGCTCGCACTCCAATATTCAGGACGGCGTGGTGATCCATTCCAAGAGCGGGGCGGCGGTGACAATTGGCCGTTACAGCTCGATCGCCCACCGCGCCATTGTGCACGGTCCGTGCCGCATCGACGATCGGGTGTTTATCGGCTTCAACAGCGTGCTGTTCAACTGCCACGTTCAGTCCGGCTGCGTGGTGCGCTACAACGCGGTGGTGGACGGCGTGACGCTGCCGGAAAACCGCTATATCCCCTCGACCGAGCGCGTGGGGCCGGACAGCGACCTGTCGCGCTATCGCCAGGTCGATCGCAGCGCGCTGCAGTTTTCGGAAGAAGTGGCCGCCACCAACGTCGAACTGGTGCGCGGTTACCAGGCATTACGCAATGAATTTTAATGAGGTCCCCATGAAACAACTTCCCGTGACCGTGCTTTCCGGCTTTCTCGGCGCCGGCAAGACCACGGTGCTGAACCACATCCTGAACAACCGGCAGGGCATGCGCGTGGCGGTGATCGTCAACGACATGAGCGAGGTGAATATCGACGCTGCGCTGGTGGAGAATGAAGTGCGCCTCGATCGCCAGCAGGAGAAGCTGGTGGAGATGAGCAACGGCTGCATCTGCTGTACGCTGCGCGAAGACCTGCTGGTGTCGGTGCGCGAGCTGGCGCAGGAGGGGCGTTTCGATTACCTGTTGATCGAATCGAGCGGCATCTCCGAACCGCTGCCGGTGGCGGAAACCTTTACCTTTGAGGATGAAACGGGCGAAAGCCTGTCGCAGTTCGCCCGGCTGGATACCCTGGTGACGGTGGTCGACGGGGTGAATTTCATCCGGCAATACCAGCAGGCGCAAAGCCTGCAGGAGGCCGGCCAAAGCCTGGGCGAGGACGATCTGCGCAGCGTGGCGGACCTGTTGATTGAGCAAATTGAATTCTGCGACGTGATCCTGGTAAGCAAGACCGATCTGTTGACGCCAACGCAGCAGGGCGAAGTGATGGCGCTGCTGGCCAGCCTGAATCCCGACGCCCGCATTGTGCCGATCGCGCCGGGCAAACTGCCGCTGGAGGCGGTGCTGAATACCGGCAGCTTCAGCTTTGAAAAGGCGCAGCAGGCGCCCGGCTGGCTGAAAGAGCTGCGCGGCGAACACGTGCCGGAGACGGAAAGCTACGGCATCAGCAGCTTTGTCTATCAGGCGCGGCGGCCGTTTGCGCCGGACAAGTTCTACCGCGTGATCAACGGCGACTGGGGCGGCGGCAAGCTGCTGCGTTCGAAAGGCTTCTTCTGGCTGGCGACGCGGCCGCGGCAGGCCGGGCAGTGGAGCCAGGCCGGCGGCATCGCCCATTATGGCCTGGCGGGCACCTTTTGGCGCGCGATCCCGCAAGACAATTGGCCGCAAGATCCGCAAACGCGGGCGCATATTCAGGAGAAATGGGTGGAGCCGTTCGGCGACATGCGCCAGGAGCTGGTGTTTATCGGCCAGCACTTGCAACAGGCGGCGATCGTGCGTCTGCTGGACGACTGCCTGCTGAGCGACGACGAAATGGCCGCCGGCGTGGACTATTGGCTGGAGATGGCAGACCCGTTCCCTGAGTGGTAATTGCGCAATCTTCGTGTGGTAATGAGAAAAATTCTCAACAAAGTGCTTTACAGACGATACTGATAACTATTATCATCGCCTGGCAGTTCACGGAAGGCCACAGTTTGCGGCTCTGATGTGGAAGGCACGACATTGCTCACATTGCTTCCAGTGTTTTTTAAGCCAGCTCGGGTGCTGGCTTTTTTTTTGTCTGTTATTCTTCGCCTTGCTCGCCGTTTTGCAGCAGCGCATGCTTTTTCAGCATGCCGCGTAGCTGATGGTAGGTGAGCCCCAGCAGCTGCGCCGCCTTGCGCTGGTTGAATCGCCCTTGCTGCAGCGCTGCTTCGATCAGCGCCTTCTCTTGCTCCAACTGCCAGTTTTTCAGCTCGAGCGGCAGCGCCGGCAACGCGCCGGCGCCTTCAGGGGCAGGCGTAAGCGGTGTGGCCTCGCGTGGCGCAAACGGGTTGATGACGATCTCATCCAGCGGGTTGTCGCTGTCGCCGTGACGATAGACCGAACGTTCCACCACGTTTTTCAGTTCGCGCACGTTGCCCGGCCAGCCGTAGTTGAGCAACGTCTGCCTGGCGCGTTCGGTAAAGCCGGGAAACAGCGGCAGCCCCAGCTCGCGGCACATTTGAATGGCGAAATGCTCGGCCAGCAGCATGATATCGGGCCGCCGTTGGCGCAGCGGCGGCAGCTGCACCACGTCGAACGCCAGCCGATCCAGCAGATCGGCGCGGAACTTGCCCGCCGCCGCCAGCGCCGGCAGATCGTCGTTGGTGGCGCACACCAGGCGCACATCCACACGCAGCGGCTGGCTGCCGCCCACGCGCTCCAGCTGGCCGTATTCGATCACCCGCAGCAATTTCTCCTGCACCAGCATCGGCGCGGTCGCCAGCTCATCGAGAAACAGCGTGCCGCCGTCGGCGCGCTCGAAGCGGCCCAGATGACGTTTCTGCGCACCGGTAAAGGCGCCGGCCTCGTGGCCGAACAGCTCGGAGTCCAGCAGGTTTTCATTCAGCGCCGCACAGTTGAGCGAGATGAACGGCCCTTGCCAACGGTTGGAGAGGTAGTGCAGACGATGGGCGATCAGCTCTTTACCGGTGCCGCGCTCGCCGATCACCAGCACCGGTTTGTTCAGCTTTGCCACCTGGGAGACTTGCTCCAATACTTCGACAAAGGCGTTTGCTTCGCCCAACAAATTCTCTGGCTGTTCGTTCATGATGAAATTCGCCAATGTTTGGTGAAAATAATCACTCTACAGCAAGCGCGCAGAGAGTCAAAAATAAAGAGTTGTTGTTTTTCAATGATATAAAAGTTGGCACGGGTTTTGATTATCTCTTTGGGCAAGCTGTACGACTTAACGCGGCGCTTCAGACGCCATCAGAACCAAGAGGAAGTGAATTATGGGTATTTTTTCTCGTTTTGCCGACATCGTGAACGCCAACATCAACACCCTGCTGGACAAGGCGGAAGATCCGCAGAAGCTGGTGCGGTTGATGATCCAAGAAATGGAAGACACGCTGGTTGAAGTTCGCTCTACGTCGGCGCGCGCGCTGGCGGAGAAAAAGCAGTTGCTGCGTCGCATCGAGCAGGGTGAAGGCCAGGTAAGCGACTGGCAGGAAAAAGCCGAGCTGGCGCTGCGCAAAGATAAAGAAGACTTGGCCCGCGCGGCGCTGATCGAAAAACAAAAGGTTGCCGACCTGATCGCCACGCTGACGCAGGAAGTGGCGACCGTAGAAGACACGCTGGCGCGCATGAAGAGCGAAATTGGTGAGCTGGAAAACAAGCTGACCGAAACCCGCGCGCGGCAGCAGGCCCTGGCGCTGCGCCATCAGGCCGCATCTTCCTCGCGCGAGGTGCGCCGTCAGCTCGACAGCGGCAAGCTGGATGAGGCGATGGCGCGTTTCGAACAGTTCGAGCGTCGCATCGACCATATGGAAGCCGAAGCGGAAAGCATCAGCATCGGTAAAAAGAAGTCGCTGGACCAAGAGTTTGCCGAGCTGAAGGCCGACGACGCCATCAGTGAGCAACTGGCGGCGCTGAAAGCCAAGATGAACCGCTCCGAGTAAGGCGAACCGCGGCCACACGCTGGAGGTGGCCGCCTATCCAGGATCCGATAAGAAGGAATAACAATGAGTGCTTTATTACTTGCCATTCCGCTGACAATTTTCGTGCTGTTTGTCGCGCCGATTTGGCTTTGGCTGCATTACAGCAATCGGCAACATACCGGCATCCAGCTGAGTCAGCAAGAAATGCAGCGCCTGGCGCAGCTGGCGGAAGACGCCAAACGCATGCGTGAACGCATTCAGGCGCTGGAAGAGATCCTCGATGCGGAACACCCGAACTGGAGACAGTCCTGATGAGCATGACGCTGGGCAGTAAAAAGCTTTATCGCGTTCCCGAAGAAGGCATGGTGAAAGGCGTCTGCGCCGGTTTGGCCCACTATTTCGACGTGCCGGTGCGCCTGATCCGCGTGATGGTGGTGCTGTCGCTGTTCTTCGGGCTGTTCTTCTTCACGCTGGTGGCCTATATCGCGCTGGTGTTCGTGTTGGACGAAGCACCGGCCAGCCGCTTCGAAGGCGAGCATCAGAAGACGCCGCGCCAGCTGCTCGATCAGCTGGAGTATGAGCTGGGCAGCGGCGAGCAGCAGCTGCGTCAGGTCGAGCGCTACGTGACGTCCGATACCTTCGGCGTACAGAGCCGTTTCCGCAAGCTGTAACCCTTCTTGCGATGCCCGGCCTGCGCAGGCCGGGTATCTCGCCGCCGTCATCCCGTTGAAGGTCATCTTAATCGTCTTGTGCCGGAGGGCATTGTCATGAATAAAATTGATGTCGCGAACGCCACCAGAACGGGTGGATTTAAATCAGGAGCGGCGGCAATGTTGAAGACATTGGCTAAAGTCATCATCATAGCGTTATTGAACTATGGCCCGGCGGGCGCCGCCGGCTGGCTGTTGAAGACCGTCGGCCGCAAACCGGTGCGCTTCGTGCTGGCGCTGGTGCTGGAACCGCTGTTCCGTAAAGGCCTGAACAAGGCATTCGGGCGTTACGTGGCGGGAGAGAAAATGCCGCCCAAGTAGGGCGGCATGATATCGTTCATTCAACTCGCTTCGGTGACTTTTGTCCCCGGGGTTGCCAAATAGACCCAATTCGAACCGTTGCTTATGATTGCCTGTGCCGATGGATTTGCTGCGGTATTGGTGCAAAAAATAGCGGTGCCTTTGCAAACATTCGCAGCAGGAAGTTGAGCAAACGTCATGGAAGATAAGCTCGTGCCGAAACGACTGATGCGACTGGAGGGGCGCCACCCGGTAGTCGTTTTCACCCAGCTATAGATGGCGCCTTCTTCGTCACCGGCCACAGCAGTATTGAACCATTCGGAACCAATGGGGCGCATTACGCCGCCGAGCTCTTTGGGGCCGTCGGCGATCCGTACTGCGGTATAGTTGGATTTTCCAGGCTGATATGAACAGCCGTAACTGGTGCTGATGGTCGTGTTGCCTTCAACGTCAACGTCAATGACCGAGCCAGCCCCCGATCGCGAGACATAGTAAAAATCTCCCGAGCAACGCCCGCCGAGGAAACGTAGATTGCTGGTATTGCTTTTCACGCTGCCATACTGGCAGTCGACCAAATCGATACGTGGGTTGGCTCCATCTTCTGTCAGAGCAACGTTGCCGGAAAAGTGGGTGTCCGAAATAGTACTTGGATAAGCAGGGTATCGCCAGGTCAAACTGGCTAGTCGGCAATTGCTGATCATGGCTTTTACACTGGATGAAAAGTCCATATCCTGAAGCCAGCACCCATTCATGAAAACATTGAATTTTTTGCCTGATGCTGCGTGAGTAATGTTCCCTCCTCGATTAATATTTGTAGCATATAAAACACCGTATCCAGAGCTATAGACTAAGTGTTTTATCTCTGATGCCTGAATTTCATTGAGGTAAACTTCGCCAGAATTATTCATATATAATAGACAGCTGGCATTGGGATTGTTGCCGATCAATTTTTGAAGCGGGCCGGTTCGATGTTCCATATGTAGGTTTTTAAACCAAAGTCCTATTCCGCCATTAACATAGATAGTCGGGCTTATCAAATTGGCTTCCCATTGACAGTCTTCGAATCGTAACATGTTGCAGTGGTCATTTTGCATTGTTGATGTTAAATGAATGGGGGCAAGAAGCATCTTATTGAAGTCAGTGATGTCCAGGTAGTTATCATAATCTCCCGACGTTCTGCCGCAGCCTTGAACCTCGACGAATTTGAAGTAACTATCCTGAACCTTATCTAAATAAAGACCGGCTCCCCGACAGTAAAGAATGCTTACATTCTGGGCGTGCACATAGCTTGCGTATTTTATACTCAGTCCGCAAATCGTCTTGTTATTTCCCCTTAGCTGGAAGTTTCTGAAACTGACACCGCTATAGGTTATTTCTCCCTGAGCGGCGTCGATGGTTATAATCCCTGTTATATCAGTCTGTTTTGCCAAGTCTTGTCCGTTGTAGACGAGCACGGCACGACCGTTGTAACTGCTTTCACCGTAAAGGGAAATTCCACTGTTGGCTGGAAAGACGACCGGTGTTTTAATATTCCAATAGCCGCTTGGAATCTTTACGGAGCGTTCACCTCTGATCAGTGCAATGTTTTGAATCAGGGGGCCATTATCGTCAAGAGTAAGATCACATCCCCCGTCGTATAAAGAAAGCTGGGTTAAGTCATTACGATACCACGCTGCTGGGGATTGATTGACTTTAAGCGTCGAATAGCCACCGTCGTCAATGGCATTTACCGCGTTGGTATGTCCTGTAAATACACCGCCACCTTTACCCTTTCCTTGATAATACTCGGTTAAGATTATGCGTTGACCGTCATATTCTGGTTGGGTGTTTTTAAGTGTTGCCATCGAATTTATAATGGTCAGGCCGCGCTCGAAATTAATTGTGCTCATCGGATTCTCCGGTTAGTATTCGTATTGACATAAACGTTTTGATGAAGGGGTTGTATCGTTAGTACGAGTGATTGTGATTATTCCTGTGGGGGTAATACTATCTCGTCTTTGTATAGGGGGCGATATTAGGTTGCTCGGCTATGTCTTACACAAAGCGTTGTCGGTTAAGTTGAGAAGGTGGCAATTTTCATCTGTGGCAAATCTCACTCTGCTTGTGGCTATAATAGTGAGCATAGGCCATGTGGTTAGCGAAGTGTTACCGTGTAACTGCATGTTTTAGTGAATAAAAGGATGCGACTCCAGGCAAAATGAAACGACTGCAAAATGAGTTAACCTCGCTGGTCAACCGCGGAATGGATCGCCATCTGCGCCTGGCGGTGACCGGCCTGAGCCGCAGCGGCAAAACCGCCTTTATCACCGCCTTCGTCAATCAACTGCTGCATGTGCACAGCGGCGCGCGCATGCCGCTGTTTTCACCGGTGCGCGAAGAACGCCTGCTGGGCGTCAAGCGCATCCCGCAGCGCGATCTCGGCATCCAACGTTTCACCTACGACGAAGGGCTGGCGCAGCTGTACGGCGCGCCGCCGTCCTGGCCGACGCCGACGCGCGGCGTCAGCGAAATCCGACTGGCGCTGCGTTACCGCTCCAACGACTCGTTGCTGCGCCATTTCAAAGACACCTCGACGCTGTACCTGGAGATCGTCGACTATCCGGGCGAATGGTTGCTGGATCTGCCGATGCTCGAGCAGGATTACCTGGCCTGGTCGCGGCAGATGACCGGGCTGCTGCAGGGGGAACGCGCCGAATGGGCCAAGCCCTGGCTTGACCTGTGTAAAACCTGCGATCCGCTGGCCCCGGCCGACGAAAATCGCCTGGCGGCGATCGCCCAGGCCTACACCGATTATCTGTTGCGCTGCAAAAGCGAAGGTCTGCACTTCATTCAACCGGGCCGTTTTGTGCTGCCGGGCGACATGGCCGGCGCGCCGGCGCTGCAGTTTTTCCCGTGGCCCGATGTTGCCGCGGTGGGCGAGTCGAAACTGGCGCAGGCCGACAGACACACCAATATCGGCATGCTGCGCGCTCGGTTCAATTATTACTGCCAGTCGATCGTCAAAAACTTCTATAAAGAGCATTTCGTCCGTTTCGATCGGCAAATCGTGCTGGTTGACTGCCTGCAGCCGCTCAACAGCGGCCCGCAGGCGTTCAACGACATGCGCCTGGCGCTGACCCAACTGATGCAGAGTTTCCATTACGGCAAACGCACGCTGTTTCGCCGCTTGTTCTCGCCGACCATCGACAAACTGATGTTCGCCGCCACCAAGGCGGACCACATCACCGCCGATCAGCACGCCAATCTGGTGTCGTTGCTGCAGCAGCTGGTGCAAGAGGCGTGGCAGAACGCGGCGTTCGAAGGCATCAGCATGGATTGCGTCGGCCTGGCCTCGGTGCAGGCGACCGAGAGCGGCATTGTCGATCATCAGGGGCAGCGTATTCCGGCGCTGAAGGGCAATCGCCTCAGCGACGGCGTGCCGCTGACGGTGTTCCCCGGCGAAGTGCCGGCCCGTTTGCCGGGGCCGGCGTTCTGGCAGAGCCAGGGATTCCACTTCGATGAGTTTCGCCCGCGCGCCATGAGCGTGGACAGCCCGTTGCCGCATATCCGTCTGGATGCGGTGATGGAATTTTTACTGGGAGACAAATTGCGATGAGCGAGCCGATCAAACCGCGTATCGATTTTGACGAGCCGTTGCAGCCGCCGCAGGAACCGACGTTGCGCGCCGGCGTCGCTTTCGACGCCGAGCAGGCGGAGAGCTTCTTTCCGGCGGCGCCGGAGCTGCAGCAGGAGGAGGAAGAAGGGCGCGCCGAGGGCATCATCAACGCTGCGCTGAAGCCGAAACGCAGCCTGTGGCGCAAAATGGTCACCGCCGGGCTGGCGCTGTTCGGCGTCAGCGTGGTGGCGCAGGGCGTGCAGTGGGTGCATACCGCCTGGGTGCAGCAGGACTGGATCGCCATGGGCGGCGGCGTGGCCGGCGGCCTGATCGTGTTCGCCGGCGTCGGTTCGGTGGTCACCGAGTGGCGGCGTTTGTATCGGCTGCGCCAGCGCGCGGAAGAGCGCGACGTGGCGCGCGAGCTGTTGCACAGCCACGGACTGGGGCAAGGGCGCGAATTCTGCGAGAAGCTGGCGCGCCAGGCCGGGCTGGATCAGGGGCATCCGGCGCTGCAGCGTTGGCAGGCCTCGCTGCATGAAACCCAAAATGACCGTGAAGTGGTGGAGCTGTACGCCAAACTGGTGCAGCCGGTGCTCGACAACCAAGCGCGGCGCGAAATCAGCCGCTCCGCCGCCGAATCGACGCTGATGATTGCCGTCAGCCCGTTGGCGCTGGTGGATATGGCGTTTATCGCCTGGCGCAACATCCGTTTGATTAAC
This sequence comes from Serratia sp. CY74737, assembly GCF_052166775.1. Classification (NCBI taxonomy): domain Bacteria; kingdom Pseudomonadati; phylum Pseudomonadota; class Gammaproteobacteria; order Enterobacterales; family Yersiniaceae; genus Serratia; species Serratia sp. CY74737. Next base: position 600,798 of record NZ_JBJNOF010000002.1, read on the forward strand.
CGTATCGCCGCGCTGTACGGCATCGAACTGGGCTACTTCAGCCGCATTCGTTTGTTCCGGCTGGTGCTGCTCAACATCGCCTTCGCCGGCGCCTCCGAACTGGTGCGCGAAGTGGGCATGGACTGGATGTCGCAGGATCTGGCGGCGCGGCTGTCGGCGCGCGCGGCGCAGGGCATCGGCGCCGGGTTGTTGACCGCGCGGCTGGGCATCAAGGCGATGGAACTGTGTCGCCCGCTGCCGTGGCTGGAAGGGGAGAAACCGAAGCTTGGCGATTTCCGCAGCCAGCTGATCGGCCAATTGAAAGACACGCTGAAAAAGAGCGACGGCAAGGCCAAATAACCCCGCGACGGCGCTCCTGGCAGCGCCGTTATTTCACCGGCACCAACGCCGGACGTAATCGAGACTTGACGATAGTCGATCCCCCTGTGCTTGCGTGATAAATACCTGCAAAATTAAATCTGTTTGTGATAACTCTCTGTTTGTGGGCTAAAATGACGCCGATGCTGTTATTCGCTTGCGTTTAAAATCAGCAACCACGGCAATAAATCAGAGTTCTGTCAACTTTTGCTGACAGATCGCTTCTACCGCCCGGTGCGAGGGAGTATCATCATCGCTAACGATCCCCGCACCTGCAGAGATAAGGCCAACACTGATGCGTTTGGAAGTATTTTGCGAAGACCGCCTCGGTCTCACTCGAGAATTACTCGATCTTTTGGTATCGCGCAGCATTGACTTACGTGGCATCGAGATTGATCCCATCGGCCGCATTTACCTCAATTTCTCCCAGCTGGACTTCGATACTTTCCGCGCGCTGATGGCGGAGATCCGCCGCATCGCCGGCGTGACCGACGTGCGCACCGTCAGCTTTATGCCTTCCGAACGCGAGCATCGCGCGCTGCGTGCGCTGCTGGAGTCGATGCCGGAGCCGGTGTTCTCTATCGACATGAAGGGCAAGGTCGAGCTGGCCAATCCGGCGGCGCTGGCGTTGTTCAGCCTGAACGAAGACAAGATCCGCAACCAGACCGCCGGGGCGTTGATCGGCGGCTATAACTTCAGCCGCTGGCTGGAGAGTGAGCATACGGCGCCGCACTCAGAACGGGTGGTGATCCGCAGCCAGGACTTCCTGATGGACATTACGCCTATCTATCTGGAGGACGAACAGCAACAGCCGGCTGCGGTCGGCGCGGTGGTGATGTTGAAGTCCACCGCGCGCATGGGCCGCCAACTGCAAAATCTGTCGGTGAACGACGATACCGAATTCGATCACATCGTCGCGGTGAGCGCCAAGATGCGTCACGTGCTGGAGCAGGCGCGCAAACTGGCGATGCTCGATGCGCCGCTGCTGATCGTGGGCGATACCGGCACCGGCAAGGATATTCTGGCTCGCGCCTGCCACCTGCGCAGCCCGCGCGGCAAACAGCCGTTCCTGGCGCTGAACTGCGCCGCGTTGCCGGATGACGTGGTGGAGAGCGAGCTGTTCGGCCATGCGCCGGGCGCTTATCCCAACGCGCTGGAAGGCAAAAAGGGCTTCTTCGAGCAGGCCAACGGCGGTTCGGTGCTGCTGGATGAGATTGGCGAAATGTCGCCGCGCATGCAGACCAAACTGTTGCGTTTTCTCAATGACGGCACGTTCCGCCGGGTCGGCGAAGAGCATGAGGTGCACGTCGACGTGCGCGTGATCTGCGCCACCCAGAAGAACCTGACCGAGCTGGTGCAGCGCGGCGAATTCCGCGAAGACCTCTATTATCGCCTCAACGTGCTGACCATCACCATTCCGCCGCTGCGCGAACGTCCGCAGGACATCATGCCGCTGACCGAGCTGTTCGTGGCGCGCTTCGCCGATGAGCAGGGCGTGGCGCGGCCCAAGCTGGCGAACGATCTGGGCAGCTTCCTCAGCAAATACGGCTGGCCGGGCAACGTGCGCCAGCTGAAAAACGCCATCTACCGCGCGCTGACGCAAACCGAAGGCTACGAACTGCGGCCGCAGGATATCGTGTTGCCGGAGTTCGAGGTGGAGATGTCGCTGGGCGACGAGGTGCTGGACGGTTCACTGGACGACATCAGCAAGCGTTTCGAGCGCTCGGTGCTGACGCGCCTGTATCGCACCTATCCCAGCACCCGCAAGCTGGCGAAGCGGTTGGGCGTTTCCCATACCGCCATCGCCAACAAGCTGCGCGAGTATGGCCTGAGCAGCCGCAAAGGCGGCGCTGAGGGCGAAGAATAAAAAAGGCGCCTTGCGGCGCCTTCCAGTGTATCCAAAGCCGGCGTTCGCCGGCTTTATTATTTCAGCGCTGCCAGCGCCGCGTCGTAATCCGGCTCGGTGGTGATTTCGTTCACCAGCTCGCTGTACAGCACGTTGTCCTGGCCATCCAGCACCACGACCGCACGCGCGGTCAGGCCCGCCAATGGACCTTCGGCGATTTCAACGCCGTACGCCTGTTTGAACTCGGCGCCGCGCAGGGTGGACAGCGTGACCACGTTGCTCAGGCCTTCCGCGCCGCAGAAACGAGACTGGGCGAACGGCAGATCGGCGGAGATGCACAGCACCACGGTGTTATCCAGGCCGCTGGCCAACTGGTTGAATTTACGCACCGACGTCGCGCAGACGCCGGTATCGATGCTTGGGAAGATGTTCAGGACTTTGCGTTTACCCGCGAAGCTGCTCAGCGCTACGTCTGACAGGTCTTTGGCAACCAGCGAGAAGGCCTTGGCCTGTTCGCCCTGCTGTGGCAGTTTGCCCGCTACGCTGACCGGATTGCCTTGAAAATGTACTGTCTGAGTCATTGCTAGATTCCTTTTACAGGTGTTTATACAAAGGGTATGAACCTGATGAAACGGCGCGCCGGCGGCGGCTGTTAACATCAGGTTCACACCCTGACGCCAGTTTATGACAAGCGGGGCGGATTGGATATCAAAGTTTGCTAAATAGTTGTATATATTAGGCTGTTCTATAAAACATCACCGGCGCATCAGCCTGCCTGGATGCGCAGTTTTCGCTCAGGAGCCGTTATGAGAGACATGCGTTTTTACCCGGAAGCCTGGCCACTGCACACCGCCTTCGTGATCGCGCGCGGCAGCCGCACCGAAGCCAGGGTGGTGGTGGTCGAAATCGAACAGCAGGGCGTGCGCGGCGTCGGCGAATGCACGCCGTATCCGCGCTATGGCGAGAGCGAGGAATCGGTGATGACGCAGCTGGCTGAGATGGCGCCGGCGATCGCGCAAGGCATCACCCGCGAGCAGCTACTGACGCAGATGCCGGCGGGCGCGGCCCGCAACGCGCTGGACTCGGCGCTGTGGGATTTGGAGTGTGGTCTGCACGGGCAGAGCCTGTGGCAGCGCAGCGGCGTGACGGCGCCGGCGCAGATCCGCATGGCGCAGACCGTCAGCATCGGAACGCCGGAAGCGATGGCCTTCGCCGCGCGTGAGCTGGAGCGGCAGGGCGCCACGCTGCTGAAGATCAAACTCGACGATCACTATATCAGCGAGCGGCTGGTGGCGATCCGCGCCGCGGTGCCGCAGGCGACGCTGATTGTCGACGCCAATGAATCCTGGCAGGCGGAAGGGCTGGCGGCGCGCTGCCAGCTGTTGGCCGATCTCGGCGTAGCGATGCTGGAGCAGCCGCTGCCGGCCGGTGACGACGCCGCATTGGAACACTTTATTCATCCGCTGCCGATCTGCGCCGATGAGAGCTGCCACACCCGCGCCGATCTGCCGCGGCTGGCGCAACGCTATCAGATGGTCAACATCAAACTGGACAAAACCGGCGGCTTGACCGAGGCGCTGGCACTGGCGCAGGCCGCGCGCGAACAGGGATTCGCCATCATGCTCGGCTGCATGTTGTGCACGTCGCGGGCGATATCCGCCGCCTTGCCGCTGGCGCCGGCGGCGCGTTTCGTCGATCTGGACGGCCCGACCTGGCTGGCGCGGGACGTCGAACCGGGTCTGGCGTTCGAATGCGGGGCGATCGTCGATCTCGCCCCGTAGGGATTAATTCGGGTAGGTCAGCAGTTCGGTCATGGCGTCGATGTAGCGCTCGCTGGCGGCATCGGCGGAGATCGGCGGGAATTCGGCGGTGATGCACGGCAGCGACAGATCCGCGCACCAGCTGCCGAACGAACCGGGCGTCTCATAGCCGACGCTGGTCACTAGCGGGAGTTCGAACTTGTGCGACAGCCAAACGCCGAGCCGCGAGCTGGCGGGATCTTCGATGCAGGCCAGCGGCTCATGGAACGACACCACCCAATGCGGCTTCAGGCGATGGATCAGATGACACAGCGCCTGGGTTTCCGGTTCGGAGCCGGGGCGCCCGCCGGTGGAGAGCCTGACGTCGCGCACCGGCGCCGCGCTGTTCCAGCGATAGACGGTGTCCCCGGAGCGCCAGTTGGCGGCCGGGAAGTTGCGGTTCAGATCGACGCCGTTGGCATTGGCGCGCAGCCCCAGCTGACAGCCGTCGGGGTTGACCGCCAGCACCACGTGGTGGCGCAACTGTTCGGGGGCGATGCTGCGCAGCGCGCAGGACAGGGTTACGATGGCGGCGCTCTCATCGCCGTGGGTGCCGGCGATGATCAGCCCGGTTTCCGGGCCGCTGACCGCCGCCGGGAAATAGAGCAGCGGCGCGCCCAGCAGCGAGCTGCCGTAGTTCTCTCCTGCGACGGCCAACTGGCCACGTTCACTGCGCGGTCGATGTTCGGTCATGGTGTTGTCCCTGAGTTAAAGGCCGAGAGTCATTGTCATTTTATTCAGTGTATTACGCTTTGAGACATCTTTCCCATCGCAATTGTGCGGCGTTTGCGCGATCTGTGATGCGGTAGCGGTGAAAACGCCAATTAAACCGCACCTGGCCTGAGGCTGTTGTTATACTAACGGCAGAGCTAAGCCAATCACCCGCAAGAGGATTTAACATGCCAGTAGCCAGAATCATCGCCAGCTATAGCGAAAATGAAAATGACACCATCACGCTGCTGTGCGGCGTAGACGCTGAAAACCAGATCCGTCAGGGGGAATGGTTCGGCGTGGTGAAAAATGACGACGGGCGCGGGGACGAATCGAACTATCCGTTCACCCTGCATATCGATTACCAGAAAGATGCCTTCTATCTCGACTACGGCTACGACGACGCGGATGCGCGTCAGCTGCAAAAAACCGATATCTCGGCCCGTCCGCTGGCTGAGAAAGGCTTTTTCACCGTGTTCGATGAAGAAGAGGGTGAAGAGTTCAGCTACCGCATCAACAGCATCCACTTGTACGACTGACGGTCGCTGCCGTAATCCCACCCGTGCCGCCCTGCGCCGCACGGGTTTTTTATCGCCTGAATCGCACTTTTTGCAACTTCTCGCCCGCGGGCTCTAGGCCGGATGGATCTTGTGCTATATGATAAAAAATTCAGATGGTTAACGGGGGACAAATCATAATGACGGGAAAAAAAATGCAACGGGGTTTTCGTTTGGCGCTTTGCGCGGCGGCGATCGGCGCCTGTATGAGCAGCGCCATGGCGGCGCAGGTTCCCCCGGGCACCGCGCTGGCGGACAAACAGGAAATCGTGCGCCACATTAAAGACGAACCGGCCTCGCTCGATCCGATCAAAGCGGTTGGCTTGCCGGAGGCTCAGCTGGCGCGCGATCTGTTCGAAGGGCTGGTCAATCAGGACGCCAACGGCAAAGTGATCCCCGGCGTCGCCACCCGCTGGCAGACCAGCGACAATCAGACTTATATTTTCCATCTGCGTAAAGACGCGCGCTGGTCAAACGGTGACCCTGTCACGGCAAAAGACTTCGTTTACAGCTGGCAGCGGCTGGTAGAACCGAAAAATCTGTCGCCTTTCGCCTGGTTCGCGCAGCTGGCGGGGATCCAGAACGCCGAGCAGATCATCAGCGGCAAACTGCCGGCCGATCGCTTGGGCGTATCGGCGCCGGATGACTACACGCTCAAGGTGCAGTTGGACAAGCCGGTGCCGTACTTCGTCAGCCTGACGGCCAACTTCAGCCTGTTCCCGGTGAACAAGGCGGTGGTGGAAAAATACGGCAATGACTGGACCAAGGTCGGCAATCTGGTGGGCAACGGCGCGTTCAAACTGCAGGAGCGGGTGGTGAACGAGAAGCTGGTGCTGACGCCTAATGACCATTACTGGGATCATGCGCGCACCGTGCTGACCAAAGTGACCTTCGTGCCGATCAACCAGGAATCCAACGCCACCAAGCGTTACCTGGCGGGTGACATCGACATCACCGAATCCTTCCCGAAAAACATGTATCAGAAGCTGCTGAAAGATATCCCGGGGCAGGTGTACACCCCGGATCAGCTCGGCACCTATTATTACGCGTTCAACACCCAGCGTGCGCCGACCAACGACGTGCGGGTGCGTCAGGCCTTGTCCTACGCCATCGATCGCAAGATTATCGCGGAGAAAGTGTTGGGCACCGGTGAAAAACCGGCTTATCACTTCACGCCGGACGTCACCGCCGGGTTCAAACCCGAGGCGAGTTTGCTGCAACAGCAGCCGCAGGCGGAGCTGGATGCGCAGGCCAAGGCATTGCTGCAGGCGGCCGGTTACGGCCCGAACAACCCGCTGAAGCTGACGCTGCTGTATAACACCTCGGAGAGCCACCAGAAGATCGCCATCGCCGTGGCCTCGATGTGGAAGAAAAAGCTGGGGATTGACGTCAAGTTGCAAAACCAAGAGTGGAAAACTTACATCGACAGCCGCAATACCGGCAATTTTGATGTGATCCGCGCCTCCTGGGTGGGTGACTATAACGAGGCGTCGACCTTCCTGTCGCTGCTGACCTCCACCCACAGCGGCAATATCGCCAAGTTCAAGAACGCGGACTACGACAAGCTGCTGGCGCAGGCGGGGCGGGAAACCAACCCGGCGGCGGTGACCGCCGATTACAACAAGATGGAACAGATCATTGCCGATCAGGCGCCAATCGCGCCGATATACCAATACACCAACGGCCGCCTGATCAAACCGTGGGTAAAAGGCTACCCGATCACCAATCCGGAAGACGTGGCCTATAGCCAAACGATGTATATCATCAAACACTGAGTGGGCTTATTTATCGCCCCCGCGCAATGCGGGGGCGTTATTTTCTCGGCGGCGAAACCACGAGGCTAATTAATTTTTCCACGCGATAAACCCCGTTTAATAATAAACAGGGTTGCCATCATCACATTAATATTGTCTATTTCAGAGAGCGGTTACGCTTACAGACAGTCCCGCATGGCGTCCACCACTACGCGGCCGCTCATATCGGTCTGAGTAATGCGGTAGCTGGTGGGATAAGAACGACGGGTACTGAAACGATCGTGGACGGAGACCTTGCCAATCTGCAGGCCGGCGGCGTTTTTCACCACAAACTCACTGATCTCTTCCTGGCCCTGGTTTTGCAAATGGATATTGCTGATTTTTTCCAGCGTATCGCTGGCGTTTATTTTTAAATGGTCGCGTAACATAACTACCTCCTCGTAGTGAGAAAAGTATATGCCCCTAAAATTTGCGCTGAAACAGCTTTGTGTTGATTTATTATTATCATTTTGAATTAAAATTGATAGCAATATGTTAAGTCATAATAATAACGGCATTACCAGCGCTTTATCGGCGATATTGTCTGATTTATCGGCAATGGTTTATTTCAATGCCGTTATTATTAGTCTGCATTAATGGAGAACAGCGCTTGCCTGGCCGCCGGCGCGTGAAAGACGCAGGCGACGTTGTGTCCGCAGCCGGGAACGAGGGTTAACCGATGCGGCTTCTCCGGCGCCAGATAGCGCCGGTCATAGTCTGCATAGGCCAGGGCGCGCTGCAACCGGTAGGGGCCCTGCAGCTGGGCGGCGCAGGATTTGTCGAGTATGCGATAGTAGGCGCCCGGCGCGGTGCCGGTATCACCGTCTGCGGCCAGGTAGGTGATATCCGCCGCCGCATAGCGCCGGCGGGCTGCGTCGGCGGTGCGCTGCAGGTGAGCGGGAAGCGCTTCCGGACCATATTTCCACTGGTTAGCCTGTGGGCACTGGCCGGCGTCCAGCGTTTGCCAGCGGAAGCGACAGGTTTTTTCACTGCCGCAGCGCTCCGGATGAAGGGGCTGGGGACGCAGGTTGTCAAAATAGAGCCAGCTGCCCGGATCGGCGACGACATAGCGCAGGCGCACTCCGTCCGGCGGGTCGGCGAAGCCGACATAATGCTGCACGAATTGGGCGCCGGCGGAGAAACCGGCGACGGTGATCGACTGCAACGACGGCCAGCGCCGTTTCAGATCGGCCAGCAGGTTATCCATGGCGTTGAACGAGCCGGTGTTCTCGCCATTATCCAAACCACCTTCGATCCAGGAGCCGCAGCGCCACAGGGCGTCCCCCTCTTGCGGCGCCGGTAGCCCGGCGGAACGGCAGCGGGCGGCAAGCGTTTCCGGCACCTGGAACAGCGGGGCGACCAGCAAGCTGTTGTCTCCCGCTCCCTGCGCGGCGTCGATCGCCGCTTGCAATGTCTTGGCGACATCGCGCGGGTGGCCGTGCATCACCACCAGCGCGGTGCGCGGCTGGGGGGAGTGAGCGTGCGCGACAAAATAAGGCAGTGAACCCGCCGCCGTCGGCGCGTGATAGGGCGTGGCGAGGCGTTCTAACACCGGCTCTGCACGAGCCGATTGGGCGAACAGCAGCAGGGCGGCCATTGCGATGCAACGCAGGCGGCGCATTCTCGTCAGGTTCGGCGCAGCGCAGCGCGCAGTTGTCTCAGGACTTCCCGGCATCGTTGTTCCTCACGCGCTCGTTGATAGTAGCGATAAAAGGCGCGTTCCGAACTGAGGTTGCCCGCGCGTGCCAGCTGCCTGAAGGTCAGGTATGCCAGGCTGAACATAATGATAATAAATAATAAACCGGGGAACAGCAGCTGCCAGCCGTCGATGATGCGCGCATTAGGCAGATAGCGGAGTGAATAGGGCGTAATCAATACCCCTAACTGCTGCAGTCCCCATTGAGTCAACGCAGGGAACAGCACCAGCAACGTAACGAACACCAAATACAGCAAGAAATAGCGACAGGAAAGCAAGAAACGCTTGAACGCGTTATTGGCGCTTGGCCGCAAAACGAAGCCTGCGGGCGTGGCGCGCAAGATTTGCTGACGGCCACCGGTGAAACGATAGCGTTCCAGTGCCGCTACGCTATCCGGCAATGCCAGCAGCAGCTGCAGTGTAACAAGGCCGGCGCTGCGGTTGCCGATATAGTCGCGAAATCGCAACAGACGTATGGGGGCGCTTTGGGGCTTCTCGACGGATTCGAGCAGGTTTAACAGCTTATCGTGGTTTTCCCGCCGAATGCGAAAAGGCGTTTTGACCACGGCGATAAACAGCGTAATGACGGTCGGTAAGACGATTTTCAAGATATCTGCGGTGCTGATTTGTAACATGCGAGTTTCCTCTCGGGCTGTCTTGCGTTCCTTTCGGCAGAAGTATAGACCACGCTTATGGGACAACATGAAAACTGGCGTTACAGCTTGGTCTTTGATCTCCAAGGCGTTAACGCTAGACTCAGCAACATAAGCAAGACTGAGGGGATAAATGAATGGATGTGATTGAGGGGAGCGAGCTGCAGGTCGCCGACGCGGTTTACGCCTACCAGCTGGATGGCAAGGGCGGCGTCACGCCGATCGAGCGGGATGACAAGATCACCTGCGACGCGCCTTGCTGGCTGCATCTTGATTACGCGCACCCGGCCAGCGCCGAATGGCTGAGCACCACGCCGCTGCTGCCGGACTCGGTGCGCGAAGCGCTCTCCGGCGAAAGCTCACGGCCGCGCGTCAGCCGCCAGGGCGAAGGCACCATGATCACGCTGCGCAGCATCAACTTTAACGCCAACTCACGGCCGGACCAGTTGGTCACCATTCGCGTGTACATCACCGATAAACTGATTATCTCCACGCGGCACCGCAAGGTGTATTCCATCGATCAGGTGGTGAACGATTTGCAAAGCGGCGCCGGGCCGACCAACAGCGGCAACTGGCTGGTGGAGATTTCCGATGCGTTGACCGATCACACCAGCGAATTCATTGAGGATCTGCACGACAAGATTATCGATCTGGAGGACGCCTTGCTGGAACAGCAGGTGCCGGAGCGTGGCCAGCTGGCGTTGATCCGTAAACAGCTTATCGTGCTGCGCCGTTACATGGCGCCGCAGCGTGACGTTTTCGCACGGCTGGCCAGCGACCGCCTGCCGTGGATGAGCGACGACGATCGCCGCCGCATGCAGGACATCGCGGATCGCCTGGGGCGCGGGTTGGACGATCTGGACGGCAGCATCGCGCGCACCGCCATCTTGTCCGACGAAATTACCACGGTGATGGCCGACGCGATGAACCGCCGCACTTACACCATGTCGCTGTTGGCGATGGTATTTTTGCCGACCACCTTCCTGACCGGGCTGTTTGGCGTCAACCTTGGCGGCATACCGGGCGGCGGCAACCCCTTCGGTTTCGCGGCATTTTGCCTGATGCTGGTCGGGTTGGTGCTTGGCGTCGCCTGGTGGCTGAAGCGCAGCCGCTGGCTGTAGGCGAAAATGACGAAAACCCGGTTAACATTGAGCAAAATCAACATTTAGCCGGGGGAAATGGGGCATGATCTCTCTCGCAGGTGAATGCAACGTCAAGCGATGGGCGTTGCGCTCCATAATTGTCTTACTTTCTTATTTTTGAATTACTGCATAGCACATTTGATTCGTACAATGCCGGTTTAATCACCGGCATTTTTTTTATTCGATTTCTCTCTTCCTCAGGCCGCGCTTTCATCCCAGAAGCTGGCTTCAATCTTGTGCCCATCCAAATCACGGACAAAGCAGCCGTAGTAAGCCTCACCGTAGTGCGGCCGCGAACCGGGCGCGCCTTCATCGACGGCGCCGGCCAGCAGCGCCTGGCGATGGAATTCATCCACCTGCTGCTTGCTGGTCGCGAAAAAACCGACGTGCGTGCCGTTGCCGGGTGAAGCGGGCTGGCCGTCGATCGGCACCTGCAGCCAGAACTCCGGGTAGTCGCGGCCATAACCGATCGCGCCGGGATGCTCCAGCACCCGTCGGCAACCCAAGGCGGCCAGCGTGCGATCGTAAAAGGCCGCGGCGGCGACGAAATCGTTCGAGCCCAGCGAGACGTGGGACAGGCAGGGGGTGATATTCATTGCGCGATCTCCATATGACTGTATAAATGCACAGTATAGGGTAAAAACGGCATCGCCCAGCAAATTATGCGCAAACTGTGAACAGGATCGAGATCGTCGAGAGAGGGAAAAGGTCGCCGCTCGCAGGGTGGCGAGCGGCGAGGGGACTTATTTGATTTCCAGCACGTCCAAACGCGCCGGCGCAGGCGCCGCGTCGTCCGAATCTTCCGGCTGCCAGCCGACCGGCTGCATCGGAATGTCTTCGCGATCGAAGGCCAAATCGCCGCCGTCCACCACCGCGCTGCCGTGGTGAATGCCTTTGAAATCAAATAGATTGATATCGCTCAGGTGCGAAGGCACTACGTTTTGCATGGCGCTGAACATGGTTTCCAGCCGGCCTGGGTAACGTTTGTCCCAGTCGCGCAGCATGTCGCCGATCACCTGGCGCTGCAAATTAGGCTGAGATCCGCACAGATTGCATGGAATGATCGGGAACGCTTTGGCGATCGAGAAACGCTCGATGTCTTTCTCGCGGCAATAGGCCAGCGGGCGAATGACCACGTGCTTGCCGTCGTCGCTCATCAGTTTGGGCGGCATGCCTTTCATCTTGCCGCCGTAGAACATGTTGAGGAACAGCGTCTGCAGAATATCGTCGCGGTGGTGGCCCAGCGCGATCTTGGTGGCGCCCAGTTCGGTGGCGGTGCGATACAGAATGCCGCGGCGCAGGCGCGAGCACAGTGAACAGGTGGTTTTGCCTTCCGGGATCTTGTCTTTAACGATGCTGTAGGTGTTTTCTTCGACGATCTTGTACTCCACCCCCAAGCCTTCCAGGTAAGCAGGCAGAATATGCTCAGGGAAGCCGGGCTGTTTCTGGTCGAGATTCACCGCCACCAGCGAGAAATTGATCGGCGCGCTCTGCTGCAGATTGCGCAGGATCTCCAGCATGGTGTAGCTGTCTTTGCCGCCGGACAGACAGACCATGATGCGGTCGCCTTCTTCAATCATATTGAAATCGGCGATCGCTTCGCCCACGTTGCGGCGCAGGCGCTTTTGCAATTTGTTCAGGTTGTACTGCTCTTTTTGGCTAACGGATTGCTTTTCTGACATTTAAATCGTGCTCATTCTCAATGGGGGGCACTAGGGGCATGGCGTTGTAGACCGCGAGTTTACCATTCAACCGGCCGATTTTGATCATTATTCATCATCCAGCTTCCACGCGCCCGACGCGAGGCCTGTATGGTACGGATTGCGCGCAGGAATGCCAGCAGGTTTTATTGCCACGCCTTACGTCAACGGTAAAAGATCAGGGCGCGAATCGCTCGCGCCTTGAGGGAGGTTACTCAGCGGCGGACTTTTCCGCCTTGCCGGCCAGCAGGCTGAGGAAATCGTATTTCTCCTTCAGCTCTTTCTCGGCGGCCTGATACAGCGCGCTGGCTACCTCCGGCTGCTGCGCGTTCAGGCGACGGAAACGCTGTTCTTTCAGCAGCGTTTCCGACAGGTTGCTGTTCGGCGGCCGCGAATCCAACGCCAATGCGGCCTTGCCCTCGGCGCTGCGGCGCGGATCGAAGCGGTACAGCGGCCAGAAGCCGGTGGCGGTCAGCTGTTTCATCTGATCGTGGCTGAGCGCCAGATCGTAGCCGTGCTCTTCGCACGGGCTGTAGGCGATGATCAGCGACGGCCCCGGATAGGCCTCGGCCTCCTGAATCGCTTTCACCGTCTGGTTGAGTTGCGCCCCCAGCGAGATCTGCGCGACGTAGACATGGCCGTACATCATCATGCTGACGCCCAGATCCTTGCGCGCCTTGCGCTTGCCGTGCTCGCCGAATTTGGTCACCGCGCCGAGCGGCGTGGCCTTCGACTGCTGGCCGCCGGTGTTAGAGTAGCACTGGGTGTCGAGCACCAGCACGTTGACGTTCTCCGTCAGGCTGAGGACGTGATCCAAACCGCCGAAGCCGATGTCGTAGGCCCAGCCGTCACCGCCGATCAGCCAGATGGATTTATCCACCAGATAGTCGGCGTCGGTCGCCAGCTGGCGCGCATCTTCACCTTCAATACTCGCCAGCAGCGCGCGCAGTTCGGCGATTTGCTTGCGGCGCGGCTCCGGCGCCACGTCTTCCATCTGCAGGGCATTGACCAACTGCTCCGGCAGCTGCGGCGCCAGCGAATTCAGCAGGCGCAGCACCCGCGCGCGATGTTGATCGACCGTCAAACGGAAGCCCAGGCCGAATTCGGCGTTGTCTTCGAACAGCGAGTTGGCCCATGCCGGCCCGCGCCCTTCGGCGTTGGTGGTGTACGGCGTGGTCGGCAGGTTGCCGCCGTAGATCGACGAACAGCCGGTGGCGTTGGCGATCAGCAAACGGTCGCCATAGAGCTGGGTCAACAGCTTGATGTACGGCGTTTCGCCGCAGCCGGAGCAGGCGCCGGAGTACTCGAACAGCGGCGTGATCAGCTGAGAGGTGCGAATGTCGATGCGTTCCAGCTGCGCCGTATCGATTTCCGGCAGCTGCAGGAAGAAATCGTAGTTGTCTTTTTCCGCCGTCAGATTATCGAGGCGTGAGGCCATATTGATGGCCTTGATCTCCGGGTTCTGGCGATCTTTCGCCGGGCAGACCTCGACGCACAGGTTACAGCCGGTGCAATCCTCCGGCGCCACTTGCAGCACGTATTTTTGCCCGCGCATATCGCGCGCTTTGACATCCAGCGACTGCAGGGAGGCGGGGGCGTATTCCATCTCCGCCGGCTGCACGACCTTGGCGCGAATGGCGGAGTGCGGACAGGCGGCGACGCAATGGTTGCACTGGGTGCACAGGTCGGGCTGCCAGACCGGGATCGCTTCGGCGATGTTGCGCTTTTCCCACTGGGTGGTGCCCACCGGCCAGGTGCCGTCCGGCGGGAAGGCGGAAACCGGCAGCGCATCGCCCAGTCCGGCCAGCATCGCGGCGGTAACGGTTTTGACGAAGTCAGGCGCGGCGTCCGAGACCACCGGCGGGCGCATCGGGCTGCTGTCGTCGACCGGCTGCAGCGGGATTTCAATCAGCGCGCCGCGGGTGGCGCCCAGCGCCTGCCAGTTGCGCTCGACGATCTCCTGGCCTTTGCTGCTGTAGCTGCGGGCGATGGCGTCCTGCAGCTGTTGCAGCGCCACGTCGCTCGGCAGGATCTGCGTCAGATGGAAAAACGCCATCTGCATGACGGTGTTGATGCGCGCGCCGAGCCGGCATTCACGCGCCAGCTTGGCGGCGTTGATGATGTAGAAACGCGCCTGGCGTTGATGTAACAGCGCCTGTACCTCCTGCGGCAGGCGCGACCAGACTTCGTCGGCGCCGTAAGGGGTATTGAGCAGGAAGGTGCCGCCGGGTTTGAGGCGCTCAACCATCTGGTACTTATCGATAAACTGCAGCTGGTGGCAGCCGACGAAATCCGCCTGGCTGACCAGATAGGCCGAATTGATCGGCTGCTCGCTGACGCGCAGGTGCGAGACCGTCAGGCCGCCGGCCTTTTTGGAGTCGTAGACGAAATAGCCCTGCGCATACAGCGGCGTGGCGTTGCCGATGATTTTGATGTTGTTCTTGGTGGCCGAGACCGAGCCGTCGCTGCCCAAACCGTAGAATAGCGCTTCCAGCGAGGCGCGCTGCGGCAGGATTTCGTCGCTCAGCGGCAGCGAAAGGCCGGTGACGTCATCGAAGATGCCGACGGTGAAGCGCGGGCGCGGCTGCGGCTGGGCCAGCTCGCGAAACACCGCCAGCGCGCAGTCCGGGCCGAACTCCTTCGACGACAGGCCGTAACGGCCGCCGATCACTCGCGGCAGCGTGGTGCGCTCGCCCCGGCTGTAGGCTTCCGCCAGCGCGGTCATCACGTCCAGATACAGCGGCTCGGCCAGCGCGCCCGGTTCTTTGGTGCGATCGAGCACCGCGACGCTGCGCACGCTGTCCGGCAGCGCGCCGAGCAGGTGTTTGGCGGAGAACGGCCGGAACAGCCGCACTTTCAGCACGCCGACTTTTTCGCCGCGGGTCAGCAGGGTGTCGATCACCTCTTCGCAGGTGCCGGCGGCGGAGCCCATCACCACCACCACGCGTTCGGCTTGCGGGTGGCCATAATAGTCGAACGGCCGGTAGTGGCGGCCGGTGAGGGCGGCGAAGGCCTCCATGGCGTCGATCACGTGCTGGTCGGCGGCGTCATACCAAGGGTTGGTGGCCTCCCGCGACTGGAAATAGGTGTCAGGGTTGGCGGAAGTGCCGCGCACCACCGGATGATCCGGCGAAAGCGCCCGGCGGCGGTGGGCGTCGATCGCCGCCTGCGGCAGCATGTGCCGCAACGTATCGTCGCTGAGCGGTACGATTTTATTGATCTCGTGCGAGGTGCGGAACCCGTCGAAAAAGTGGATGAACGGCAGGCGCGCGTTGAGGCTGGCGGTCTGCGAGATCAGCGCGAAATCCTGCGCTTCCTGCACGCTGCCGGCGCACAGCATGGCGCAGCCGGTCTGGCGCACCGCCATCACGTCAGAGTGATCGCCGAAGATTGACAACGCGTGCGTGGCCACGGTGCGCGCGGCGACGTGCAGCACAAACGGCGTCAGCTCGCCGGCCAGTTTGTACAGCGTCGGGATCATCAGCAGCAGACCCTGCGATGAGGTGAACGAGGTGGACAGCGCGCCGGTCTGCAAGGCGCCGTGCACGGTGGCGATCGCGCCGCCCTCCGACTGCATTTCCACCACTCGCGGGATATCACCCCAGATGTTTTGCCGGCCATCGCCGGACCAGGCGTCCGCCTGCTCCGCCATGGTGGAACTTGGCGTGATAGGGTAGATGGCAATCACTTCGTTGGTGCGATAGGCCACGGAAGCGACTGCATTATTACCATCTGTAGTTATCATCGACATTACCTTTTCATTGCTCACAAAGCCGCGAAAGCGCACTTTCGCAGTAATGGAAAAAAGTCTAACAGAGGGTTTGAACGCGGCTTTATCGCGTTTGTGTGGCGGGCGATAAATCGGCAAGCGTATCCGGCATCGCTATTTGCATCGCCGGTTGAGATCACTTCAATAAATTGTTTTCGCCGTTTAAAGACAATTTATTTCCGGCGCGTCATAATTACGCATCGGTAAACTGACAGAAGAAAACCATGAGCGGATTTATGTATTTGACGATGGCGATAGTCGCGGAAGTGATCGCCACCACCATGTTGAAAGCCTCCGAGGGCTTTACCCGTCTGTGGCCGTCGCTGCTGGTGGTGCTGGGCTACGGCGTGGCGTTTTGGGGGCTGTCGATGGTGGTCAAGAGCATGCCGCTGGGCATTGTGTATGCGATTTGGTCGGGCATGGGGATCGTGCTGGTGTCGGTCGCGGCGGTATTCGTTTATCAGCAAAAATTGGATTGGCCGGCGATTGTCGGCATGGGATTAATTATTGCCGGCGTGCTGGTAATTAATTTACTGTCGAAAGCCTCTGTGCACTGAATGTTATTTTGATGTAAAAAAAACCGGCGTGACAGCAAGTCGCGCCGGTTGAAGAATTCAGCCATCATTCACTGAAAATAGTGGAATGCTAATTAGTTAGCGCCGTCAGCATAGACGCAAATATCATCCTCTCCGGTAGCAAAAAATGCGCCGTCACGCCGAAAGCACGCGGGGTTAATTAATACCGATATCATGCGAAGAAACCCCGTCGCCGGCAACGGTGACGTTATCACTTTCTCTCTGCGGCCGGGGCGGGCGGTGGGGGCCGCTGTCACGTTTAACCTCCCGTATTGGAGGCGGAAATATTCTGCAAACAAAATAAATGTCCGGCCGGTGCAAAAAAACCACAAATAATGGCCGGAATATATTTTCATTATTTATATATCGAGCTAGATTAAACAAGTTTGCATCAAAGATAGCGAAACGTGTCCGCCAAGTGACGCGCGTTATCGGCAATGGCGATTTTACACAGCGCAGTTCCGGGTTCAGGAGTGGGATAATGACGACATCAAAATGGCTGCTTGCCAGCGCCGTGCTGCTTTTAGCCGCCTGCAGCAGCAACAACGAAGAGCCAGTACAGCAGGGCAACAGTGCCAGAATCAATACGTTGCAGACCAGCGCCGGTTGCGCGGCGGTCGGCGGCGTCACCACCATCGCGCACAACTTGAACGGTGAAGCGTTGCGCATGTGCCAGATGCCGAACGGCAAACAGTGTGAGGAACGCACGCTGGGCCTGGGCAGCTGCGCCGGGTAAGCCCACGGCGCCAGGCCTGGCGTTCAGAATCAATATACCCAGTCGCGCAGGGCATAAACCAGCGTGTGGCCGCTGCCGTTGAGCGTCAGCTGCTGCGCGCTCAGCGTCACTTCGGCGCCGTTTTCCAGCACGGTGCCGATCACCCGATCCCAGCGATTGCGCTGCTCATCAGGGCACAGCCTGCGCGTCGAGGCCAACGGTTTTACCGTCAGTACGCCGTCGCGTAATTGCCCCTGGCCGAAAAAGCGGTTGCACATCGCGCCGGACACATGCAGGTTCTCGCCGAACTCCAGATTGAGCAGGACGCCGCCCGTTGGGGATTTTGCCGCTTCGCCATCGACGCTCTGCAACACGAAATTATGATGCATCAGATCGCCGGGCGTAACGGTCGCGGGTGGTTTCATGCTGCATCCCCCCAAGACCAGCGCCGCAAGGGCGGCCATCGTTGTTCTCATCGTCGCGCTCTCAAATAAACAGGGCGCCGCAGGGGGCGCCCCGAGATGACGTTCACGCGTTCAACTGGTTCGGGCAGGCTTCGCCGCGATCCAACTGGCTGATGTTCTGCAGCGTGGTTTGCGAAATGCTGGTCAGCGCCTCTTCGGTCAGGAAAGCCTGATGGCCGGTGAACAGCACGTTGTGGCAGGCCGACAGGCGGCGGAACACGTCATCCTGAATCACGTCGTTAGACTTGTCTTCAAAGAACAGATCGCGTTCGTTCTCGTAGACGTCCATCCCGAGCGCGCCGATTTTTTGCTGCTTCAACGCGTCGATGGCGGCGGTAGAGTCGATCAGCGCGCCGCGGCTGGTGTTGATCACCATTACGCCGTTTTTCATCATTGCGAAGGCGTCGGCATTCAGCAGATGGTGGTTTTCCGGCGTCAGCGGGCAATGCAGGGTGATTACGTCGGATTGCGCGTACAGCGTTTTCAGGTCGACATACTCTGCGCCCAGTTCCAGCGCCTGTTCGCTGGGGAACGGATCGTAAGCCAGCAGCTTCATGCCGAAGCCTTTGAGAATGCGCATCGTCGCCACGCCGATTTTACCGGTGCCGATCACGCCGGCGGTGCGATTGTGCATGTTAAAGCCAATCAGCCCTTCGAGAGAGAAATTGGCGTCGCGGGTGCGTTGATATGCGCGGTGAATACGGCGGTTCAGGCACATCATCATGCCTACCGCGTGTTCCGCCACGGCTTCCGGCGAGTAGGCCGGCACGCGCACTACCTTGATGCCCAGCGCTTTGGCGGCGTCCAGATCGACGTTATTAAAACCGGCGCAGCGCAGGGCGAGAATTTCGACGCCCAGCGCCGCCAGTTCTTCGAGCACTTCACGGCTACCGTCGTCGTTGACGAAGATACACACCGCCTTGCAACCGGCGGCCGTTTTGGCGGTTTTTTTACTGAGTAAAAAGTCGAAGAATTCCAGCTCATAGCCAAACTGCTGATTCACCAGTTCGAGATATTTACGGTCATACTGTTTGGTGCTGTATATCGCCAATTTCATCGTGGTTTCTCCACCGTGATTTTGTGATCAATTTAACAGATTTTAGTAAATTCGACAATTGGTTAGCCACGCTGCAAGGCTGCTGTGGGCTGGCGGCGGTGAAGGGAAGGCGACGGTGAGGCGGGCGACAAAAAAATCCCCACGGGGGTGTGGGGAATGGCTTCTCTAGTACACAGTTAGCTAGCAGCTAAACTTTTATTAGAATGCTTGCAAGACTATTAATCATCAACGGTAACAACAATAACAAAAGTCTGAAAACTGTCCTATTTATGTGATGTATATGTAACGAAAATCTACAACTCCGCGCGCGCTTGCGCCAAAAGGGTGCAAATCGCCTCTGCGACCGCGCTCAGCTTCACCCTATGTCAAATTCGTGCCATCATTATTGTCAATTCAGGCATAGACTTAACCAATGCCTAACACAGGAACGAAGCAATCATTTAATGACCAGGCGATTGAAAGTATTCATAGGGACGGTGGCGGGCTGCGCAATCCTGGTGCTGGCGTTGTGGCAAACCTTGCCGCGCTGGCTGCCGGGGGTGTTATCGCATTGGTTGCCGGCGGGAAGCCGACTGGAGTTGCAGGGCAAATTGCATTGGCGCCAGGGCGGCCTGACGTTGGCGGGGGCGCGTTTCACCGCGCAAGATTGTCTGCTGGCCAGCGTCGGGCCGACGCGGCTGGCTTATCGGCAAGGCCGCTGGCAGCTGTCGAGCGATAAGGTCAGCGTCGATAGCGCCTGTTTGTCAAAACTGCCGGGCGGCGACGCCAACAGCGCGCCGCTTGCGCTCGATCAACTGCAGCGGCAGCTGCCGCCGCTGGATCTCACCATTCATGACCTCACGCTCATTCCCTGGCAGCGTTATGCCGGGAAGCTGCAGCTTTCCTCCGGCTCTGACGGGCAACATCTGCATTATCGGGGGCCGAATATCAGCGCCGAGGCGCAGCTGGATGAAAAACAACAGCTGACGTTGCACAGCCTGACCGTCATTCCGCCCAACAGCGCGCAACCGCTGCGCCTCGCTGGCAAGATAACCATTCCGCTGGATCTGGCCAGCCTGCCGACGCAGGGCGCGCTGCAGGGTGAAATGCAGACGGCCTATCTGGAAAAACCGGTTTTGCTGGATATGCGCTGGCAACAGCAGCAGGGCGTGTTGACGGTGAGCGAGAAAGGCGACGATCGGCCGCTGGCGGTGCTGCCGTGGGAAGTGACCCCGCAGCGGGTCAGCATCAAGCAGGGCGAGTGGCGTTGGCCCTACAGCGGACAGCCGTTGAACGGCGGCCTCAGCATCGCGCTGCACGACTGGAGCAAGGGACTGGATGAAACGGAGATCAGCGCGCGGCTGAACGTGATCACGGCCGGCCACAACGGCAAGGGCAATGCGGTGCTGACGCTTGGGCCGGGCAAGGTGGGGCTGACAGACAGCGATCTGCGGTTCCAACTGACCGGCCAGGCCAATCTGGCCGACTTCTCCGCTACCGCGTCGATCCCGGGCGTGCTCGGCGGCAGCATTCTCAACCCGACGCTGGTTCTGCATCCGGGTTCGTTGCTGCGCCTGTGGGGCAAGGTGACGCCGGAAATGACGCTGGAAGAGGCGCGTTTGCCGCTGGCGGGCGTGAAGGTGACCGCTGCCGGTATTACCGGCCGCCTGCAGGCGATTTTGAGCGCCAGCGACAGTTACTGGGGCCGCTTCAAGCTGCATCTGGACGGCCAGGCGCAGGATTTCTGGCCGGACAAGGGCCACTGGCAATGGCGCTACTGGGGCAATGGCCGCTTGCCGCCGCTGCAGGCCGCCTGGGACGTGGCCGGCAGCGGCAGCTGGCGCGACAGCGAGTTGGTGCTCGATAAACTCTCCACCGGCTTCGATAAGTTGAAGTACGGCCTGGTGACGGTCGCCGCGCCGCGCTTGAGCCTCAACCAGCCGCTGCGCTGGCGGCGTGATGAACAAAGCCCGCAGTTCAACGGTGAGCTGCAGCTGGCGGCGGATAAGGTCAGCTTCAGCGATGGCGGTTATCTGCCGGCGCCGGTGCTGGCGCTGCAGATGAACGGCCGTTCGCCGGACAGTTTCCAGATGCAGGGCAAGCTGCAGGCGCAACAGATCGGTCCGATCGCGCTGCGCGGCCGTTGGGACGGCGAACGTCTGCGCGGCGAAGGCTGGTGGCCGAAACAGTCGCTGAAGGTCTTCCAACCGCTGCTGGCGCCGGATCTCAATCTCACGCTGCGCGACGGCGAGTTTTACGCGCAGTCGGCGTTTTCCGCCGCCCGCGAACAAGGGTTCGAGGCCGGTGGCCACTGGGTGGTGAAAAACGGCGGCATGTGGCTGAAGGACGGGGAGATGAGCGGCCTGGATTTCATCCTGTCGTACCGGTTCAAGCAGCATCACTGGCAATTGGGAGCTAAACAGCCGGTATCGCTGCGCATCAAGTCTTTCACCAACCTGTTCGAGATGCAGAACATTTCCGCCGATTTGCAGGGCACCTATCCTTATAGCGAAGGGCAGCCACTGACGTTGAGCAACGTCGGCGTGGACATGCTCAACGGGCATATCAGCCTGTCGGCGCTGCGGTTGCCGCAGCATGAAGCCGCAGTGCTGAAGCTGGACAAGGTCGATCTCAGCGCGCTGTTTACCGCCCTGAAACCGAAGCAGTTCGCCATGTCCGGCCGCGTCGACGGCGAGTTGCCGCTGTTCCTGAACCATCCGAAGTGGCTGGTGCAAAACGGCTGGATCGCCAACGCCGGCACGTTGACGCTGCGCCTGGACAAAGACATGGCCGACGCCATCGGCAGCAACAACCTGGCGACCGGCGCGGCGATCGACTGGCTGCGCTACATGGAAATCAACCGTTCGCATGCCCGGGTCGATCTCGACAACCTGGGCGAGCTGACGCTGAGCGCGCGCATCGACGGCATCAACCCGCAGAAAAGCGCCAAGCGCGAGGTGATCCTGAACTATCGCCATCAGGAAAACGTGTTTCAGCTGTGGCGCAGTTTGCGCTTCGGCGACAATTTACAGGAGTGGCTGGAGCAGGCCCTCTCACAACCTGGGGAGCAACAATGAAAATCATGAGTGTGTCGACGCTGGCAGCGGTGCTGTGCGTTTCGCTGCTGAGCGGCTGCGTGCCGCGCATCGAGGTGGCGACGCCTAAGGATCCGATCACCATCAATATGAACGTCAAGATCGAACATGAAATTCATATCAAGGTGGATAAGGACGTCGAAAACCTGCTGAAAACCCAAAGCGGTCTGTTCTAGGAGCCGACATGAAAAAACGTTATTTGTGGCTGGCCGGCTCCGCCTGGCTGTTCAGCGGCCTGGCGATGGCGCTGACGCTGGATGAGGCGAAGCAGCAAGGGCGGGTGGGGGAAACCCTGAGCGGCTACATCGCGCCGGTGCAGCAGGACGCCGAAACTTTGGCGCTGGTGAAGCGCATCAACGCCGGCCGCGCCGAGAAGTATCAGGAAGTGGCGGACGGCAACCATATCGCCGTCGATGAAGTGGCGCGCATGGCCGGCCAGAAGCTGGTGACGCGGGCGCAGAGCGGCGAGTATGTGCGCGGCATCAACGGCCAGTGGCTGAAGAAGTAAAAAAAAGCGCGCCGTCTGGCGCGCTGAATGATACGGATAGATGATTATTATGAGGGTAGTGCAGGTTTGACAAGGCTTGCCTCTTGTCCGGCAGGGGCATGGCGCCCCTGCGCAGGCTCTTACGCGGCAACCACCTGAGACAGGGCCGCTTTGGCGTCTTCCTGTGCTTTGGTCGCCACTTCCGGACCGTAGGCGATGCCTTCCGCGAAGACGAACTCCACGTCGGTGATGCCGATGAAGCCCAGGAACAGACGCAGGTAAGGTTCCACCAGGTCGGTTGGGGTGCCTTTATGAATGCCGCCGCGGCTGGTCAGGATCACGGCGCGTTTGTTTTTCACCAGGCCTTCCGGACCGTTTTCGGTGTAACGGAAAGTCACGCCGGCGCGGGCGACCAGATCGAAATAGTTTTTCAGCTGGGTCGGGATGTTGAAGTTGTACATCGGTGCGGCGATCACGATGACGTCATTGGCCTGCAGCTCGGCGATCAGTTCGTCCGACAGGGCCAGCGCTTCTTGTTGACGCGGAGTCAACGGAGCATCGGAAGGACGCAGCGCGCCAACCAGCTCGCCGTCCAGCACCGGGATTGGCTGTGCGGCCAGATCGCGCACGGTGATGGTGTCGCCGCTGTGGGCGTTGCTCCATTGCTCTACGAAGAAATCGGCCAGTTGGTTAGACTGAGAGTAGGTCGCCAGGATGCTTGATTTCAGAACCAATACGTTGCTCATCGATAATTCCTTACGTTGTGACAGTGACATCAGGACTCAGCGTCCCTTGCATGAACTACATGCTATTCACATTCCCCCAACAGTGATAGCGCAATATTTCGAGATCTTCGTTCGATTTTATTGAATAACCTGCCGAGGCGTTACTCGCGAAAGTAGGGGGAAAACGCCGTTTGTGATAGGCTGTGCGGCTAAAGCAAAAAAATCGCTAAAAAAACATTAAACCGTTGCTAAGCCTGGTCTTGGCCACGATGAAACAAGGAACACCGAACGTGAAATCTCCGCTCGAGGCACTGCCGGCCCAACTGGGCGAGCTGATGCTCCGCGATCAACAACGCCTGCGTCGTCGCCTGCAGGGCGCACGAAAAATCAAAAATCCCGATGCCCAGCTGGCGG
This sequence comes from Serratia sp. CY74737, assembly GCF_052166775.1. Taxonomy (NCBI): domain Bacteria; kingdom Pseudomonadati; phylum Pseudomonadota; class Gammaproteobacteria; order Enterobacterales; family Yersiniaceae; genus Serratia; species Serratia sp. CY74737. The sequence goes on from NZ_JBJNOF010000002.1 coordinate 624,332, forward strand.
TCGCCGCCGAAGTGGAAAGCGACATCGCGACGGCGCGGCAAAAAGTGCAGGCGCGCGCCGCGTCTTGCCCGCGCATTACCTATCCGGAAAGCCTGCCGGTCAGCCAGAAAAAGCAGGACATCTTAAACGCTGTCCGCGACCACCAGGTGGTGATCGTCGCCGGGGAGACCGGCTCGGGGAAAACCACCCAGTTGCCGAAGATCTGTCTGGAGCTGGGGCGTGGGGTGAAAGGGCTGATCGGCCATACCCAGCCGCGCCGCCTGGCGGCGCGCACCGTCGCCAACCGCATCGCCGACGAGCTGGAAACCCCGCTCGGCGGCAGCGTGGGCTACAAGGTGCGCTTCAACGATCAGGTAGGGGAAAACACCCTGGTCAAGCTGATGACCGACGGTATCTTGCTGGCGGAGATTCAGCAGGATCGCCTGCTGATGCAGTACGACACGCTGATCATCGATGAAGCGCACGAGCGCAGCCTGAATATCGACTTTATTCTTGGTTACCTGCGCGAACTGCTGCCGAAGCGCCCAGATCTCAAGGTGATCATCACCTCGGCGACCATCGATCCGCAGCGTTTCTCGCGCCACTTCAACAATGCGCCGATCATCGAGGTTTCCGGCCGCACCTACCCGGTGGAGGTGCGCTACCGTCCGGTGGTCGACGACGGCGACGATACCGACCGCGACCAGCTGCAGGCGATTTTCGATGCGGTAGATGAGCTTGGGCGTGAGGGGCCGGGCGACATTCTGATCTTCATGAGCGGCGAGCGCGAGATCCGCGATACCGCCGACGCTTTGAACCGTCTCCATTTGCCGCACACCGAGGTGCTGCCGCTGTATGCGCGCCTGTCGAACAGCGAGCAAAACCGGGTGTTCCAGTCGCACCACGGCCGCCGCATCGTGCTGGCCACCAACGTGGCGGAAACCTCGCTGACGGTGCCGGGCATCAAATACGTCATCGATCCGGGCACCGCGCGCATCAGCCGCTACAGCTTCCGCACCAAGGTGCAGCGCCTGCCGATCGAGCCGGTGTCACAGGCCTCCGCCAATCAGCGTAAAGGGCGCTGCGGCCGCGTGTCGGAGGGGGTGTGCATCCGTCTGTACTCCGAACAGGATTTCCTCTCGCGGCCGGCATTTACCGATCCGGAAATTCTGCGCACCAACCTGGCGTCGGTCATTCTGCAGATGACCTCGCTGGGGCTGGGCGACATCGCCGCGTTTCCGTTCGTCGAGGCGCCGGACAAACGCAACATTCAAGATGGCGTGCGCCTGCTGGAAGAGCTGGGGGCGATCACCACCGCCGATAACGGCCACTATCAGCTGACGCCTCAGGGCCGGCAGCTGGCGCAGTTGCCGATCGACCCGCGTCTGGCGCGCATGGTGCTGGAAGCGCAGAAGAGCGGCAGCGTGCGCGAGGTGATGATCATCACCGCCGCGCTGTCGATTCAGGATCCGCGTGAGCGCCCGATGGACAAGCAGCAGGCCTCGGATGAAAAACACCGCCGCTTCGCCGACAAAGACTCGGACTTCCTGGCGTTCGTCAACCTGTGGGATTATCTGCAGGAGCAGCAAAAGGCGAACTCCTCCAGCCAGTTCCGCCGGCTGTGCCGCAACGATTTTCTCAACTACCTGCGGGTGCGCGAGTGGCAGGATATCTATACCCAGCTGCGCCAGGTGGTGAAAGAGCTGGGGCTGCCGATCAACAGCACGCCTTCCGACTACCGCAGCGTCCACACCGCGCTGCTGACCGGCCTGTTGTCGCACATCGGCCAGAAGGATGCGGACAAGCAGGAATACACCGGCGCGCGCAACGCCCGCTTCTCGATCTTCCCCGGCTCCGGCCTGTTCAAGAAGCCGCCGAAGTGGACCATGGTGGCCGAACTGGTGGAAACCAGCCGCCTGTGGGGGCGCATCGCCGCGCGCATCGAACCGGAATGGATCGAGCCGCTGGCTCAGCACCTGGTGAAACACAGCTACAGCGAACCGCACTGGTCGAAGTCGCAGGGGGCGGTGATGGCCAGCGAAAAGGTCACGTTGTTCGGTCTGCCGATCGTCGCGGCGCGCCAGGTCAATTACGGCGCCATCGATCCGCTGCTGTGCCGCGAGCTGTTTATCCGCCATGCGCTGGTGGAGGGCGACTGGCAGACGCGCCATGCTTTCTTCCGCGATAACCAAAAGCTGCGCGCCGAAGTGGAAGAGCTGGAGCATAAATCGCGCCGCCGCGATATTCTGGTAGACGACGAAACGTTGTTCGGCTTCTACGATCGCCGTCTCCCCAACGACGTGGTGTCCGGCCGTCATTTCGACAGCTGGTGGAAGACCGCCGCCAAACAGCAGCCCGACCTGCTGAACTTCGAAAAAGAGATGCTGATCAAGGATGGCGCCAACAAGATCAGCGCGCTGGATTACCCGAACTTCTGGCATCAGGGCAACCTCAAACTGCGGCTGAGCTATCAGTTCGAACCAGGGACCGACGCCGACGGCGTGACGGTGCACATCCCGCTGCCGATCCTCAATCAGGTGGAGGAGCAGGGGTTCGAATGGCAGATCCCCGGCATCCGCCGTGAGCTGGTGATCGCGCTGATCAAATCGTTGCCGAAACCGGTGCGTCGCAACTTCGTGCCGGCGCCGAACTACGCCGAAGCGTTCCTTGGCCGCGTAACGGCGCTGGAATTGCCGCTGCTTGACGCGCTGGAGCGCGAGCTGCGGCGTATGACTGGCGTGACCGTGTCACGTGATGACTGGCAGTGGGATCAGGTGCCCGATCACCTGAAAATGACTTTCCGCGTGGTGGGCGAGAAAAACCAGACGCTGCGCGAAGGCAAAGATCTGGCCGCCCTGCGCCTGCAGTTGAAAGAGAAGGTGCAGGAGACGCTGTCGGCGGTGGCCGATGACGGACTGGAGCAGAGCAACCTGCATGTCTGGAGCTTTGGCCAATTGCCGGCGTTCTACGAGCAGAAGCGCGGCGGCTATTCGATGAAAGCCTATCCTGCGCTGGTGGATGAAAAGGACAGCGTGGCAATCCGCCTGTTCGACAGCGAAAGCGAACAGCAACAGGCGATGTGGCAGGGCACGCGCCGCCTACTGTTGTTGAATATTCCTTCGCCGATCAAATATCTGCATGAAAAGCTGCCGAACAAGGCCAAGCTGGGGCTTTATTTCAACCCGTACGGCAAGGTGCTGGAGCTGATCGACGACTGCATTTCGTGCGGCATCGACAAACTGATCGCCGAACACGGCGGCCCGGTTTGGCAGGAGGAAGACTTTGCACGGTTGCAGGAGCAGATCCGCGCCGAGCTGAACGACACGGTCGTTGAGGTGGCCAAGCAGGTTGAACAGATCCTGACGGCGGTCTTCAACATCAACAAACGGCTGAAAGGCCGGGTGGACATGTCGTTGGCGCTGGCGCTGTCGGACATCAAGACCCAGCTCGGCGGGCTGGTCTACCGCGGCTTCGTCACCGGCAATGGATGGAAACGGCTGCCGGACACGCTGCGCTACCTGCAGGCGATCGAACGGCGATTGGAGAAACTGGCTATCGATCCGCACCGCGATCGCGCGCAGATGCTGCGGGTGGAGCAGGTGCAGCAGGCGTGGCAGCAGTGGCTGAACAAGCTGCCGCCGAAGCGACAGCAGGAGGAAGAGGTGAAAGCGGTGCGCTGGATGATTGAAGAACTGCGTGTCAGCCTGTTCGCGCAGCAGCTGGGCACACCTTACCCGATCTCCGACAAGCGCATTCTGCAAACCATCGAACAGCTTTCGGGCTAAGCTCAGGCTCGCCGGCCGGCAAACGGCCGGCGCAGCGCAAGTTGAAATTCAGGGAACAGAGAAACAGCAACGGCGCTTAATGCGCCGTTGAGCTACTTGCCTGCCGCCAGGGCGTCCAGCGCCTCGCGGATGCCGGGCACTGCCAGAGCGCGGTTATCGGCGCGGTAACGATCTTTCGCCGCCGGTGCCGAACTCTGGATGGCGATCAGCTGCCAGCCGTCGGCGGTTTTCAGCAGCAGCGGTGAGCCGCTGTCGCCGGGCAGGGTATCACACTGGTGCGACAGCACCCCTTGCTGGGCCCAGCCGGTCACCTTGCAGTTTTGGTGGCTGTAGAGGTCATCAAGATGGTCCTCCGGGTAGCCCGCCTGGGTGATCAGCCGTTTGGCCTGTTTCAGGGCCTGAGTCAACGCCTTGCTGTCGCCTTGCCACAGCGGCAGCGGGGCGATCGGCAGCGGCGTTTTGTCTTTCAGCCGGATCAGCGCAAAGTCATAAGCGGCGGCGGCGGGCGGCACGATCCAGCCGTCGCCGTCCGGTTTCAGCTTTTTGCCCAGTTTGCTGTCGACCAGGGTTTCAATATTGTCGGTTTGATACTGCCATGATTTATCGCTCGCCACGAAGCGCAGGGCGACGGCTTTATCCAATTGTCCCGGCGGCGCCAGCACGCAATGGCCGGCGGTCAGCGCCAGGTGTGGGGAGATCAGCGTGGCGGTACACAGATTGCCGCTGGCGGTTTCGACCTGGCCGATGGCTTGCCACGGCTGGGCGGCGGTATCCGTGACCTTGATTCGTTCATCTTTGCCGAAAAACAGACGCGTTTGCTCGGCCTTGGACGGGCCGTCGGCGCGTGCCGCCTGGGAGGCGATGAGCGGGAGTGAGCACAGCAACAGTAAAACGGATATGCGCATAGATCTCTTGCCTGACAAATACGGATCATCCATAAACACACTGAATGCTAACTATAGACTGATTTAGCAGCCATGTGGATGGGCAATAACTGATTTTTCAATAATTTCCCGCCGGCGAGGCGACAGGCTACAGATAAAAAAAGACGGCGATCAGTCCACAGAGGATCAGGGCGGTCAGAATGATCTCGAACAGGTAGCGGCGCAGCATCAATGAGAACCCCCCGGATGAAAAAACACCCGGTGAACCGGGTGTCGTGCACGTCAAGCCTGAAGCGGTGAGGGGAACCTCACGACATTACGCTTTTTTGTGGCTGGCTTTCTTGTGGTGCTTTTTAGCCGCCTGAGCTTTTTGCGCCGGGGCTTTTTTGCCGGCTTTCTTGTGATGCTTTTTGGCCGCCTGAGCTTTCTGTACCGGGGCTTTCTTGCCGTGGTGTTTCACCTGAGCTTTAGCCGGCGCAGCGGTGGCGGTGGTTGCGGTAGCCGCAGGTGCGGTAGTGGTGGCAGCCTCGGCAGCGAAAGCCACGGAAGACAGACCCATTGCAGCGGCAACAACCAGAGCTAATACTTTTTTCATCGCAGAATCCTCAACATGACTTTTGGGTATCAACCCCACTGCGGGGCCGTTGAGATGATAGTAGGCAAACGGCGTCCGGCTTTCCGTGAGTGATTGGTTTCGGCTTGTAACCTAATGTACAGGGCGGCGGCGGCAGCGGCAGGAGGGATTGCTGCTATAATGACCGTCAGGCTCGATAAAAGGGATTTAAAATGAACGAGATAACGGTTCGTTGTGGCGTGACGGAACAGGGTGAGGTGCCGCTGGCCTATGAAGACTGGGGCGATGAGGCGCATCCGCCGCTGTTGTTAATCATGGGCATCGGCGCGCAGCTTTTGCTGTGGCCTGACGATTTCTGCCGCGCTCTGGTCGCCAAGGGATTTCGGGTGATCCGCTACGACAACCGCGACGTCGGCCTTTCCGGTAAAACGCGGGCGCAGCGCAAGACGCCGCTGTGGCTGTTGATGTTGCGTGCCCAGTTCGGCTGGCAAACGCCGGTGCCTTATACCCTGGCGGATATGGCGACGGACGCAGCGCATCTGCTCGATCATTTACGCATTCCTCAGGCTCATGTCCTTGGCGCCTCGATGGGGGGGATGATCGCCCAGGTGTTGGCCGCCGAATACCCGCAGCGCGTCGCCTCGTTATGCATCTTGTTTTCCAGCACCAATCAACCGCTGTTACCGCCGCCGGCGCCTTCGCTGCTGTGGTTGCTGGTGCGCCGGCCTGCCGCCGATATGACGCTGCAGCAGCGCCAGGAAGGGATGAAGGCCTTTCTGCGCGCGCTTGGCACCGCGACTTATCCGCCGGAGGAGGCGGAGCTGGATGCCCTGGTGAAGCGGTTGCTGAAGCGGGGCGTGGATCCGGAGGGCATGCAGCGGCAACTTTCCGCGCTGCTCGGCAGCGGCGATCTGCGGCGTTACAGTCGGCGCATCGCCGCGCCGACGCTGGTGATTCACGGCGATCGCGATCGGCTGGTGCGCAAGGCCGGCGGGGTGGCGATCGCTCGGGCCGTCGCCAACGCCAGATTGCAGATTATGCCGGGCATGGGGCATGATCTGCCCGCCGCGTTGAGACCACAACTGGTGACGATGATCGCTCGTCATGCGCTGGGATGAGAGGCAGATAGGGGCGCTGCTGTTTATGGTTTTAGTTACAACATACTGTTGGTGAGTAGCAACCCGCCACCCTGTAGCCAAGGCGTTGCCGGCAAGGAAAACGCGCTATGTAACATTATTAAGTCAAGCAGGGGAAAAAGGGCGCGGCCGTGGCCGCGCACGGGGAGAGATTACAGGTAGCGGTTTTTCAAATGCTGGCGGAAGTAGCGCGGATTGAGCTCTTCACCGGTTGCATTGGCGATCAGCGTGTCGGTCGGGAAACGGCTGCCGTGGCGCCAGATGTTATGCTGCAACCAGTGGAACAACGGCTGCAGATTGCCGGCGGCGATGTCCTCATTCAGCGAAGGCAGAGCCTGACGCACGCTGTGGAACAGCTGCGCGGCGTACATCGCGCCGAGGGTATAAGTCGGGAAGTAGCCGAAGGCGCCGTCGGTCCAGTGGATATCCTGCATGCAACCGTTGCGGTAGTTGCCGATGGTATCGAGGCCCAGGTAAGCGTGCATCTTTTCATTCCACAGCGCCGGAATGTCCTCCACTTCGATCTCGCCTTCGATCAGCGCTTTTTCAATTTCGTAGCGCAGGATGACGTGAGCGGGATAGCTCACCTCGTCGGCGTCGACGCGGATCAGGCCCGGTTTCACCCGCTGGTTGAGGCGAATGAAGTTGGCTTCTTCCAGCGCTGGCTGTTCGCCAAACTGCGCGGTAACCAACGGACGCAAGATTTTCAGGAATTCATTGCCGCGCGCCAGCTGCATTTCGAACAGCAGGCTCTGCGATTCGTGGATGGCGGTGGAGCGAGCCAGGGCGACCGGTTGGCCGAGCAGATCGCGCGGCAAGTTCTGTTCGTAACGGGCGTGGCCAGTCTCGTGTACGATCCCGAGCAGCGCGGTCAGGAACTCTTTCTCGTTGTAACGCGTGGTGATGCGCACATCCTCCGGCACGCCGCCGCAGAACGGGTGGGCGCTGACGTCGACGCGGCCGTTGTCGAAGTTGAAACCGAGCAGCTTCATCACGCTCAGGCTCAGCTGGCGCTGGGTGTCCACATTGAACGGGCCCTGCGGCGCCAGGCAGGGTTCATTGGCCTGTTTGGCCACCACGCGCTGCAGCAAATCCGGCAGCCAGGTTTTCAAATCGCCGAAGATGCGATCGAGATCGCTGCTGCGCATGCCCGGCTCATACAGGTTGAGCAGGGCATCGTAACGGCTGGTGCCGGCCGCCTGCGCGCGGATCTGCGCCTCTTCCCGGCTGAGTTTGACCACGTCGCGCAGATTCTCCGCGAAGCCATCCCAGTCGTTGGCCGGGCGCTGGGCGCGCCAGGCGTGTTCACAGCGGGCGCCGGCCAGCGATTTGGCTTCGACCAGCGACGCCGGCAGCAGCACCGCGTCTTCATACTGGCGGCGCATTTCGCGCAGGTTGGCGCGGTCGATCTCGTCCAGCGTCTCTTGCTGCGCGCGATCCAACAGCGCGCCGGTGCTTTGTGCCGTTAAAATCTGGTGCTGCAGCACGCTCAATTCGGCCAGGGCTTCGGAGCGCGCCTTGCTGCCGCCAGGCGGCATCATGGTTTGCATGTCCCAACCGGCGATGGCGGACAGGTGGCCGAAACGCGACAGCCGGCTAAAAAGCGCGCGCAGGTGATCGTAAGCAGACGTGTTGGAAGGTGCAGATGTCATTATTATTCGGCTCCAATGAGAAGGGTCCGGCGGTATTACGCCAGATCGGCTTTTAAACTGAATGTCGGCTTCACCGGCCAGCAGAAACGGAAGCTGGCGCCGCCGAGCGAACTGCCTTCGACGAACACCTGTCCCTGGTAGGCGACGGCGATGGAATGGACGATGGCCAGCCCCAGCCCGCAGCCGCCGGTGGCGCGATCGCGGCTGGGATCGAGGCGAACGAAAGGCTCGAACACCCGCTCGCGCTCTTCCGGCGGGATACCCGGCCCGTCATCTTCGACCTGCAAACAGGCGAGGTCACCGTCGAACCACAACCCAACGCGCAGGCGCTGCTCGGAATAGCGCAGCGCGTTGTTGACCAGGTTATCGAGCACGCGCTCCATCAGGCGCAGATCGACGCCGCCGAAATCGCCGACGTGCGGGATGTCGAGCTGGATGTCGCGTTCCTGATGGATAAGGCGGATATCATCGACCTTGTCCTCCAGCCACTTTGGCAGATCGATGGGTTCAATGTTTAACGCAACCTGCGGCCGATCCAGGCGGGCATAGGTCAGCAGCTCGTCGATCAGCGACTCCAGTTGGCCGATATCGCGGTTCAGCGCCTGCTGCTCGCCTTCGGACAGGTTATCGCTCATCTCGAGCCGATAGCGCAGGCGCACCAGCGGCGTGCGCAGCTCGTGGGCGATGCCGTCGATCAGCTGTTTCTTGCTGGCGATCAGGGTGTTGACGTTGTCGGCCATCTGGTTGAACGCCACGCCGAGCCGGCTCAGGCTGGAAGTGGGATCGAAGTGGGTGCGTTCATCCAGATGCCCGGCGCCGAGCCGCTGAGCGGCGTTTTCCAGTTTGAGCAGGTCTTGCCAGTGCGGCCGCATCCACAGAAACACCGGCAGCGCCAGCGACATGCCGATAAACACCAGCAACACCAGATCCAGCAGACGCATCTGGTGCAGATAGAACAGATAAGGAATGGGGCCGACCACCAACACATAGTGGCTGCGCGGAATGCGTTGCATAAAAGTGTACTGATCGTCGAGGGCGATGATTTCACCCAGCCGCAGCCGCTTTTTCAGATCCTCGCTCAGTTCCTGTTTGCCGAGCGGTTCGATATGAAGCTTGAACGACAGATTGAGATCCAGCGTGGCGATAGTTTTGTTCCAGTCCTTCAGCGGAATTTCGCGCAGCTCGCTGCGCATCAGGTACAGCGAGCTTTTCATCAAATCGTCCATCGACTGGCGGCCGGCGCGCTCGGCGGTCACCTTGTACACCAGGCCGACCAGCATCGCCATCACCAGAAAACAGACGAACAGCAACAGGAAGAACTGGACGAAAAGTTTTCTCATTGTTGCACCGATGCCCAGGCGTTAGGGGCGAACAGATAGCCCTTGTTGCGCACCGTCTTGATACGGAAAGGCTCCAGCGCGTTGTCGTACAGTTTGCGGCGCAGGCGGGAGATCGCCACGTCGATGCTGCGGTCCATGCCGTCGTAGCTCACGCCGCGCAGGTTTTGCAGCAGCGCCTCGCGATCCATGATCTGCCCGGCGTGGGTCGCCAGCTCCCACAGCAGATCGAAATCTGAGGTGGACAGGGTGATGGTTTCCTCGCCCAGCGTAACCTGACGGTTGACCGGATCGATGCACAGCAGCCCGAAATGCAGCGCGTTATGCTGGGTAAGCGGCTGAACCGACTCTTCTTTCGGCTGCTGGCTGTGTTGACGCAGATGCAAACGCAGGCGCGCCAGCAACACCGCCGGCGGCGTGGTTTTCAGGATATAGTCGTTGGCGCCCATCTCCAGCGACAGGATATGGTTCATGTCGCTGTCGAGCGAGGTCAGCAGCACGATCGGGCCGGGGAAGGTGGGGCGCAGATCGCGGCACAGCGTCATGCCGTCTTTGCCGGGCAACATGATGTCCAGCAGCACCAGATCGGGTTGCTCGCGCTCGATGCGCGCTTGCGCGCTGTCGCCGCGCGGTTCGATCAGCACCTCGATATCGTGTTTGCCCAGATAGGCGGCGATCAGTTTGCCGACTTCAGGATCGTCTTCCACAAAAACAATTTTATGCATATGCCCGTGTTTTAATAAGAAAAGCGGATTTCAGCATAGCGCGGCCCGCGAGGTTGCGCCAAGCGGATCTTTGCGTCAGCGCAGCGGCCGCCCGCCGTCGACGCCGTGGGTGCGGCCGGTGACGTAGCGGCTCTCCAGCAGGTAGTTCACCAGATTGACCACTTCGCTCTCGCCCGGCGCGACCTTCATCAGCGATTTCGCCAGCGCCTGCCGACGATAAGCTTCGTCGTCGCCCGGATTGAAGATGATCAGCGCCGGCGCGATGGCGTTGACTTTGACTTCAGGCGCCAATTTGCGGGCGAACGACCGGGTCATGTTGTCCAGCGCGGCTTTGCTGGCGGCGTAGGCGATATGCTTGTCGCTGCCTTTTTCCACCACATAGTCGGTCAGATGGATAATGTCGGCGCCGGCCTGGCCCTGGCCTGTCAGGCAGGACTCGAGCAGTTGATTGAGCAAATAGGGCGTGTAGACGTGAATTTGCAGCATCGCCGCCATGACCTGTTCCGGCGGCACCTCCGGTGACTCCGCCTGCCAGGCGCTGGCGTTGTGGATCACCGCGCGCAGCTTGGGCGCGGCCTGCCGCACCTGATCGGCGAAACGATAAATGCCTTCATGGGTGGAAAAATCGCCCTGAATGCAGCAGGCGCCCAAGGCTTTCAACTCGGCCATCGCCGGATATTCGCTGCGGTAGGCGATGATGACCGGAACGCCGCGCTGGAGAAACGCTCTGGCGAGCGCCAGCCCTATGCGCCGTGCGCCGCCGGTAATCAGCACCGGGGCGGAGTTGTGGTGTTCCATTGATTAAAGCTCCTGGACAGACTGGCAAACAATAGGGGAATTATGCCATCATACGGCGGAAAGTCGTTAAAGCTTCGCATGATTATCCATTTCTGGATATAAGATCCCCAATGCATTTCAGGTTGCCCCCGGCGGCGGCTTGAAAGACCACGGGTTAACACTGGCCATGAGAGGAATGAGGGGATGAACAGCAATCACCTTGCATCCATCGCGCGCAGTGAGAAAATCTGTTTCGACTATATGGATTTTCTGTCCGCATCGTGCAGGAAGCACTGGCGCTTTGTTGATGCTATTTATGGTGTGATGCCGATCTTCGGCATGGTGTTGAAATCGCGCGTGACCACCTCGCAAACGCGCAAAGAGCAGTTAAAAGAGTTGGCGCTGCAGGTGGTGTCGACGCAGGTCAGCGATGAAACCAACATCGTGCGCCTGATTGACCTGGCGCAGCAGCAGGGCCTGGCGGTGTTTGATATTCAGTTGCCTTATGCGCTGGAGGCTCAACAACTGGCGGCCATTCAGAAAGAGTGTGCGGAAGGCATTGCGATTACTCTGGTGGGTGAACGCATGACCGTCGCGATCCCTCCCAAAAGCTGACCGGGCATCAACCCGGCCGCCCGTTCATGGTTAGGCAATTGACTCGTCGCGATGGCCTAACCATGAACGTGATGTCTCACGCCGCATGACGGCCGGCGTCTAGAGCTGGGTCCCGGCATTCGGGCCGGAGCGCAGGGTATAAATACTGTCTATATGAATTAACACCGCGTACTTCGGCGGCTTCATTCCGTTTTTTTCCGCAAACGTCAACGCATCGTCAAACGGCTTGCCCGCCAGAAACAGTTCGGGCGTGCCAACGAAGCGGTAACCGTCCAGCGCCTCGCGATCGATGACCACAACGGCCATTTTCGAGCCGGCCTTGATGTTTTTCAGCGTTTGGCCACCGGTATTTTCGTTGTAAATCAGCGTACGGTCATCATAGAGGCGCAAAGAGCGCTTGGGGCCGATATCGGGAACGCCGTTCGGGCTGCTGGTCGCCTGCACAGGCAGCTGTTTAGCCAGCATCTTCTTCATCTCGTCATTCAATTCATTCATTACAGATGGCCCTCAGATTGGTGTGTCACTTTTAATGCAAGGTAGCGGAAGCGTTGGCCGCCGGTGCGCAGACGCTGGTTTCCGGCAACCGGTGTTCGCGCAGCAGGTGCAGGGTTTCAATCCTGAAACGCAGCAGGTGCCGTTCGGCGATCTGCTGCATCTGTTCGCACAGCGACGTATCGTCCAACAGTTGCTCGATAGCGACTCGGGCCTGATGAACATGCAGCTCGACGCCGCGCAGAGGCTTCTGCCGCAGGCGCAGATGGGTAATGTTGTTGAACGTGACGATCAGCGCGGCAAGGGCAGACTCGAAAATATTCAGCGCTTCAAATCTGGCGGTATAGTCCGCATTCAGCCAGGGCTTCTCGGCGATGATCGCCTGAGCCCCCTCCAGCGCCTGTTGATAGCGCGCCATCGCCTGGCGATCGTGCCGCTGATTAAACGCCATATTGCCCTCGGCGATCAGCGCCTCCCAGGCGGTAAACAAAGGTAATGCGTGCAGCAGTTTCTCAGCCATGAAATGCCTTCCATTTTCAACCTGTCTTCATCCGCCGCCTGACGCCTCTCGCCAGGGGCACTCGCGTCTTACCATTAACCAATAAATGATAATGATAATTAATTGCATTTGAGATCGCAAGCGTGGCGCATGGCTGACTGTGCAAAGGGGGGAACGCGGTAGCAGGGGAAAAAGAGGAAGCAAAATGCGGCTGACGGGCAGCCGCATTGACGGGACACTTTAGTGCAGCATAAACCAGCCGGCGGGCAGCGTGGCCACCAGCAGCAGTAAGATGCTGCCTTTTTCCAGGCGATTCAGCAGATTGATATCCTGATGGCCGCGGCGGGCGTACATGAACACCAACAGGCCCGGCGCATACAGCAGCACCGACATCAGCAGGTGCATCAGCCCGGAAGCGTACAGCAGCCATAAACCATAGACGCAGGCGCCGGTGGCGGCGAAGATCAGGCGCTTGTCGCGACGACGGTAAGCCACCTTGAACAGAAATGCGCCGACCAGGAAGTAAGGCACCAGGATCATTTCCGACGCGATGGTCAACAGCGAGTTGTAGTTGCTGCCGGTCAACCAGATCAGCACCAACGCCAGCTGCACCGCGATGTTGGTCAGCCACAGCGAAGACGATGGGGCGTGATGGCGGTTCTGTTTGCCGAACACGCGTGGAAATGCGCCGTGCTGTGCGGCCAGCAGGGGGACTTCCGCCGCCATGATGGTCCAGCTGAGGTAGGCGCCGCACACGGAAATGATAAGACCGGCGGCGATGATTACGTCTCCCCACGGGCCAATCAGTTCCACCATCAGCACTGCCATCGACGGGTTGCGCATGTCGGCCAGTTCGCTGCGCGGCACCACGCCCAGCGACAGCAAGGTGACCATCAGATACACCGCCAGCGCCGACAGCACCGCCAACATGGTCGCGCGGCCTACGTCCTTCTTATTGCGCGCGCGCGCGGAAACCACCACGGCACCTTCCACGCCGATAAACACCCACAGGGTGATCAGCATGGTGTCCTTGACCTGTTCCCATACCGGCTTGCCGAGGGCGATCCCCTGGAAGTCCAGCGTGAACACGTCCATTTTAAAGGCAATCGCCGCCAGAACGGCGAACATCCCCAGCGGCAGCAGCTTGGCGAGAGTGGCCGCAAGATTGATGCTGGCGGCGGTTTGCACGCCGCGCAGCACCAGGGCGTGCACGATCCACAGCAGGGCGGATTCGGCGATCAGCGCCTGCCAGGTATTGCCGTCACCGAGAATAACGTTGCCGCCGCGATCGGTGAAAATGCTCAATGCCGCGAACACGATCACCAGATACGAGACGTTGGCGATCACGGCGCACAGCCAGTAACCCCAAGCCGAGCAGAAGCCCATCAGCTCGCCGAATCCCTCTTTGGCGTAGGTGAAGATGCCGCCGTCCAGATCCGGGCGCAGACGCGTAAGCAACAGCATGGCAAACGCCAAAAACAGAATGCCGACGCCGGTGATCCCCCAACCCAGCAGCAGCGCGGCGGGGCTGGCGACCTGCGCCATGTTTTGCGGCAGACTGAACACGCCGGCGCCCAGCATTGAGCTGAGCACCAAAGCGGTTAGCGCGGTAAGACCGAGTTTTTTTTCCAATGACGGATCCTGAACGCAGAATAAACAACTGGAAGGGAACTGCTTGGCGGCAACAATGTGTTAACAACCATTGCGCTAATAGACAATAGCCCTAAAAATTGGCGCAAATTCTACGGAGGGATGATTAGAGATGCAATGATTGAATATGCGGAATTTACAAAAAACTATTCAACGAGCGGCGAAAAGAGCGGCAATAAAAACGGGCAGCTCAAGGGCTGCCCGATGGTAAACCGAAAAGCGGGTTTTATTTGAACAGATCGGCGCTGACGGTCAGGTTGCCGCCGCTCTTGTTCTGCCACTGGCGAGTGACGTGGTAGTACTTGGCGCCTTTCTCGGCCGCGCGTTTCGCCACTTCGGTGGACACGTCAGTCATGCTGTTGAAGTGGCCGGTGAAGGTGACGGAATCGAATGGCACCATCTGCGCGGCGGTGACGTTGTTCACTTCCTGAATCTTGGTGCCGTTAGGCAGCGTGACGGTATAGCGTTGGCCGGTAGAGGACTGGGTTTCGAAGAAACGGCCCACTTCGCGGCTTGGTGAACCGGAAGACGCGACGCCAGGAATTTCGACTTTCGCGGCTGCGGCGCCGCCGGCGGCCAGCGCGGCGCGGCCGGCGTCAGAATCGGCCGGGATGGCGTCCGGGCTCTGCACGCGGCGTTTCGGCGCATCGGCCTTATAGATGTAGGCGGTGACGAACTGGTTGCCGCCGGAGTTGGCGTCAACCTGGCGCACGATGAAGAACGAGGCGGCGCCTTTTTTCTGCGCTTCTTTGGAGATGGCGTCGTTAATGTCCGGCTGGCTGCGGTAGAAACCGCTGACGCTCACGGTATCGTAAGGCTCCAGCAGGTAGGCTTCCTCTTTAGGCAGTTCATTCACGCCGTTAAATACGCGGTATTTTGGTGTTTTGCTCACTTCTGGCGCATCTTTATGGTAAAGGTCTGCGGTGACGCGCCAGTTGCCGCCGTTATTGCTGTTGTTGCTGTCCTGGATATAGAAGGAATCGGCACCCAGTTTGTCTGCACGGCGGGATACGGCGTCGACGGCTTCATTGATCGCATTGAAGCGGCCGGTAATCGTGATGCGATCAAACGGCTTCAGCGCCGCTGCTTTCTCAGGAGTTAACTCTTGCGCCGCATGAGCGGACAGCGCGGTGAGTGATAACAAGGCTGACGCGATGATCGTGGTCTTCAGCTTCATAAAAAATCCTTTCGCCTAGCGCATTAACGTTTATAACGTACTGAACTGTTTAAGTGTAATTCAGCCGTCAATTATTACATGTAATTCTGAAAACTGTCTCAGCATTTTATGTTATCCCGTGCGACAAATCCTTGACGGTGACGCGGGTCGCACGGATGGCGCCGCCGCCATAAGTTTCCATAATAAAGGCTTTGGTGTCATTAGTGTTAATTATTCACAAAATGATAACTTTTATGCGTATCCTCCCCGCATGGCGATAAATCGTTACGCCGGGCGCAAACCTCTAACCATGCAGAATGTGCTGTTCTGTATGCATTTTTTCACTGTAAATTGCGATTTGTCATATCGCGCCCGGCGTTTTTATGTAAAAACAGGGCTGAATGCGTAAGCAATTATGGATCATCGACCTTATTTTCAGTAGGTTATAGTTGGCGTCTGAAATCAGTGCGGGCAAGTTGACGCCTCGCTCGCCGATGGCGCCGTTCTATGGGCAGGAAAATAATAAACATCATCCAAGACAGGTGAGAAGGGAACATTATGCGTATTGGTGTACCAAGAGAGCGGTTGGCCAATGAAGCCCGGGTCGCAGCCACGCCGAAAACGGTGGAACAACTGCTGAAGCTGGGTTTTACCGTCGCGATTGAACGCGGGGCGGGCAAACTGGCCAGTTTTGACGACGTCGCCTACGAAGCCGCCGGCGCGGCGCTGGTCGACGAAAACGACGTGTGGCAGTCGGATCTGATCCTGAAAGTCAACGCGCCGCAAGACGACGAGATCGCCTTGATGCGCGAAGGCAGCACGCTGGTCAGCTTTATCTGGCCGGCGCAAAACCCCGAGCTGATGGCCAAGCTGGCGGCGCGCAACGTCACCGCGCTGGCGATGGACTCGGTGCCGCGCATCTCGCGCGCCCAGTCGATGGATGCGCTGAGCTCGATGGCCAACATCGCCGGCTACCGCGCCATCGTCGAGGCGGCGCATGAGTTCGGCCGCTTCTTCACCGGCCAGATCACCGCCGCCGGCAAAGTGCCGCCGGCCAAGGTGATGATCATCGGCGCCGGCGTGGCCGGCCTGGCGGCGATCGGCGCTGCGGGCAGCCTCGGCGCCATCGTGCGCGCCTTCGACACCCGCCCGGAAGTGAAAGAGCAGGTGCAGAGCATGGGCGCGGAATTCCTCGAGCTGGATTTTGAAGAGGAAGCGGGCAGCGGCGACGGTTACGCCAAAGTGATGTCCGAAGCCTTTATCAAGGCAGAGATGGCGCTGTTCGCCGCACAGGCGGCGGAGGTTGACATCATCGTCACCACCGCGCTGATCCCGGGTAAACCGGCGCCGAAGCTGATCACCAAAGAGATGGTGGCGTCGATGAAGCCGGGCAGCGTGATCGTCGATCTGGCGGCGCAAACCGGCGGCAACTGCGAACTGACCGTGGCCGACACCATTACCATGACCGACAACGGCGTGAAAATCATCGGCTATACCGATCTGCCGAGCCGCTTGCCGACACAATCTTCGCAGCTGTACGGCACCAACCTGGTCAACCTGCTGAAGCTGCTGTCGAAAGAGAAGAACGGCGAGATCGATATCGATTTCGACGATACGGTGATCCGCGGCGTTACCGTGGTGCGCAGCGGTGAAATCACCTGGCCGGCGCCGCCGATCCAGGTTTCCGCCCAGCCGAAAGCGGCGCCCGCCGCCGCACCGGTCGCCAAACCTGAAGCCAAGCCGACCTCGCCGTGGCTGAAGTACGGCCTGATGGCTCTGGCGATCCTGCTGTTCGGCTGGCTGGCGGACGCAGCCCCGAAAGAGTTCCTGTCGCACTTTACCGTGTTCGCGCTGGCCTGCGTGGTCGGGTACTACGTGGTCTGGAACGTCAGCCATGCGCTGCATACCCCGTTGATGTCGGTCACCAACGCGATCTCAGGGATTATCGTGGTCGGTGCGCTGCTGCAAATTGGCCACGGCGGCTGGGTGAGTTTCCTCTCCTTTATCGCCGTGCTGATCGCCAGCATCAATATTTTCGGTGGGTTCACCGTCACTCAGCGCATGCTGAAGATGTTCCGCAAGAACTAAGGGGTAACAAATGTCTGGAGGATTGGTTACAGCTGCATACATTGTTGCCGCTATTTTGTTTATTTTCAGCCTGGCGGGCCTGTCGCGTCATGAAACGTCGAAGCAGGGCAACCTGTTCGGCGTCGCCGGCATGGCGATCGCGCTGATCGCGACCATTCTGGGGCCGGATTCCGGCAACGTCGGCTGGATCATCATCGCCATGATCATCGGCGGCTCGATCGGCGTCTATCTGGCGAAGAAGGTCGAGATGACCGAAATGCCGGAGCTGGTGGCGGTGCTGCACAGCTTCGTTGGCCTGGCCGCGGTGCTGGTCGGTTTCAACAGTTATCTGGATCACGGTGCGCCGATGGAGCCGGTGATGGCGAATATCCATCTGACCGAAGTGTTCCTCGGCATCTTTATCGGTGCGGTGACCTTCACCGGGTCGATCGTCGCCTTCGGCAAACTGCGCGGCATCATTTCTTCCAAGCCGTTGATGCTGCCGAATCGCCACAAGCTGAACCTGGCGGCGCTGGTGATCTCGTTCCTGCTGCTGGTGGCGTTCGTGCGCACCGACAGCGTGGGCTGGCAGGTGGTGACGCTGCTGCTGATGACGGCGATCGCGCTGGCGTTCGGCTGGCATCTGGTCGCCTCGATCGGCGGCGCCGACATGCCGGTGGTGGTGTCGATGCTCAACTCCTACTCGGGGTGGGCGGCGGCCGCGGCGGGCTTCATGCTGAGCAACGATCTGCTGATCGTCACCGGCGCGCTGGTGGGCTCTTCGGGTGCGATCCTGTCTTACATCATGTGCAAGGCGATGAACCGCTCGTTTATCAGCGTGATCGCCGGCGGTTTCGGCAGCGACGGTTCATCCACCGGCGATGCCGAAGAGATGGGCGAATACCGTGAAACCACGGCGGAAGAGGTGGCCGAGCAGTTGAAAAACTCCACCTCGGTGATCATCACCCCGGGCTACGGCATGGCGGTGGCGCAGGCGCAGTATCCGGTGGCGGAAATCACTGAAAAACTGCGGGCGCGCGGCGTGAAGGTGCGCTTCGGCATTCACCCGGTCGCGGGGCGCTTGCCGGGCCACATGAACGTGCTGCTGGCAGAGGCGAAGGTGCCGTACGACGTGGTGCTGGAGATGGATGAAATCAACGACGATTTCCCGGATACCGACACCGTGCTGGTGATCGGCGCCAACGATACGGTGAACCCGGCGGCGCTGGAAGATCCGCGCAGCCCGATCGCCGGCATGCCGGTATTGGAAGTGTGGAAAGCGCAGAACGTGATCGCGTTCAAACGGTCGATGAACACCGGCTACGCCGGCGTGCAGAATCCGCTGTTCTTCAAGGAGAACACCCAAATGCTGTTTGGCGACGCCAAAGACAGCGTGGAAGCGATTTTGCGGGCGTTGCAGAAGTAAAATTGGGCAACCAAAGAAAAACGGGCCGCTTTTCAGCGGCCCGTTTCTTTATGCGCGAAGCCTAATCTTCGTCGTCGTGTTCGTCGTCTTCATCCGCCTCGATCGGGCAGTTGAAGTTTTCCGGTTTAATCACCAGCAGGTCGCATTTCAGATGATCGATCACATGTTCCGCCGTGTTGCCGATAAAGGCGGCTGAAATACCGGTGCGGCCCAGGGTGCCCAGCACCACCACGCCGGCCTGCAGATGTTCGGCCAGATCGGGGATCACCTCTTCCGGCAGGCCTTTTTCCACGTGGGTGAACTCTTCCTTAATGCAGAATTTTTGCCGCAGCGCCTTCATGGCGATCAGATGCTGGCCGCGAATGGCGTCGTTGTAGACGCTCGGGTCGAAGTCGGGCAATTCGATGGCGATGTTGATCGGGGTAACGGGATAGGCGCCGACCAGGTGAACCTCGGTCTGGTTGACGTTTTGCGCCAGTTCGACGGTTTCTTGCACCAGTTTGATATTGAGCGGGTCGTGATAGGGTTCTTCGCTGGCCAGATTGACCGCCACCAGCGCCTTGCCGCCTTCCGGCCAGGGCTGGTCTTTCACCATCCACACCGGGCAAGGGCATTTGCGCAGCAGGTGCCAGTCGGTGGGGGTAAAGATCACCGACTCCAACCGGTCGTGTTGGTGCGCCATTTTCAGCAGCAGGTCATGTTGGCCGGAAAGCACTTCCTGAATGATGGCTTCGAAGGGGCGGTTATGCCAGACCACTTTGATTTCGATCGGCACGCCGTCGTTGAGATAGAAGCGGCACTGCTCGTTGATCCAGGCGGCGCGTTGGCTGATCACACCTTGCCGCATCGCCGTTCTTTCATCCGGGGAGAGCAGGGTCGTCATTTCGTAAGAGAAGTCATAGATGGGCAGGAAGGCCTTGATGCGCCCGCCGTTCCGTTTTACCAGGTACACGGCGCGGCGCAATGCCGGCTGATCGTCCTGATTGGGGTCAATAGCCACCAGAAGATTCTGATACTTCGCCATAGGGCCTCCTTACAGCTGAAATCAACAGTCTGTTAATTTACAGAGTAACCCAACATTGAAAAACAGAACAACAACAGAAGCGTGCCGGATCAACAATTTCGGGGAAATGGTGATCCGGCAGGAGAATCAGGCGTTGACGGTCACGTTGATACGCGGCGTACCGGCCAGCACCGACAGGGCGTCGGCGTTTTCGATGGTGATGTATTTGCCTTTCACGCTGAGGATTTCGCTTTTCTGGAAGCGGCCCAGCAGGCGGCTGATGGTTTCCACCGTCAGCCCAAGGTAGTTGCCGATGTCGCCGCGGGTCATGGTCAACCGGAACTCACGCGGTGAGAAGCCGCGCTCCGCAAAGCGGCGCGACAGGTTGTAAACGAACGCCGCCAGGCGCTCTTCGGCGTTTTTCTTCGACAACAGCAGGATCATGTCCTGGTCGCCTTTGATCTCGCCGCTCATCAACCGCATGATCTGCTGACGCAGGTTCGGCATTTTGCCGGACAGATCGTCGAGGGTTTCGAATGGGATCTCGCACACCATCGAGGTTTCCAGCGCCTGAGCGAAGCTTGGGTGCTTCAGACCGCCGATGGCGTCGAAGCCCACCAGGTCACCCGCCAGGTGGAAACCGGTGATCTGCTCGTCGCCTTGCTCGGTGATGGTGTAGCTTTTGATGGTCCCGGAACGGATCGCGTACAGCGATTTCAGCTCGTCGCCGGCCTTGAACAGGGTCTGGCCTTTCTGGATGGGCTTTTTCCTCTCGATAATGTTGTCGAGCTGGTCCAGCTCGTGGGCATTAAGGGTGAAAGGAATGCACAGCTGGCTGATGCTGCAGTCCTGGCAATGGATCGCACAACCACCAGACTGGATACGACGAATCACGCGTTTTTCCGGGATCATAGATTACGCTCATTCAATAATTGATATGAGTCAATTTTAACATCTTTTGCCGCAGCTGATAAGGGTAGCATTAGTCTGAATAGGGGCATTGTGTGCGAATTTTACGCACACATGCCGCCGATTATTCTGTAGGGGACTGAAGTTATGAGTATTATTTGTGACTTATGCGTTTTATTCACACAAGTTATTCATGGGGCCCAGCGGCCGGCGAGCGTGGCGTTGAGCAATGGGCTTTATTAAGCGTCGCCAAACAATGGCGCCGGATAATCGCCTGGCGCGGCTACAGCAGGCTTTTAGGCAAGTAGCCTTCGTGCTGCAGCAGCCATTGTTTGCGCTGTACGCCGCCGGCATAGCCGGTCAGTGCGCCTTGCGAACCGATCACTCGGTGGCAGGGCACGACGATGCTGATCGGATTTGAACCGTTGGCCATGCCGACTGCGCGCGAGGCGGTCGGACGGCCGATGCGTTGCGCGAGCTGGCCGTAGGTCAGGATCTCGCCGCAGGGAATTTGGCGCAGCTGTTGCCAGACGGTGCGTTGGAACTCGGTG
Organism: Serratia sp. CY74737; assembly: GCF_052166775.1. Classification (NCBI taxonomy): domain Bacteria; kingdom Pseudomonadati; phylum Pseudomonadota; class Gammaproteobacteria; order Enterobacterales; family Yersiniaceae; genus Serratia; species Serratia sp. CY74737. Next base: position 645,549 of record NZ_JBJNOF010000002.1, read on the forward strand.
CCGGCGGTCATCACCGGTAACCGATCGATAATGCTCAGTTCACCGGCGAAATAGCGCTGCATGGCGTCGGTCAGCCCGCTGGGATCGCGCTGTTCGCGCAGGGTGAACCGATCGGCGCGGTAGTGGGTATTCAGCAGCTTCATCAGGCGCGCTTCGTGATCGGTCCAGTCAATCGCCCGCAGGCGCCCCTGTTCATCGGCAATCAGCACCAGTTCTCCCACCGGCGTGGCGGTACGATCAATCAAAAAAGTCTGCATCTGGATCACTCCTCGGTTTGGTAGGGCGATTATCGCATGAAATGGAAGGGAGCGATGGCGGATTTCGGACATGCTGATGGGCGACCGCAGGGTCGCCCGAATAGCCGGCTTACGGTAAGGCGGGGAGTTATTGTGCGATAAATTTATAAAATAAATTTATAAGTCATCAAGACAAGTTGTGTCTTGTTTATTATTTCAGCAGGCAGTAACGCTTTGTGGTTACTTATAGCTGATGGTCACGCGCTTTAAATGGGGATCGTTATTCACCATCTCAGTGCTGACGGCAGAAACTAATTCTTTTGGCATCGCTTTTAACGAAGAGGATATATACCCGTTCTGATATTCCGTCACTTTACCGAAGCAGCTGGAGATAAGTTTTTCATCCTGATGTTTGACGGTGCATGCAGGCGTGGTAATGGCGCCGGTGAAGCGGACGACGCCAGAGGCGACCTGGCTGCCGGAAAGCGGTTTTGCTTGCAGAGCGAAGGGCAGAATGACCAATGCGCTTAATACGGCTAAGTAATGGTTCATACGCTGTTCCTTTCAGAGTAAAAACACTGCCAATTAAAAAACAAGCGCGCTTGTTTTCATCAAATAAGCTATTTCGCTTGGCGAAATAAAAACGAATGGGCAAAAATCCTACTGCCTGCATTCAATGAATTTGATAATAGAGAGGTAGGATGAGTAAAACCATGATTTGGATCATAGTGAAGACCGGTTAATGGTTTCAGGCGCGGGCGGGATAACAGGCTGTGATCGTTCTCTCAGGAAAGCGGAAAATGGCGGGATGTTTTCGCCCCCGTGGTGCAGCCACTGAAACCGGGGGCGGGCGTGGGGTTACAGCATGCCGCTGCTGCCGCAGATGCGGATCTTTTCCGCCACCACTTCTTTCATCGCCAGCTTGCCGGGGACGATGTATTTGCGCGGATCGTTGGCGTCCGGGTGCTGTGAAAAGTAGCTTTTTACCGCATCGGCGAAGGCGATTTTCAATTCGGTGGCGACGTTGACCTTGCAAACGCCGAGCGAAATCGCGCGCTTGACCATTGCTTCCGGAATGCCGGAGGCGCCATGCAGCACCAACGGCACGTCCACCTGTTCGCGGATCAGCGCCAGGCGTTCGAAGTCCAGCTTCGGTTCGCCGTGATACAGGCCGTGGGCGGAACCGATCGCCACCGCCAGCGAATCGATGCCGGTGGCGGCGACAAACTCGCGTGCCGCCACCGGGTCGGTATAGAAGCTGTCCGCCGTATCGACGATCAGATCGTCCTCTTGCCCGCCCAGGCGGCCCAGCTCCGCCTCCACGCTGGCACCGTAGCGATGGCACAGGGCCACTGCGGCGGCCACCTTGGCGATATTCTGCTCGAACGGCAAATGGGAGCCGTCGATCATTACCGAGCGGATGCCGCTTTTCACCTTGTGCTCGATGTCATCGAGCTCTTCGTGATGATCCAGATGCAGCGCCAGCGGCAGATCGTAGCGGTGCGCGGCCGCCTGACAGATACCGATCAGGTAGTCGGTGCCGGCATAGCTGAAGGTGCCGGGCGTGCCGGCCATGATCACCGGCGAGCGCAGTTCGGCGGCGGTCTCCGCCACCACCTGCACGGTTTCCAGATTGTGAACGTTAAACGCCGGAACGGCGTAACCCTGGCGCTGCGCCTTGAGCAGCATGTCTCGGTTGGCTATCAGATACATGGGATCTCCTTACAGCTCGGGGGAAGGAAAACGGTAAATCGTCACGCCTTTCACCACCCGGTTAACCTCGCCGGTCGGGCAAGGGTTGTCTGGGGTCAGCCCCAGCGCCAGCGAACTCTCGAAGGCCAGCATTTGGGTGAACAGCAGATACGGGAACAGCAGCCAGATATCGTCTGCCGCATCGTGCATATGCAGCAGGGTATCGGCGAGGGGGTGGCGCTCGCCGGTCAATCCGACCAGCTGCATCGCCTGCCCATCGCGCTGCAGTTCGTTCCATAGATCGCGGTCATACTGGCGGGCGTAGTCGTCGCGCGAGAACATCAACACCACCAGCGTCTGGCCGTCGACCATAAATTTCGGACCATGACGCAGGCCGAGCGGCGAGTCGTAGCGCGTAACGATGCGCCCGGCGGTCAGCTCCAGCATCTTGAGCGAGGCCTCTTCGGCGAGGCCGGTAAAGCAGCTGCCGCCGAGGGTGATGTAGCGGCGGAAACCGCCGGCGGCCAGCGCCTTCACCTGCGGCTGCAGCGTTTCTCGCAGAGCGCGGCAGCGCTGCACCATGGCATGCAGCGGCGCCTGGGCGGCCTCGAGCGACAGGGGGCCGAGCAGCAGCGCGGCGCTCAGCATCATGCAGCTGAAGCTGGAGGTCATGGCGAAGCTCTGATCGTTAGAACCTTGCGGCATCACCAGCGAACAGACGTTGTCGCGCCGATGCGCATACTGCGCCAGCTTGCTGTCCGGGTTGCACACCAGCATCAGGTGGTAGCTTTCCGGCAGCAGTTGGTCGGCCAGCTCCACCGTCGCCACGCTCTCCGGGCTGTTGCCCGAGCGGGCGAAGGAGACCAGCAGCGTCGGCCGCTCAGGGTCGAGATACTGCAGCGGGTTGGCGACGATATCGGTAGTGCCGTAGGCCACCACGTTGCGGCCGGTGCGTTCGCGCAGCCAGGGGGCCAGGGCGCGGCCGGCGAACGCCGAGCTGCCGGCGCCGCACAGCACGATCTGCAGGCGCGGATTGGCCAGCAGCGGCGCCAGAAACGGCTGCCATTGCGCCTGTTGATCCTGCAGCTGCCGGTGCAGCGCCGCCCACAGATCCGGCTGTTGCCAAATTTCTGCGGCGGTGTGCCAGGCGTTGCGCTGCTTCAGCCAATTCGCCTCGTAAGAGAAATACGCGTTCATGATGACAGCTCCTTAAAAAGCCTCGGTTAACGGTCGGCGATAATCACGTCGATCCCTAAAGGGTGTAGCGCCTGCAGACAGTGTTCCGGAATGCGGCTGTCGGTGACCAGGCGGTGGATCTGGCCGATGTCGCGATCGTGCAAAACTTGTGCGGCCAAATTTGCTGGCGTCGGCGAGGGTGTGTTTGACGTCGCGATTGATGCGGATGGTGACGCTGGAGACCGAAAGCAGCTGGCTGAGCGGTTCCACGCGCACCGCGCCTTCGCGGCACAGCGGGCCGATAATTAATTCCCGGTGTTTTGCGGTAGTGATCATTAACGCAGACTCCTGATTTACCTGTAGCCGTGCCCGACCGCGGCTTAATAAGCCGCAGCGATACCGACCGGAGCGCTTTCAGTTGTTCGTGGCGAATTACAGCAAACGAAACACTGAAATGCAATCGATTAATTTTAAAATATCTATATCTATCAGTTGGTTATATTTGTTCTTGCTTTCATTTGAGCGCCAACCGAAAGCTGCGTCAACGCAAAGTGAAAACGGCAAATTCGTTATTTTTCAGTCGACAATTCCCGGCATTTAATTATTCAGTCCGTCGAGGCCGAAAGCCGCAGCGATAATTCGGCAGCCGCCGGGCTTTCACTGTTTTTTTATGCCGGCGCGTGTAATAGCGCCGCATTGCAGCGGGTGAGGGTGAACGACAGCGGCCATGCGTTTCCCTCCGGCGATCCGTTCGTGGCCCATCCCGGCGAGGATCTGCAGCCGATAGCGCCTGCGTGAGGCGGTGAACCGCCGCATTGAAGCGTTGCTGGCGCCGATGTGAGGGGAAGTGGGGGCGAAAATGCGTCTTTCGCTCCCAAATCGCCATTACTTTGCTATACCTGATAGTCGATGGATTCATTTTATTGTCATGTGACTGACATGTCAGAGTCATGGCTCTGGCTTAAGTTTGCAGCGACTACGTCAGGAGATAACGCGATGTTCAGCCTGGATTCTCTGTTGCAAGATGCATTTCCACACCGCAATACCCCTGCCTGGCAGCGCAGCCTGCTAAGAACCCTTCTCTTCGAAAAAGAATTCAAACAGTTCGCCGCCGACTATCCCCACCTGAAAGGGCTCGATCTGATCGAGCAGGTGGTGGACTACTTTAACCTCAGCTGCGAGCTGGTGGACGGCGATCTGGAAAACATCCCCAGCCAGGGGCCGGTGGTGCTCGTGGCCAATCACCCGATCGGCTCGCTCGACGGACTGGTGCTGTTGCGCGCCGTCGCGGCGGTGCGGCCGGATGTGAAAGTGGTGGCCAGCCAACTGCTGACCTACATCGAACCGCTGCGCAACCTGTTCGTGCCGGTGGATAACGTCGCTTATAAAACCAGCCGCAAACAGATAGAAGGCATGCAGCAGCAGCTAGACAATCAGGGCGCGCTGATCCTGTTCCCGGCCGGCGAAGTGTCGCGCATGAGCCCGAAAGGCATCCGCGACGGCCACTGGCATACCGGTTTTCTGCGTCTGGCCGCCAAGGCGCGCGCGCCGATCGTGCCGATTCATATCAGCGCGCGCAACAGCAACCTGTTCTACTTTACGTCGCTGGTCTACCGTCCGCTGTCGACGCTGCTGCTGGTGCGTGAAATGTTCCAGCAGCGGGGCGGGCGCATCAGGATCCGCATCGGCGGCCGCGTGCCGTTCGCCAACTGGCACGACGGCCACACCAGCGCCAAGGATCTGGCGGAGCGCTTTCGCCGCCACGTGTATCGCCTGGGCCAAGGCAAACCGGGGCTGTTCGCCAGCGAATCGCCGATCGCGTTGCCGGAAGAGCGTCTGGAGCTGAAAAAGGCGCTGGCGAACTGCGAACGACTGGGGGTGACGCCGGACGGCAAAACCATCTATCTCTATCGCCGTCACGATGAAGCGCGCACGCCGATCCTGCGCGAGCTGGGGCGCCTGCGCGAGATCGCTTTCCGCGCGGTGGGGGAAGGTTCCGGCCGCCGCCGCGATCTGGACAGCTACGACGACGATTATTATCACCTGGTGCTGTGGGATGAAGAGGAGCTGGAGATCGTCGGCGCCTATCGTTTTATCCCCACCGCCGAACAAATCGCGCGTAAGGGCCTAGAGAGCATCTACAGCAACAGCCTGTTCCACTATGACCGCGATATGGAACCGATCCTGGCGCAGGGCATCGAACTGGGGCGCAGCTTCATTCAGCCGGCCTATTGGGGCAAGCGCGGGCTGGACTATTTGTGGCTGGGCATCGGCGCCTATCTGTCGAAATACCCGCAGTATCGCTATCTGTTCGGCCCGGTATCCATTTCCGGCGGCATGCCGCTGGCGGCGCGGGATCTGTTGATCGCCTTCTATCGGCTCTATTTCTCGCCGGACCACGCCTTCGCGCAGTCGCGTCGTCCTTATCCGGCGTCGTTGCCGCAGGTGCTGGCGCAGTTTGCCGGGGATAACTACCAGGAAGATCTGGTGCGGCTGAAGAGCCTGCTCAGCAACATCGGCTGCTCGATCCCGACGCTGTACAAACAGTACACCGAGCTGTGCGAACCGGGCGGGGTGCAGTTTATCGACTTTGGCACCGATCCGGCCTTCAACAACTGCATCGACGGCCTGGTGCTGGTGGATACCTCGCGGCTCAAGCCGTCGCGTTATCAACGTTATATTGCGGTGCATCAGCCGCAGGAAGCCGAGACGGCATGATCGGCGTCTGACTCATGCCTTTTTGATCTAAGCACGACCTTGGGGCCGGCGATGGGATAGCGCTACGATAAACGTTTTGCTTTCCACCGCCGGAGCCTTTCATGCCTCATTCGTTTATCCCGCCGTTATTGTCCGCCGATGAACCGCCCGCCGCCGCCGTTGAAACCCCGCGCGGCAAAGCGCCATTTTTGCTGCTGTGCGATCACGCCGGCAAGGCGATACCGCAATCCCTCGGGGATCTCGGCTTACCGCCGGGGGAGATCGAGCGCCACATCGGTTGGGATATCGGCGCGCTGGGCGTATCGCGCCATCTGAGCCGCCAACTGGACGCCACGCTGATTCATCAGCGTTACTCACGGTTGGTGATCGACTGCAACCGGGCACCCGGCATCGCCAGCTCGATCCCTCACTTGTCTGAACTGACGCCCATCCCCGGCAATATCAGCATCGACGCCGAACACGCGCTGGCGCGTGAGCGCGAGGTATTTTTACCGTATCACCACGCTATCGACGAGTATCTGGGGCAACGCCAACTGCGCGAACTGCCGACGGCGGTGATCGCCATGCACAGCTTCACGCCGGTGTTCAAGGGCCAATCGCGCCCCTGGCAGGTGGGGCTGCTGTTTAACCGCTACCCGGAATTTGCGCTGCTGTTGGCTGAACTGCTGCGTGAAGAGGGGGATCTGCAGGTGGGTATTAACGAACCTTATGCGATGACGGACGCCACCGATTACACGTTGCCGGTGCACGCGGAGCGCCGCGGTTTGCCTTACGTCGGCATCGAAATTCGCCAGGATTTGGTCGCTGACGAACACGGGCAACAGGCATGGGCGAAACGTTTCGCGCGCCTGCTGCCGCAGGCCTGGCAACGCTGGCAAATTTGACTTTAGGAATATTCCCAGAGATGATAACCGTAAGGAATACGTAAGACGTCATTAGAAAAAAAGTCAGGAGACACGTGTGGAGCACAGCGATAACGGACTGTTTATCAAACGGGAGCGTTTTGAAGTTCTGGCGATTCTGCGAGAAATTTGCAAACAACGCACGCCGCTGCGCGTAGAAAATCAGCAGCACCGGTTTCAAAGTCTGTTATTGAGCGTCGGGCCGGACAATATCGTGTTTAGCGGTGAGGAAGCCTCGAGCGCCATCGACGGCGCTTGCACCATCGTGATTGAAAGCAACGACGCCAAAATCGAGTTTTCCGTCCCCCAGGCGGAGCTGACCGAACATCAGGGCGTACAGGCCTGTTCGACCCGTCTGCCGCAGGAGCTGGTCTACATTCAGCGCCGTCGCCAGTTCCGCATCACTACGCCGCACTGGCGCCAATTCTTTTGTACCGGCGAATACCCGGACGGCACGCCGTACGAGCTGCGGATCCACGATCTCTCCGCCGGCGGCGTCGGTTTACGCTTCGACGGCCCGCTGCCGGATTTCTTCCAGCCAGGCTTGCAGTTCAAGAAAGCGGAGCTGGATCTGGGCAGCTACGGCAGCTTCAAGGTCAACATGGAGCTGGTGGTGGTCAACGACGATCAGGAAACCGACGATAACGACCAGGTGGTGCACTTCTCGCGCCTGTCATGCCGCTTTCTTAAGCTCGGATTGGCGATGGAGCGCAAAATTCAGAGCGCCGTGTTCGCCTTCGAGCTGGATTTCAACAAAAAGAAAAAACGCTGATAGTTATCAGGGGCAGTGCGCTGCCCCTCTGACTCGCCTGCGGCCTTAGGGGTTAAGCGCCCGCAGGCTGCCGATCTCTTCCCAACCGAAATGCGCCGCTTCGGCCAGTACGCCGCAGACTTCATCGCTGGCGGCAACCACTGCCGCGTCGAGCGCAGCGCCCTGCAGCAGATGGCTGACCAGCAACGCGGTGAACAAATCGCCGGTGCCTTTGACCGCCGATTTGACCTTCGGATGAGTAAAGCACTGCGTTTCCTGCCGGGTGACCAGCATCAATCCCACTTCGTCTTCGTGTTGCGCTACGCCCGGTGCGCTGGTGACCAACACCCATTCGGTGGTGTCGTTCAACAGCGCCTGCGCGGCGTGTTGCGTCTGCTCGCGGCTGCTCAGTTGCCGGCCGCACAGCTGCTCCAGTTCGAAACCGTTCGGCGTCAGGCCGTTGGCCAGCCGCAGGAACGGCGAGCGATAGCAGTTGACGATGCGTTCATCCACGTAGATCCCTTCACCGTAATCGCCCATCACCGGATCGATATAGATTTTTATCTGCGGATTGAGCGAGCGCACCCGCTGCAGCCAGTTGGCCAGAATATGGCACTGCATCACGTCGCCCAGGTAGCCAACGATCACCGCCCGTGCGCGCTTCATGACGCCGCGGGCGATCAGGTCGTCGAGAAAACCGCAGAACCAATCGCCGGAGATGACGCCGCCGTGCGGTTTGCCGTAATAGGGTGGGCAGCCGAACAGCACGCTGGGCACCTGCAGCGCCTCCAGTCCCTTTTTCAGCAGAGCGCGGTAGGCGATGCCGTTGCCGACGCTGCCGTAGACCACCTGAGATTGAATGCTGATCACGTCGATAGACGGTGACCGCAAAGGTGAAGCCTGTTGCATGAGTTACTTCCTTGGTTCGTTGTTATCCAGCCAGCGCGCGAACACCTGCCGCGCGCGCTGTTCCAGCTGCGCGCCGTGGCGCGCGGCCTGGTCGCGCAGGGTCTGGGGCGCGATGCCGGCCAGTTCCAGCTCGCAGGCATGGCCAATCAGCCAGCGTTCGATATCGCGATAATCCGCCTCTAAATGGAACTGCAGGCCGAGCGCGAACCCCTGATAGTCGAAGGCCTGATGCGGGCATACCGCCGTGCTGGCCAGGCAGCGGGCGCCGTCCGGGATCATGAACATATCCCCGTGCCAGTGCAGCACCGGCGTGTCGGCCAGCGGCGCCAGCACCGACTCCTCTTCCGCCGGCGGCGTGGTCAGCGGGGCGAAGCCTATCTCTTTCACACCGAGCGAAATAACCTCAGCGCCCAGCGCCTGGGCGATCACTTGTGCGCCGAGGCAAACCCCAAGGGTCGGCCGCCGCTGCCCCAGGCGCTGTTTGACCAGCGCGAATTCATGGTCGAGAAAATCATACCGCTGCTCGCCGGAAAAGTGCTGAGCGGCGCTGATCGGCCCGCCGAGCACCACCAACAGATCGGTCTCTTCATTATTGATAGCACGAATATCATCGCGGCCGGCATCGTAATAATCGATCTGATAGCCGCGCAGTGACAGCAGGGAACCGAGGATGCCCAGGTTTTCAAAGTTGACGTGCCGAATGGCGACGGCTTTTTTCATTGTTTAACCTCGCTAGCGTGAGTGAAGGGGATCAGCGCCAGCGACTCGCCCAGCACCGTGATGCCCTGCGCGCCGCTCTGGTAGACGATGCGGCGTTCGCTGACCTGGCTGAGCTGCACCTGATAACCCTGTGCGGCCGGGAACAGCGCGCAGGCCTGCTCCAGCTGATCGGCTGCCCACGGGGTGAACAGCTGCAGGCGGGCAAAGGCTTTTCCTGCATACTGAATGTCGAGCACGTAATGTTTATCCATGGAACCCCTTACTTTTGGCCGCAGAAGCTGCTAATCTTATTTGAACTAGTACAAAAGGATTTATGTATGACTTCATTGTATGCAAAAGGCTGCGGCGCTGTCCAGATTGCCGAGCAGATCGCCGCACGCATCAAAAACGGCGCGCTGCGGCCGGACGAACTGTTGCCACCGGTACGCCAGCTGGCGGCGGAGCTGGAGGTCAATCCGAATACCGTGGCCAGCGCATACGCCAGATTGCGCGATGCCGGCCTGGTGGCGACGCGCGGGCGGGCGGGTACGGTGGTGCTGGAGCGGCCGCTGGCGGCGGTGAGTGCGGCCTATGCGCCGCGCCAGGTGCCGGCGGGGATGTGCGATCTGGCCAGCGGCAACCTGGATGCCGCTTTGCTGCCGGCGCTGAGGCTTGGCGCGGCGGAGGTGTTCCCGCAGCAAAACGGCTATGACATCAGCGGCGACCTGCCGGTATTGACCGGTCTCGGGTGTGAGTGGCTCGGGCGCCAGGGCGTGGCCCTGGGGGAACCGGCGGTGTTTTCCGGCGCGTTGGACGCGATGGAAAAGGCGCTGCGCTGCCATGCGCAGCCTGGGGCGGCGGTGTGGGTGGAAGATCCCTGCTGGCCGCCGCTATTGACGCTGCTGCGTCACCTGCGCCTGCGGCCGCTGCCGCTGGCGGTGGATGAACAGGGCTGTCGGCTACCGGAGAGTGGCGCGGCTGACGCGGTGATCCTGACGCCGCGCGCCCATAATCCGACCGGCGCTTCGCTTTCAGCGCAACGTGCGCAGCAGTGGCGAGGTTTTCTGCGCGGCCATCCGCAGTGTCTGGCGATCGTCGACGATTTCTGGGGGCCGTTGTCGCAACAGCCGCTGCATCTGCCGTTCGACGGCGATCGCGGCCTGTACGTGCTGTCGCTCAGCAAGTTTCTCAGCCCGGATCTGCGCATCGCGTTGGCCTGCGGCAGCCCGACCTTGCTGCAGGCGATGCGCGCCGATCAGTACATCAGCGAACGCTGGGTCAGCCATATCTTGCAGCAGATCGCCGCCAGACTGTGGGAACAAGCCTTGCAGGAAGGGCAATTGCAGCGGGCGCAACAGGCGTATCAGGCCAGACGGGATGAGCTGGTCCAGCGGCTCAATGCGTTGAATCACACGGCGCTCGCGGTAGGTGAAGGGCTGCATCTGTGGGTGCCGGTGCGCTCGGAAACCGCCGCCGCGCAACTGATGGCGCAGCGGGGGTGGCTGGTGCAGGGCGGTGAACCTTTCCGCCTGAAGTGTGGTCCGGCGCTCCGCGTCAGCCTGGCGAACGTCACGCCGTCGCAGTTGGCGCCGCTGGCACAGGATCTGTCCGAAGCCATGCGGGCGGCGGCGGCGATCAACTAAGCCGGCGTCAAACTCTCCTCCGCCAGTAACTGCAGCGAGGCTAACCGGGCGGCCGGTTCGGCGATCGGCGTGTCGATGATGAACTCTTCCACGCCGTACTGTTGTTGCAGCTGCGCCAGTTGCTGATGCACCTGCTGCGCGGTGCCGAGCAGAATATGGCTTTCCCGCGGCTCGATGCGGTAGTCGGTGGCGGCGGCCTGCTGCACGAAACTCTCCGCCTGCGCCAGGCTGCCGACGGTCACACTCTGCTCACCGGCAATGTGCACGCGGTATTGCCGAATGTCGGCCGCCAATGCCGCTGCCTGTTCCTCGCTGGGGGCCACGATCGCCGCCACCGCCAGCAGCGCCTTGCGGCCGCCGCTGTGTGCGGCGTAGTGCTCCAGCGCGTCGCGGATATCCTGCGGATTGCCGTTCAAATGCGCGGCGAACACGAAGGCCCAGCCGGACTCGGCCGCCAGCGTTGCGCTTTCTTTACTGGCACCGAGCAGAAAACGCTGCGCGCCCTGCGGCGGCAGCGGTGTGGCGCTCAGGCCGGGCTCGGCGTCGTCGTTCAGATAGGCGGTCAACTGCGACAGCTGCTGAGGAAAGTCCGGCTTGCGTTGCCGATCGTGGGCGGCTTGCAGCGCCTGGGTTGCGAGCGGCAGCCCGCCGGGCGCTTTGCCCACCCCGAGATCGACGCGTCCCGGCGCCAGCGCCGCCAGCAGGTTGAAGTTTTCGGCCACCTTGTAGGCGCTGTAGTGCTGCAGCATCACGCCGCCGGAGCCGATGCGAATGCGCGTCGTCTGGCCGAGCAGGTAGCCGATCAGCACTTCCGGCGACGGGCAGGCGAGCTGCGGCGTGTTGTGGTGCTCAGCCAGCCAGAAACGCCGATACCCCCAGCGTTCCGCCCGTTGCGCCAGCTGCAGCGTGCGCGCCAGCGCCTGCGCGGCGCTTTCCCCGTCGGCGATCGGGCTTTTTTCCAATATGCTCAAGGCATAAGCCATTTTTCCCGCTCCTTTCATCATTAGATATGCCTGACAAATACCATGCGGGCGGCGCGCGGCTTAATACTGATTGGCGATAGGATATTCCATTGATCCAAAACGGATTTGGATATGCGCAGAACGGTAAAGCGCCGCGATTTTACCGCTCCAGCCAGGCCTTCAGACGAATGGCGTCACGGTAGTGGCCGTAGCGCGGCTGCGCGCCAAGCAAGATCATCACCACCGGCTGCCCTTTGATGGTGGTGCGCATCACCAGGCAGTGACCGGCCTCGTCGGTAAAGCCGGTTTTCTGCAGCTGGATCTTCCAGGCCGGGTTGTTGATCAGACCGTTGGAACTGCGATAGACCAGCTGGCCGCGGCCAGGATGCACGATCTGCTGCTTGTCGGTGCTGAAGCGGCGAATCAATGGATAGCGATAGGCGTGATTGACCATTTTCAGCAGATCGCTGGCGGTGGCTACGTTGCGCGGCGTTAGCCCGGTCGGATCGTAGAAACGGGCGCGTTTCATGCCGATGGCGCGCGCTTTCTGATTCATTTTCGCCACGAAGGCCTTGCGCCCGCCGGGATAACTGCGGCTCAGCGCCGCGGCGGCGCGGTTTTCCGAAGACATCAGGGCGATGTGCAGCATGTCGCGGCGGCTGAGCACCGAGCCGATGGTCAGCCGCGAATGGGTTTTTTTCAGCAGATCGCGATCGGCGGCGGTGACTTTGAGTTGACTGCCCATGGGGCGTTTGCTGTCCAGGGCGACCATGGCGGTCATCAGCTTGGACAGAGACGCGATCGGCAGCACGCGGTTCGGTTGCTTCTGATAGAGCGTTTTTCCGGTACGCTGATTGACGACCAGCACCGATTTGGCATTCAACACCAATGGCGGCGCGGCGGCATGGGCGGGTGCCAAAACGAACAGCAGGCTGAACAGGGCGGCGGCGCCGAAGCGCCGGACGGACAGACGGAGAACAGGGAGAAATAAAAGCATAGCGACGGCAATAGTGACCCTAAGTGATTAAAAAATATCAAAAGAGTCTGCCCGGCAAATGTGAAGGAAATAGGGTGATAATCGCTCAAACTGTTACAGCAATCCCTTTTGCCGCAGCGTGAAGCGGGTGGCTTCGTTCAGATCGTAGTCCGCCAGGCGTTCGCGCGGCACCCAGGCGTAGTCGTCGAATTCATCGTTGATCGTCACGTCGCGGTTGGCGGCGTGGCAGTCGAAAATCAGGTAAATCATGTAGATTTGTTCCCGGCTGCCGTCGGCGTAGGTTTTGATGCGCACGTCGTCGCGGAAGGTCCAGGGCGTGATGCTGTCGAGGATCAGCGCGGGGCCCAGCTCTTCGCGCACTTCGCGCCGCAGCGCTTGCTCTATCCGCTCACCCGGCTCGACGCCGCCGCCGGACAGCGCCCACTGGCCGGGAAATACGCCCTTGTGCGCGGCCATTTTGCACAGCAGGAAGGCGTTATCGTTTTCAATCAGCGGGCAGACAATGATGCGTTGGCGCATGGAGGACTCCTGTCAGAAAGCAAAGCCGCAGGATAGCAGATTTGGCGGCGCAGGGCGGGAAGGTCGATCGCATTCTGTGCGGCGGCGGGAAATCCGGTCGGTGTCTGTCATGGGGTTGCCTCCGGCTTTGTTTTCTTCAACGGGAAATCAATCGCAGATGTTATTAAGTATCAATTCGAATAATTTCGCGTCAGGATAAAGCAGGGATTTTAACCTATCATGGAGTTGATAACGTATGCCTAATGGAATAAAACCGCTGTGCCTGATGACTCTTCTGCTGCTGTCGGCCTGCCACAGTGCGCCGGTCAGCCAGCCCCCTCAAGACGCCACGGCGACAGCCCCTATCGATGCCACCAAATCGCTGTTCCCGCTGGGGAACTATTCGCAGTCTGTCGATAAATGGTTGCCGCCCGGTCCGCAGCGGCGGGTGCCCGTGATGGATGCCGCCACGCAGCAACGTCATTTTTCCGCCCTCAAATCTCACTATTTTGGCATGGGGCCGAACGATGAATCCCCCTGGAATCCGCATTACATCGCTGCTGTCCTGAACCGCGAAGCGGAAAGCCACCGTGATGCCGCAATGGATAAATACCTTGGCAGTGGCAGTGTCTCCTGGGGGGAAAACTTCAGGACTCACACCGACCGCTGGAAACAGCAAGTCAGAGATAACGCTTCTACGGACATTAGCCAGGTTTATCATTCTTCGGCCCGAGGCATTGCGGTCAGGGAGACGCTGGTCAGGATCCTGCCGACGGACGATCCGGCTTATGACGACCCTCGCCTGGCTGGACAAGGTTATCCCTTTGATAATTTGCAGGATTCGTCTATCCGCCCCGGCACTCCGGTATACGTTATTACGCAAAGCCGCGATAAACGCTGGAAATACGTCATGTCGCCTACGGTGATCGGTTGGGTGCATAGCGAAGACATCGCGGCGGCGGATCAGCGGTTTGTCTCCGAATGGCTGGCGCTGGCGGGGAAAAATCTGGGGGCATTCATTAAACAGCCGGTTTCGGTGCAATCGGGCGGCCAGTTTTATTTTACGGCGCGCCACGGCACGATTCTGCCATTTTACCGTCACCGACAGGGCCTTTTTGTGGTCGCCGTGCCGGTACGCCGAGAGGATGGCCGCGCACAGATGCGCCGGGTCGTTGTCAAGAAGGGGGAATTTGCCGCCATGCCGTGGAAAATGACGCCCGAACATCTTGCCGTACTGATGCGGTCAATGAGCGGCAGGCCTTATGGCTGGGGGAACTATAACTTCAATAATGACTGCTCCGCCGAACTGCGCAGTCTGTTGATGCCTTTTGGCCTCTTTCTTCCCAGAAATTCCGCCGCGCAGATACAGGCGGCCACCCGGGTGGTTGATCTTGCTCAAGCGAACACCAGTGAACGGCTGCGCTATCTCAAAGATCACGGCAAACCCTTTACCACGCTGGTTTACATTCCGGGCCATATCATGCTGTATATCGGCAATGCGCTCGTTGACGGCCAGGTTGTGCCGATGACGTACCAGAATATCTGGGGGCTGCGCCCGGCAGATTCAAAGCGCCGCAGCATTATCGGCGGCGCAGTCTTTTTCCCGCTGCTGGCGACCTATCCTGAAGATGCGAGCCTGATGTCGCTGGCGGGCAAGGCGCAGTTCAAACTGGGATTTATTGAATAGCCCATTCTTTAGCTGATAAAGCGACCGCGAATGCGGCCGCTTGTTGTGCGGCGACAAATCGAACTGTGCTAATTGCCTAGCCGGCGCTGGATAATTTTATCGTGCTCATCCGTCAGGTTAGCGTAATTCCAAATAAATAATCCGCCAAGGTTAAAGTCCAAAACCTGATCGATAAAGTAATTTAAATTCCAGTCGGTCAATCCTTTGGTCGTCAGGGCCAGAATGCATTTTTTATTTTCGGCCCCGTTCGCCAACGATTGTTTTAATGCCGGGATCACATTAGCGAGAATATCGTCATTGCTCCACATCGCTGCCGCATAACAGTAATGGATAAAGCGGTCGCATTGGTCTGATTGAATGATTTTTCTGACTTTCTCGTTGAGCTTGTTGCCATTTTCCGTATTGGGGTGGTTGTAAGAATAACCGGCAATAAAACCAAAGCTGGTCTCTTTCCCGGCCTCTTTTAGCCGTTTCATGGCTTCGATGACCCGTTCGGTGTTCATATTGCATTCGTCATCAAAATCGACGCCATCCCAGCCCCGATCGACCGTGGCCGCGACGATCCTCAACACTTCATCCTCATTGGCCGGCTTTTGCTGCGGGGAGCATCCGCCGCCGCCGTAAACCCATAGCGTCTTTCCGTTAAAGCCGGGAAGCGTATCGGGTTTGTTTTGTTTTTCCGGGCTCCATCCTGGCTGGGCTGAGGTGCCTGTGGTTAAGCCATCAAGGTTGGTTACCATGCCGTACATCATGACATCGAACGCTTTATGCGGTTGGCCAGCCAGAGACTGGCTCCATCCGCCCGTAATAAACTTGTTCATTGTCGTTATCTCCTTATTGAGCGTGTTCCTTAAATGAATGTGTCTTGCATGATGGAGGGTATCAGCCGCTATATTCATTTAGCCATTGTGCGGTTGCTGAACGGGCAAGGGATGAAAACTTTTTAAAATGAAATGACGTTTTTATGACGGAAATATTAATGAGCAAGAGCGTTGAAAATCATTAACGCCGAGCGATAAAGATTGTTATAACAGCGTGGACGATCTGGGCTAACGGCAATAGGCAGGATAAGGCGTTATGGTGCAAAGGGCAGCGGAAAAGATGCACAAGCTGGATTTTGATGATGAAGTGACCGGGCTGATCTACGGCCATGCGTTTCGCTCCGGCGAGCCGCCGGCGCGCCTGAACTCGCAGCAGGTTTGCCTGGCTTACCAAACGTTGTCGCCCGGCGACGGTTTTATCTGGCTGCACCTCAATCTCAACCACGCGGCGGCGGAGAAGTGGCTGAAAAACCATTTCGCCATTTCCGATTTTTTCTTTCACGAAATTCGTCACGGTTCCCACACTACGCGCATCGAGCGGCAGGGCGACGATCTGTTCGCCGTCCTCAACGACGTGATCTTCCACCCTGAAGACAACAACCCGGAAACGGCGACGCTGTGGCTGTATTGCCGCCGTGGGCTGGTGGTGACCGTGCGTCATAAACCGGTGCGATTGATAGAGCGGTTGCTGGGCCGCCTGACGGCGCTGCAGCTGGCGTCGTCCACCGAACTGCTGGCGCATCTGCTGGAAGAGCAGGAGGATGTGCTGGAGCAGGTGGTGCGGCAGGCCAACCAGTATGTCGATACCATCGAGGATCGTCTGCTGACGAGCCGCGTTAAACGCAACCGCGCCGAGCTGGGGCGCATGCGCCGCATGCTATTGCGCTTTCAGCGCCTGTTGGCGCCGGAGCCGGCCGCGTTGTTTCGCCTGTTGAACCGGCCGCCGAGCTGGCTGAGCCGTGAGGTGGTGCAGGATCTGCGGCAGTTTACCGAAGAGTTCACCGTGGTGTTGAACGATCTCGCCAGTCTGACCGAACGCATTCGGCTGCTGCAGGAAGAGCTGGGCGCCAAACTGATGGAGCAGAATAACCGCACGCTTTACACCCTGACGGTGATCACCGTGCTGGCGTTGCCTATCAACATCGTCGCCGGTTTTTTCGGCATGAACGTCGGAGGGATACCGCTGGCCAGCAATCACCACGGTTTTATCCTGCTGGTGTTGCTGGTCGGCAGTTTCACGCTGATCGCCGGTTATCTGGCGTTCAGGCGCAGGGACGAGTCGTAATTACAGGCGGGCGCGGTACTCTTCTTCCAGCCGGGCATGGGTGCTCCAGAACGGCTGCGGCGCCCGATCGTGCAGGCGATCCAGCAGAATATCCAGATGGGTATGCCAGCCGCCGGCGACGCTGAGCATCTCGTCGCGGTTAGCCAGGCGCCGGTGGGTGACCGTCAGCAGCACCGCGTTTCCCTGTTCCGTCAACTCGAAGGTCACTTCGGAAGGGCGCCCCTGCTCCTGTTCGGCCCAGGTAAAGCTCAGCAGGCGCGGCGGGAACAGGCAGGTGATGTGGCCGCGGTTGCTGACACAGCCGCCATGCTGTTTGTACTTGGCCGGCGGTTGCTCGTGCTCGCCCGCCAGATCGGAGTTGCGAAACTCCAGCTCCAGCGGCGCGCCGTTTTCCAACTTCATGGCGCCGGCAGCCAGCCAGGTGGCGCGCTTGTCGGATTCGGTCAGGTAAGCCCACACCCGCTCGATGGGGCCGGGCAGCAGCCGCTGGATGCGCAGCGTGCCGGGTTCGATAATCATGCCGTAATCATTCATGGTTCACTCCTTGGGAGGAAGCTGTTCGGGCTGCAGCAGCGCCTGTTCGAGCGCATCCAGCCGTTCAGTCCAGAAATGTTCATAGGTTTGCAGCCAGTGCATGGCCTGCGCCATAGGCTCGGGTTCGAGCCGGCAGATATGGTTTCTTCCTTGCACGGTGCGTTGCACCAGGCCCGCATGTTCCAGTGCTTTCACGTGCTTGGAGGCGCCGGCGAACGACATCTGCAACGGCGCGGCCAGTTCGCCGATGCTGCGTTCACCGCCGGCCAGCGCGCGTAACATCGAGCGGCGGGTCGGGTCGGCCAGCGCATGAAAAATGGCGTCCAGCTGTGAGGAAGATAATTCAACCATATGGTTGAATATAGATCAGGCGGGCTAATATTCAACCGTTTTGTTGAATATTTTTTGCCCCGGCGCCAAACCGGGGCGAGGATCAGGCGTCGGCGTGCGCCAGCAGGGCGTTGAGCAACACGTCGGCGCCGGCGGCGGCCCAGGCGGGAGTGATATCTTCCCGTTCGTTGTGGCTGATGCCGTCCACGCAGGGAATGAAAATCATGGCGGTCGGGGCGACGCGGTTAAGGTAACAGGCGTCGTGGCCGGCGCCGGAAATCATGTCGCGATGGCGATAGCCCAATGCCTGCGCGGCGTGACGCACGCTGCCAATACACCCCGGATCGAAGGCGATCGGGGGATACTGGAAGATGCGCTCGGCCCGGGCGGCCAGGCCGCCGCCGTTGACCTCGTTTACCGCCGCCAGTAGGCGCTGCTCCATCTGCGCCAGAATAGCCTCCTGCGGATGGCGGAATTCGACACTGAAAAAGACGCGCCCCGGCACCACGTTACGCGAATTGGGGGTGATTTGCGCCATGCCCACCGTGGCGCGCGCGTCGGGCGCGAAATCCCAACCGATGCGGTTGACCGCCGTGACCAGCGCCGCAAAGCCGAGCAGGGCGTCGCGGCGCCGATCCATCGGCGTGGTGCCGGCATGGGCGCTGAAGCCGACGACCTCCAGTTCATACCAGCGCTGCCCTTGTGCGGCGGTGACTACGCCGATGTCGAGATGCTCCGCTTCCAGAATCGGCCCCTGTTCGATGTGCAACTCGAAGGCGGCATGGATCGGCGTACCGCCCACCGGATACTCGCCGGCGTAGCCGATGCGCTCCAGCGCGTCGCCGAGGCTGACGCCGTGCTCGTCGCGGCGCGTCAGGCCGTATTCCAGGTTGAATACCCCGGCGAACACGCCCGAGGCGATCATCGCCGGCGCGAAGCGCGCGCCTTCTTCGTTGGTCCAGTTGATCACTTCAATCGGGCGTTCGGTGACGATCTGCCGATCGTTAAGGGTACGAATAACCTCTAATCCGGCCAGCACGCCGTAGATGCCGTCGAAACGGCCGCCGCGGGGCTGGGAATCACCGTGCGAGCCGGTGACGACCGGCGCCAGCTCGGGGCGAGCGCCTTCACGCCGCAGGAACATGTTGCCCATTTTGTCGACGCGTACGCTGCAACCCGCCTCCAGCGCCCAGGCGCGCAGCTGATCGCGCGCTTGCCGATCTTCTTCACTCAGCGCCAGCCGGGTGACGCCGTTATTGGCGATGGCGCCGAACTGCGCCATCGTCTGCAGGCTTTGCCACAGGCGCTCGCCGTTGACTCGATACGTCATTGATCTTCTCCCGGCGTTTTAGCGGTGTAGCGGAAATCGCAGCAGGGGGCGCCGGACATGATGGTCTGGCTGCGCTGCAGGTCGACGTCAGGGGCATAGCCAACGATAAACTGACTGTCGCGGGCGCAGGAGAGCAGGTGGCCGATCTCCCCCAGCCCCATCTCGTGATACATCTCGGCGTAGCGGCAGCGGGTGACGTTATAGTCGAAGTGCTGCGCGTCCTGATTGATCACCTCGACGCGCAGCGCATCGTCTTTTTCCCACAGGTACTGCAAGGCGGCGAAGCTGCGCAGATCCGCGCCGTTCGGTTCCTGGGCGGCGAACTGTTTGCCCGCCTCGATGGCGGCATTCTCGATGGCTTCGCCGATCACCGCCTGAGCGCGCGCCTTGCCGATTTCACGCACCAGAATCTGGTAGATCGGCTTGATGATCTCCGCCTCGATCTTTCTGCGGGCCAAAATGCCCAATTCGTTTTTTGCACAGCTCATCGCCTTGCTCCTCTTGATTTATTGTGACTTGGCGCCGCCCAACACGGTTTGCGGCTGCCATTTGCCGTCAACCACCCGGTACAGGGTGAAGCTCGGCTGTTGCAGGTTGCCTTGCGCATCGAAGGCGATGTCGCCGGTGACGCCCTGGTAATGTATGGCGCGCAGTTTCGGCAGATAATCGGCCGGATTGGCCGAATCGGCTTGCTCAATGGCGGCGATCAGCACCCGGGTGGCGTCGTAGGCGAAGGGCGCATGCAGTTCGATGTGGGTGTGATAACGATCGCGGTAGGCTTGTTCAAACGCCTTGCCGCCCGGCATCTGTTCCAGCGGCAGCCCCGGCTCCAGCGCGACGACGCCTTCGCCTTCCCGCTGCGCCAGCGTCAGGAAGGTTTGGCTGACGAAGCCGCCGGCGCCCATCAGCTGCGCGTTCATGCCCAGCTGTTTCAGTTTGCGCGCCAGCGGCGCCGCCTGCGAATCCACGCCGCCGAAGAAGATCAGATCGGCGTTTTTACTGCGGACGGTGGTCAGTACGGCGCTGAAATCAACGGTCTTGTCATCCACAAACTCACGGGTGACCGGCTGCACGCCCTGGGCCTGCAGCGATTTGATAAACTCGTCCGCCAGCCCCTGGCCGAAAGCGGTGCGATCGTCTATCACTGCGATGCGCTTGGCTTTCAGCGTCTTCACCGCATATTGCCCGGCGTAGTTGCCGCCGTCGTCGTCGTGGCCCATCACGCGAAAGCTGGTGTCAAAACCTTGCTGCGTGTAGCCGTGACCGGTCGCCACCGGCGCCACCTGAGCGATGCCGGCGTCGTGATAGATGCGCGCCGCCGGGATGCTGGTGCCGGTGTTCCAGTGGCCGACCACGCCGGCGACGCCTTCGTCGACCAAACGCTGCGCCACGGCCACGGCGGTGCGCGGGTCGGACTGATCGTCCTCGGACACCAGCTTGAAGGTGACCGGTTTGCCGTTCAGCGTCGGTTTCTGTGCGTTAGCGTCGGCGATCGCCAGCCGTGCGCCGTTTTCGAGATCTTTGCCGATGCGCGCGGAAGGGCCGGTCAGCGGCCCGGCAAGACCGATCAACACGGTGTCGTCCGCCAGCGCCGGGAGGCTCAGGATCATTGTCATGGCGGCCAGCGCCAACGGCTTGATGCGAATGTTCTGCTGCATGTCATACTCCTGGTGCGGTTAAAGGTAACAACGGTTATTCACCCAAATAGATCCGTTTGATTTTTTCATCGTCCAGCATGTCGGCGGAGCGGCCGCTGTGGCTCAGGCTGCCGCTGTCCAATACGTAGGCGCGATCGGTGGACGCCAGCGCCAGGCGGGCGTTCTGCTCGACCAACAGCAGCGTGACGCCGTCACGGGCTAACTGCTTGATGACCGAGAAAATGGCCTCCACCACAATCGGCGCCAGCCCCATCGACGGTTCGTCCAATATCAGCAGCCGCGGGCGGCTGAGCAGCGCGCGGCCCATCGCCACCATCTGTTGTTCACCGCCGGAAAGCAGCCCGGCCGGTTGATGCAGGCGCTCGCTCAGCCGTGGGAAGGTGGCGCACACGCGTTCGAAATCTTGCCGCACCGCCGATGCGTCACGCCGCGCATAGGCACCCAGCTGCAGGTTTTCTCGCACCGTCAGGCGGGTGAAAATGCCGCGTCCCTCCGGCACCATCACCAGCCCTTGTTGCAGCAAGCGGTGCGGCGGCATGCCGCGAATCGAACGGCCGTCGAACAGGATGTCGCCCTCAAACGGCTGCAGGCCGGTCAGCGCCCGCAGGCTCGAGGTTTTGCCCGCGCCATTGGCGCCGATCAGCGTCACCTGTTCGCCGGCGCTCACCGTGAAATCGATGCCTTTGACCGCATGAATGCCGCCATAAGACACTTTGAGTCGTTTAACGCTCAGCAGGGCTTCAGACATGCGCGCCGCCTCCCAGATAGGCTTGAATGACCGCCGGTTCGCGCCGCACCTGAGCCGGTTCGCCTTCGGCGATCGCTTTGCCGTAATCCAGCACCGTCAGCCGATCGCACAGACCCATCACCAGCTTGACGTCGTGTTCGATCAGCAGCAGCGTTTTGCCGCTGTCGCGGATGCGCAGCAGCAGTTCGCGCAGCGCCACTTTTTCTCCGGCGTTCATGCCGGCCGCCGGTTCGTCCAGCGCCAGCAACCGGGGCTCGGTCGCCAGCGCGCGGGCGATCTCCAGCCGCCGCTGATGGCCGTAGGCGAGATCGCCGGCGCGGTAATGGGCGAATTGGCTGATGCCGACGTACTCCAGCAGCGCATGAGATTTATCGCGCACCGACTGTTCCTCCTCTTTCGCGCGCCGGTGCCGGGCGATCGCTGCCCACAGGCCGTTGCGGGTGCGCACGTGGCAGCCGACCATCACGTTTTCCAGCACGCTCATTTCATTGAACAACCGCAGGTTTTGGAAGGTGCGGGCAATGCCGGCCTGCGCCACTTTGTCGATCGCCTGGGGCTTATAGCGCTGGCCCGCCAGGCGGAACTCGCCCGCGTCGGCGCGATACAGGCCGGTGATCAGGTTGAAGCAGGTGGTCTTACCGGCGCCGTTCGGCCCGATCAGGCCGTAGATTTCCCCCTGGCGGATGCTCATGCTGACGTCATCCACCGCCGTCAGGCCGCCGAAGCGTTTGCTGATATGGTGTAAAGCGAGCAGCGGCGTCATGCGGCGTTCCCCCGTGCGTGGCGGGCCGGCCACAGGCCCGCCGGGCGATACAGCATCACCAGGATCAGCGCCAGGCCGTAAAACAGTTGGCGGATGATTTCCGGGTCGATCAGCACCTGGCCGAACAGCGCCTGCTGCAGCGGCCCCATGCTGCTGCGCAGCAGCTCCGGCAGGGCGGCCAGCAGCAGCGCGCCCAGGATCACGCCGGGGATGTGCCCCATGCCGCCGAGTACCACCATCGCCAGTACGGCGATCGATTCCTGCAGGGTGAACGATTCCGGCGACACGAAGCCCTGAAACGCGGCGAACAGCGCGCCGGCCACGCCGCCGAAGGTGGCGCCGATGGCAAAGGCCAGCAGCTTGAAGTTGCGGGTGTTGATGCCCATCGCCCGCGCGGCGTCCTCGTCTTCGCGGATCGCCGTCCATGCGCGGCCGATGCGCGAGTTCTGCAGCCGCAGGCTGATGAACAGGATCGCCAGCAGCAGGGCGGCGAACAGGTAGTAATACAGGTACAGGCCGGAAAAACGCACGCCGAACCACTCATGCATGCCGGAAAACTTCAGGCCGAACAGGCTGGCCGGATCGATGCCGGAAATGCCTTTGGGGCCGTTGGTGAGGTTGACCGGGCGATCCAGATTGCGCATCAGAATGCGCACGATTTCGCCGAAACCGAGCGTGACGATCGCCAGATAATCGCCGCGCAGCCGCAGCGTCGGCGCGCCGAGCAGGATGCCGCAGGCCGCCGCCAGCAGCGCCGCCAGCGGGATCAGACCCAGCATCGACAGGTGCAGCCCGCCGGGGAACCACTGCAGCAGCAGCGGGAATTGCTGTGTCAGATGCGGTGACGACAGCAGCGCGGCCAAATAGGCACCGACGGCGTAAAAGGCGATAAAGCCCATGTCCAGCAACCCGGTCATGCCCACCACGATGTTCAGCCCGAGCGCCAGCATCAGGTACAGCAGGGCGAAGTCGACGACCCGCACCCAGTAGTTGCCCCCGGCGGCGCCCGCCACCCAGGGCGCCAGCAGCAGCGCGAGAATGAACAGCGTCAGCCCCAGCCTGGCGCGGCGCGGCGTGGCCAGAGGAACGGGAGGAGTCAAAACGGTCATGGTGATGTCCTTATGCGCGCGTGGCGATGCGTTCGCCCAAGAGCCCGGAGGGGCGGAAGACCAGCACGGCGATCAGCACCAGAAACGCGAACACGTCCTGGTAGTTGCTGCCGAACACGCCGCCGGTCAGCTCGCCGAGATAGCCGGTGCCCAGCGATTCGAACAGCCCCAGCAGTAAACCGCCGAGCATTGCGCCGCGCAGGTTGCCGATGCCGCCGAGCACGGCGGCGGTAAAGGCTTTGATGCCGGGTAAAAAGCCCATCGAGAAGCCGGCGTTGCCGTAGTTGCTGGCCATCATGATGCCGGCTACCGCCGCCAGCGCGCCGCCGAGCGCGAAGGTCAGAACGATGATGCGGTCAGGACTGATGCCCATCAGGCCGGCGACCTGCGGGTTTTCCGCCGTGGCGCGCATGGCGCGGCCGAAACGGCTGTGTTCGACCAGCAGCCAGAGGCCGGCCATGACCGTCACGGCCACCGCCAGCGTGACGATCGCCGTGCCGGTGATCACTGCCGGCGCATGCCCGCCGCTGCCTGCGGTCAGGGCGATGGGCGTCATCGGCAACAGCTGCGGAAACATCAGGGGATTGCGTGACCAGATCAGCATCGCCAGGGTTTGCAACAGCAGCGAGACGCCGATGCCGCTGATCAGCGGGGCCAGGCGCGGTGCATTGCGCAACCGGCGATAGGCCAGACGTTCGATCGCCATCGAGGTGATGGCGCAGACGGCCATGGCGAACAGGGCCGCCAGCAGCAGCGTGGCGTAGGGCGGTAACGCGGGAAAGTGATGTTGCAACACGCTTATCGCCGACAGCGCGCTCAGCGCACCGACCATCAGCACGTCGCCGTGCGCGAAATTGATGATGCGCAGGATGCCGTACACCATGGTGTAACCGAGCGCGATCAGCGCATAGATGCTGCCGAGCATCAAACCGTTGACGGTTTGCTGTACCAGCGTATCCATAGAGAGAGTCCGGAGATAATGAGTCAGGAGGGTCACAGTAGAGAATTTAAAAAAATTGTAAAATACGGAAAAATACTTTCTTATACAAAAAACGAGTGATTTTAATGTTTTGATTTTTATGTATATTGAATCCATTCCTTCAGTGTCGATTTCCCAAAAACAGTCAATATATGAAAAAAACAGAACAGTACGATGAGCCATTGCCGATGCTGCCGAACGATCCGCCGCTGCGCGCCGTGCGGGCGTTCGAAGCCATCGCGCGCCTGGGGGGCATCAGCGCGGCGGCTAACGAGCTGATGATTTCGCCTTCGGCGGTCAGTCATCAACTCAAAACGCTGGAGGCATTTTTGCAGATGCCGTTGACCGAACGGCAGGGGCGTAACCTGGTGCTGCGCAGCGAGGGGCGGGAGTATTACCGTTCGATTCGCTCGGCGTTCAACGTGCTGCGCCAGGCGACCGAACACGTGCGCGAGCAATCCGCGTCGCGGCAGGTGACCATCAGCCTGATCCCGCTGTTCGGCATGGGCTGGTTCATTCCGCGGCTGCGCGGTTTTCTGCGCGAAAATCCGGATATCGACATCAATGTGGTCTACGCCAACCACCGCAATTACCTGAGCGACGCCGCCGATCTGTCGATCCGCTTCGGGGTCGGGCAGTGGACCGGCTATCGCAGCGAGAAGCTGATGTCCGGCAAAATGGTGCCGGTGTGCAGCCGGGCATTCAGTAAGCTGCATGGTTTGCTCGATACGCCGGAGCAGCTGGCGACGCTGCCGCTGCTGCACGACGAGGAGCGCAATACCTGGATGCAATGGTTTCAGCAGGCCGGCGTCAAGCGCCCGCTGCGCAGTATCGGCCCGATGTTTGAGGACGGATTGTTGACGTTGGCGGCGGTGCAGGCGGGGCTAGGGTGCGCGTTGATGCGTGAACCGTTAATCGCCCAGTACCTTGAAAGCGGTGAGTTGATCAAAATGTTCGATCTGCCGATCGACGACGGCCGCGATTATTACCTATGCGCTCGACTGGATAGCGAGCTGTCGCAGGAAGGCGAAAATCTGCGGCAGTGGCTGCGCCGCGAAGCCGATGAGAGCCGGTTCGGGTAACGCCGGGCGGAAACAGGGGGAGCCGGACGTTCATTTCACTTTCCCACGACGCACGCCGCGCCAACAGGAAAGTGCTAGGCCCTTCAGGGTGGGCGTTTTTAAACCGTTGCTCACCGGCGATGATTGCTGAAGCTTCAACGCGCGCTACTGTCACTGGCGAAGATGACGGCTATGCTTAACTTGCCGATCACGTGGCGCGACGGCCATAAAGTGACAATAATTCCCACTCTCAGCGCAACGTCAAGGAGCGAGCAGATGTCTGTCGGCAATGATACGGAAACCGTGAATAAGACGGGGCTGGCACCGCTGGCGTTGGGCGCATTGGGCGTGGTGTTCGGCGATATCGGCACCAGCCCCCTGTACACCCTGAAAACCGTGCTGTTTCTCTCTGGCGATGCGCCTTCGGCGCCGGTGATCCTTGGCCTGCTGTCGCTGATATTCTGGACGCTGGTGATCGTCACTTCTCTCAAATACGCCATGTTCGCCATGCGCATCGGCAACCGCGGCGAGGGCGGCATCATGGCGCTGATGTCGCTGCTGGTCAGCAAGCGAAAATCCCGGCCGCTGGTACTGTTCGCCGGCCTGTTCGGCGCCGCGCTCATTTACGGCGACGGCGCCATCACGCCGGCCATTTCGGTGCTCTCGGCCCTCGAAGGGCTGAACATCGTGCTGCCGGCGTCGCAGCCCTATATTCTGCCGGCGGCGGTGGTGATTTTGCTCAGTCTGTTCGCCATTCAGCCGCTGGGTACAGCGCGCATCGGCCGCGTGTTCGGGCCGATCATGGCGCTGTGGTTCCTGTCGATCGCTGCGTTGGGCGTGTGGGGCATCATCCAGCATCCGGCGGTATTGCTGGCGCTGAACCCGCTCTACGGCATTCACTTCCTGTTCTCCAACGGACTGACCAGCTTCCTGGTGCTGGGCGGCGTGTTTTTGTGCGTCACCGGCGCCGAAGCGCTGTATGCCGATATGGGGCATTTCGGCAAACGGCCGATTTGGCTGGCCTGGTTCGGCATCGTTTTTCCCAGCCTGTTGCTTAACTACGCCGGTCAGGCCGCGCTGATCCTGAGCGGCGCCGATGTCACGCAGAACATCTTCTTCCGTTTATGCCCGCCGGCGCTGCTGATCCCGCTGGTGATCCTGGCCTGGCTGGCGACGATCATCGCCAGCCAGGCGATCATCAGTGGTGCGTTTTCCATGACCCGGCAGGCGATCCAACTGGGGTGGCTACCGCGGCTGCGGGTCAGGCAAACCACCGAGGAAAGTTACGGGCAGATCTACATTGGCGCCATCAACTGGTTGCTGATGGTGGTGACGCTGTTCCTGACCGTGTTCTTTAAATCGTCGGACAATCTGGCCGCCGCCTACGGCATCGCCGTCTCGTTGACCATGATCATGACCACCGGCCTGCTGTTCGTCGCCATGCGCGAGGTGTGGCGCTGGGGGCCGATCGCCAGCCTGATGGTGGCGGGCGGTTTCTTCGTGGTCGATTTGAGCTTCCTGACGGCCAACATGACTAAAGTACTGCAGGGCGGTTATATCCCGCTGCTGTTGGCCGCCGCGGTCTATACCGTGATGCTGGTCTGGCATCGCGGGGTGCTGGCGGCCGCGCGCACCCTCGGTGAAACGACAGTGCCGGTAGAGGATTTCCTGGAGAAAATCCGCCGCGAATCCGTGCCGCGCGTGCCGGGCACCGCGGTATTCCTGACTCGCAGCCTGCAGGGGACGCCGCCGGTGATGAAATGGCAGGTCAAGCGTAACGGTTCGCTGCACGCCAACGTGCTGGCGCTCACCATTGCCATCGTCAATGAGCCGCGGGTCTCGAATGCTGAACGGTTGGTGATGCGCGAGCTGTCGCCGGGATTTTGGTGCGGCGTGGCCAGCTATGGCTTTATGGAGCGGCCTAACATCCCGCAGCTGTTGCAGCACGTCGAGGCGCAGAAATCCGGTCTGAACTTCGACGAGGCGACCTACTATCTCGGGCACGAGACCGTGGTGCGCCGCGAAGCGAACGATCGGTTGCCATCCTGGCAGCGCAACCTGTTCGCGCTGATGGTGCGCAACGGCATGCACGTCACGGATTATTACTACCTGCCCAGCGATCAGGTGGTGGAGATTAGCCGCCGCGTGCCGGTATAGGGCGCGAAAAAGGCATCGCCGCAATTGCGGCTTGCATCACACAACGCGGTTTGCATTTCATTCCTGGCCGCCATAACCTGACAAGAAACGGATTGTTACTGACGCGATCAGGCAAAACCTAACTTCTCTCCCGGCATCGAACATGGCCGGATGGGCGGTTAGGTTTTTTTTTGCAAAAAGGAGAAGGGAATGAAACTTGTCGTCGCTAATGATTACCAGGAAATGAGTGAGTTGGCCGCCAGCCTGTTGTTGAGTTACATGCTGCGCCCGCAGCGCGTCAATCTGGCTATCACCGCCGGCTCGACGCCTAAACGGATGTATGAGTTGTTGGCTCCGCGCATCAAGGGCCACGCGGAATTCGCCAACGCGCATTACTATAATTTCGATGAAATTCCTTACGCTGGCCGATCGGGCTATGGCGTCACCATGGAGAATCTGCACCGTATGTTCTTTGGCCCGGCGGCGATCCCCGAGCGGCAACTGCACGTTTTGAATTCGGACAACTACCTGCAGCACGATCGGCGTATCGCCGAAGATGGCGGGCTGGATGCAATCGTGATGGGCGTCGGAGCGGACGGGCATTTCTGCGGCAATCTGCCGGGCACCACCGCCTTCGAAGACCGCACCTGTCGGGTGCCGGTTTCCGCCAGGCCGGATCTGGCGGACATTTTGCTCAAAGAGGTGGGCGGCCGCACTGAATGGTTGCCCGATCATTACGTCACCCTGGGGCCTGCAAGCGTGATGGCCGCCAAAAAGCTGGTGCTGCTCGTCAACGGTTCGCACAAAGCGGACATTTTGCTGCGCATTGTCAGCGGGCCGGTGGAGAGCGGGGTGCCCGCCAGCATTTTGATGCTGCATCCGGACCTGTTGATTATCGCCGATCGGGAGGCCGCGGCGCTGCTGCCTTAAGCGTTCACCCGGCGCGTCTCGCCTCAGAACCAACGGTCATAACCTGCAACCAAAGCGTCTTTCCCTGCGGCGCAGAATCAGGCTAGAGTGCGTTTTTTCATGCGCCTGGGGGATTCCGATGCTGTTCGATTTAAACCAGCAGGCGGCCGAACTGCCTGAGGCCTGGCGCTCTGCCGTGCTGGGCCGCGTCGGTGCGGCCAATATCAAAGTGCTGCGCATGGACGCGCGCAGCATTGCGGATGAAGTGCATGATTACAGCGAAGGGTTGCTGGTGATCAGCGGCCACCTGCGGCTGCAGGTGGCGGGGGAAGAAGTGGTGGTGCGGGCCGGTCAGCTGTATCAGGCCGCGGCCGGCGTGCCGCACCGCGTGTTGCCGGGCAGCGAAGGCACGCTGGTGATTGTCGATTTGCCGGAAGATTAAGCGTCGCCCAACGCCGTCAGCGCCACGTTTACCGCCGCCAATAACCGCGCCTCGGTGACGCCGTCACGCGCCTGAATCGACAGGCCGTGCAGGAAGACGGCGAAATAGTCACCCAGGCTGTCGGCGTCGGTGTCGGCCGGCAATTCGCCGGTTTGCACCGCCTGCCGCAGCCGTTCGACGATCTGCTGCGTGCGCTGCAGCCGATGCTCTGCCAGCCAGGCTTTGAGCCCGTCGTTTTCCGCGCTGACGCTGGCGGCGGCGGAGACCACCATGCAGCCTTGCGGCAGATCGGGCCGACTATAGAGCCGCACGGCGTCTTCCAGCAGGCGTTTGAGCGCCGGGCGAATGCCGCTTTCCGTCGCGAAGGCGCGATCGGCGAAGCCCCCTTCGGCGGTTTCATAACAGGCAATCGCCTCGCGAAACAGCTGCTCTTTGGAGCCGAACGCTTTGTAGATGCGCGCGGAAGCGATGCCCAACTCCGCCACCAGATCCGACATCGAAGTGCCTTCGTAACCTTGCCGCCAGAATAAGTTTCGCGCCTTCAATAGCGCCTGTTCGCGATCGAACTCGCGCGGTCTGCCTGCCATTCGCTGCTCCAATTTACCTGCCATTCAGCGACATAGGATCGCTTAAATCGGCGGGAATACCAATGCCTTTATAAATTTCGCTTGCGGTCGCCGCGCTTTGCTCCTATTGTTTGTCAATCGACAACCAATAGGGGTTTACGATGAAAACCCTCAAAGGTCCAAGCCTGCATCTCGCGCAATTCAGCGATGACGCGGCGCCGTTCAACAGCTTGCCCGCCATTGCCGAGTGGGCGGCGCGGACCGGTTTTACCGCCTTGCAGATCCCGGCCTGGGATCGGCGTTTATTCGACGTGGCCACCGCAGCGGAAAGCCAAACCTACTGCGACGATTTGACCGGCATGTTGGCGGAGCAGGGGTTGGTGGTCAGCGAACTGACCAGCCATATCTTCGGCCAGCTGATGGCGGTGCACCCGGCTTACGATGCGCTGTGCGACAGCTTTGCGCCGCCGGCGCTGCAGGGCGATCCCAAGGCCCGAGACGAGTGGGCACGGCAGCAAATGCTGCTGGCGGTGAAGGCGTCGGCGCGGCTGGGGCTCAGCGAACTGGGCACCTTTTCCGGTTCGCTGGCCTGGCCCTATCTATTCCCGTTCCCGCAGCGCCCTGAAGGATTGATTGACACCGCGTTCAACGAGCTCGCCAAACGCTGGCTGCCGGTGCTCGACGCCTGCGAGGAGCAGGGCATCAATCTGTGTTATGAAATTCACCCGAGTGAGGATCTGCACGACGGCGTGACGTTTGAGATGTTTCTGCAGCGCGTCGGCAACCATCCGCGTTGCCGGGTGTTGTTCGATCCGAGCCACATGGTGCTGCAGCAGCTTAACTATCTGGAGTTTATCGATATCTATAAGGACGTTATCGGCATGTTCCACGTTAAGGACGCCGAGTTCAATCCGACCGGTCGGCAGGGCATATACGGCGGTTATCAGTCCTGGATCGATCGCGCCGGCCGTTTCCGCTCGCTGGGCGACGGCCAGGTCGATTTCAACGGCATTTTCTCCCGTTTGACGCAGTATGGCTATCAGGGCTGGGCGACGCTGGAGTGGGAATGCTGCCTGAAAAATCCGCAGGACGGCGCTCGCGAAGGCGCGGCCTTCATTCGCGATCGCATTATCCGCGTCACCGACAAAGTGTTTGATGACTTCGCCGGTGCGCCGGTCAATCCTCAGCAGATCAATGCGTTGCTCGGCATTCGCTGAGCCTGACCCCACAGGGAGTTAACCCCATGAAACACAGTCAAAACGAGATCCTGTTGCAGGATCTCGCGGCGGAACACGTCTATACCCAGGTCAACGGCCGGCGCCTTCACTGCGTGGTGGCCGGCGAAGGGCGGCCGGTGCTGCTGATCCCCGGCTGGCCGCAAACCTGGTACACCTGGCGTTATGTGATGCGCGCCTTGGCGGCGGCCGGTTTTCAGGCGATCGCCGTCGATCCGCCGGGCATCGGCGACTCTGACAAGCCCGCGGGCGGCTACGACACCGGCAGCATCGGTGCGGCGTTGCACGCGATGATGGCGCAGCTGGGCCATCAACGTTACCAACTGGTCGGCCACGATATCGGCATGTGGATCGGTTACGCCATGGCGAGCGATTTCCCGCAGGCGGTGGAGCGTCTGGTACTGACGGAGGCGGTGATCCCCGGTCTGGCGCCGCCGCCGCCGATTTTCGTCGCGCCGGAGGAGAATATCTTCCTGTGGCATTTCATGTTCAACCAGCTGGCGGATTTGCCGGAGACCCTGACCCAGGGGCGCGAGCGGGAGTATCTTGGCTATATCTTCAACCGCTGGTCTTATCGGCGCGATCGGGTGGCGGCTGAGGTCTATATCGCCGCCTATTCGGCGCCGGGCGGCCTGCGCGCCGGATTCGACTATTACCGGGCGATCCCGGAGACCGTTCGCCAGAACCGGCTGCGCGCCGCCACGCCGTTGACGATGCCGGTGTTGACGGTGGGAGCGGAGCACGCCACCGGCGACGCGCCGCTGACGACGCTACGGGGTAATGCGCGCGATCTGCGGGGCGAAACGGTCGCCGGCTGCGGCCATTTCATCACCGAGGAGTGTCATGAGGCGTTTATCGCACTGATTACGCCGTTCCTGGCGGGAGAGCAACATGCCGCTTGATGAACGCATCGCCGCCTTTTTGGCGGCGTCGGCCGACGCGCTGCCACCCGCGTCGTTGGCGGACATGCGGGCGGCCACGGAAAGCGGTTTGCGTCTGCTGCAGGGCGCACCGCAACCGAGCGGCGGCGTCAGGGATTTTACGCTGGTCGCCACCGATGGGCACCGGATTGCGCTGCGCGCCTATCTACCGGCGGGGGAAAGGTGCGCTGCCGCACAACCGGCGATGCTGTTCGCCCACGGCGGCGGCTGGTGCCTCGGTTCGCTGTCGCTGTATGACCAGCCCTGTCAGGCGCTGGCTAACGCCACTGATCGGGTGATCCTGTCGGTCGATTATCGACTGGCGCCGGAGTTTCCTTTTCCACAGCCGCTGGAAGATGTCTATCAGGCGCTCTGTTGGGCGGCGCAACAGGCGCCGCAGTTAGGGATTGACGCTGACCGTCTGGCGGTGGGTGGTGACAGCGCCGGAGGCAATCTGGCGGCGGCGGTCGCGCTGTTGGCGCGGGATCGCGGCGGCCCGCACATTGAACGTCAACTGCTGCTGTATCCGGCGCTCAGCCGCGAAATGGCGACGAAGAGCTATCGCGAATTCGCCGAGGGGCATTTTTTGACGCGCGACGCGATGGTGTTTTGTTGGCAGCAGTACCTGGCCCAGCGACGCGATCCGAGCGCCGAGCCGCTGCACGCCGCCACGCTGCGCGGATTGCCGCCGGCCACTATCCTGAGCTGCGAATATGATCCGCTGCGCGATGAGGCCGAACTGTATGCGCAGCGGCTGCGTGAGGCGGGTGTGGCGGTTCGCTGTGAACGGTTGCCGGGCATGGTGCATGCCTGCATTCACATGTTGGGGCTGACCCCGGCGGCGCGGCGCCTGTTCGAGTTGGCCGGTGAGTAAAAAAAAGCCCCGCATTGCGGGGCTTCTGGCTATTCATCCGACGTGCGATTAACGGCCGGCGACGGTGACAAAGCGCGTTTCCAGGTAGGATTCGATCGCTTCGCTGCCGCCTTCGGTGCCGTGGCCGGAGTCCTTCACGCCGCCAAACGGCGTTTCCGGCAGGCCGAAACCGATGTGGTTGATGCTCAGCATGCCGCTCTCCACGTCTTGCCCCAGCGCATTGACGGTGGCGATGTTGCGGCTGTAAGCGTAGGCGGCCAGCCCGTACGGCAGGCGATTGGCTTCGGCGATCGCCTCGTCGTAGGTGGCGAACGGGCGTAGCAGGGCGACCGGGCCAAACGGCTCTTCCGACATGGCGCGCGCGCTCAGCGGCACGTCACGCAGCACCGTCGGCTCGAAGAAGTTGCCTTTGCCCGCCACGCGTTTGCCGCCGGTGCTGGCCTTCGCCCCGTCGGCGATAGCGTCTTGCACCAGCGCCTCGATATTGTCGACGCTGCGGCCCAGCACCATCGGCCCCATCGTCACGCCGTCTTCCAGCCCGTTGCCGAGCTTGAGTTCACGCACCGCGGCGGTGAATTTCTCCACGAAGACTTCATAAACGCCTTGCTGGATCAGGAAGCGGGTCGGGGCGATACAGACCTGGCCGGCGTTGCGGAACTTGGATTGCGCCAGCTCTTTGGCCGCCGCGTCGAGATCGGCGTCGTCGAAGATCAGCACCGGCGCGTGGCCGCCCAGCTCCATGGTGGCCTTTTTCATATGCTGGCCGGCCAGCGCAGCCAGATGCTTGCCCACGCGGGTGGAGCCGGTGAAGGAGATCTTGCGAATGGTCGGATGCGGGATCAGGTATTCCGAGATTTCCGCCGGGGTGCCGTACACCAACGCGATCACCCCGGCCGGAATGCCGGCGTCGGCGAAGGCTTTGATCAGCTCAGCCGGTGAGGCCGGCGTTTCTTCCGGGCCTTTGACGATGATTGAACAACCCGCCGCCAGCGCGGCGGACAGCTTGCGCACGATCTGGTTGATCGGGAAGTTCCACGGCGTGAAGGCGGCCACCGGGCCGACCGGCAGTTTCAGGGTTTGCTGCTGCACGTCGCGAGCGCGGGACGGAATAATCTGCCCGTAGGTGCGGGTGGCTTCGCCGGCGAACCACTCGATCACGTCGGCGGCGTTGAGAATTTCGATTTTGGCCTGCGCCACCGGCTTACCCTGTTCCTGCGTCATGATGGCGGCGATGGCGTCGGCGCGTTCGCGCAGCAGCGCAGCGGCTTTGCGCATCAGGTTGGCGCGCTGGTGTGCGGCGGTGTTTCGCCAAACGTTAAACCCGCGTTCGGTGGCGGCCAGCGCCAGATCGAGATCCTCTGCGGCGGCGTGCGCCACTTGACCGATGATCTCGTCGGTAGCGGGGTTGGAGACCGGCAGGGTTTTTCCGGCCAGCGCGCTGCGCCATTGTCCATCGATATACAGTTGAGTATCCGGATACATTGTTGCCTCTTGTTTGCGGAGTGTCAGGGGCCGATGAGCTTCGCGATGCGGCCCGTCTGAAAGGGACAGGGACTTTAACCCTACGCCGAATGGCGCCGATCGTCCAGGCGAGGGGCACGAAAGGACCAGGGCGGCTACTCAACCGGCGATGTTTTGGCTATGCTGAGCAGATTGTCAGCACGGATGAGGAGGTCGGGTGCAAGGGGTTCCACAACAGTTTCCGTTCGAGAAGGACTGCGCGCAGTTCCGGCATTTGTCGCATCTGCCTGGCGTCGAACTCTATCAGGCGCATATCGAACGCTATGCCTTCGAGCCGCATACCCACGACGCCTTCGCCATCGGCACCGTGGACACCGGGGCGGAGCGTTTTCGCTATCGCGGGGCGCAGCACCTGGCGGCGCCGGGCGCGCTGGTGCTGATGAATCCTGACGAGCTGCATACCGGCGAAGCCGAAACGCCGGGCGGTTGGTGTTACCGCATGCTCTATCTGGCGCCCGAGGCGCTGGAGCAGCTGTCCGGCGATCGGAGCCAGTGGTTCACCGATGCGGTGCGCCACGATCCGCGGGCGGCGCAGCGCCTGTCCGCCATTCTCGCCGCGCTGTGGCAAACCGACGATCCGCTTACGCTCGACGGCCTGCTGTTGGAAGCGGTGGCGTTGCTGCAACCGCACATCCGCACCGGGCGCCGGGAGAAAGCCGAGGCGGCGCACCGTTTCGAGGTGGTGAAAAGCTACCTGCACGATAACTTCGCCGAGGCCATAACGCTCCACCAACTGGCCGAGCTGGTGTCGCTCAGCCCGTACCATTTCCTGCGCAAGTTCAAGGCCGAATATCACGTCTCGCCGCAGCAGATGCTGATGGCGATCCGGCTGTCGCAGGCCAAACGCATGCTGGAGCGCGGCATGCCCGCCGCACAGGTGGCGGCGGCGGCGGGGCTGACCGATCAGGCGCACCTGACGCGCGCCTTCGCCAACCGTTACGGCGTCACGCCAGTGCGTTTCCAGAAACAGGTGAAATTGGGCTAAAACAGCAACCTGCTACAATAATTCCTCCCCGCGTTTTCGTTACTCTGCCGCTGTCTTGTCGGGCGGGTTGGCCGCACCGACCGTTTGTCGGAGTCGTTATGTTCATTGGCGTTGTATTTGCCCTGGCCGCCGGGCTGATGTGGGGATTGATTTTCGTCGGTCCGTTGCTGGTGCCGGACTATCCCGCCGCGCTGCAGTCCACCGGGCGCTATCTGGCCTTTGGGCTGATCGCCTTGCCGCTGGCGTGGTTCGATCGCCGCCGCCTGCATAAGCTGCGGCGCCAGGATTGGTGGGAAGCGCTCAAGCTGACGGCTATCGGCAATCTGCTGTACTACCTGTGCCTGGCCAGCGCCATTCAGCGCACCGGTGCGCCGGTGTCGACCATGATCATCGGCACCTTGCCGGTCGTGATCGCCATTTGCGCCAATCTGTTTTACGGCCGGCACGACGGGCGCCTGGCCTGGGGCAAACTGGCGCCCGCACTGCTGTTGATCGTCTGTGGATTGGCGTGCGTGAACGTCGCCGAGCTGCGCGGCAATGCGGTGCCGATCGACGGCTGGCGCTATCTCAGCGGTCTTGGGCTGGCCGTGTTGGCGGTGGCGTGCTGGACCTGGTTCCCGCTGCGAAATTCACGCTGGCTGCGGGAGAACCCGACGCAGCGTCCGGCCACCTGGGCCACGGCCCAAGGGCTGGTGACGCTGCCGCTGGCGCTGCTGGGCTATCTGGCGGTCTGCGGTCAGTTGGCGTTGAGCGAGCCGGCGTTCGCCTTGCCGTTCGGCCCGCGCCCTGAGGTGTTTATCCCTCTGATGCTGATCATCGGCGTGTTCTGCTCCTGGCTGGGGGCGCTGTGCTGGAACGAAGCCAGCCAGCGGCTGCCGACGGTGTTGGTGGGGCCGCTCATCGTGTTCGAAATTCTGGCGGGGCTGGCGTATACCTTTCTGTTGCGCCAGGCCTGGCCGCCGCTGCTGACGCTGGCGGGCATCGTCTGTCTGATCGCCGGCGTGGTGTACGCCATGCGCATCAAACCGCAGCCAGTGGTGGTGGCACTGGAGGACAAGCCGAGGTGACGCCCGCCGTGGCGGCGGGCGTAAGGGTTAACGCTTGCTGTGGTGAATGATCTCTTCGGCCACGTTGCGCGGCGCTTCGGCGTAGTGGCTGAATTCCATGGTGTAGGTGGCGCGGCCCTGCGACATCGAACGCAGGGTGGTCGAGTAGCCGAACATCTCGGACAGCGGCACCTTGGCGCGAATTTCCTTGCCGCCGCCGCCCGGGATCTCTTCCATGCCCTGCACCAGACCGCGGCGTGAGGAGAGATCGCCCATCACGTTGCCGGCATAATCCTCCGGCGTTTCCACTTCCACCGACATGATCGGCTCGAGGATCACCGGATCCGCCAGGCGGCAGGCGTCCTTGAAGCCGAAGATCGCCGCCATGCGGAACGCCTGTTCCGACGAGTCGACGTCATGGTAAGAACCGAAGGTCAGGTGCACCTTGACGTCCACCACCTGATAACCGGCCAGCACGCCGTTATTCAGCGCCTCGAGCACGCCTTTTTTCACCGCCGGGATAAACTCGCCGGGAATGACGCCGCCCTTGATCTCATCGAAGAACTCGAAGCCTTTGCCGGGTTCGTTCGGCTCGACGGTCAGCACCACGTGGCCGTATTGCCCTTTACCGCCGGATTGGCGCACGAACTTGCCTTCCACGTCGGCCACCCGTTTGCGGATGGTTTCGCGGTAAGACACCTGCGGTTTGCCGGTGGTGGTCTCCACCCCGAACTCGCGGCGCATGCGATCGACGATAATCTCCAGGTGCAGCTCGCCCATGCCGTAGATAATGGTTTGGCCGGATTCTTCATCGGTGCGCACGCGGAACGACGGATCTTCCGAAGAGAGCCGCTGCAGCGCGATGCCCATTTTCTCCTGATCGCCCTTGGTCTTCGGCTCGATCGCCTGGGCGATCACCGGCTCGGGGAAGGTCATGCGCTCCAGCGTAATGATGGCGCCGGGATCGCACAGCGTATCGCCGGTGGTGACGTCCTTCAGGCCGACGCAGGCGGCAATGTCGCCGGCGTGCAGTTCGTCGATGTCCTTACGATCGTTGGCGTGCATCTGCACGATGCGGCCGATACGCTCCTTTTTGCCCTTGATTGGGTTATAAACGCTGCTGCCTTTGGCCAGCACCCCGGAGTAGACGCGCACAAAGGTGAGTTGGCCGACGAACGGGTCGGTCATCAGCTTAAACGCCAGAGCCGAGAATTTTTCGTTGTCGTCGGCTTTGCGAGTGATGATTTCATCGTGTTCGCCGTGGCCCTCCATCGGCGGCACGTCGAGCGGCGAGGGCATCAGCTCGATCACCGCGTCCAGCATGCGCTGCACGCCTTTGTTGCGGAACGCCGATCCGCACAGCATCGGCTGGATTTCGCCGGCGACGGTGCGCACCC
This sequence comes from Serratia sp. CY74737, assembly GCF_052166775.1. Lineage (NCBI taxonomy): Bacteria > Pseudomonadati > Pseudomonadota > Gammaproteobacteria > Enterobacterales > Yersiniaceae > Serratia > Serratia sp. CY74737. Next base: position 683,068 of record NZ_JBJNOF010000002.1, read on the forward strand.
GCAGCCCGTGAACGATCTCCTCTTCGCTCAGCGGCACCTGATTGAGGTATTTCTCCATCAGTTCTTCCGACGCTTCGGCGGCCGCTTCAATCATGTTTTCACGCCACTCCTGCGCCGATTCGCGCAGGTCGGCCGGGATCTCTTCGAAGCTGAAGTTCATGCCCTGCGAGGCTTCGTCCCACAGAATGGCTTTCATCCGCACCAGATCCACCACGCCGCTGAAGCGGTCTTCGGCGCCGATAGGAATAACGATCGGCACCGGGTTGGCTTTGAGGCGCTCGATCATCATTTTGCGCACGCGGAAAAAATCCGCGCCGATGCGGTCCATCTTGTTGACGAACGCCAGCCGCGGCACTTTGTATTTGTTGGCCTGGCGCCAGACGGTTTCCGACTGCGGCTGGACGCCGCCCACCGAGTCATAGACCATGACGGCGCCGTCCAGCACGCGCATCGAGCGCTCCACTTCAATGGTGAAATCGACGTGCCCGGGGGTGTCGATGATATTGATGCGGTGCTGCGGATAATTATGCTGCATGCCGTTCCAGAAGCAGGTAGTGGCCGCCGAGGTGATGGTGATGCCGCGCTCTTGTTCCTGCGCCATCCAGTCCATGGTCGCCGCGCCGTCATGCACTTCGCCCAGCTTGTGGCTGACCCCGGTGTAAAACAGAATCCGCTCGGTGGTGGTGGTCTTGCCGGCATCGATATGCGCGGAGATGCCGATATTGCGGTAACGTTCGATAGGGGTGGTGCGAGCCATAATCAACCTTTCTTAGCCGCGTGAAGGAGAGCGGCTTAAACAGCATGGATAATGATGATAATCCTCATAGGGTTATCCGTCGGATCGCAGAGCCTTGCTCTGGTCACAAACTAATCGTAGTTGAAGGCGTTGGTTTTTTTAAGCGATGGTTGTGATAGATGAAAGTTTGCACGCACAACGGCGCCGGCGCAGAAAAGGGCGAAAAAAAGGCCCGTAACGGGCCTATTGTCGAACGGCGCATTCGCCGCTTATTTGCGTCCCAGCAGGAAGCCGAAAACGATGCCGACTGCCGCCGCAACGGCCACGCCGGCCAGCGGGTTGGCTTCCACCTGCGTTCTTACGCTGTCCGCTGCATCACGGGCGGCATAGCTGGCCTGGGAGGCGTACTTGCGCGCCGCGCCGCGCACCTGATGCTCCGGCGAATCGACGGCTTTACCGAACGCTTCTTCTACCGCGCCTGCGGCTTCATTGGCTTTGTCTTCCGCTTTACCAAACATGCTGCTCTCCTGTTCCTTGTGGGTTAACGAACTCTAAGCCTAGCAGGTGAACGGCGTTTTTTGCAGCATTCTGTGCGTTATAAGATCAATCCGAGCAAAGAAAAGTCTTTCCATACGCACGGCGTCGGCTTCACCCGCGCGTTTTTTTATGTTCTATTGGCTAGCGGTTTAACCGAGTATCGTTACCCTTTGACCGATTCGTTGAGTTGAAAGGACTCCCCATGTCAGTACTGCGTATTCTGGCGCTGCTCGCCGCGACCGCCGCCGCGTTGCCCGCCCAGGCCAAACCTGCGGCTCACGGCGCGGCACCCGAGAACGGCGTTCGTTGGCAATCTTGTCTCAACAGCGGCTTTCAGCGTTGGTTCGATGAAGCGCCGCCGGCGGGGCTGCGCTGCGGCTACCTCGACGTGCCGTTGGCTTACGCTACGCCTCCCGCCCATTCGGCGCAGGCGGGGGAACCGACCGTGCGTCTGGCGCTGACCCTGCTGCCCGCCACCGGGCCGAAAAAGGGCAGCGTCGTGGTGATCAGCGGCGGGCCGGGCCTGCAGGGGATCAATCCTTATCTCGGCAACGACGCCCACGTCGCCAAACTGCGTAAATCCTACGACATCATCGGTTACGATCCGCGCGGCGTCGGTCAATCGACGCCAAAAATTTCCTGCCAGGTGGCCGAAGGTGACGAACTCCCTGAACCGGACGACAACGACGTGGCCGGCGCGGAGAACCAGACGCGCACCCTGATCGCCGCCTGCATCAAACAGACCGGCGCGGACGTGCTGCAACACATCGGCACCGACGAGGCGGTCAACGATCTGAACGCGATCCGCCATGCGCTGGGCGAACCGGGGCTGACGGCGGTGGCGTACTCTTACGGCACCAAGGTGGCGGCGCTGTATGCCGAACGTTTTCCGAAGAAAACGCGCGCGCTGGTGCTGGACGGGGTGGTGGATCTGGCGGAGGACGATTTCACCCAGCGCATGAATCAGGAGCGAGGCTTCCAGCAAAGTTTCCTGCGTTTCGCCGCCTATTGCGGAAAAACCGACAGCTGCCAGCTTGGCGGCGGCGCCAATCAGGCGCTTCAGCGTTATCACGCTTTGCTGCGCAAGCTGCATGAGCAGCCGTTCGTCACTGCGGCGGGCTATGAAATCTCCGCCGACGATGTGCTGACGGTGACGCGTTCGCTGCTGTTGTGGCCGGAGCGCTGGCATGAACTGGCCACCGTACTGCGCCAGCTCGATGCCGGCATCGCCGGGCAACAGGTTTCCGATCTGATCGACGAAAGCTATTCTCCGGATGCCGATGATGCCCTGAACGTCATCACCTGCGCCGACGTCGCCAACCCAACGGCCGATCCGCAGCTGTTGCGCAGGCAGCGGCAGGAGATCAATACCGCCGCTTTATATGCCCACTATCTGCCGCTGCACGAGTATCCGCTGGAAATGTGCGATCTGTGGCCGTACCGCGGCAAAGATCGGCCGCACATGCCGGTGGCGTCCGCCGCGCTGCCGCCGCTGCTGTTCGTCGCCCAGCGCTACGATCCAACCACGCCGTACCGCAATGCCCAGGTGATGGCCGCCGCCTTTAAAAGCCCGCTGATCACCCGCGAACGCGACGGACATACGTTGGCGCTGAACGGCATCGACAGCTGCGTCGACGAAAGCGTGGTGGAGTATCTGCTGGCGCCGAAAAAGCCGCGCCGCGACAAGGTTTGCCGCTGAGGAGGCCGGGCGTTGGCCCGGCCTGACAAGCCAAGTCGCGCGTGTTTTAGAATTTCACCTCTTCCGCCAGCGCCAGCGTCACGAACGGCCCCGACAGGGTCTGGTTATGGTGACGAATAATGGCGTCGGCGCCGAGCGCCGCCGTGTCCGAACAGCTATGGGCATCGGCGGCCAACACCAGGTCAAATCCCAACTCCGCGCCGCGCCGACACGCGGTGTCTACGCAGTATTGCGTTTTCATTCCCGAAATCACCAACCGACCGATGCCGGCTTGCTTAAGCCGCTCCGCCAGGCCAGTCCGGTAAAAACAGCTGGGATGGGTTTTATCGATGAACCAGTCGGCTTGCGCATCGGTGTCGAGATCGGGGTGAACTTGCCACAGTGGACTGTTTACGGCGATAGGTGAACCTGCCGGGCCGGTGTGGCGAATAAACACCACGAGCGCATTCGCCACGCGTGCGGCGCGTATCAACGCATGGGTCTTCGCCAGAAGGGTTTCGGCGGCGAACGGCGGATCGTCCGGCGAGGCGAACAGGCCGACTTGCATGTCGATAACCAGCAGGGCGCTGCGTGGTGCGGGGATAGTTGGCATAGGTCTTCTCCGTAATGAAATTGCCGGCGGGCACGGAGAAATAAAAAACCCCGGCCATGGCTGGCGGGGCTTGGGGATACGTCGTTAGCTGTTGCGCACCCGTGCAGCCCGCCATTGCGTGGCGGTTGCGGTGGTGGTGGTGAGGGCGTGCGCGATGCGATTCATGCCATTGATAATGCGCGGTGGCGAGGGGAACGTCAAGGGTCGCTCCCACACTCTCAGCCGGTGAAAATATGCGCTTGCCCCATCACGTTGAGACTGACCTGCGCCCCGGGCCGCAGGCCTTCGCGGCTGACGGTTTTGATCTCGAGCTGCGCGCCGTCGGCGGCCATTTGCAGATTGAGGGTGGAGACGAAGCCGGCGAAATCGATGCCGGTGATCACCGCCTGGCCGCGCTGCGCCGGATCGGACAAACCGATTTGAATCTGCTCCGGACGCAGCATGATGCGCGCCGAGCCGCTGCGTTGGCGATCGTCGACGGCGATGCGCCCCAGTGCGCAGTCGGCCCAGCCGTGCGCCAGCTCGGCGGTCAGCACCAGCGTTTCGCCAAGGAAACTGGCGGTCGGTTCATCGACCGGGCGCAGATAAAGATCCTGCGGCGCGCCCACCTGCGCCAGCCTACCGTTGCGCATGACCGCCACCTGATCGGCGAACGACAGCGCCTCGCTCTGATCGTGGGTGACCAGGATCGACGCGACTTTGGCCTCCGTCAGCAGTTCGGCCACCGCTTTGCGGGTGGCGGCGCGCAGGCCGGTATCCAGCGCCGAGAACGGCTCATCCAGTAACATCAGCCGCGGTTGCTGCGACAAGGCGCGCGCCAATGCGACCCGCTGTTGCTGTCCGCCGGACAGCTCGTGCGGCCACAGGGCGGCCAGGCGACGATCCAGCGCCACCATCTCCATCAGCGCCTCGATGCGACGCTGTTTCTCGCGCTTGCTGCCTTTGAGGCCAAAACCGATGTTGCCGGCGACGGTAAAATGCGGGAACAGCGCGCCATCCTGCGGGACGAAGCCGATGCCACGCAGGTGCGCCGGCACCCAGCCGCCGCCGTTGCCCATCGCTTGCCCCTGCAGCAGAATTTGTCCGCCGTCGGGGATTTCAAAACCGGCGATGATGCGCAGCAGGGTGGTTTTGCCGGAGCCGGAAGGGCCGACGATCGCCGTGCGGCTGCCGGCGGCAACCTGCAGGTCGATGTGTTCCAGCACCCTGATGGCATTGTAAGATTTTCCGATACCGTGCAGTTCGAGCGTGCTCATAGTCCCGCCGTACGTTTAGATTGAGAGTAAAGAAGCCAGGTGAGCGGCAGCGACAGCGCCACCATAATCAGCGCATAAGGCGCGGCGGCGACATAGTCTATCTCGCTGGTCAGCGCCCAGAAACCGGTGGCCAGCGTGCGGGTGCCGTTCGGCGCCAGCAGCAGCGTGGCGGTCAATTCATTGGCGATCGCCAGGAACACCAGCGCGGCGCCTGCGGCGGCGCCCGGTGCCGCCAGCCGCAACGTGGTGCTCCACAGCGCCTGCGCCGGCGACTTGCCCAGGCTGCGCGCCACGTTTTCCAATTCCACCGGCGCCTGCGCGATGCCGGCGCGCAGGTTGATCAACGCTCGCGGCATAAACATCAGCAGATACGCCAGCAGCAGGGTGATCTCGGTTTGGTAAATCGGCCGGAAGCTGTGAATGGTGATGGTCACCAGCGCCAGCGCCACCACGATGCCGGGCAGCGAACTGGTCACGTAGTTGCAGCCTTCCAGCACCCGGTACAGGCGGGCCGGATAGCGCACCGACAGCCAGGCCATCGGAATGGCGCACAGCGTAATCAGCAGCGCGCCAGAGGCGGACAGCGACAGCGTTTGCCACAGCGCGGGCCACAGATCGGCGTTGCGCCATACGTCGAGGCCGCCCAGCCATAGCCAGCGGACCAGGGTGATGAAAGGCACGCCCAGCGCCAGCGCGGTCAGCGCGATAGGCAGCAGCAGCGCCAGCGCGGCGAGCGGCGCTGAGAGGCGACGCGGCGTTTGGCTGCGGGCGCTGCCGGAACCGACGCGGGCATAGCGGGCGCGGCCGCGGCTTATCGCCTCAAGCAACAGCAGCCCCAGGCAGCACAGCACCAATACGCCGGCCAGCATGTTGGCCGCCGGGCCGTTGAAGGTCGACTGGAACTGATCGAAGATGGCGGTGGTGAAGGTATCGAAACGGATCATGGCGTACAGGCCGTACTCCGCCAGCAGGTGCAGCGCGATCAGCAGCGAACCGCCCCAGACCGCCAGCTTCAGCTGCGGCAACACCACGCGGAAAAACACCGCCGGCGGCCGGGAGCCGAGCGAGGTGGCGACGTCTTCGATACCGGGATCCAGACGGCGCAAGACCGCGGCGGCCGGCAGGTAGATAAACGGAAAATAGGCGAGCACCGAGATGAAAACGCCGGCGCCCAGGCCGTGCATCGACGGCACCAGACTGATCCAGGCATAGCTTTGCACAAAGGCCGGCACCGCCAGCGGCGCGGTCGCCAATACCGCCCAGAGACGGCGGCCCGGCAGCGTGGTGCGTTCGGTCAACCAGGCCAGGGCCACCCCCAGCACGGCGCAGATCGGCAGCGTCAGCACCACCAACAGCAGGGTATTCAACAGCAGTTCCGCCACGAGCGGGCGGAAAACCAGAGCTTTGACCGTTTGCCAGCCGGTTTCAAACGCCACGCCGATAACGAATCCCAGCGGCAGCAGCGCCAGCAACGACAGCAACACGGCGCAGGCCACCACGATCGGCCCCGGCCGCAGGTGACGAGGGATAGTGGAATAACGCCGCGCGGTCTGCGCGGCGTGGGTACTCAGGTTTGACATAACGATCAAAAACTCTCGGTTTGCCGGCGGGCCTTACAGCAGGCCGGCCTCGGTCATCAGTTCGACAACTTTCTTACTGTTCAACTGCGCGGCATCTACCTTCGGCGCGTCCAGATCTTTCAGCGGCACCAGTTTCGGGTTGGAGGCCGCACCGACGCCGACGGCGTATTCGAAGGCATTGTTGGTGCGCAGGATCTCCTGGCCCTGTTTGCCGGTGATCCACTTGATGAACGCCTGCGCCTGCTGCTGATGCTTGCTGGAAGCCAGCACGCCGCCGCCGGAGATGCTGACGAATGCGCCCGGATCCTGATGTTTGAAGTAGTACAGCTTGATGTTTTTGCTGTTCTCGCCGGTTTTAGCGCCGTCGACGAACGGGTAGTAATGATAGATCACGCCGCTGTCGATCTGGCCGGCATTGACCGCTTTCATCACCGTGCTGTTGCCTTTATAGGCGGTAAAGTTGGTTTTCATCGCTTTCAGCCAGTCCAGCGTTGCTTTCTCGCCTTTCAGCGCCAGCAGCGCGCTGACGATCGCCTGGAAATCGGCGCCCGATGGCGAAGCGGCCCAGCGGCCTTTCCATTCCGGCTTGGCCAAATCCAGCAGCGACTTCGGCAACTGCGCGTCGGTCAGCTTGGCTGGGTTATAGACGAATACGGTAGAGCGGGCGGCGATGCCGATCCAGCGGCCGTGGCTTGGGCGATATTGCGGCTCTACCTGGGCCAGCGTGGCGGCGTCGAGCGGGGCGAACAGCTTGGCGTTATCCACCAACACCATCGCCGGGGAGTTTTCCGTCAGGAACACGTCGGCAGGCGAGGCGCTGCCTTCCTGCACCAGCTGATTGCCCAGTTCGCTGTCGCCGCCGTTGCGCAGCGTGACTTTGATGCCGGTGTCTTTGGTAAAACCGTCGACCCAGGATTTCACCAGATTTTCGTGCTGGGCGTTGTAAATAACGATGCCCTGGTCGGCGGGGGCCGCCTGAGCGCCGAAGGCCAGCATCATCGAGGAGGCGAGCAGGGCCACGGGGCCGAGGGATGAAATACGCAGCTTCATGCAGTTATCCTTTTTAGCGTTCGAATGAGGAAAACGAATATCGCCTGGCAAGCGCAAGCAGCCCGATTTTAGCCAAGAACATCCATAATGATAGTGAAAACGATTCGTATTAAATTATTTTTGACGATCGCTCACAAAATGAATTGCCCTAAGGATACGTTAAGCTTCGGCTGGAATAATCTGTACTGATTGCCCGCATTATTTCTCTCCCTGCTTTCAAGATGTTGGTTCGGCCATGCCGGCCCTTGCACCCGCGCTGTTGCTTATCGTCATCCTTTATCCAGTACTTTCTTGATAATGAAAGAAATTCAACACCGCTTTTGGTTATGACTCATAGCGATTAATGATTTAATGTATTCCACTGCCACATTGCATATTGAACGCGATAAAACACTCATCAGGGATATCGACGTGAAATATTCATTCAATGGCAAGAAACTGGCTGGTTTAATCCTCCTGGCTTTAAACGCAACGATCGCTCAGGCGGCGGAGGTGCCGGCGGGCGCTAAACTGGCGCCGGTACAGGAATTGGTGCGCGCCAACGGGTATGAACCGGCGACGCTGGATCCGAACCTGGCCGAGAGCAATGTGGAGTTCTACATCTTCAACGATCTGTTCGAAGGTCTGCTGCGAGTCGGAAAAGAGGGCGAAGTGATCCCGGCGCTGGCGCAGAAATGGGAGCACCAGGGCAACGTCTGGACTTTCCATCTGCGGCCGCAGGCCAAATGGTCGAACGGCGATCCGGTGACCGCCGACGATTTCGTTTACAGCTGGCGGCGCCTCACCGATCCGAAAACCGCGTCGCCTTACGGCAGCTATCTGGCCTCGGCCTATGTGCTGAATGCGGCGGCGATCAACGCCGGCAGCAAACCGCCGAGCGAGCTGGGCGTTAAAGCGCTGGACGCGCACACCTTGCAGGTGACGCTGTCTGAGCCCAACGCCTACCTGCTCAAACAACTGGTGCATTTTCCGGTTCTGCCGGTCAACCGCAAGGTGGTTGAGCAATATGGCAAAAACTGGACTCAACCGGCGCATTTTGTCGGCAACGGCGCGTTTCGCCTCAGCGAGTGGGTGGTGAACGAAAAAGTGGTGGTGGAACGCAATCCGCTGTATTGGGATAACGCCAACACCGTGCTCAGCAAGGTGACCTTCCTGCCGATCCAGGGGTTCCCGGAGGTGGCGCGTTTCCGCGCCGGCGAGGTGGAATTGGGCTATACCACGCCGCCGGAACTGTATCAGCAGCTGAAAAAAACGCTCGGGGATCAACAGTTGGTGACCTATCCGCTGCTCTCCACCAGCTATTTTGCCTTCAATAACCGGCAGACGCCGTTTAACGACGTGCGGGTGCGCCAGGCGCTGAACCTGGCGCTGGACAAAGAGATTATCGCCGGCAAGGTGCTGGGATACGGCCAGCAGCCGGCCTGGACCTTTACCCCAACGGGGGCGGGCGGCTATCGCCTGCAGGCCGGCGCAGCGGCCGGTTTGACGCCGGAACAACGCCACGCCCAGGCGAAAAAGTTGTTGGCGGAGGCCGGTTTCAACGCCGAGCATCCGCTGCGCTTTACCGTGTTGTACAGCAATGACGCCACCATCAAGAAGATCGTCATCGCCGCCGCCGCCATGTGGAAAAAGAACCTCGGGGTGGAGGCCGGCTTGCAAAGTCAGGAGCGTAAAGTGACGCTGGATAATATCAACCGCGGCCAGTACAGCGTAGCCTTTACCCGCTGGCTGGCGGATTACGACGATCCTTCTACCTTCCTGAATGTGTTCCGCGCCGACAGCAGCGAGAACAGCCCCAAATACCGCAACCCGGAATACGATCGCATTCTGCATCAGGCGACGGCGGCGCCGACACCGCAGCAGGTGCAGCAGTATTTTCAGCAGGCCGAGGCGGTGCTGGCCGTCGATACGCCGGTCGCGCCGGTGTACTACGAAGCCAACGCCACGCTCATCAAACCCTACGTCAAGGGGATTGACTTCACCCGACAGGGCGCCCTATACGATAAAAACGTCTACATTCTCACGCACTGATAAATATAAAAACGGCTGATTTATATCAGCCGTTTTTATAGATTCGCGTTTAATAAAAATATCCTAAATACTCCATAAACGACGGGCAATCTTTTCTTCCCGCCGGATAAAACAACGCCTATACTGCGCCGGTAGTTTATATGCAGTATCTCGTTTGGCGAGGCTCCTATACAAACACAGGTTACTGATCTGACGACATCGAGAGATGCCCAAGGTTAAGACAGGCTTTATCGGATTAAGGTTCAGCCCAAAGTAACTTCCGAGCAACAATTCGGATACGTTGTATAGTGCTAAAACCTGGACGCGGAGATAGGCAGTCTGCACTCCCTCTGTGGTTACGCCCCTATGCGATTCGCTGTTGAAGTTCACAACAGAAATAGGGACTGACAAAATGATCAAGTCACATCAATACTCTTCTTCTCCGGCGCTGCGCGCGACTGAAACGCTCGATGAAACTTCGGTCGCCGGTTATATGAACGCCGATTTTATTACCGTTCCCGCGACGATGACGGTCACGCATGCCCGGGAATATTTACTTTCACAGCTAAAAACGGACGAAATTCCTACCCGGGTCTTTATTACCGCGGACGATTATCATTTGCGCGGCACGCTGTCGGTGAAAAAACTGCTGCAGTGCGAAGAACAGGATAAAGCGGTCGGCGTAATGATGGATTACAGCTATTTCCAGGTTTCACCCGATGACGATCGCAACGACGTGGCGCATCTGCTGGGCAAAGGCGGTTTGGACGTGGTGCCGGTCGTGGCCAACAACACGCTGGTCGGCGTGCTGGGCGAGCGCGAGATCGCTCGGCTGGTCGAAGATGAAAACACCGAAGACGCGCAGCGTCAGGGCGCGAGCCTGCCGCTGGACAAGCCTTATCTGGAGACCAGCCCGTGGGCGCTGTGGCGCAAACGCTCGGTGTGGCTGCTGATGCTGTTCGTGGCCGAAGCATACACCGGCAACGTGCTGAAAGCGTTTGAAGATCAGCTCGAAGCGGCGATTGCGCTGGCGTTCTTCATCCCGCTGCTGATCGGCACCGGCGGCAACAGCGGCACCCAGATCACCTCGACGCTGGTGCGCGCCATGGCGCTGGGCGAAGTCAGCCTGCGCAATCTGGGCGCGGTGATCCGCAAAGAGGTCACGACCTCGCTACTGATCGCCGTCACCATTGGTCTGGCGGCCTGGGTGCGCGCCTGGATCATGGGCGTCGGCATGGAGGTGACGCTGGTGCTCAGCCTGTCGCTGGTGGCGATCACCGTATGGAGCGCCATTGTTTCGTCGATCATCCCGATGCTGCTGAAACGGCTCGGTATCGATCCGGCGGTGGTGTCGGCGCCGTTTATCGCCACCTTTATCGACGGCACCGGCCTGATTATCTATTTCAAAATTGCCCAGCACGTCCTGGGAATTTAAACGGGTTCCGCGCTTGAAAGCGCGGGAATGTTGAAAAAAGAGGAGGACGTTAAAAAACCATGGATACCTACCAACCCCGATATTTAACGCAAGGGGATTTTATCGATAACATTTAACCTGAGGACAAAACAATGGGAAACATGACTATTTTTATGGGATTCCTGGCAATGATCAGCTCACTGGGCCTGTTGGCGGCCTATATGAGCACCAAATGGGATGATTGATGAACGCTAAAGATCCGCCTAGATGCATCCTCCCCATAACCGCTATTTATTATGGGGAGGATTTAGCGGCGCGCTGAACGCGCGGCCTGATACGGGAGTTGATAATAATGACGATTCTTATTCTGGGATTGCTCTACGCCATTTTAATGATTTCGGTGGGTGTGAATGAGATTTATTTTTATTCCACCGGAAAATCCAATTTTCTGACTAGCCTCATGCTGACTTTCTCTGGCAGTATGCTGCTGATCGCCTTTGTCTGGCAATTATCCTCTAAAGTAAAAAAATAAATCACCGTCCGAATGTGAGCAGCATAATGCAAAATGAAAAACAGGCCGTGGCCAGAAACTCGATGATCGCCAGCGGGTTGCTGGCCACGGGCAAATTCGTCGCCGGCATTTTTACCGGCAGTATTGGCCTGATATCCGAAGGGATCCACTCTTTCACCGATTTTATCGCCACCAGCATCACCTGGCTGGCGGTGCGCATCAGCGATAAACCCGCTGATGACGATCACCACTTCGGCCACGGCAAGGTGGAAAACCTGGCGGCGCTGTTCGAGGTGTTGCTGTTGCTCGGCGCCGCCGGTTGGATCGTCTACGAGGCGGGCGGCAGCCTGCTCGGACAACCGCATGAGATAGTCGCGGCGCCGGTGGTGATCGCGGTGCTGCTGATTTCCATCTGCGTCGATTTTTTCCGCGTGCGGGCGCTCAACCGCGTCGCCAAGGCGACCGACAGCGCGGCGCTGGAGGCGGATGCGCTGCATTTCTTCTCCGACATGCTTTCGTCCGGCGTGGTGCTGCTGGGCATGGTGTTTGTGCTGCTGGGCTTTGGCCGTGCGGACGCCATCGCCGCGCTGATCGTCGCCGGTTTTATCTTTGTCGCGGCAATCAAACTGGGTAAACGTTCCTTCGACTCGCTGATGGATGCTGCGCCCGCCGGGGCCACCGAGGCGATTCGCGCCACGCTGGACAGCTTCCCGGCGGTGCTGGCCTGCGACAGCGTGCGTATTCGCAACGCCGGCGCCGTACTGTTTGTCGAGATCACGGTGGCGGTGTGCCGCACCTTGCCGCTGGAGCGCATCGATGCGTTGAAGCGAGAAATCGTCGAACGGCTGCGGCAGCAGTATGCCAAGGCGGAGTTTACCGTCATCGCGGTGCCGCAGACCCGCAGCGACGAAGACATGGCGACGCGCATTCGGGCGATCGCCGCCAATCACGGCGCGCAGGTGCAGAACGTCACCTTGCAGCAGTTGCCGACGCACATGGCGATCGGCATGGATCTGGCGGTGCCGGCCAACGCCAGCGTGGCGCAGGCGCATGATATTGCCACGGAGATAGAAGGGATCCTGCGTCAGGCGATCGGCGAGGACACCGAGATAGAGACCCATCTGGAGCCGCAGACGCCGCACTGGCTGGCCAGCGAGGATGTTTCCGCCGCCGAGCTGGCCGATATCCGGCTGATTTTGCAGTCGGCGCTGGAGCAGGGGGATAAGGTGCAAGACGTGCACAACATCCGGGCGCGCAGAACCGACGGCGGCATCATCGTCAACTTCCACTGCCGGGTGTCGCCGGCGGTAACCATCGCCGCCGCGCACGATGCGGTCGATCGGGTCGAGCGGCGGCTGCGCGCGCTTTATCCGGCCATCTCACGCGCGATAGGGCACGTCGAGCCGATCAAGCCCGGCGTTTGAATCAGCTCGGCCAATTGCGGATAGAGCGCCGCGTTGGCCAGCAGCAGCGGGTTGCCGCGCCGCAGCCCGTTGTGATGCATAAAGTCATTCGCCACGCCGCCGGCTTCGCGCGTCAGCACCAGTCCAGGCAGGCTGTCCCAGGCGTTCATATGCGGTTCGTAATAGCCCAGCAGCCGACCGGCGGCCACCTGGGCGGTCATCAACGCGCCGGAGCCGCTGCGCACAAACATGCCGCCCGCCTGCAGCAGGCGACAGAGAAAACCGCTGAATTCCGCCGCCGAGGCGCGAGGTGATATCCCGACGCCCATCACGCCATCCGCGACGCTGCGCCCGGCATGCACGCCGATCGGTTCCCCGTTGAGGAAAGCGCCTTGGCCGCGGCAGGCGCGGAACATCTCGCGGTGATTGGGATCGTAAACCACGCCGATCGTCGGCTCACCGTCGATCACCACGCTTATCGCGATACACCAGGTATGCAGCCCGTTCAGGAAGCAGGCGGTGCCGTCGATCGGATCGACGACCCAAAGGCAGGCCGCGCTATCGTTGGTGCCGCCGCTCTCTTCGCCGAGAAACCCATCCAGGGGAAACCGCCGGTTAATCATGCGGCGGATCAGCGCCTCGACGCGGCGGTCGGCCTCGCTGACCACGTCCTGCAGGCCCTGTTTAAACTCGACGGCCAGGCTTTGCCGGCGTTGGTAAAAGCTGAAGGCGAGATCGGCGGCGGCGCGGGCGATCTCACGCGCGAAGCGGTAGCGCGCCTCGATGTCCCGTGGAGAGAGTGACGTCATGGAGTGCCTGATAACGAAAAAAAGGAATGGCAGTAGCCTGCCAGAGAATGATGAAAGTAATGTGTCGCTCAGCGCTGCGGATAACAAAAGCGCTGCGTGTCGCGCCTCAAGCCGCCGGCGGCACACGGTTTTGCAAAGAGGAAAAAACAGGCCGCCGGGCGGCCTGTGAGATTGATGACAAACCTTATACCCTTGCCGGGTTGGCAGAGAGCACCGAATAAAAAACAAGGAAAATCAATTTATTGATTTTCGACTGATCACCACAAAGAGGGGAAAAACCACGCTTTTTCCCCTCTTTGTCAATAGCCTGACAGGCCGCCGGGCGGCGGCCTGTGGGATTAGCCCAGATGCAACCGGGCGGTGATGTCGGCAATCTCGCGGCGCCAGCGCGCCTGAAGCTCCGGTTTTTGATGCTTCGGTTTACGCGCCAGGTCGGCCTCCAGTTTGCTTTCGAGGGCAAACAGGGCGGTCAGCAACGCCTCTTCGCCTTCCAACTGCGGGTTTGGCGTCGGGGCGTCTGCGTTGGCCTCGTGCGCCGTCGGCAGCGCCGGCGTTTCACCCGCCAGACGCTGGTACACCGGCGCCAGATCGTGCCACTCCTCCAGTTTTTGTTGGTCTATCAGCCAAAAGCGGTTGCAGCTCTGTTCGATCAGCATCCGATCGTGGGTGACCAGCATGACGGCGCCGGGGAACTGACGCAGCGTTTCCGCCAGCTCCTCTTTGCCCGCCATATCCAGGTGGTTGGTGGGCTCGTCCAGCAGCAGCAACGAATGGTTGGCCAGCGTCAGGCCGACAAACAGCAGCCGTGAACGCTCGCCGCCGCTCAACGAACGGATCTGCTGATGGTGGCGCAGGTAAGGGAACCCGGCGCCGATCAGCGCCATTTTCCGCTGTTCCTCGGTCAGCGGCGCAAACTGCGCCAGCGCTTCGCTCAACGTGTCTTCATCGCGCAGCTGTTGCAGGCTCTGATCGTAATAGCCGATACGCACGCGCGGATGGAACAGCGCCGGGCGCTGCGTTTGTTGCTGATACTCGCGCCACAGCAGGCGCAACAGCGACGATTTTCCGCAGCCGTTGCGCCCGACGATGGCGATGCGATCGCCGCTTTTCACGCGCAGATGTTCCAGGCTGAACAGCACCGGCGCATCCGGTGCCGGGCGCACCGCCCAGTGCGGCAGCGCCAGCAGGCGATCGGCGTCCAGCGCTTCTCCCTGCAGCCGCAGCCGCCATGGACTGCCGGCGGTCAGGGTGGTCTGTTCTTCCTTCAACCGATCGACGCGCTTCTCCATTTGCTTGGCCTTGCGCGCCAGATCTTCGTTGTCGTAGACCTTGCCCCAGGTCGCCAGGCGCTTGGCGCTTTTTTCCACCCGGTCGATTTCCTTTTGCTCGGCGTGGCGCCGCTGTTCGTCCGCGGCGTCCTGTTCCGCCAGCGCGGTGCGCGCCGCAGAGCAGGGCAAACGGAAGAACTGCAGCGTTTTGTCGCGCAGGATCCAGGTGCAGTTGGTTACCTGGTCGAGCAGATAGCGATCGTGCGACACCAGCACGAAGCTGCCGGTCCAGTTACGCAAGAACTGTTCCAGCCACAGCAGCGTGGGCAGGTCCAGGTGGTTGCTGGGTTCGTCGAGCAGCAGCAGATCGGGCTGGCGGATCAGCGCGCGCGCCAACAACAGCCGCGTATGCTGGCCGCCGCTGAGGGTGCCGGCGGTCAGCATCCAGCTCGCCGGTTCAAACCCCAGCTCGGCCAGTAGCGCTTCGCAGCGCCAGCGTTCGCTGAGGTGTTGGCCCGCAGGCAGCCGCGCCAGAACCGTATCCAGCAGGGTGCTGGCGTGCAGTTCCGGCGGCAGGTGCTGCTCGATGCGCGCCATCAGACATTGATGTGACAATGTCACCGTTCCGGTGTGCGCAGGCAGGTCGCCGCTGAGAATTTGCAGCAGGGTGCTTTTGCCGCAGCCGTTATCGCCGATCAAACCGATGCGGTCGCCTTTTTTCAGGCTGAAGGAAATCTCGCTCAGCAGGACGCCGAACGCGTTGTCGTAACCGACAGATTGTGCAGACAGTAATGTGCTCATTGCTTACTCAAGAGTTACAGGCATGACAATGCCTATCGTCAAATATTGCTGACGATAACCCGGTAAGCCGGAGGGAAGATCCTGGATTTTAGTAAGCTTCGCTCAAGCTGGGTTATCGCAGCGCGATACCGGTAATGCTTGAGCGGCGACGATTACCAAAGAAGTGTGAGTGAAAAACCAATTCACACGTCAGCATAGTAAGTCTCCTTTTGTTGGTTTCAGGTTAATCGGTGGCTGGATTATAGAGCGCTTCATGCCGTATCGCCAGTGTAAAAGCGCCTGAATAATCAGCAAGCTAAGGCGAGCGCGGGCGCGTGGCACACAATGGGAATAATTACTGTATTTCGGCCGACATTAAGCAGCTATTATAATTAGCGTTTATGGTTAAGCGACGGTTCATCCGCCGCCTGTTCGTCTGTCTATCAGATAATGATGCTGAGCACTGAATTTATGTTAAAGCCTCGCCCGTTCCTGCTGTTGTTATTATTGCTGTTGGGTATGCAACTGACGCCGTTCGCCGCCGTCGCCGCTACCCAGGATGATCCCGCCGCCGAAAGCGCGCCCGATCCCGCTACGCAGTTGAAAGCCGCGCAAAAGCAGTTGGACAGCATGAAGCAGCTGGTTTCCAAAGCGACGACCGACACCCAGCTCAGCAAGCTGCGGTTGGCGACGGACGATCTGGTCGCCAGCATGGATAAATTGTCCGCCGATCTGCAGCCGGTTCAGGAAAAACTGCAGGCGCAGCTGGACGTGCTGGGGCCGGCCCCGGCGGCCGGTGCGCTGCCGGAAACCCCGGCCGTCGCCCAGCAGCGCAATGCGCTGAACAGCAGCAAGAAGCAGTTGGACGATGCGGTAAAACGCGCGCAGGCCATCAAGACCAGCGCCTTCGACCTGGGCCAGCAGATCAGCGATCTGCGTCGGGTGGCGTTCAAAACCCAACTGGCGCTGAACACCGGCAGCATTTTGGGCGTCAAATTCTGGACGCCGGTCGTGCAGCCGTCAGCGGATGACGTGCAGCGGCTGAACCAGTTCAACGCTGAGATGAAAGCGGCCTGGGACGCCAGTTGGCAGGACGAATGGCGGTACGGCACCCTGGCGTTGCTGGCGCTGGCGGTGATCGTCTGGTCCTGGGGGCGCTATTTGTCCGAGCGTTTCCTCGCCTGGGTCAGCATTCGCTTCCTGCCGGACGGGCGCCTGCGCCGCAGCTTTATGGCCATCATCACCGTGGCGGTGACGGTGATCACCACCTCGATTGCGCTGAACCTGCTGTATTACGTCTTTATCCGCGTGCAGCCGCTGCCGGTCATGTTGGAAGACTTCGCCGAAGGCTTTAACCGTCTGGGGATTTTCTGCGCGCTGATCGCCGGGCTGGGGCGTGCGGCGCTGTCGCTGAATCGCCCGTCCTGGCGTTTGGCTTCGCTGGACAATGAAGTGGCCGCCGGGCTGCGTTACTTCTCGCCGCTGCTGGCCGGCCTGGCGCTGGCGTTCGGCACCGTGGAGCTGATCAACAACGTCGTCAGCGCCTCATTGGCCACCACCATCTTCGGCAACGGCCTGGTGGCGGGGCTGATCGGCATGGTGCTGCTGGCGGCGCCGCTGCGCGGCCAGCGCATTCGTCGCCGTCTGGAGCAGCAGGGCGCGCACCTGGAAAAACGCACGCTGGTCGGCGGGCTGGTGCATATCGTCACCCTGGTGTGTTCGGTGGTGATCCTGCTTTCACTGCTCGTGGGCTATATCGCTTTTGCCCGCTTCCTGACCTACCAGCTCATCTGGGTGGTGCTGGTGCTGATGGCGTTCTACTTCATGGTGCTGTTCGCCACTGACCTGTGTGCCGCGCTGTTTTCGCCGCAGACCGTCAGCGGCAAGATGCTGAAGAAAACGCTCAGCTTCAAGGATCGCCATCTGGAGCAGGTGGCGATCATCACCACCGCGCTGGCCAAATGTTCGCTGTTGCTGTTGATGATCGTCGCGTTGTTCAACGGCTCGTTCGGCAGCACCACGCCGGGCTCGCTGATGGAGAAAATCGTCTCGATCCTGACCGGCGAAGGCTTGCAGCGTTTCAACATCGTGCCAGGCAACCTGCTCAACGCCGTGATCTGCCTGGCGATCGGCATCTACATTCTGCGCGCGGTGCGGCGCTGGCTGGGCTCTGAGCTGCTGCCGAAGACCATTTCGGACGTCGGCATTCGTGCCTCGCTGGTGACGCTGTTCAGCAATATCGGCTATGTGCTGGTCATTCTGATCACCCTGGCGGCGCTGGGCATCCAGTGGAGCAACCTGGCGTGGATCGTCAGCGCCCTGTCGGTCGGTATCGGTTTTGGTTTGCAGGAGATTGTGAAGAACTTTATTTCCGGCCTGATCCTGCTGACCGAACGCCCGGTGAAGGTCGGGGATATGATCGGCATCGGCGGCGTGGAAGGCGACGTGCGGCGCATCAACGTACGCGCCACCGAAATTCAGCTCAGCGACCGCTCCACCATGATCGTACCGAACTCGCAGCTGATCTCACAGAACGTGCGTAACGCCACCATGGGCAACGCGCAAGGCGTGGTGACCATTGCGCTGACGTTCCCGACCTCGATCGATCCGGAGCAGGTGCGCAATATCCTGCTGAGCGCTTACAACGAGTACGAAACCATTCTGGAGACGCCGGCGCCTTACGTGCGCTTCAGCCAGTTGGGGCCGGACGGCATTATCCTGAGCGTGACTGGCTATGTGCCGAGCCCGCGCATGGTCGGCGCCACCAAGAGTGAACTGCTGTTTAACATCCTCAAGCTGTTGCGCGCTCAGGAAGTGAGCCTGTCCAGCCCGCAGGAGGTGGTGTTCATGAAGCAGCAGGCGACGCGATATCAGGCTAACGAAGAGGAACACTCTTCCTAGTTCTGCCATGAGGCGGCGGGTCGTTCATCAACGGCCCGCCGAACGCGGCTAGTACATCGACGGCTCCACGGACTGCGAACAGTCGCTGTTGGCGCCGGAGTTGCTGCAGGTGTAGGGCTCATTCGGCGACGCCGGCGGCGCATTCGACGGGCCGCCGCCGCCGATACAGCCGCTCAGCAACAACGTCAAAAGCACCAGCGTTATCTTTTTCATCTCTCCGTCCTCCATTGCGATTCCTCCTTTAAGTATATGTCGGGAAAGCGAACGCTACCGCCCGCCAGTGCGATCTATACTCCTTGGATGCCGTTTCGCCGCACCGCGCCGGCGAACGAGGGGGGAAAGATGCACATCGACGACGATTTGACGCGCTTTGCCGCGTTAGGGGCGCCGCCCTTACCGCCGGGAGCCCGGCAGGGTTATATTGACCACGACGGCGCGCGTATTTGGTATGCCGCTTATGGCGACGGACCGGCGGTGATCCTGTTGCACGGCGGCCTGGGCCACAGCGGCAACTGGGGGTATCAGCTGCCGGCATTGCTGGCCGCCGGATACGGGGTGTTGCTCATCGATAGCCGCGGGCACGGGCGCAGCACGCGCGACGCCCGGCCGTATCGTTACGATCGGATGGCCGATGATCTGTTGGCGGTGATGGCGGCGCTGCAAATACCCCACGCCGCGCTGGCGGGCTGGAGCGACGGCGCTTGCGTCGCGCTCATCGCCGCCCATCAGGCGCCCGGGCAGGTGGACGGCGTTTTTTTCTTCGGCTGCAATATGGACGCCAGCGGCGTTAAACCGTTGGCGCCCAGCCCGATCGTCGAGCGCTGTTTTGCGCGCCATGCGCAGGACTATGCCGCCTTGTCGCCGACGCCGGACGATTTCGAGGCGTTCGTCGCCGCCGTGAGCCTGATGATGAGCAGCCAGCCGGACTACCGCGCACAGGAATTGGCGGCCATTCGCGTGCCGGTGACGATCGTTCACAGCGAACACGATGAATTTATCCGCGCCGAACATGCCGCCTATCTTAGCCGCAGCATTCCCGGCGCCCGTTTGACGACGCTGCCGGGCGTCAGCCATTTCGCGCCGCTGCAGCGGCCCGCGCTGTTCAACCGCGCGTTGCTGGATTTTCTCGCCGATGTGATGTGCCGCAAGACGTTTTGAGGGCCAGCGCAAAGAAAACGGGCGCCAAACGGCGCCCACGGCATAACAGGTTAGAAATCGACCGTCGCCTGCAGGCTCAGGCTGCGCGGTTCACCCTCAATCACGCGTAAATTACCGGCGCTGGAGGCATAGTACTCGCGGTTGAACAGGTTTTTCACATTCAGTTTCAGCTGGGTATGTTTCCCAAGCAGCTTGCTGTCCCAGGCGACAAAGGCATCCGCCACGGTATAGGCCGGCATGGTGAAACTGTTCTCCGGATCGCCGGCTCGGCGACCGACGTAGCGCGCGCCGCCGCCAATGCGCACCTCGCCGGGCACCACCGGCAATGTCATGCGGCGGCTGAGGTACAGGCCGCCCATGTTGGTTGGGGCGTTGACCAGCCGATTGCCGACGTTGTCCGGGTTGAGGTTGTCTTCG
The DNA here is from genome assembly GCF_052166775.1 of Serratia sp. CY74737. Taxonomy (NCBI): domain Bacteria; kingdom Pseudomonadati; phylum Pseudomonadota; class Gammaproteobacteria; order Enterobacterales; family Yersiniaceae; genus Serratia; species Serratia sp. CY74737. The sequence continues at coordinate 703,189 of NZ_JBJNOF010000002.1, forward strand.
ACAATTTCGGTCTTGTCGTAGCTGTAGTTGGCGGTGAGATCCCAGTTGCGCGCCACTTCCCCGTTCAACTCCAGTTCGACGCCGGTGGAGCGCGCTTTGGGGATGCTGCGGGTCACGCCGTTGATAAAGATCGACATGTTGCTTTCATCAATGCGATAGAGCGCCAGCGTGGCGTCAAACGCCGGGGTGATCTGCCATTTTCCGCCCACCTCATAGGTGGTGCCGGTTTCCGGCGTGGCGACGTTGGCATTGTCGTCGATGGCGGTGGACGGCGTGAACGAACGGCTGTAATTGCCGTACAGCGACAGGCTCGGCGTCAGCTTATACACCAACCCCGCCTGCGGCAAAAACTGGTCGTCTTTGTCATTGAGCGTATTTTTTGGTTTCTGGAAACCGTTGCTGTTGTTCTGGTAATACGACTGATAGCGCGCGCCCAGCACCGCGATCCATTGATCGGTAAGATGAATGCTGTCCTTGGCGTACAGGGAACGGCTGAACAGCGTGGCGCGCAGGTTGCTTGACGCGTCGCTGTAGGTGGTGCTGTCGGTGATCGGCGTTTCGCCATACACCGGGTCGTACATGTTGAAGGTCTTCGAGACCTTGCCGCGGTAGGAATAGGCCTTGTAGGTCTGATTTTTCTCGTAGTCCACGCCCAGCAGCAGATCGTGCTGCATGCCGAACAGCTGCGGCGAACCGGTCAGATCCCAGGAGTAATAGTGGGTTTGATGATTGAAACCGCGGTTGGCGTCGGCGCGGCGCGAGACGATGCCGGTCGTGGTGTCGACCGCGGTGGCGCGCACTTCGTTGCTGTCGTAACGGCGTTGCAGCCAGGCGTAGTTGAAGCGGGTCGTCCAGATCGGATCGAGCGCGTACTCATAATGGGCGTTCAGACGTTTGTTCTTGCCCCAGGCATGGTTCGCGTAGTCATCCAAGCGGCGGTTATAGGGCACATCGACCGGTTTGCCGTCGATAAATGCGGTGCCGCGATCGTAAGGAATGTCGTACTTGTATTCGCTGTAGGCGATGTTAAAGGAAGCCTGGTCGCCGAACCAACTGAGCGAGGGGGCGATCAGCGTGTGTTCGTCGCTGCCGAAATTGCGCCAGTAATCTGCGTGCTGGCGTTCGGCGATCAGGCGAAAGGCGAAGCCGCCGCCCAGCGGGCCGGTCACATCGACGCTGCCGCTGCCACCGCCAAAACTGTTGGTGGCGCCGCTGATGCGGGTGTTCCAGTCATACTGCGGTTTTTTGCTGATCAGATTGATGACGCCGCCGGGGCTGAGGATGCCATACAGCAGCGACGCGGAACCTTTCAGGACCTCGACGCGATCGGTGGTGGCGTCCATGCTCAACCCTTGGTTGCTGCGCACACCGTCGATGAAGACCGAGCCGTCGGAGTTAACCCCGAACCCGCGTTTGACGAAGCCATCCTCCGTGCCGCCGAGCGTGTTGCCCTGGGTGACGCCGCTGACGAACTTCATCGCATCATTGACGCTTTTGACCTGGAAGTCGTCAATGACCTGAGAGGTGACGACGCTGACCGATTGCGGCACCTCGGCGATCGGCGCGGCGGTTTTGCCGGCGGTCGAGGCGGTGTCGGCGCTATAGCTGCCGGAAGGTTGGGCCGCGGCGGTCACCGTAATGGATTCCTCCGTTTTTGCGCCGGGCGCGGCGGCGATCGCCAGCGCGGGGAATAAACCGGCAATCAGGGGCAGCGTGCGAAGAACGTGATTTTTATTTCTTTTAGTGGGGTGGCGAAGAACTGACTGGTGCATATAATTCCATGAAAAAATAATAAATAGTAACGATTATCATTATAATTATCATTTATAGGTTTTGAATAGAGGGGAATGCCGGTATCCCTTCATTGCACGATTTAATTTTGTTATTAGGGAAAAAGACGGCGATTTTGCCGGTAAAAAGTCGGATGGATGGCAATAACGATCGCAGTGACGGGAGGGGCGCGGCAGTTTGTTCGCCGGAATGGTGATTCCTGTCAATATATTGATACACAAATATATTTTCCCTTGATGAATAAACAGGTGTCCGGGCAGGCAAAACTGGCAATAATAGGCGGGTCGGCCGTTTATCTTCGCCTCACCGCCGACGGTTGTGACGCGAACAGACTGTCACTTTATGCTAGCGGAAGTCTCTGGATCCAAGATGCAAACCACCTCGTTGTCCGATACCCGGAAAATCTGGCCCGCGCTCATCATTTTTTTGTTGGTGTTCACCCTGTGTCTGCTGGGCATCGTGAGTCGCCCCGGCAGCTTTCTGGCGATATTCTGGCCGGTGAACGCCGTACTGCTGGCCGTTTTGGTGCGTCGGCCACAGTGGGCTACGCGAGCCGGCTGGGGCATGGCGGTGCTGGGCTATCTGGCGGCGGATCTGTTGACCGGCAGTTCGCTGCAAAAGACGCTGCTGCTGAACGTCGCCAATCTGACCGGCGTCGTGGTGGGGTATCTGTTGTTCATGCGGCTGTCGCCGCCGGCGCGCATGTTGCAACGCGGCACGTCCAGCATGTACCTGTTCGGCATCTGCCTGGCCGCCGCCGCCGCGACCGGCGCGGTGGGCGCCGTAACTTCGCAGTGGCTGTTCGGCAGACCCTATCTGACCTCGCTGGCGCTGTGGTTCTCGTCCGAGTTCACCAATTACGTCACGCTGATGCCGTTTATTCTGGCGTTTCCCGGCGATTGGCGACGTCGCCTTGCGGCGGCCGGCGCCATGTTCACCCAGCGCAGCCAATGGCCGCGGGCGGGGCGAAAACTCACGGTGTTGGCGCTGCTGTTGCTGGCGGCGGTGTGCAGCGTGCTGATCGGCGGCCCCGGGGCGGTGATCTTTCCCATGCCGGTGCTGCTGTGGCTGGCGATGTCCTTCTCACTGTTCTGCACCATGATTGCGGTGCTGATCTATGTGCTGTGGTGCCATCTGGCTATCGATTTCGGGCTGTTGAGTTCGACGCTTGACATGAAGGTGTTGCAAAACGCGGTATCGATGCGTTTGGGCATCGCGTTGCTGGCGCTGGGGCCTATCGCCGTGGCCAGCATGAACTATGCGCGCAATGCGCTGCTGCGCACGCTGGAGCACGTGGCGAATCACGATGCGTTGACGCACGTGCTGACGCGCAATGCGTTTATGCAGCGCGGCGAACGGTTGATAGACCAAAAGGGCGAGTTGGTGTGCGTCATGATGCTCGATATCGACTATTTCAAATCGATTAATGACCGTTTCGGCCATGCCGGCGGCGATCAGGCGCTGATGGCTTTTACCCGCGCGATCGCCGCCGATCTGAGCGTCGGTGACCTGTTCGGCCGCATGGGGGGCGAAGAGTTCGCCATCGTTTCGACGCTCGGCCAGCCGCAGCAGGGATGGCAATTGGCCGAACGCCTGCGGCAACGCATCGAAACGGAGTCTATCCTCATGCCGGCCGGGCATCCGCTGCAGATCACCGTCAGCATCGGCATGGTGACCTGCCCGGGCGGTTCCGGCCAAAGCCTGGCGGATCTGCTGAAGCTGGCGGATCTGGCGGTGTACAAAGCGAAAAACGCCGGCCGCAACCGGGTCGCCACACCGGAATCGTCTCCGCCGGCCTGTCACGGCCGCTGAACTTCCGATCCGCGCAGCGTGCCTGCGGTCTAAACTGGTAAGGGACGCGGGCATTTCCGCCTGCGCCGAACCGACTGTCCTTAATCAGACAAGAGGATGCCAGAATGAAATACGTAGACGGGTTTGTGGTGGCGGTGCCGGCCGCCAATAAGGAGGCTTATCACCGGTTGGCGGCGGCGGCAGCGCCGCTGTTCAAAGAGTTTGGCGCCACGCGCATCGTGGAGTGCTGGGGCGATGACGTGCCCGATGGCAAGCTCACCGACTTTCGCGGCGCGGTGAAAGCCCAGGAAGACGAAGTGGTGGTGTTCAGCTGGATAGAGTACCCCTCCAAAGCGGTGCGCGACGCCGCCAATGAGAAAATGATGAACGATCCGCGCATGAAAGCGCTGGGCGAGATGCCGTTCGACGGCAAACGCATGATCTTCGGCGGTTTCGCGCCGATCCTCGATGCGTAAAGGAGACGCAGATGGCCAGAATTACGCAACATCTGTGGTTTGAAAAAGACATGGAAGCGGCGCTGAATTGCTATGTCGCGCTGATCCCCGGATCATCCGTGAACTGGTTTTCCGACCTGCCGGCGGATACGCCGAGCGGCCCGGCCGGCAGTGTGAAGCTGGCCGCCTTCACGCTGGGGGACCAGCGCTACGCGGCGATCGAAGCCGGGCCGCTGGATCCGTTCAATCACAGTTTCTCCGTGATGGTGGAATGTGACGATCAGGCGGAAGTCGACAGGCTGTGGGATGCGTTGAGCGAGGGCGGCGAGGCGGAGCAGTGCGGCTGGCTGCGCGATCGCTGGGGGCTGTGCTGGCAAATTGTGCCGCGGCGCCTGACGGAGTTGATGAACGATCCCGACGCCGCCCGCGTGCGGCGGGTAACGGAAGCGATGCTGCTGATGGGCAAAATCGACATCGCCGGGCTGGAAGCGGCGGCGCGCGAGTAGCGCAACAGTCACAGAGGGAGAGAACGGATGCACCGAGAACGGCACAGTATTGAACGCATCGGCTGGCTGCGGGCGGCGGTGCTCGGCGCCAACGACGGCATCGTTTCAACGGCCAGCCTGCTGCTGGGCGTCGCGGCGGCCAGCGCCTCGCATTCCGCGCTGATGATCGCCGGCGTCGCCGGGTGGGTGGCCGGCGCGATGTCGATGGCCACCGGCGAGTATGTGTCGGTCTCGTCTCAGGCGGATACCGAAAAGGCCGCGCTGGCGGAAGAGCAGGCGGAGCTGCTTGAAGACTACCCGGGGGAGTTTCGCGAACTGACGTCAATCTACGTGCATCGCGGTCTGGATCCGGCGCTGGCCCGGCAGGTGGCGGAAAAGCTGATGGCGCATGATGCGCTGGAGGCGCACGCGCGCGACGAACTGGGCATTTCCTCCACCACCCGCGCCCGGCCGCTGCAGGCTGCGTTGGCGTCGGCCCTGAGTTTCTCCCTTGGCGCGCTGTTGCCGCTGCTGGTGGCGATGTGGGTACCGGTTGCCTGGACGCGGCCGGCGCTGGTGGCGTCGGCGCTGATTTCCCTCGGCGTTCTCGGCGGCATCGCCGCGAAAACCGGCGGGGCGCCGATCTTGCCGGGCGTGGCGCGCATCCTCATCTGGAGCGCACTGGCGATGGCGGTTTCTTCCGGCGTCGGCCTGCTGTTTGGCGTGACGGCCGGCTAACGTCGCGCTTGCATCAATCTAGTGCACCTCAAGCTCAGAATTTATCATTTGTCAGCCGCCGGCGTTCGCGGCAAGGTGACGGCAACGCCAACATCAGTCAGGGACACTTATGCAGAAATCACAGATCCTATCGTGGGTCGCCCAGCATCCGCTGTTGCAACGCATGGTCGCGCTAGAGCCGATCACCTGGTTCAATCCGCGCGCGACAACGCTGGCCGCAGGGTTGCCCCACGTCGGGTTGACCGCCGCCGACGTCGCCGACGCGGAGCAGCGCCTGGCGCGTTTCGCGCCTTATCTTGCCGCGGCCTTCCCGGAAACCCAACCGACAAAGGGGATCATCGAATCCGAGCTGGTGGCGATCCCGGCCATGCAGCTCGCGTTGGATCGGCGCTATGGGCAGACGTTGGGCGGGCGCCTGCTGTTGAAAAAGGACAGCCATCTGCCGATTTCCGGCTCAATCAAGGCACGCGGCGGCATCTATGAGGTGCTGACGCACGCGGAAAAGCTGGCGCTGGAGGCGGGGCTGCTGCACACCGGCGACGACTACGCCCGGCTGTTTTCCGACGAGTTCCGTCAATTCTTCAGCCAGTACCGCATCGCCGTCGGATCGACCGGCAATCTGGGATTATCCATCGGCATCATCAGCGCCCGGTTGGGGTTTGACGTCAGCGTGCACATGTCGGCGGACGCGCGGGCGTGGAAAAAACAGAAGCTGCGCGACAATGGCGTGACGGTGGTGGAGTACGCCGACGATTACGGCGTGGCGGTCGAACAAGGGCGCAAACAGGCGGCGGACGATCCGAGTTGCTTCTTTATCGATGATGAAAACTCGCAAACCCTGTTCCTCGGCTACGCGGTGGCCGGCGGCCGCCTGAAGCGGCAGTTTGCCGAACAGGGCATCGTGGTGGACGCGCAGCATCCGCTGTTCGTTTATCTGCCGTGCGGCGTCGGCGGCGGGCCGGGCGGAGTCGCCTTTGGCCTCAAGCTGGCGTTCGGCGATCATGTTCACTGCATTTTCGCCGAACCGACCCATTCCCCTTGCATGCTGCTCGGCGTCTACAGCGGGTTGCATGACGGCATTGCGGTGCAAGATCTCGGCATCGACAACCGCACGGCGGCGGACGGACTGGCGGTGGGGCGCGCCTCCGGTTTTGTCGGCCGGGCGATGGAGCGCCTGCTAAGCGCGTTTTACACCCTGAGCGACGAAGAGATGTTCGCGCTGCTCGGGTTGTTGGACAGGCACGAGCATATCCAGCTGGAACCCTCCGCCCTGGCCGGCATGGCCGGGCCGTGGCGCGTTACCGCTCATGCGCGGCAGCTCAGCGAGCAGGGCGTGAGCGCCGAGCACCTGGCCCAGGCGACGCATCTGGTATGGGCGACCGGCGGCGGCATGGTGCCGACGGCGGAAATGGCGAAATACCTCGCGGCCGCGCAAACGGCACCGTGAGCCAATAGCGCCGAGGCTTGCGCTCGCTTCCTGTTTTTAGGCGGCGAGCGCGGTTTGACAAGCGCCGGTTCCCTCCGGCCCAGGGTCAACGTCAGACCGGGCGCTCATGATGTTTGTAAAATGTTAACAAAATCACAACTCCCCACGCCGTAGTCACGGCTTAAATCTCCATATCCAACTAATAGTAAATAAAATTATTTTATTTACCGTTTTCTGATGTTCGTTTATCGCACGCTTATTTTTTTAACAATATTGAAGCATTCGCCGTGGGGTGGTTTGATTTGATTGTCGATTAACGAACTATATTCCGATAATCGCACAAATTAACCCTCTCGCCGGCTCGCAGCCGGCTGTTCCGTGCGGTGAGGTTTGCCGCACTCTCTGAGGAGCAAGCCATGTCGCATGATAACAACGTAGAAATTCGAGGGTTTATCGATAACCAGCCATTTTCTCGCTACCAGTGGTTGATACTGGCTTTGTGTTTTTTGGCGGTCGCGCTGGACGGTTTCGATACCGCCATTATCGGCTTCATCGCCACGTCGCTGGTGCAGGAGTGGGGAATAGACAAAACCGCGCTGGGGCCGGTAATGAGCGCCGCGCTGGTCGGTCTGGCGGTAGGCGCGTTGGCCGCCGGCCCGTTGGCGGATCGCATCGGCCGCAAGAAAGTGCTGGTGATTTCGCTGCTGCTGTTCGGCGGCTTCAGCCTGCTGACCGCCTTCGCCGGCTCGCTTTCGACGCTGACGCTGCTGCGTTTTTTGACCGGGCTGGGACTGGGGGCGGCCATGCCGAACGCCGCCACGCTGATGTCGGAATATGCCCCTCAGCGCTGCCGAGCCCTGATGGTGAATCTGATGTTTTGCGGTTTCCCTCTCGGTTCGTCGCTGGGCGGTTTTTCTTCCGCCTGGCTGATCCCGCATTTCGGCTGGCAGAGCGTGCTGGTGCTGGGCGGCGTTATGCCGTTGCTGCTGGCGCTGGTCCTGATCGCCGCCTTGCCTGAATCCGTGCGCTTCATGGTCGCGCGTGGCTATGCCGCAGAGCGCATCGCCAAGGTGCTGAAGCGCATTGCGCCGATCCGAATGACGCCGCCGCCGCGCTTCATGTTGCAGGAAGAGGGGCTGGTAAAGGCAGCGTCGCCGCTGGGCATGATCTTTTCGCGTCGCTATCTGCTGGGCACGTTGATGCTGTGTCTGACTTACTTCATGGGATTGATGATCTTCTATCTGTTGACCAGTTGGCTGCCGCTGCTGATCCGTGAAACCGGCGCCTCCGTTACGCAGGCGTCGCTGATCACCGCGCTGTTTCCGCTCGGCGGGGGGCTTGGCGTATTGATTATCGGTTGGTTGATGGATCGCATGAACCCGCACAAGGTGGTGGCCGTCGGCTATTTGCTGACCGGTTTGTTCGTCGGCATCATCGGCTATGTCTATACCTCTCCGCTGCTGATGGCGCTCACGGTGTTCATCGCCGGCACCTGCATGAACGGCGCCCAGTCATCCATGCCGGCCCTGGCGGCCGGGTTCTATCCCACCCAGAGCCGGGCGACCGGCGTAGCCTGGATGCTCGGTCTCGGGCGTTTTGGCGGCATTCTGGGGGCGATGAGCGGTGGCGTGCTGATGCAGATGCAGCTGTCGTTCAGCACCATTTTCACGTTGTTGGCCATCCCGGCGCTGATCGCGGCGCTGGCGCTGCTCGCCAAACACCTTTCCGGCGGCTACCCGGCGCTGCCGGCGCCGCTCAACAAAATGCTATGAGGGAGTCATGCTATGCGCACACAGGTTGTGATCATCGGCGCCGGTCCGGCCGGCTTGATGTTGTCCCATCTGCTGCACCTGCAAGGTGTGGAATCGGTGGTGTTGGAAACGCGCAGCCGGGAGGCGGTGGAATCGACCATTCGCGCCGGGGTGCTCGAACAGGGGACCGTCGATCTGCTCGAGCAGACCGGATTGGGGGAGCGGATGCGGCGGGAAGGGGCGCGGCATCAGGGGATCCGCTTGGCGTTCGGCGGCCGGCAGCACCGCATCGATCTGGCCGGATTGACCGAGCGCGCCGTCACCGTTTATGCCCAGCACGAAGTATTGAAAGACCTGATCGCCGCGCGTCTGGCGGCGCAGGGCCATCTGTTTTTCGAGGTGGAGAAGGTTGAATTGAAGGCGCTGGACAGCGCGCAGCCCGAGGTTCACTACCGTCATGGCGACCAGCCGCGCCGGCTGCGCTGCGACTTTGTCATCGGATGCGACGGATTCCACGGCATCAGCCGCGCGGCGATGCCCGGCGGGCTGCGGCAGGATTACACCCGTACCTATCCGTTCGGCTGGTTCGGCATTCTGGTCGAAGCGCCGCCGTCCAGCGAAGAGCTGATCTACGCCTGCCATCCGCGCGGTTTTGCGTTGATCAGCACCCGTTCGCCCGGCGTGCAGCGCATGTATTTTCAGTGCGATCCTGCGGAACAGGTCGATCAATGGTCGGACGATCGTATCTGGCGCGAGTTGGAGCAGCGGCTGGAAAACCATGAGGGCTGGACGCTGAAAAAGGGCCGCATATTTCAGAAAAACGTGGTGGGCATGCGCAGCTTCGTTACCGAACCGATGCGCTACCGGCGCCTGCTGTTGGCGGGCGACGCGGCGCATATCGTGCCGCCGACCGGCGCCAAAGGGTTGAATCTGGCCATGGCCGATGTTTGCCTGTTGTCCCAGGCGCTGGAGACGTTTTACCGGCGAGGCGACTGGCAACGGCTGGACGATTACAGCGACACCGCCTTGCAGCGGGTCTGGCGCGCCGAGCATTTTTCCTGGTGGATGACCCACATGCTGCACACCCGGCGGGAAGACACGCCTTTCGAACACCGACTGCAACTCTCAGAGCTGCAGTACACGGTGAAATCGCGCAGCGCCATGACGATGCTGGCGGAAAATTATGTCGGGGCGCCATTCCCGGCGATATAAGCGAAAACGCCCATGCCGTTCGGCATGGGCGAGAAGGGGCGGTGACGCCCCTGAGCTGCGGCGGTTACAGCTGTTCGCCGTTGCTGGCGATCACCCGACGATACCAGTCGAAGCTTTTCTTGCGCGACCGTTCCAGCGAGCCGGTGCCGTCGTCATGTTTATCGACGTAGATGAAGCCGTAGCGCTTGCTGTACTCGCCGGTAGTGAACGACACGCAGTCGATGCAGCCCCACGGCGTATAGCCGATCAGGTCTACGCCGTCTTCAATCACCGCTTTTTTCATCTCTTCGATATGGGCGCGCAGATAGTCGATGCGATAGTCATCGTTAATCTGGCCATCCGCTTCCACCTTGTCGAAGGCGCCAAAGCCGTTTTCCACGATAAACAGCGGCTTCTGGTAACGTTCATACAGCACGTTCAGCGAATAGCGCAGCCCGACCGGATCGATCTGCCAGCCCCAGTCGGAGGCTTTGACGTGCGGGTTCGGCACGTTGCCCGGGAAGCCGAACATGCCGTCGCTGCCGTCCACCGCGTTGGCCTGCAGCGCATTGCTCATGTAATAGCTGAAGCCGATGTAATCGGTGCAGCCCTCGCGCAGGATCTGCGCGTCCTGCGGCTGCATCTCGATCTTCAGCCCTTTGCGTTCCCAGTCACGCAGCAGGTAGCTGGGGTAGTAGCCGCGCATCTGCACGTCGGTATACAGATAGCGCTGGTGCATCGCTTCCACGGCGTACATCACGTCGTCCGGCTTGCAGGAATAAGGGTAGAACGGCACGCAGGCCAGCATGCAGCCGATCTTGAATTCCGGGTTGATCTGATGGCCGAGTTTGACCACCTGCGCGCTGGCGACGAACTGGTGGTGCAACACCTGGTACAGCGTCTGCTCGGGGTTGTCTTCCTGGGTATAGTCCACGCCGGAACAGCAGTAGCCGAACAGCGGGTAGCGGTAGTTGCTCTGGTTGTTGATTTCGTTGAAGGTCATCCAGTACTTCACTTTTTCGCGGTAGCGGCGCATCACCACTTCGCTAAAGCGCACGAAGAACTCCACCACCCGGCGATTTTTCCAGCCGCCGTAGGCTTTTACCAAATGGTAAGGCATTTCGAAGTGGGACAGGGTGATCACCGGCTGGATGCCGTATTTCAGCAATTCGTCGAACAGGTCGTCGTAAAACTGCAGGCCGGCTTCGTTCGGCGTTGCTTCGTCGCCGTTCGGGAAAATGCGCGTCCAGGCGATCGAGGTACGAAAACACTTGAAGCCCATCTCGGCGAACAGCGCCACGTCCTGCTTGTAGCGGCCGTAGAAGTCCACCGCTTCGTGGTTGGGATAGCGATAGCCGTCGAGCACGCCGTCGGTCATCACGCGATCCACGCCGTGCGAACCGCCGGACAGCACGTCGGCGATGCTTGGCCCTTTGCCGCCCTGATCCCAACCGCCTTCAACCTGGTGCGCGGCGACCGCGCCTCCCCACAGAAAATCTTTCGGCAACTGTTTCATCGTCAATGTCTCATCTTATTTAATGAAGGGTAATAACGTTCGCGTTGCCAATAGAGTAACAAGACCGAAAGAAATGTCACGATATAACAAATCGCCGTAAAACGTGATTTGTCACAATAAAAAAACAGCCTGTTTTATTTTATCGCGTTCATTCTTCCCAGGCGCTTGCCGATGGTTTCAATAATATAAAGCACGGGAATTTGCGTAGTAATATTATGATGATCGCCGATCAAGTGTTGCGGGACATGATAAGACAGATTGAAGTCCGCCAGCCGCGCCAGCGAAGAGGTTTCGTTGTTGGTGATGCTGATGATTTTACAGTGGTGCAGGCTGAACTGGCTGGCCAGCCGCAGGATTTCTTCGGTTTCGCCGGAAACCGACAGCATGATCGCCACTGCGCTTTTATACATATCGCTGTTGACGGGATAATAAGGATCGTCGATATGGGTGCTGAATTTTCCGACGTTGGAAAAGAAACGCGCGCCATATTTCCCCAGGGCGCCGGAGGTACTGATGCCGACGAAAATAATTCGCTCGGCGGCGGCGATATGCCGCACCGCTTCATCGAGCAACTGATTAAATTCATCGTTGCTGACGCTTTTAAAAAAACTGAGAATTTCGCCGATGCCGGAATCGACCGGCGGCGCATCGGTTTGCTCCAGGTACAGTTTGAAACGGATGCGAAATTCGGAATAGCCGTCACACCCCATTTTTTTGCAAAATCGCAGCACGGTGGTGGTGGACACGCCGGCGGCCTCGGCCAGTTCGCGGATGGTCATGTACATCACTTGATTCTTGTGTTTGCTGACGTAGTTATAAACCATCAGCTCCAGGGCGTTGAGCGCGGCGATTGCTTTGTGGGTAAACATGAGTCGATCCGGCGGCTGAAAACGGGAAGCGTATCTGCGGGTTAACATAGCAAAATTCCCCGCCGCTGGCACTGCCGAACAAAAAAGAAAAGCCGCACCAGTCAGGGGCGGCCCAGGGTTCACGACGAACAAATAAAGCAAAACGTTCCGGAAGACATGCCATGAAAACGCGTTTCATCACACAGGGTTAGCATAGGTCAGCTTACTCCGGCGGCAAAATGCCGGTTTCTGCTTTCTAAAGCCAAAGCGCGGCAAAGGCTACGGCGCCTCGGGCTTATCTTCGGACCAGCGGGCGGCATTGACGTCCACCTTACCCGGCAGCAGTCCGATGGCGGTGAATTTATCCGCCAACTGCTGCTGCTGTCTGAACACCTCCGGCGACATGCGCTGGCTGCCGAACGGCATGCGGGCGATGGCTCTGGCCCAAATGGCCTGATCCAGGCCGGTGCTCTGAGCGAGGATCGCCGCCGCTTCCTGCGGATGGCCGTTGGCCCAGTCGCTCAGCGCGCCGAGCTGTTGAATCACCTGCTTGGCGCTGTCCGGGTAGGTTTCGGCAAAGCGGCGGCTGGCGAGATAGAAGGTGTAGTGCGGCACCAGACCTTCCGCGTCTTTCAGCCGGCGGGCGTTGGCATGGGTTTCCACCTCGGCGTAGTAGGGATCCCAAATCACCCAGGCGTCGACGCTGCCGCGCTGGAAGGCGGCGCGGGCATCGCTCGGCGGCAGATAGACCGGCGTGATGTCCTTGTAGCTCAAGCCGGCCTGTTCCAGCGCGCTCACCAGCAGGTAATTGACGTCAGACCCTTTGTTCAACGCCACGCGTTTGCCTTTCAGATCGGCCACGGAGCGGATCGCCGAATCCTGCGGCACCACGATGGCTTCGGTTTTCGGGCTGGGCGGCGAATGCGCCAAATAAACCAGATCGGCCTTGGCGGCTTGCGCGAAGGCCGGCGGGGCGTCGCCGGTCGCCGCCAGATCGATGCTGCCGACGTTCAACCCTTCCAACATCTGCGGGCCGGCGGGGAATTCTATCCAGCGGACCTTGACGCCCTGCGGCTCCAGGGTTTTCTCCAGCGTGCCGCGGTATTTCAGCAGCGCAAAAATGTTGGCTTTCTGGTAACCGATGGTGATTTGTTGCGGTTTCTCCTGCGCGCCGGCCGGCAGGCTAAACAGGCCGAGCAGCAGGGCGGCGATCAGCGGCGTTGTGAGTTTTCTCATCCTGATTTTCCGATAGGCGAAGTGAACGGTAGCGATGACGCGCTGTGCGTAACGCCATGAAACGGCATTTAAATTTTCCTGCGGCGGGATAAGGGCGATGATAATGAGCGGCGCAGTGGCGTGTAAAGCGCCCGCTTATGCTGAATAATGCCTTGCTTAGCCATAAATCAGCTTAAGCGGGAGAGGGGGAGCTCGACGTTATGCCGCGTCACGCTCGCGCGAACGCGCCAGCAACAGTGGAACTAACAGATAGAGGGCGGCGGCCAACGCCCAGACCAGACCCGGCCAGACATCGCGCGTGGCGGCGTACAGCGCCGTCGCCACCAGCGGCCCCGCGACGCCGATCAGGCTGCCCATGCTGGCCAGCGTCCCTTGCAGCTCGCCCTGATGATCGTCGTCCACCTTTTGCGCCATTAACGCCTGCAGCGCGGGCAGCGCCATACCGCCTGCCGCGAAGAACGGCAGCAAGGCGAAAGGTGCCCAGCCGCGCGTGGCGATCGACAGCAGCGCCAGGCCCATTGCGTCGGCGGCCAGGCCGATCAGCAGCGCCTTGCGTTCGCCGAGCCGCGCGACCAGCGGGCCGATGGCGAAGGCCTGCGACAGCGCATGGCAGGCGCCGTAACCGGCCAGCGACAGGCCCGCCACCATCATGCTCCAGCCGAAACGATCCTGACCGTATAAAATCCACAATGTGGCCGGCGCCTGCGAAACCAGCGCCATGATCAGGTAAATGCCGGCCAGCGGCAGCAGGCCAGGCTTGCCGTGCAGCCGTCGCAATGACGAAAAGGGATTGAGGCGGATTTTCTCGGCGGCGCGGGCGCGGGGTTTACGCGATTCCGGCAGCAGGAAAAACGCCATCGCCAGGTTGACGGCGTTCATCGCCGCCGCCGCCAGGAAGGGCGCATGCAGATGCCACTCGCCCAGCGAACCGCCGAGCAGCGGGCCGACGATAAAACCGACGCCAAATACCGCGCCCACCAGGCCGAAACGCCGCGCGCGTTGACCGGCCGGCGTAATGTCGGTGACGTAAGCGGTGGCGACCGCCATGTTGGCGCCGGTGATGCCCGCCAGCAACCGGCCCAGATAGAGCCAGGCCAGCGTCGGCGCGAACGCCATCAGCAGATAGTCGGCCGCCGCGCCAGCGAGCGAGATGAGCAGCACCGGCCGCCGGCCGAAACGATCGCTCAGCGCGCCGAGGATCGGCGAGAACAGAAATTGCATTAACGCATAGGCCGCCAGCAGGGCGCCGTAGTGCAGGCTGCCGGCGTCAAGACCGCCCAGCGAACGCAACAACGCCGGCAGAATCGGCATGATCAGACCGATGCCCACCGCATCCAGCAACACCGTCAACAAAATAACCAGCATGGTTTTTTTCAAAATTGTGACTCTAACAGTGATAGAGTATTGAGTATTCCACAGTTACCCTATCAGTGATAGAGAGATGAGCGAAAAAAATACTGCGACACGTTTAACGCGAGAAACCGTCCTGCGCGGGGCGCTGGCGTTGCTGAACGACATCGGCATCGATGCCCTGAGCACCCGCCGCCTGGCGCAACATTTGGGCGTGCAATCTCCCACGCTCTATTGGCATTTCAAGAACAAGGCCGAGCTGCTGAAGGCGATGGCGGAAACCATCATGCTGGATCACCGTGAAGAGGTGCCCGCCGACATGCCCTGGCAGGATTGGGTTGTCACCAATGCCGGCAACTTCCGTCGGGCGCTGCTGGCTTACCGCGACGGCGCGCGTCTGCATGCCGGCACCCGGCCGCAGGAGCCGCAATTCGCCGTCATTGAGGCCAAGGTGGCGCTGCTGTGCCGGGCGGGGTTGACGCCGGAGCGCGCGGTAAACCTGCTGTTCGCCGTCGGGCGTTTCGTGGTGGGCTGGGTGCTGGAGGAACAGCAAATGCAGCCTGACGATCCGCTCAATGACGCCGACCGCCGCCGTTATCCGCTGCTGTGCCAAGGCTGGGAAACATTGCAGGACAAGGGCGCGGATGCGCTGTTCGAAGCCGGGGTGCGGCTGTTGGTCGACGGCGCCGAGGCCGGACTGGCGATCGACAATAATCACGGGCGGCAATCATAAAAGCGCGCTTATCTATCGGAAATTTATAGAAAATACCCACTTTTCGTTAAAGCCATGGCGGCTACATTCCCTTAACATCGTCAAGTCTTTTGATGATAATTATTAGCACGCTGCGCAATTATTCACCGCAGTGATGTTACGGATTAAATCCGTTTGTTTAAGGGATAGTTTCACCATGGAAATAAACGTTAATGGCCGGGTGGTTCCACTCGGCAATCTCGCGCCCGACACGCCGCTGCTGTACGTTTTACGCAACGATCTGCACTTGAATGGCCCCAAATATGGCTGCGGCCTGGGGGAGTGCGGCGCCTGCACGGTGCTGATCGACGGCGTCGCCGCGCGTTCTTGCTCAATGCCGCTGGCCGCCGTAGGAAGCAAGTCCGTCACCACGCTGGAAGGCCTGGGCACGCCGGAGGCAATGCATCCGGTTCAGCAGGGGTTTATCGATGAGCAGGCGGCGCAGTGCGGTTACTGCGCCAACGGCATGATCATGACGCTGGTCGCGTTGTTCGAACGCGAGCCGGATGCAGATGAACAAACCATCAAGAAAGAGCTGGCCTACAACCTGTGCCGCTGCGGCACCCACCTTGAGATCTTGCGCGCCGCCGAGCGCGCCCGCGAGCTGCTGGCTGCGCGGAGGCAAGCATGAGCCGCCTCGAACTGACCCGCCGACAGTTGTTGCAAGCCGGCGGTGTGGTGATGGTCAGCAGTCTGCTGCCCGCGCCGTTTAACGCCTTCGCCGCCGAGACGGTTGCATCGCCTGCCGATCTGCCGCTGGATCGGGTGGACAGCTTTATCAGCCTCACCGCCGACGGCCGGGTGACGGCCTTCAATGGCCATGTCGATCTCGGCACCGGCATTCGCACCGCGCTGGCGCAGATCGTCGCCGACGAAATTTGCGTGCCGTTCGAGCACGTCACGATGATCCTCGGTGATACGCAACGCACGCCGGATCAGGGGCCGACCATCGCCAGCGCCACCATCCAGGTCACGTCGGTGCCTCTGCGGCAGGCGGCGGCGCAAGTGCGACATATGCTGACGGCGCTGGCGGCCAAAGCCTTCGAACTGCCGGCCGACCAGCTGACGGCGGCGGCGGGACAGGTGTTTGTGACCAAGCACCCGGGACGTTCCTTGAGCTATGCGCAGCTGGCGAGCGGGCAAAATCTGCATGTGACGCTGGATAAAAACGTGCCGCTGAACGGTGAACAGCAGGGCCGCTATGTCGGCCGCGCCGTCGCCCGGGTCGATATTCCGGCCAAGGTCAGCGGGGAGCTGACCTACGTGCACGACCTGCGCTTGCCCGGCATGCTGCATGGCCGGGTGGTGCGCCCGCCTTACGCAGGCGCCGACAGCAGCGCGCCGCTGGGCGGCGGCCTGTTGTCGGTGGATGAAAGTTCGATCGCGCATCTGCCAGGCATCGTGAAACTGGTGGTGATCAACGATTTCATCGGCATTGTGGCCGAGCGCGAAGAGCAGGCAATCGCCGCCATGCGCCGGCTGAAAACCGAATGGAAACCCTGGGCCGGCCTGCCGGACCTGTCGCCGGAGGCGCTGCCCGCCGCGCTGGAAGCCAACCCGAAAACCGACCGCGTGCTGCGCGATGATGCGGGCACGGACGAGGCGTTGGCATTGCTGCATACCGAAGTGCAGGCGGACTATGTCTGGCCTTACCATCAGCACGCCTCAATCGGCCCCTCCTGCGCGGTAGCGGAGGTCAAAGACGGGCGGGCGCAGGTGTGGTCCGGCACGCAAAACCCGCACGATCTGCGCAAAGATATCGCCAGGCTGCTCGAGTTGCCGTCTGAGCAGGTGCACATCACCCGCATGGAAGCCTCCGGCTGCTATGGCCGCAACTGCGCCGACGACGTCTCGGCGGACGCGGCGCTGTTGGCGCGGGCCACCGGCCGCCCGGTGCGGGTGCAGCTGATGCGTGAACAGGAATCCGGCTGGGAGCCGAAGGGCACCGGCCAACTGATCCGGGTGCGCGGCGGCCTCGACGCGCAAAATCGGGTGGCGGCTTACGAGTTGAAAACCAGCTATCCCTCCAACAATGCGGTGACCTTGCCGCTGGTGTTGACCGGCAAGGTGGCCAACCGGGCCGACGTGCAACAGATGGGCGATCGCACCGCCATTCCGCAATACGCGTATCCGCACATGCGGGTGATCTGTCAGGACGCCGCGCCGATCGTGCGGGCGTCGTGGATGCGCGGCGTTTCGGCACTGCCCAACGTGTTCGCCCATGAATCCTGGATCGACGAGCTGGCCTGGCGCGCCGGCGAGGACCCGATCGCGTTTCGCCTGCGTTACCTGAACGATCCGCGCGCGGTGGCCTTGATTGAGGCCCTGAAGCGCCAGGCTAACTGGCAAGACGGCCCGGCGCACCGCTCGCGCGCCGCCGGGGCCGAAGTGGTGAGCGGCCGCGGCTTCGCCTATGCGCGCTATTTCCACAGCAAATTCCCCGGCTTCGGCGCCGCCTGGGCGGCCTGGGTGTGCGATCTCAGCGTCAATCGCCTTTCCGGGCAGATCACGCTCAATAAAATCTTCGTGGCGCATGATTGCGGCCGGATGATCAATCCGGCCGGGGTACGCCATCAGGTGCACGGCAACATTATCCAATCCGCCAGCCGGGTGCTGAAAGAGTTTGTGACCTTTAACGAGACGGGGGTGACGTCATTGGACTGGGGCGGCTATCCGATCCTGCGCTTTGACGAATTGCCGCAGATCGATATCCAACTGATCGACCGCCCGGACGAAGCGCCGATGGGCGCAGGAGAGTCCGCCTCGGTGCCGAGTGCGGCGGCGATCGGCAACGCGCTGTTTGACGCCCTCGGCGTGCGCCTGCGCGAGGTGCCGTTCACACCGGCGCGGGTGCTCGCCGCGCTGCGCGCTCAGGCCGGCCATTAACCCCCCGTTACGAACAAGGACAGCAAAGATGAGTAAGATGAAAAAAATCGTCGGGTGGGGCGGCGTCACGGTGATCGCCGTTGTGGTCGCCGGCGTGGTCGCCAGTTGGCAGCCGGAGATTGCGCCGCTCGCCGCCGATGCGACCCACAGTTTCAGCGAGGCGCAGATCGCGCGTGGCAAAACGTTGGCCGATCTCGGCGACTGCGCTGTGTGCCACACCCGTGCGGGCGGCGAGCGCAACACCGGCGGGTTGGCGATGGAGATCCCCTTCGGCACCATTTACACCACCAACATCACACCGGACGTGGAAACCGGCATCGGCAGCTGGAGCTACGCGGCGTTCGAACGCGCCATGCGCCACGGCGTCGATCGCCAGGGCCGCTATCTCTATCCGGCGTTTCCCTATACCGCCTTTACCCGCACCCGCGACGACGATCTGCAGGCGCTGTATGCCTATCTGATGTCGCAGCCGCCGGTCAAGTACCGGCCGCCGGCCACCGCTCTGCACTTTCCGTTCAACATTCGCCAGGGCATCTTTGCCTGGAACCTGCTGTTCCTGACGCCGGGCGCGATGCCGGAACAGGCGACCCAAAGCGCCGACTGGAACCGCGGCGCGTACCTGGTCGAAGGGCTGGGGCACTGCAGCGCCTGCCACTCGCCGCGCAACGTGTTGTTCGGCGAGAAAATCGGCGGCGAGCACCTGGCCGGCGGCGTGGCGGAGGGATGGACGGCGCCGGCGTTGACCGGCCGCTCGCCCGCGCCGCTCGCGTGGACGCAGCAGGATCTGGTCGATTTCATGCGCACCGGCTACTCGGCCAACCACGGCGTCGCCGCCGGCCCGATGGCGCCGGTGATCGAAGAAGGGCTGTCGCGCTTGCCGCAGGCCGATCTGCAGGCGATCGCCGTCTATCTGCGCAGCTATCATCCTGAAACGGCGGCGGGTGCTACGGCGACAACGTTAAACGCTCAGGCGGAACGCCAGGTGGAGCCTCTGAGTTCGGCAGGGGCGCGGCTGTTTTCCGGCGCCTGCATGGCTTGCCATGCGCAGGAAAAAGGCGCGCAGATGGCGGGGGTGCGGCCGTCTCTGGCGCTAAACACCAACCTGTTCGCCGACGTGCCGGACAACGCCATTCGCGTGGTGCTGGACGGCATACAGCGGCCGGCGAACGCCGAGCTGGGCTATATGCCGGGCTTTCGCCATAACCTGAATGACGCGCAGATCGCCATCCTGCTCAACTACCTGCGGCAGCATTACGCCGGTCAGGCGCCGTGGCCGGACTTGGCGGCGCAGGTCAGCCGTTTGCGCGCCGAAACCGCGCAGAAATAGCCGCCTGGGGCTGGACAGCCGCGCCGCGTTGACGACAATAGACCTTTTCACATGGACAGAGGCAGTAAAATGAATACGTTAGACGCGATCCGCCAACGCCGCGCCACCAAGCAGTTCGATACGCAGCACGTGATGACGCTCGAAGAGAAAAAAGCGCTGTTGAACATTGCGCTGCAGGGCGCTCCCAGCGCGTTTAACCTGCAGCACTGGCGCCCGCTGCTGATCGAAGATCGCGCGCAGCGCGAGAAAATTCGCGAGGCGGCGTGGGGGCAGGCGCAGGTGACCGACGCGTCGATGCTGGTCGTGCTGTGCGGCGATCTGTCGAGTTGGGAATCGAAGGTAAAAACCGTTTGGGCCGACGCGGCGGAGCCGGTGCAGCAATTCATGATCCCGGCCGTCGATCAGTATTATCGCGGTAAGCCGCAGGTGCAGCGCGACGAAGTGATGCGCAGCAGCGGCATCTTCGCCCAGACGCTGATGCTGGCGGCCAAGGCGCAGGGCTACGACTCTTGCCCGATGGACGGTTTTGATTTCGACGCGGTGGGAGAGATTATCAATAAGCCGGCGCATTATCAGATCGCGCTGATGGTCGCTATCGGCAAGGCGGCGGGGCAACCTTACCCGCGCATCGGCAAGCTGCCGTTCGACGAGGTGGTGAAAACCGATCGCTTCTGAGCTGAACGGTGAATGACAAAAGGGAAGGCTTGCGCCTTCCCTTATTTTTTTATGACGCACAGTTCGTTCCAGTAACTGAAACGGATGCGCCGTTGCAGGCGGTGATGCCACATAGAACACTCCTTCTACCCTACACGGTTTAAATAAATAGCACCGCGCCGAACACAAGGCGAATGCCTTATTGTGCATAGCTTGCCCGTCGGACGGGATTAACCGATTTTACCGGCCCGGTGCGCGGCGGGCGCCCATCGCCAGCCGAAGTTCATGCCCGCGGCCGCGCCGAGAATGGCCAGCGTGCCCAGCAGCTGCAACAGGCTGAGACGGTGCCCGAACGCCGCCCAGTCCACCACGATCGCCACTGCCGGGTAGATAAACGACAGCGCGCCAACCAGAGCGGTGGGGATTTTCTGGATAGCGCCATAGAGCAACGTGGACATCACCCCGGTATGCACCAGGCCGAGGGTCGCCAGCAGCAGCCAGTCGAACGGTTCTGCGGGAAGGCGGGCCAGACCGGCGAACGGCGCCATCGCCAGCGCGCCGACGGTCAGTTGAATCAACACGATGAGCTGCGGCGGTAACGCGGCCAGCTGTTTGACGATCGCCGCCGCCAGGGCGTACATCAGGGCCGCACCGAGCGCCAGCGCTACGCCCAGCAGATAGTCGCCATCGCCGCCACCGCTCTGCCGGCCGGTGACGATCAACACCATCCCGGCGAACGCCAGCATAAGCCAGCCCAGCCGATTAGCCGTCAGTTTTTCGCCGAACAGCAGCGCTCCCAGCGCCACCAACATAAACGGTTGAACATGGTAGGTCACGGTGGCGACAGCGATCGAGGCATGCGCATAGGCGGCAAACAATAGCGTCCAGTTGAGCACCAGCGCGAGGCCCCCCAGGACGGCGAAAGCCAGCTGCCGCCGGTTGATGGCGCCTGATTTCAGTTGCCCAAGCGCGGCGCAGGTGGCCAGCATCGCCAGCGCGCCGAACGCGCAGCGCCAAAACACCACCGTGGCGGGCGGCTGCCCTAACACGATCACCGGCCAACCGACGGTGCCGGAGATCGTCATGGCGAGGATCATTTGCACTGCGCCGCGCGTTTTCGTTTTCATGTCGTTTCCCTCGCGGCCTGACCGTACTTGTGGTGAAGTCGCTTAATCATTAAAATGAACAATCGAACATTATGATGAACATGGTTGACGGTGTTCGTCAAGTCGAACAAATGAATGGTATAACGAACAATGAGCGAGGGCCTAATGCAGAACATCACGCCGATCGGCCTCTTGTCGGCGGCAATCCGCCGTGAGCGGGAGCGATTGAACCTGTCCGTCACCGAACTGGCGAAGCGTGCGGGTATCGCCAAGTCCACGTTGTCGCAGCTCGAAGCCGGCAGCGGTAATCCCAGTCTGGAAACGCTGTGGGCGTTGGCGATGGCGCTGGATGTGCCGGTCAGCCGACTGATTTCGCAACCCAGCAGGCAGGTGCAAGTGATCCGCGCTCATGAGGGGACCGCGGCGGTGTCAGAGCAGGGCAACTACGCCGCCACGTTGCTGGCCACTTGTCCACCGGGCGCGCAGCGCGACATTTACCGGCTGCGGGTGCAGCCCGGCGAAGTCAAACTTTCCCGGCCGCATCCGCCGGGCACCGTCGAGCATGTGATCATCAGCAGTGGACGGGCGCGCCTCGGGCCGGCGGATCAGCCGCTGGAGCTGAGCGCCGGGGATTACATCAGTTACTCCGCCGATCGCGAGCACGTTTTCGAGGCCCTGGAGCCGGAGACCACCGCTGTGATGCTGATCGAGCAGGGCTAGCACGGCGTTGACGGTTCGTTTATTGAAAATGATTCTCAATTATATTAGTGTGCCCGCCTGTTTTGACGCCGGGGCAGGCGCGTAGCCCGGCGTCGCCGTTTGTTGCCCTTCAAGGACCGAAGATGAAAATCGCTATTCCTTCCATACTGTTACTCGCCGGTTTGACGGCGACGCACCCGGCCACCGTGTTGGCCGCTGCACCGCCCGCCACGGCGGATCAGGGCCAGAACGACACGGCCAACAACGATTTCAGCTTCGTGCGCTATCGCGCGGATTACCGCGTTAACGCCAACGCCACCAACGTGAAGACGGAAAGCTACGAAGTGCTGCTGAAAACCAAGGCGGCGGTCGAAAAATTCAGCCAGATCCGCCTGAGCTACAGCGAGAAAATGGAAACGCTGGAGGTGGTCGCCGCCTATACGCTGACCGCCGACGGCCAGCGCCACGATGTGGCGCCCGATCGCATTTATACCCAGGAAAGCTATTCCAGCGCCACGGCGCCGCTGTATGCCGATCGCAAGGTGCGCGTCATCGTGTTCTCCAACCTGGCGCCGGGCTCGCGCGTGGTGTACGAACTGCGCCGCACGCAGAACACCCCGTATTTCCCTGACTATTTCGGCCTGTGGGAGACGTTCAGCGTTTTCGATCAGTTCGACGACGCCGAAGTGACCCTGCAGGCGCCGGCCAAGCTGCCGATGCATATCTTCACGCGCGGCGTCGAGGGCGGGGACCAACCGCAAATCCGCAACGGCCAGGCGCACTGGCGCTGGCATTATTCGCGCAGCGCGCCGATGAAGGCGCAAAACTGGGCGGCGGACAGCTGGACCTTCAGCCCGACCATCATGGCCAGCACCTACCGCGAGTGGCCGCAGTTGGCCAAGGCCTACCAGCTGAAGGCCGGCGCGGCGGCGAAGGTGACGCCGGGCATTCAGGCGCTGGCGGACAATATCACCGCCGGTATCAGCGATCGGCGCGAGCAGGCGGAGGCCCTCTATCGCTGGGTGGCGCAAAACATTCGCTACGTGGCGGTGTACCTGGGCAACGGTGGGCTGGAGCCGAATTCGGCGCAGAGCATTCTCGATAACCATTACGGCGACTGTAAGGATCACGTGGTGATCCTGGAGGCGCTGCTCGCCGCCAAAGGCATTGAAAGCTCGCCGGTGCTGATCGGCATGGATGAAGGCCCGATCCTGCCTAAAGTGCCGCTGCTTGGCCGCTTCAATCACGCCATCACCTACGTGCCGGAATTCAAACTGTACCTCGATTCCACCAATCCTTGGGCGCGTTTCGGGCAACTGCCTGAGGGCGATTTGGGCGCGCCGGTGCTGCTGACGCGCGACGCCAGGCTGGCGCGCACGCCGGGCAGCGATGAGCAGCCGGTCAAGAGCGCGCTGAACGTCGATTTCGTGTTCGACAAGGCGGGCAATCTGCGCGGACAGACCGAGCGCCGGCTGAGCGAAGTGGAAGAAATTGACCTGCGGGGCTACTTCTCGCAGATCAACCGCCAGAACCGGGCGCAGGCCGAAGCGACGATCATGTCCGCTTCCGGCATCGACGGCAACGGCGAAGTGGCGATGAACAGCGATCCGCTGGATCTCAAAAAGCAGTTCGGCTATCGCTTCCGCTTCAAGGCGGACGACTACGTCGATTTCGGCGTGGTGGGCGGCATGACGTTGCCCAACCCGCCCGGCGGCAAATCGTTCCGCACGCTGTATACCACCACGGCGGCGCCGGGCAACGAAACGCCGTTCTACTGCACCGCGCAGCGCTACGACGAAACCTACCGTCTGCAGCTGCCGGCCAACGTGCCGATCATCGCCATTCCGAAAGATCGGCAATTCCGCAATGCGGCGGGCGACTATCGCGTCGAGTGGCGGCGCGACGGGCAGCAGGTGACCGTCAATCACCGCCTGCAGGTGAACGCCATTCGTGGCAAGGAAGCGCTGTGCCAGGCGCAGGATTACCCGGCGTTCCGCGAGCTGTTCCAGCAGGTGCGGCGCGGTTTCCGCGGCCAGGTGGTGTACGGTGAATTGGCCAACGGCAAATAGGCCGCTGTTCTTACTCTGATAAAAATGGCCCCCAACCAGACGCCGGTTTGGGGGCCGTAGTGTGCCCGTCAGGCGATATCGACCGCGCGCACCTCTTTGGATCTCAACTTCACGCGGATCGGCACCGATTTATACGAAGGCGTGCCGCTTTCCTCATCGATGTAATGCAGCGGCACCAGCACGTTGGCCTCCGGATAGTAGGCGCCGACCGAACCGGCTGAGATGTTGTAGGCGATCACCGTGATGCCTTCCAGGCGCTGGGTGCTGCCGGGCAGCGCCGTTTCCAGATCGACCACGTCGCCATGCTCCAGCCCCAAACGTTGCAGATCGCTGTCATTCATGAACAAGACGTCGCGCCGGCCAAAAACCCCGCGGTAGCGATCGTCCAGAGCATAGATGGTGGTGTTGTACTGATCGTGGCTGCGCAGCGTGATCAGCCGCAGCGTGTCTTTGTCTGCCGTTGTCTCGTCCTCATGCAGCCCGCTGAATACGGAAAACATCGCCTTGCCCGTCGCCGTCGGCCACTGGCGCTCGGTCGGCGGCAGCGGCATGCGGAAACCGCCGGGTTGACGAATGCGCGCGTTGTAATCGTCGAAGCCGGGGATGGTTTTTTCGATCAAATCGCGGATCACGTCGTAATCTTCGATCAGCTCATCCCAGGGCACCTTGCTGGCGGACATCGCCGCTTTGGCCATGCCGGCCACAATGGCGGGTTCCGAACGCAACAGCTCCGACGCCGGTTTTAATTTGCCGGACGAGGCGTGAACCATCGACATCGAATCCTCCACCGTCACCGATTGTCGCCCGCCGGCCTGCATGTCCAGTTCGGTACGGCCCAGGCAGGGCAGAATGAGGGTTTCTTTCGCCACCAACAAATGGCTGCGGTTGAGTTTGGTGCCGATATGCACGCTTAATTCCAGCGCTTTCATCGCCGGGAAACTCTGCTCGGGGTCCGGCAGCGCCACGGCGAAGTTGCCGCCCAGGCAGATCAACGCCTTCGAGGCGCCGTCGATCATCGCCTGCATGCATTTCACGGCATCGTGACCGTGGGCTTTGGGCGGCGTGAAGCCAAACACCGTTTCCAGCTTCGCCAAAAAATCGGCCGAGGGTTTTTCGGTGATGCCGACGGTGCGGTTGCCCTGCACGTTGGAGTGGCCGCGCAGCGGGCAGATGCCGGCGCCCGGTTTGCCGATGTTGCCGCGCAGCAACAGCAGATCGGCAATCAGGCGTACGTTGGCGGTGCCTTTATTGTGCTGCGTAATGCCCATGCCGTAGGTCACGATGGTGGCGTTGGATTTCGCGTAAGCGGCGGCGACCTGTTCCAGATCCTGGCGCGCCAGGCCGCTCTCCGCCTCAATCGCATCCCAACCGGTGGTCTTCAGATCGGCGGCAAAATCCGCAAAACCGTCCGTGTGCTCGGCAATAAAGGCGTGGTCCAGCGCATTGCCATGTTCGTCATCCAACTGCAGCAGCGCTTTGGCGATGCCTTTGAGCGCTGCGGCGTCGCCGCCGGCCTTGACCTGATAGTAGGTGGAGGCGATAGGGGTCGAACTGTAGGTCGCCATTTCGATGACGTTTTGCGGATCGGTGAAACGCTCGAGCGCCCGCTCGCGCAGCGGATTGAACACGATAATCGGCACTTTTTTGCGCGCCAGTTCATGCAGCGTGCCCATCATGCGCGGGTGATTGGTGCCCGGATTGTGCCCGATGGAGATAATCAGCTCCGCGCTGTCAAAGTCATCCAGCGACACGGTGCCTTTGCCGATGCCGATCGACTGGGGCAGACCAACGCTGGTCGGCTCATGGCACATATTGGAACAGTCGGGGAAGTTATTGCTGCCAAATTCCCGCGCAAACAGCTGGAACAGATAGGCAGCCTCATTGGACGCCCGGCCGGAGGTATAAAACTCCACCTGCTCCGGCGGCAGCGTCTGCAAAACGGCGGCAATGCGTTGAAACGCCTCATCCCAGGCCAGCGGTCGCAGCGTGTCGGTCCCGGCGTCATAGAACAGGGGCGTGGTCAGGCGACCATAATCCTCCAGTTCATAGTCGGTTTTCCGCAGCAGTGAGGTCACGGTATTTTGCGCCAGGAATTCGGCCGTCACGCGTTTGCTGGTCGCTTCCCAGGTCACGGCTTTGGCGCCGTTTTCGCAAAACTGGAAGGTGGATCGATGTTCTTTATCCGGCCATGCGCATCCCGGGCAATCAAACCCGTCGGGCTGATTGGTGCGCATCAGCGTTACCGGCGCCTCCAGGGTATCCATCTGTGTGCGCACGGCGATGGCCGTCGCTTTCAGCGCGCCCCAACCGCCGGCGGGCCCATCGTAGGGATGAACACCGGGCACTGCTCGTCTTTTCGCCATTATTGATTGCCTCCGACACCGCTTACGATAAATGCAGGTGATTGATTTACTATGAATATTATCCTTATCGTCCAAGGCGGACCGCAGGCGTCGCCGTCGTTGAACGCAGGCCTGTCGATTCAGTATAGATGAGTGAAAAAGGAGACAGCGGTCATCTGTGCGGGGAGAGCGGCGGCCCGTCTAATCGGAGGCAGGCCGCCGGAGGGTTACTTTTTCACCACCAGCCCCACGCCGCGGCCGCGCGGATCGGACGCGGTTTCCGGCGTGCGGCCATCGATGCGGATGACCTGAATATCCCCCATGTTCCAGCCCTGGTCTTCGAGGGTGTAGCCCATGGTTTTCAGCTCGTCCGCCGGTTTGCCGGTCAGCGGCGCGAAGCTGTCGTAATAAACGGTGTCCTTCGGCAACAGTTGGTGATGCACGCGCTGGGCGGCCACCGCCTGCGCCAGCGGCAGATGGTAATCGTAGAGGTTGTTGATCACCTGAAAGATCGAGGTAAAGATGCGCGATCCGCCCGGCGTGCCGATCACCAGGGTGACGTCGCCGTCGCGGGTGATGATGGTCGGGCTCATCGAGGAGAGCATGCGTTTGCCCGGCTCGATGGCGTTGGCGTCGCTGCCCACCACGCCAAAGGCGTTGGCGACGCCGGGTTTGGCGCTGAAGTCGTCCATCTCGTCGTTGAGCAGGAAACCGGCGCCTTTGACCACCACGCCGCTGCCGAAGTCCCAGTTAAGCGTATAGGTGTTGCTGACCGCGTTGCCGGCCGCATCGACGATCGAGAAGTGGGTGGTTTGGTGGCTTTCCAGCCCCGGCCGCACCTGCTCGGTCGGCGAGATCGCCATCGGGTTGATCTCGGCGGCGCGTTTTTGCAGGTAGTCGGGGGCGATCAGCTGCGCTTCCGGCACGTTAGTGAAATCCGGGTCGCCGAGGTAGTCGGCGCGATCGGCGAACACGCGTTTTTCGATTTCCGCCAGTAGGTGGATATAGCGCGCCGAGTTCAGCGGTACGCCCTTGAAGTCGGCGGCGCGATCTTCTTTTATCCCCAGCAGCTGCGCCAGCGCGATGCCGCCGGAGCTGGGTAGCGGGGCGGTATACACGGTGTTGCCGCGCCAGCTGATGCGCATCGGCTCACGCCATTTCACCCGATAGTCGGCCAAATCCGCTGCGCCGATCAGCCCGTTATCGCGCTGCATTTGCGCCACCAGCAGGCGGGCGGTTTCGCCGTGATAAAAATCGTCGGCGCCCGATTTGGCGATGCGCTCAAGGGTGGCGGCCAGCTCCGGCTGTTTGAACACCGTGCCGGGCTTCATGGCGCCGAAATAGTCGCCGAAGTTGGTTTTACCGGCAAACAGCTTGTTGGCGTCTTCGCGGTACTGATACTGCTGATCCGCCACGGTGAAACCTTGCCGGGCGTAGCCGATCGCCGGCGTCAGCAGTTCGGCCCACGGCAGCTTGCCGAAGCGTTTATGGGCTTCCCACAGCCCCAGCACGGTGCCCGGCACGCCGGCGGCGCGACTGCCCACCAGGCTGAGATTCTCGATCACTTCGCCTTTCTCGTTCAGATACATAGTTTTGCCGGCGGCCTTGGGCGCCACTTCGCGGTAGTCGAGGAAATAGGGTTTGCCGTCGACGTACAGCGTCATAAAGCCGCCGCCGCCGATATTGCCGGCTTCAGGGTAGGTCACCGCCAGGGTAAAGGCGGTGGCGACCGCCGCATCAACCGCGTTGCCGCCGGCCTGCAGAATATGCGCGGCGACTTTTGCGCCATACTGATCCGGAGCGGCGACCGCGCCGGCGGTCAGATCGGCGGCACAGGCGACGGGGACGGCGCAGGCCAGGGCCACGCTCAGAGCTATCGTTTTCAATAAACCGGCAGACATAGAAGATCCTTTTAGCGATGTTCAGTTATCAGGTGAGTTCAACTAATTATTTTTGAAACAGCAGGTTAGCGCGTTTTATTCGGGCTGTTGCGGCGCTTTATTGAAGGTAGCAGCGGTCAGGCGGGGCCGCCTGACCAGAGTAGCAAATCGTGATGTGGCGCGTTATGCGTCGGCCGGCAGCATCGATTGCAGCCATTGGCAGAAGTGCCGGGCGAGCGGATTGTGTTCGCTGTCGCGATGCAGCAGCCACGCCCAGTTGGCGCCGCGCACGCGTTGCTCGGTTAACGGATGCAGTAACCCGGCGTCACGCGCTTGCTGCGCCAGCAGCTGACTGACCAACGCGATGCCCAGCCCCTGGCAGACGGCGTCCAGCAGCAGGCCGGGATCGGAGAAATTCAGCCCGCTGTCGCGCTGGCCGACGTGCGCGCCGCCCGCCACCGTCCAGTGGCTCCAGTCCATTTCGCGTTCGCCGTGCAGCGTGACGCGCTGCTCCGCCGCCAGCGCCAATAGGCTGGGGTGACAGGCGGGATAAAGCCGGTCGGTGCAGAGAACCTTAAAGGTGCAGTCCGCCTGCGCGCTGAGATCGTCACGGATCGCCAGATCGATACTGTCCGTCGCCATATTCGGCGGTTCAAAGCTGGTGAACAGCCACAGGTCGACCTGCGGATGCTGCCGATTGAAGTCGCCCAGCCGCGGCATCAGCCAGTGCCGGGCGAAAGCCGGAGTGGTGTTGACGATCAGCTGATTGGGTTTGCGGTACTGATCCAAACGGCGAATGCCGACGGCCAGCTGTTGCAGCATCACCTGTGCGGTGCTGAACAGATCGTGGCCGGCGTCGGTCAGCGTTACGCTGCGGCCGGTGCGGAAGAACAGCGGCTGTTCCAGAAATGCCTCGAGGCTGCGGATCTGCTGGCTGATCGCCGATTGGGTCAGGTGCAATTCTTCGGCGGCCTGATGAAAACTGCCCAGGCGCGCCGCCGCTTCAAAACCGCGCAATGCGCTTAACGGGGGCCAGTGTTTTAACATTATCAATAAGCCTGTCTAATCAGATATCCACTAAATATATCGTTTGTCGCAGCGGCAGGGGAAGACTAGCATGAGATTCAATTCCCGGAGAGCGAAAAAACCGGTTAACCAGTTGAATTTAAATTAATTAAAAGAGGGTGTTTATGTCAACGCGCCGCACCTTTATCAAGCAGCTTTCGGCGGTGGCCGGCGTCGGCTTGACGGCATCATTGGGTATTTCGTTACGCGGTCACGCAAAAGCTGCGCTTAATCCGGCCTGGCGGATGCCTGACGAAGGGGAACCGCAGCAGCGGGCATTTCTCGCCTTCGGCGCGCAGCGCGCGATTTGGGGCGACTTCACGGCGGACGTGCGGGCGGCGCAGGGGCGTATCGCCCGCGCCATTGCCGAGTTTCAGCCGGTGACGGTATTTTGCCGCGAGCATGAACGGCAATTGGCCGAGGCCACCTGCGGCAGTCACAACGTTAGCTATGTCGTCACCGAGCTGGATGACATCTGGGTGCGCGACATCGGCGCCAATTTCGTCGTCAACGGCGCCGGCGAACTCGGGGCGGTGGATTTCAACTTCAACGGCTGGGGCGATAAACAGCAGCATACCAGGGATGCGCACCTGGCGGCGTTTGCCGCCAACCGCTACGGTGCCGCCCAACTGCGCCGCAGCGCACTGATAGGCGAAGGCGGCGGTATCGAAGTGGACGGGCACGGCACCGGCATCATGACCGAAAGCAGCTGGGTGAATGCGAACCGTAATCCAGGCTGGAGCCGGGACCGGGTGGAGCAGGAGCTGAAGGCGATGCTCGGCCTGCGCAAAATTATCTGGCTGCCGGGCATTAAAGGCCGGGACATCACCGACGCCCACGTCGATTTTTACGCCCGCTTCGTGCGGCCGGGCGTGGTGGTGGCCAATCTGGACACCGACCCGGCCTCTTACGATCATGCGGTCACCCAGACGCATCTGGCGATCCTCAAGACAGCGACCGACGTCGACGGCCGCACGCTGCAGGTGCATACGCTCTCGCCGCCGCAGGCACCGCGCGACAGCCGATTCAGCCGCAACAATCCGGATTTTGCGGCGGGCTACATCAACTATTTCGTCATCAACGGCGCGGTGATCGCCCCGGAGTTTGGCGATCCGCAGGCGGACCGGGCGGCGCTTGAGCTGCTGACGGCGC
Source organism: Serratia sp. CY74737 (assembly GCF_052166775.1). Lineage (NCBI taxonomy): Bacteria > Pseudomonadati > Pseudomonadota > Gammaproteobacteria > Enterobacterales > Yersiniaceae > Serratia > Serratia sp. CY74737. The sequence goes on from NZ_JBJNOF010000002.1 coordinate 733,698, forward strand.
TCTATCCGCAGCGCAAGGTGGTGCAGCTGGAGATCGACGCCATCGCCGCCGGCGGCGGCGGCATTCACTGCGCGACCAACCAACTGCCGGTGCATGGCAAACCAGACCCGTGAATGTTCAAAAAATGCGCACGCGGTTGTTTGTCGCCATAGGCTATGGTTGGCTGAGTGGAAACATAAGGAGGCCATAATGAACGACTCACCCTTGAGCATTCCCACCTGGTATCGCGATCCGCACGCAGAGCAGGCCATGGCCGAAGGCCATGCGCCCATCTGGCGGCATCTGCTGAGCCTGGTGCCGGAACGCGAACTGTCCGGCGTCAGGGTGCTGGACTTCGGCTGCAATCAGGGCGGTTTTCTGCGCCTGTTGCATCAAATTCGGCCATTTAGTGAGGGGATCGGCGTTGATATCGCCCGCCAATCCGTCGAACAAGCCAACCGCCTGAAAGGAAACCTGCCGATCGTTTATCAGACCGACACGCGGTTGACGGGCTATGAGAATCACTTCGATATCGCCTTCAGTCATGAAGTCATCTACCTGATTGAAGATATCGCGCAGCATGCCGCCGATATGCTGCGGGTGCTGAAGCCGGGCGGCGTTTATTATGCGGTGACCGGTTGCCACACCGACAACCCGCTGTGGCCGCAATGGCGCGAAAGGGTGGCTGAACAGACGCATACCGTGGTGCAGGATCGTTCTCTGGACGATTATGCGCGTATTTTCTCCGCCGCGGGGTTCCAGGTCTCTGCCCGCAGGCTGGGCTTTTCCGGCTTCGTGCCCTATGAGCCGGACGGCTGGATGCCGACTATTTCGGCAGCGATCGACTACTATTGGCACACCAAAACGGTGTTTAGGCTGGTTAAACCCTAAAAATCCCACGCGGCGCCGCCCCCGGCTGAAGTGGAACGCTTTATTGCATTGGCTAAAAACCCTGCGCCAATGTGCTGAAACCACGCTGAATGAGATTGCGCCACCGTTTTCCGCTTCGAAAAGATTTTACGCAATCCTTACGCAACCCTTTCAGAAGCGCATTCCGGCATTCGATATATTGAGAATAGTCATTCTCAATAGGATCGTATTGCAATGCAGAGGAAAACGCTTTTGGCGCTGGGGCTTTCGCTGTCGCTGGCCGCCTGCGATGGGCAAAACGCCGGCGCGCCGACGGGCGCAGGCGGTGAACGGGAGGTCGGCGTCGTCACGTTGCGCGGCCAGTCTGTAACCCTGAGCAGCGAGTTGACCGGCCGGGTTAACGCCACCATGACCTCCGACGTGCGGCCGCAGGTCGACGGCATCATCAAGCAGCGGCTGTTTACCGAAGGGGCCGAGGTGAAAGCCGGGCAGGTCTTGTATCAAATTGACCCCGCCAGCTATCAGGCCAGCTACGACCAGGCCGCCGCCCAGCTGAAAAACGCTCAGGCCACGGTGCAATCCACCCGGCTCAAATCGCAGCGCTATGCGGCGCTGGTGAAAGAGAACGGCGTTTCCAAACAGGACGCAGACGACGCCAAAGCCGCGTATCTGCAGGCCGTGGCGTCGGTGGCGCAGTATCAGGCGGCGCTGGAAACGGCGCGCATCAATCTCGCCTATACCCAGGTGCGGGCGCCGATCGCCGGCCGCATCGGCATTTCGTCGGTGACGCCGGGCGCGCTGGTCACCGCCAGCCAGACTGATGCGTTGGCCACCATCCGTGCGTTGGATCCCATCTATGTCGATCTGACCCAGTCCAGCGCCCAGTTGCTTAAACTGCGCCGTCAGCAGGCCGCTTTGCAGCGCGGTGCGGTCACGCCGGTCGCCATCAAGCTGGAGGACGGCACGCCTTATGCCCACGCCGGCAAGCTGGAGTTGACCGAGGTGGCGGTGGATGAGGCCACCGGTTCGGTCACGCTGCGCGCGGTGTTCCCCAACCCCGAACATGAGCTGTTACCCGGCATGTACGTCCACGCCACGGTGGATAACGGCGTCGATCCCAAAGCCATCCTGGCGCCGCAGCAGGGCATCACCCGCAACGCCAAAGGGGAAGCCACCGCGTTGGTGGTAAACGCGCAAAACAAAGTGGCGCAACGCACCGTCAGCGCCGAACGGGTGGTGGGCAGCAACTGGCTGATCGACAGCGGGCTGAACGACGGCGATCGCCTGATCGTCGAAGGCACCAGCAAGGTGACGATCGGCGCCGCGGTGAAGCCGGTAGACGTCTCGGTCGACAAAACCCAACGCGGGGAGCAGTGATATGGCGCAGTTCTTTATCCGGCGTCCGGTATTCGCCTGGGTGATCGCCATCATCATCATGCTGTGCGGTCTGATGTCGATCAATTCATTGCCCGTCTCGCAGTACCCGGACGTCTCACCGCCGCAGATCGCCATCTCCGCCACCTACCCGGGCGCGGACGCGGAAACGCTGGAAAACAGCGTCACCCAGGTGATTGAGCAGCAGCTCACCGGCCTGGACGGCCTGCTGTATTTCTCGTCGACCAGCAGCGCCAGCGGCTCGGTCAGCATCAACGTTACCTTTGAGCAGGGCACCGATCCGGATATCGCTCAGGTGCAGGTGCAAAACAAGGTGCAGCAGGCGGAAAGTCGTCTGCCGAGCGCCGTCACCGCGCAGGGCGTGACGGTCAAAAAATCCCAGAGCAGCTTTCTGCTGATCGTCGGGCTGTATGACGAAAGCGACAAGGCGACGATGGCCGATATCTCCGACTATCTGGTCAGCAACCTGCAGGATCCGCTGTCGCGCATCGAGGGCGTCGGGGACGTGCAGGTGTTCGGCTCGGAATACGCGATGCGCATCTGGCTGGATCCGACCAAACTGGCGAGCTTTTCGCTGATGCCTTCCGACGTGCAGACGGCGATCGAGGCGCAAAACACCCAGGTGTCCGCCGGCAAGATAGGCGATCTGCCGGCCGCCGCCGACCAGCAGCTGACCGCCACGGTGAAGGCGCAGTCGCGGCTGCAAACGCCGGAACAGTTCCGCAATATCATCCTGAAAAGCGACAGCAGCGGGGCGCTGGTGCGGCTGGGCGACGTGGCGCGGGTTGAGCTGGGCAACGAAGACTACTCCGCCAGCGCGCACCTCAACGGCCACCCGGCGGCGGGGATCGCGGTCAAGCTGGCGGCGGGCGCCAACGCCCTGAGCACCGCCAAGCTGGTAAAGGCCAAGGTGGCGGAATACCAAAGCGCCATGCCGCAGGGCTACAAGGTGGCCTACCCGAAAGACAGCACCGACTTCATCAACATCTCGATCGAAGAGGTGGTGAAAACGCTGTTTGAAGCGGTGGCGTTAGTGGTGGTGGTGATGTTCGTGTTCCTGCAAAACCTGCGCACCACGCTGATCCCGACCATTACCGTGCCGGTGGTGTTGCTGGGCACCTTCGGCGTGCTGGCGGCGTTCGGCTATTCGATCAATACCCTGACGCTGTTCGGCATGGTGTTGGCGATCGGGCTATTGGTGGATGACGCCATCGTGGTGGTGGAAAACGTCGAACGGGTGATGCGCGAGGATAAGCTGCCGCCGCGCGAGGCGACGGAGAAATCGATGCGCGAAATCACCGGCGCGCTGGTCGGCATCGCGTTAGTGCTGTCGGCGGTGTTTCTGCCGATGGCGTTCTTCGGCGGTTCCACCGGGGTGATCTACCGCCAGTTTTCGATCACCGTCGTCTCCTCGATGGTGTTGTCGGTGGTGCTGGCGTTGACGCTGGCACCGGCCTTGTGCGCCACGTTGCTGAAACCCGCGCACGACGCGCAGACCGACAAAGGCTTGCTGGGCAAATTCAACTGCGGCTATGACCGGCTGCAGGCGAAGTACGCCGATAAGGTCGGCGCAGTGATCCACCGGCCAACGCGCTATCTGCTGCTGTACTGCTTGCTGTTGATCGCCGCCGCCGTAATGTATCTGCGTTTGCCGACCGGCTTCCTGCCCAACGAGGATCAGGGCTCGGTGATGGTGCAGTACACCTTGCCGGCCGGCGCCACCAACGCGCGCACCTCGGCGGTGAGCGAGGCGGTGACCGCCTATTTTCTCGACCAGGAAAAGGCCAACGTCAGCACCATTTTCACCATCAACGGTTTCGGCTTCAGCGGCAGCGGTCAAAACGCCGGCATGGCGTTCGTCAGCCTCAAAGACTGGAGTCAACGCCGCGGCAGCGAAAACACCGCCGACGCCATCGCCAAACGCGCCATGGCGCACTTTGCCTCGCTGCGCGACGCCCAGGTGTTCTCCATGAGCCCGCCGGCGATCGACGGCTTTGGCCAATCCGACGGCTTTACCTTCGAGCTGCAGGCCAAGGGGGCGACCACCCGCGCCGAGCTGCAGGCGATGCGCGATCAGATCGTCGCTGCCGCCGGCAACAACCCGGCGCTGCTGGCGGTGCGCGCCAACACCTTGCCAGACACCCCGCAGCTGCAGGTGGCGATCGACAACGGCAAACTGCAGGCACTCGGCCTGAGCGCCGCGGACGTCAACAGCACCCTCAGCAGCGCGTTCGGCAGCACCTACATCAACGACTTTATCGACCGCAACCGGGTGAAAAAAGTCTATATGCAGGGCGACGTACAGTACCGCGCCAAGCCGGAAGACCTCGACCGCTGGTTTGTGCGCGGCACCAATGCATCGGGCGCCAGCAGCATGACGCCGTTCTCCGCCTTTGCGTCTTCGCACTGGATCTACGGCCCGGAGAACCTGTCGCGCTATAACGGGCTGTCGTCGTTCGAGATCACCGGGCAGGGCGCCGCCGGCGTCAGTTCCGGTACGGCAATGAGCGAGATGGAGAAACTGGCGGCGAAATACTCCGCCGGCAGCAGCTATTCCTGGAGCGGGCTGTCCTATCAGGAACGGCTGACCAGCGGCCAGGCGTCGTCGCTGTACGCCATTTCGCTCATCGTGGTGTTCCTGTGCCTGGCGGCGCTGTATGAGAGCTGGTCGATTCCATTCGCGGTGATGTTGGTGGTGCCGATGGGCGTGGTGGGCTCACTGCTTGCGATCACGCTGCGCGGGCTGGAAAACGACATCTACTTCCAGGTGGCGCTGCTCACCATCATCGGGCTGTCGGCGAAGAATGCCATTTTGATCGTCGAGTTCGCCGAGGAGATGCACCAGCGGGGGGAAACGCTGATTGGCGCGGCGGTTCACGCGGCGCGCATGCGCCTGCGGCCGATCCTGATGACCTCGCTGGCGTTCACCGCCGGGGTGCTGCCGCTGGCGGTATCCAGCGGCGCCGGCGCTAACAGCCGAATCGCCATCGGCACCGGCATTATCGGCGGCACGATCACCGCCACCGCCTTGGCGATCTTTTTCGTACCGCTGTTTTATGTGTTGGTACGCCGCATGTTTACCCGTCGGCCCACCAACTCGCCGTCGCAGGCAGGAGAATAACGTGTTGCAACGAGTCATGATGTTAACTTTACCGCTGCTGCTGAGCGGGTGTCTGTCGCTGGATCCGCACTACCAGCGCCCGGCGGCGCCGGTGCCCGCCAACCTGCCGCAGGGCGAGGCCGCAGGCAAGCAGGCGTTGAGCTACCCGGACGTCGCCTGGCGCGACTATGTGCAGGACGCCAGGCTGCGGCAGGTGGTGGCGATGGGGCTGAACAGTAGCCGCGATCTGCGTGAGGCGATCGCCAATATCGCCTCGGCGCGCGCCCTGTACGGTGAGCAGCGCTCGGCGCTGTTCCCGACGATCAACGCCACCGCCGACGGCAGCCGCGGGCGTTCGCTGACCGGCAACGGCAATGCCACCGCCATCAACCAGAGCTACGAAGCGCAGGGCGGCGTCAGCGCGTTCGAGCTGGATCTGTTCGGCAAGAACGCCAGCCTGTCGCGGGCGGCGTTCGAAACCTATCTGGCCAACTCGGAAGCGGCGAAAAGCACCCGTCTGACGCTGATCGCCGATATCGTCACCGACTGGGTGGCGGTGGCGGCCGAGCGCAGCAATCTGACGATAGCGCAGCAGACGATGGAAAGCGCCAAACGTTCGCTGGACGTGACGCGCAACAATCAACAGCACGGCATTTCGTCGCTGGTCGACGTGGCGTCGGCGGAAACCGTTTATCAGCAGGCGCGTTCGGACGCCGCCAGCTACGCCACCCTCGCCGCGCAGGCGAAAAACGCGCTGGATTTGGCGGTGGGGCAAAGCGTGCCGGAAAACCTGCTGCCCGGCGGTATCGATGCGCTCGGCGAAATCATGCGCAATCTGCCGGCCGGGGTGTCTTCGCAGGTGCTGCTGATGCGGCCGGACGTGCTGCAGGCCGAGCATAACCTCAAATCCGCCAATGCCAACATCGGCTCGGCGCGGGCGGCATTCTTCCCGTCGATCAGCCTGACCGCCAGCGGCGGCGTGGGCAGCGGTGAACTCTCGTCGCTGTTCAGCCACGGCGCCGGCGTCTGGTCGTTCGCCCCGAGCATCAGCCTGCCGATCTTCAGCGGCGGCTACAACACGGCTCAGCTCAACTACACCCAGGCGCAGAAAGACCTGTATGTCGCCACCTATGAGAAAGCGGTGCAGACGGCATTTCAGGAAACCGCCGACGCGCTGGCGCGCAAAGCCACGCTGCAGGAACAGCTGGCGGCACAGACCGGCTATGTGGCGGCGGCGCAGCAATATTATCGCCTGGCCGAACTGCGTTACCGCCAGGGCGTGGACAGCTACCTGACGCTGCTGGACGCGCAGCGCACGCTGTATACGGCGCAGCAGTCGCTGATCGCCGCACAGCAGACTGCGTACGACAATCAGGCGACCCTGTATAAAGTGTTGGGCGGCGGGGTTGCCGCCGAGCGGCAGGGGGACGGCGTCATCGCCGATAAGGCGGCGCTCAGCCTCTAACCGTCGACCGCGCGCGCCGCGAGTTGGGCGGCGCGCGGTTTACTTATGGAAAGTGTAAAGAAACGGAAAACCCGCGCGGCGGCCCGAACTCGCCGCGGCGGGCAGAGTCAGACAGATAATTGCATTCACCTTTTCTTCATATCGGCTCGAGGTCGTCATGGCAGAAGACATTCAGCAACAGGTCATCGCGCTTATCGCCGCATTCAACGCACCAGGGCGGCAGAAGAAGGGGGCGGTCATCACCCCGGAAACCGAGATTAACACCGCGCTCAACCTGTCGTTCAGCGACTCCAACACGCTGATGCGCCGCTACTTCGATACCTTCGGCGTCGACAGCAGCAACTACAACCACGAGCTGTATTTCCAGCCGCCGAGCAATACCGGGCGCTGGTTTTCCCCCTCCGCCTGTAAAGAACACACCCGGCCGCTGTGCGTATCGATGCTGGTGCGCTCGGCGCGCGCCAAACGCTGGCTGTACGACATCCATTTTCTTATCGAGCAATTGCGCTAGCGCCAGGTTACTGCTCCAGCAGCTCGGCGAATTTCGCCAGCCACTGCGGATGCGCCGGCCAGGCCGGGGCGGTGACCAGGTTGCCGTCGACGTGCGCCTGATCGATGCCGATCTCCGCATAGTGGCCGCCGCCGAGCCGCACCTCCGGGGCGCAAGCCGGGTAGGCGCTGCAGGTGCGGCCCTTCAACACCCCGGCCGCCGCCAGCAGCTGCGGGCCGTGGCATACGGCAGCGATCGGTTTTTTGGCGGCGTCGAACGCCTGCACCAGCGCGATCACGTCGGGATTCAGGCGCAGGTATTCGGGCGCACGACCGCCGGGGATCAACAGCGCGTCATAGTGTTCTTCTTTGGCGGCGGCAAAGTCGGCGTTCAGGGTGAAACGATGACCGGGTTTCTCGCTGTAGGTCTGCGCGCCGTCAAAGTCGTGGATCGCGGTCTGGATGTAGTCGCCGACGGCTTTGTCGGGGCACACGGCATCCACCCAATGGCCAAGCATTTGCAATGCCTGAAACGGCACCATGGTTTCGTAATCTTCGGCGTAGTCGCCGACCAGCATCAGGATTTTTTTCTTGCTCATGATCACAACTCCTGCAGGAGGGGGAATGCCTAAGGTATAGCCCAGCGCCCCTGGGAATGCGAACCGCAAAGCGCCTATCTATACTCGTGATACTGCGGCGCTTTCTCGCCGCTCAACCCAGGGAGGATCCCCGATGCTGAATCTGGCTACCTTGCTTGAAGAAAGTGCGCGCACCTGGCCGGAACGGCCGGCGGTGATACAGGACGATATACCGCTCAGCTATCGGGCGCTGAATGAAATGGCCAACCGGGTGGCGAATTTACTGGTCGCGCGCGGCGTGCAGCCCGGTGAGCGAGTGGCGCTGGCCTGCCCCAATCGGCCGGAGTTTCCGGCTATCTATTACGGCATTCTCAAAAGCGGCGCGGTGGTGGTGCCGCTCAATATTCTGCTTAAGAGCGCAGAGTTCGACTATTACCTGGCGGACTCGGCGGCGGTGGCGTTGTTTTGCTTCGAAGGCAGCAGCGGCCTGCCGTTGGGGGAAGAGGCGCTGCGGGCGGCGGCGAAGGCGGAGCAATGCCGTGAGGTGTTTATCATCGGCGATCGGCTGCCGCTCGAAGGCGAACGTTTCAGCACGGCGATAGCCGCACAGGCCACCGAGTTCGCTTCGGCCGCGACGCTCGAAAGCGACACGGCGGTGGTGCTGTATACCAGCGGCACCACCGGCCGGGCCAAAGGGGCTGAGTTGACCCACGCCAACCTGGTGCTTAACGCGCTGGGATCGGTGAGGCTGTTCGACGGCTCGGAAACGGATCCCGATCGCCATCTGGTGACGTTGCCGCTGTTCCACACGTTTGGTTCGACGGTGCAGATGAATGCCGGATTTTCCGCCGCCGCCACCCTGGTGCTGGTCGAACGCTTCGACGCCGCGCAGGCCATCGCGCTGATGCAGCGGCACGGCATTACCTTTTTTGCCGGCGTGCCGACCATGTATTGGGCGTTGTTGAATGCGCTGGATGAGCATACGGATATCGAGCGCCTGCGCAGCACGCTGCGTATGGCGGTGTCCGGCGGGGCCAGCCTGCCGGTGCAGATCCTGGAGGATTTCTCGCGCCGCTTCGGCGTCAACATTCTCGAAGGGTATGGTCTGTCGGAAACCAGCCCGGTCGCCACCTTTAACCATCCGCACCGCGTGACCAAACCCGGCTCTATCGGCCAACCGATCTGGGGCGTGGAGGTTCGCTTGCTCGACGTCACCGGGCAACCGATCGACGGTGTCGATCAGGTGGGAGAGATCGCGGTGCGCGGCTACAACATCATGAAAGGCTATCTGAACCGTCCCGAGGCGACGGCGGAAGTGCTGGAAAACGGCTGGTTCCGCACCGGCGATCTGGCGCGCCGCGATGCCGACGGCTTCTATTTCATCGTCGATCGGGCCAAGGACATGATCATTCGCGGCGGGTTCAACGTCTATCCGCGCGAGATTGAAGAGGCGCTGATTCGCCATCCGGCGGTGTCGTTGGTGGCGGTGATCGGTGTCGAGCATCCTTCGCTGGGTGAAGAGATCAAAGCGGTGGTGGTGTTGAAAGAGACGGAGGAGCCGATCGAGGAAGAGGCGCTGATCGCCTGGAGCCGGGAGAGGCTGGCGGCGTTCAAGTATCCGCGTATCGTCGAGTTTGTCGAACGCTTGCCGATGACCAGTACCGGTAAGGTGTTGAAACGCTGTTTGCGCTGAGGAAAATCCGGCCTGCCGGGGCAGGCCGGGAAACGGGCATCAACCTGGGTAGATGCCACGCTCTTTACGTGCGGTCAGGATGCGCTCGCAAGCCACGATATAAGCGGCGGTGCGCAGGCTGCACTCTTTCTCTGCGGCCTTGTTCCAGACGTGGACCATCGCGTCGGTCATGATCTTGTCCATACGCTCGTTGATCTCGGACTCGCTCCAGAAGTAACTCGCCATGTCCTGCACCCACTCGAAGTAACTGACCGTTACGCCGCCGGCGTTACAGATAACGTCCGGAACCACGGTGATGTTACGGGAACGCAGAATGTCGTCCGCTTCTGGGAAGGTTGGGCCGTTAGCCCCTTCCAGCACCAGCTTGGCGCTGAGGATTTCGGCGCGCTGACGGGTGATCTGGCCTTCCAGCGCCGCAGGGATCAGGATGTCCATGTCAACCGACCAGAACGCTTCGCTTTCGATCTCGCTGGCGCCTGGGAAACCGGCGATCTGCTTGTGCTTGGCCTGGTATTCGGTCAGCGCGGCCAGATCGATGCCGTTGGCGTTGAACAGGGTTGCGGAGTGGTCCTGGATGGTGACGACGCGAGCGCCGACGCCGACGAACAGGCGAGCCGCTTCGCTGCCCACGTTACCGAAGCCTTGCACCGCCACTTTGGCGCCTTCGATCTGCACGCCCAGACGCTTGGCCACTTCGCTGCCGGTCACGAACACGCCGCGGCCAGTCGCTTTCTCACGGCCCAGGGAGCCGCCGAGGTGGATTGGCTTACCGGTTACCACGCCGGTGATGGTGGTGCCGTGGTTCATGGAGTAGGTATCCATCATCCAGGCCATCACTTTGGCGTTGGTGCCGACGTCCGGCGCAGGAATGTCTTTCTGTGGCCCGATGATGAAGCCGATTTCGCTGGTGTAGCGGCGGGTCAGTCGCTCCAGTTCACCTTCAGACAGTTTGAACGGATCGACGCGGATGCCGCCCTTGGCGCCGCCGTACGGCAGGTTGACCGCGGCGCACTTGATGGTCATCCAGGCGGACAGGGCCATCACTTCGTTCAGATCGACGTCAGGGTGGAAGCGGATACCGCCTTTACCCGGCCCGCGCGACAGGTTGTGCTGTACGCGGAAGCCTTCGAAGTGACGGATGGTGCCATCGTCCATCTGCAGCGGGATATCGACAATCAAAGCGCGTTTAGGGTGACGCAGCGTATCAACCCAGCGTGAGAGGTCGCCGAGGTAAGGGGCGACGCGATCGATTTGTTGCAGATATGTAGCCCAAGCGGTGGTGCTGCTGTCTGAAGCGTAGGATAGCTTTTCCATAACCAACCTTTATATTTTAGAGGTATTTATTTCGTTTAACCGTGGATTAGCAAGCGCATAACACTTTGCGCCGCTAAATTTACCACTAATTATGCCGGTTGTTAGCCCCCCGCTCATCGGGCCAGCGGACGGTTTTTCGCCGCCTGCAGGGCGGTAAATGAATAGTTAATTACTTTTCGCCGGGCGTTAGCGGACACATGCATACTTTATGCATATAAAACGCATAAAAACCCTTTATATCTATTTTTCAGAAGCTTGAATGTGATCAAAAAGTTTCATTTTATTTAACTGCTATGTTGACAATGGCGTTTCCCCTCGGCAGCGTTAAAATCCTGTTAAAACGCCGTCTGCCGCCGCGTTTTGCCTGGGCAGCGAGAAGCATGATTCGGGGTTGTTTTACCGTATTGCGGCAGAGAGTGGGCTGAAAAGCGTGTTCACCTGAAACGGACGGGTGACCGCGAGCGGCCGGCCACCCGTTCTGGTTTGGCGAATCAGCGTTTCGTTTAAAGAAGACCGCGCCGCGGTGGCGTGGTCATCCGATACGCATTAGGCGCCGGTATGCTGATAGCGTTGTAATTCCACCGGTTCAGCGCCGATACTCGCCAGATATTCTTTGACGGACGCCGGCGCGGAAGCTTGCGTAAATTGGTAGATGTTTTCATCCGCATCCAACAGCGTCTCCCATTTTACAATGTTCACCCAGCGAGGCTCATTGTCTACGCTGATGCCCGAGTCACGCGAAATAAACCCGTTTTGGTTCGAGATAAATTCCTCTTCAACGCGCTTGTCCAATACGGCAAACGCTTCAGGGCTGAGTGAGGCCGGCAGTTTAAAACTTGAAATTTCAATAATGTAGCTGTTGGCGGAACAGTCCGCCTTGGATTCATAATTCATAATAAAAGTCCTTTAAATTAAATTGCTTATACAACTCAAATTAAGCTGCATCCTTATTGCAGTACTGCAGGTTAAATTTATTCCTGATGTCTGAAATAAATAATTAGGAATAATCTGAATCGGCGCTTTGCTTTATGCAAAACATGATGATTTGCATGAGATTTTTCTTGCATAAGGGAGTTTGCTAATCAACTTGCCAACGGCCTTAAGCAATAATTCAATAACGATGGTGCGGTTATTAATGTCATTGGCAAAGGGGCGGTTTTTAAATAAAAAAACGGTAGATGAACGGCGTGGTTAACCTATTTCCTTTTCCACTTTGAAGGGGCGGGCGTTATTTCGCCGGCGACCGGCAATGGCCAATCATGCCCCCCCGTCGGGATAAAAGGTCACTTGCGGCGCAGCCGGTGGTGAGGGGGAACCAACGCCATCCGCTCGGCAAGCGGCGGCAACTGCGGTATGCTAAGCGGCTGAACAACAAACCAAACCGGGCTATACGGAGACACCCCAGCGTGGCGAATTCTTCTTCTCAACTTGAACTGTTGCGGTCGGTCGCCGACGGCATCGCGGCCCTGTTTTTCCCGAATGCGGAAGTGGTGATCCACGATTTGGCTGCCAACAAGATAGCCTACCTGGCGAACAACCTGTCGAAGCGCAAACCGGGCGACGACGCGGGGCTGGAGGATTTCACGTTTGATGGCGGCGCCAACGTGACCGGCCCCTACGAAAAGCTGAACTGGGACGGCAAAAAGATGCGCTCGGTGAGCATCGCCGCGCGCGACGAGCAGGGTAACCCCAGCTATCTGCTGTGCATCAACCTGAGCACCGCGATGTTCGAGGACGCCCGCAACGCGCTGGATATGTTCCTGTCGGTCACGCGATTGCAGCCGCAGCCGCAACAGCTGTTCAAAGACGACTGGCAAGAGAAGATCAATACCTTCCTGCATGACTGGCTGCGGCGCGAGAACGCTGCGCTCGGCGCGCTGAGCCGCGAACAGAAACGGCGGCTGGTCAGCGATCTCTATCATCAGGGGGCGTTCAAGGCCAAAAGCGCGGCGGACTATATCGCCAACGTGCTGTCGATGGGGCGCGCTACGGTGTACAAGCATCTGCGGGAATTGAAGCAAGAGTAAACGCGGCGGGAAAGGTGGAAGAAAGGGGCGGCGCTGGCCGCCCCTTTTCGTTACCAGCGGTAGTTCACCGAGGCGATGACGCTGCGGCCGCTGCCGTAGAAGCAGGCGTACTCGCCGCTGCAGGATGAAACGTATTTCTTGTCCGTCAGGTTCTGCACGTTGAGCTGCAGCGCCGCACCGCGCAGCGCCGGCGAGGCCTGGCCGAGATCATATTTCACCATGGCGTCGTACAGCGTGTAGTGCGGCACGTCGTACTGGCCGGTGGCGTCGGCCGGCGCATCGCCGATGTAACGCACGCCGCTGCCGACGGTCAGGCCGTTGAGCGCACCGCTCAGGAAGCTGTAGCTGCCCCAGGCGGACGCCGCGTGGCGCGGAATACCCGCCGGGCTGTGGCCGATTTCGTCCGCCGAGTTGGAGTCTTTGGTCACCACGTCGGTGTAGGTGTAGGCGGCGATCAGCTTGATCTCCGGCGTCGGCTGAGCGTGCACTTCCGCCTCAATCCCTTTGGATTTCACCTCACCGATCTGCTCGTAGGCGGAGGTGAGACGGTTGTAAGACGCCACATTGCGTTGGGTGATGTCGAACCAGGAGAGGGTCAGCAGGGTGTTGCCGCCCGGGATCTGGTACTTCACGCCCACCTCGGTTTGTTTGCCGGTGGTCGGCTTGAGCGGGTCGGCGCCCGGCGCGCTCGGGTACAGGTTAGGATCGAACGAGGTGCTGTAGCTGACGTACGGCGAAATGCCGTTGTCGAAGGCGTAGAGCAGGCCCGCACGGCCGGTAAACTGGGCATCGTTGTAGGTCTGCTCTTTGCCGCCGCTGGTGCGATCGCGGGTGTTGACCTGCGACCAGTCCTGACGGCCGGACAGCAGCAGGTTCCAGTTATTCCACGCCAGCTGGTCCTGCAGATACACCCCGACCTGATTCAGCGTCTTCAAATCGCTGGAAGCCAGCGCCAGCGTGCTGCCATCGATGCTGGGGCGAACCGGGTTGGCCCAGTCGATCGGGTAATCGTTGCCGCGATCGCGATACATCTTCGAATCGATATGGCTGTAGCGGTAATCCAATCCGCCCAGCACCGTGTGCTTCACCTCGCCGGTGTCGAACAGGCCCTTCAGTTGGTTATCCACGCCAAACTCGTTGGTCATCTGCGTTTCATGCTGCGCCATGCGGGTGACGGTGTGGTCGTTGACCTTCGAGTTTACGTTATAAACCAGATATTTATAGTCCTCATCACGGTGGGTGAAGCGCAGATTCTGGGTAAACGACAGCGCATCGCTGAAGTTGTGCTCGAGGCTGTAGCCGATCGACGCCTGCTCGCGCCGCGACTTGTTGAAGCTGGGTTCGCTGATGTTGAAGTCATAGGGCACATAGCCCGCGCTGGTCGGGAACAGCGTGCCGGCGCGCGGCAGGAAGTTGCGCGATCCGGCTTTCGGATCGTTCTGGTAGCTGGTCAGCAGCGTAAAACTGGTGTCTTCGTTCGGCAGCCAGGTGAAGGCCGGGGCGATGGCCACCCGTTGCTGCTTGCTGTCTTTGACAAACTCATGTTCGGTTCTGGCGATACCGTTCAGGCGATAGAACAGGGTGTTGTCGTCGTTGAGTTTGCCGCCGAAGTCGAACGCCGTTTCCGCCAGATGACGGTTGCCGGTGCTGAATTTAACTTCGTGAATGCTCTGGGCAGTAGGGCGTTTGCTGGTCATCACCACCACGCCGCCGGGGCTGACCTGGCCGTAAAGCACGCCGGCCGGGCCGTGCACCATTTCCACGCGCTCCAGCAACCAGGGATCGATCTGCCCGGCGCCGCCGTTTTGGCTAGAGAGGCCAAAGTGCAGGCCGTCGAGCAGCTTGGGCGCGTAGCGGAAGCCGCGGCTGATCACTTCGTCATTGCGGTTGGAATTGCCGCGATAGGTGGTGATCACCCCGCTGGTGTAGTTCAAGGCGTCGGCGACCGACGCCGGTTCCTGGTCGTTCATTTGCTCGCGCGTCACCACCGAGATGGACTGCGGGGTTTTGCTCAGCGGGGCGGCGGTTTTGGTGCCGGCGGCGCTCTCTTTGGCGACGATCCCTTTGACGGGAGCGGTCACGCTGCTCTGCGCGTCGGCGGTCACCACCATCGTCTCGTCCGCCGCGGCAAAAGCGTTTTGCGCGAAGGGCAGTAGCGCCAGCGTCGCCCCCAGCAACAGCCGGTTGGCGGACATCGCCTCTGCACTATCGTTTTCTATCCCTTTGTTTCTAATATTCATTATCTCTCCTGCATGCCTACTTTTGTGTGTAATGCCACCCTGATAAACCCCGCAATGCCGATGAATACGGTTTCCCTCGTCGACGCGGAGACGTCGCGTTTGCACGACGGCAAAAATCCGACAAATAGTATTGAAAATGATAATGAGTATCAATACGATTGTCAGGTTTTGTAAAAGTCACGCACGTTATGTAAGGGGCGCTATGGAGTTTTTGCCGGAAAAGAGGCCAGAACACGGCCATGAGGGATTGGCGGCGCACTGGCTGCGTGAGGCGGCGGCGGGGCAACCCGCATGGTGGCAGAAGGTTGCCGCTCATGGCACGCCTGTCGTCGACGCGCACGATGAACAGCACGTCAGAATGACCTGGCTATGGCGCGATCCTGCCGGCGACGAGCGGCTCTCGCCGATATGCCGCGTCTATGCCGATATCAACGGCATTACCGACCATCACAGCACGTCCCCCAGCAGCCTGAAAAGGCTCCCCGGCACCGACGTTTGGTACGGCGCGGCCGTTGTCGATCGCCGCTGGCGCGGCAGTTACAGCCTGATCCCGATTACAGCGCGGGATCTTCCTCCCGTCTTCAGCGACGACGAAACGTTGCGCGATCGCCAGCAGCGCGCCTGGTGGGTATCGCTGTTCTCGTTGGCGATCGCCGATCCGCTGAATCGCACCTCGCTGGGGCCGGCTTATCGCCCGCGCGCCGTTTCCCTGGCTCAGGGGCCGGACGCGGACGACCAAAGCGCCTGGCAGGCCGCCGATCGGCCGTTGGATGAAGCGCGGCTACAGCTTTTTCACTGGCACAGCGCACGGCTGGGCACCCGGCGGCGCGTGTGGCTGTATGCCGGCGGCGAGGCGGCGGACAACGCGAACCGCCCGCTGGTGCTGCTGCTCGACGGCCAGAACTGGATCGAAAGGCACGCATTGCTGCCGGTGATTGAGAACGAGACCGCAAAAGGGCATCTGCCGCCCGCGTGCTGGCTGCTGATCGATGCGATCGATGGCGAACACCGGGAAAACGAACTGCCTTGCAACGCCGCCTTTTGGCAGGCGGTGATCGACGAACTGCTGCCGCAGGCGCAGCGGCGCGAACCGTTCAGCGAAGAGGGGGCGCGCACCGTGGTCGCCGGCCAGAGCTACGGCGGGCTGGCGGCGTTATACGCCGGCCTGCACTGGCCCGAGCGCTTCGGCCATGTGCTGAGCCAGTCCGGCTCCTTCTGGTGGCCCACGGTGCAATTCGTTACCCAGTTCGAAAAACGCCACGAGTTGGAGGAAGGCTGGTTGATACGCCAGGTTCGGCAGCGCGGCGCGACCACGCCGACGCTCACCGTGATTCAGCAAGCCGGCGATCGGGAGGCGGACATCGAATTCGTTAATCGCCAGATGCACCAGGCGCTGACGGCGGCCGGACACCGTGCCGACTACCGCGTGTATTCCGGCGGACATGACGCGCTCTGCTGGCGCGGCGGTCTGGTGGACGGCGTGCGCCGGCTGCTTTCCGCAATGAAGTAATCCCACATTTTGACAGACAGGTAAGGCAAATGACTCAGGAACAACAAAACCCGTTCGATGACGAAAGTCTCCGTTTCTCCGTGTTGGTCAACGCGCAACAGCAGTACTCGCTGTGGCCGCAGTTTGCCGACACGCCGCCGGGATGGCGCGTGTTGATGGGGCCGGCGTCGCGCGGTGAATGTATCGACTATATCGAAGCGCACTGGCAGGACATGCGGCCGGCGTCGTTGAAAGCGGCGGATGCGCCGCGTTAATCGCCGCACAGCCACATCGCTACATTCCGTTTGAGGAAAAGGACAGACACCATGTCAGAAACGCTTTCTTTGCCGGATACTCAGGTCGAGTATCGGGATTATCCGCTGGTTGCGGCGCAACCGGGGATCTGGATTGCCGACCAAATCGCGCTGCGGCGCAACAGCTTTGCCGTGGCGCACTACACCGAACTGCACGGCGATATCGATCGTTCGGCGCTGGAGCGCGCGATTCGCCAGGGGCTGGCGGAGGCGGATACGGTTCAGGCGCGCTTCTTTGAGGCGCAGGACGGCCAGCCGGTGCAACGTTTACCGCTGAACGCGGATCCCGCGCGGGTGCTGGCGCCGGAGTGGTTTGACTTCAGCGCGCGGCCAGACGCCGAGCAGGCGGCGCTGGCGCTGATGCACGACGATCTGGCGCAGGATCTGCCCGCGGACGGCGAGCGCCCGCTCTATCGCCATGCGGTGATCCGCATCAGCGCCGATCGCTGGTTCTGGTACCAGCGCTTTCATCATCTGACCCTGGACGGCTTCAGCTTCGAGGCCATCACCCGCCGGATCGCCGATATCTACCGCGCGCTGCGCCACGGGCTGTCGCCGGCGGCCTCGCCGTTTACCCCGTTCGGCAAGGTGGTGGAAGAGTTTCAGCAATGGCAAACGTCGCCCGCACGCCAGCGGGCGGCCGAATTCTGGCGGCAGCATCTGCGCGATCTGCCGTCGCCGCTGTCATTGGCGACGGAAAACCGCGAGGTCGAACCGGGCGCTCGGCCGCTCAAACAGGCGCTGGTGCTGCCGGAGTCGCTGTTTGACGAAGCGCTGTGCGATGCGGCGCTGCAGTCGTTGCAACCGGCCGATATCGTCACGGCGGCGCTGGCGATGTATCTGGCGCGCATGAGCGGCGAAACCCGGCTCTCCATCGGTTTTCCTTTCATGCGCCGCATGGGCTCGCAGGCGCTGGCGGCGATCGGCCCGGTGGTTAACGTGCTGCCGCTGCTGCTGAACGTGACGCCTGAGATGTCGCTGGCGGACGTCTGCCAGGCCACCGCGGCGGAAATCAAACAGGTGCGGCGCCATCAACGCTATGAGGCGGAGCAGATCAAACGCGATCTCGGCCTGGTCGGCGGCCATCAGGAGCTGTACGGCCCGGTGGTCAACGTCAAGGTTTACCACAGCGCCTTGTCCTTCGACGGTCAAGCGGCCGTTACCCATACGCTGGCGATGGGGCCGGTCGACGACCTCGAGTTTGAGATCGGTTTTCGAAGCGGCGTGCTGACGCTGTCGTTGGTGGCCAACCCGGCCAAATACGCGCCGCGCACCTTGCAAGGCCATGCGGAGCGCATTGGCCATTGGCTGCAGCAACTGGCGCGGCGGCCGCATCAGCCGAACGGTCAACTGGCGCTGGTCAGCGAAGGGGAGCTGCGCCAACTCGCGGCCTGGGGGCGCGGCGCTGAGCTGACGCCACCGGCGGGCATGGTGTCGATCATGGACGCTTTCCAGCGTCAGGTTGAGCGACAGCCCGAGGCGTTGGCGGTGACCTGCGGCGATGTGCGCCTCAGCTACCGTCAACTCAGTGAACGGGTGATGCAACTGGGGCGCGTGCTGATCGAAAGCGGCATCGGCGCCGAAGACGTGGTCGCCATCGGCATTCCGCGCTCGGTGGACACGCTGGTCGCGCTGTTTGGCGTGTTGGCCAGCGGCGCGGCCTATATGCCGCTCGATCTGGATTATCCGCGTGAACGTCTGGCGCTGATGTGCGACGACGCGCGGCCGGTGATGCTGCTGACCCACAGCGACACGCGGGCCAACATGCCGGATCTACCGCAGGTCATGTGCCTCGATGAGGCGCAATGCCGGGCGCGCTGCGCGGCCGCCGAGGCCGCGCCGATATCGGACGAAGAGCGGCGCGCGCCGCTGAACGAGGCGCATCTGGCCTACATGATCTACACCTCCGGTTCGACCGGCAAACCCAAAGGCGTGATGTCCACGCACCGCGGGCTGCTGAACCTGTTCTTGTCGCATCAGGCCTCGCTGTTCGGCCCGGCGATTGAAAAATTCCAGGCTCGCCGCGGGCGGCGTTTGCGCGCCGGGCATACCGCTTCGTTCTCTTTCGACTCCTCCTGGGAGCCGCTGTTCTGCATGATGATGGGCAGCGAACTGGTTATCTTCGATGAAGAGCTGCGCCGCGACCCCTGGGCGCTGCTCGAACAGACCCAACAGACCCCGATCGATCTGCTGGACATCACGCCGTCGTTCCTCTCGCAGTTGGTGGATTGCGGCCTGCTGAAGGGACAGTTTCCGCTGCCGGCGTTTGTGATGATCGGCGGCGAGGCGGCGACGCCGACGCTGTGGAACCTGATGCGGCAGCATCCGGAAGTCGAGATCCATAACTATTACGGCCCGTCCGAATACACCGTCGATACCCTCGGCGCACCGGTCACGGCCGCAGACCAGCCGGTGATCGGGCGCCCCCTGGCCAATACCGAAGTCTGGCTGCTCGACAGTCGCCTGCAGCCGGTGCCGATCGGCGCGGCGGGGGAACTGTACATTTCAGGCAAGGGCATCGCGCGCGGTTACCTGCGCCGCCCGGATCTGACGGCGGCGCGCTTTGTCGCCAATCCGTTCGCCGACGGCGAGGTGATGTACCGCAGCGGCGATCTGATGCGTTGGAGCGCGGACGGCCAGCTGGTGTTCATTGGCCGTACCGATCACCAAATCAAGGTGCGCGGCTTCCGCGTCGAGCTGGGTGAAGTGGAGAGCGCGCTGGCTGCCTTGCCGGACGTGGGGCGGGCGGTGGTGATCGCCGAACGGATCGGCGCCACCTATCGCCTGATCGGTTACTGCTCGGTGCAGGATGACGCGCGGCGCGCCTCACCCGCGCTGCAGAGCGAGCTGCTGGGGCAGTTGGCGCAGCGTCTGCCGGATTACATGGTGCCGGCGATCCTGGTGGTGATGCCGGAGCTGCCGCTTAACGTTAACGGCAAGATTGACCGTCAGGCGCTGCCCAAACCGCAGGAGACGCTGGCGCAAAGCCTGCGCGAGCCGGCCACCGAGCAGGAAAGGCTGATTTGCCGCGCCATGGCGCAGCTGTTGGGGATGGAACGCGTCGGCGCCGACGACGATTTCTTCGCGCTCGGCGGCGACAGCATCTCGGCGATGGGGCTGGGCACCGCCCTGCGGCGCAACGGGTATCTGCTGCGGCCGCGTGAGATCTTCGCGCTGCACACCCCCGCGCGTATGGCGCAGGCGATGCAGCCGCTGGCCGTTGGATCTCAGGCCGCGCGCAGCGTGCAGCAAGGCCCGATCGACGGGCTGCCGATCCTGCACTGGTTTGCCGAGACTGGCGACATGCATCGTCTCTTCGCGCACGGCGTTTTCCTGCGCGTGCCTGCCGAATTGCAACCGGCACAGCTGCGTTATGCGTTGGAACAGCTGCGTACGGCACACCCGGCGCTGGGCGCGCGGATCCGCGACGGCCAGTTGGTGGTTGAAACCGCCGCCGCCGGTGAATTGATGCAGCGTCATCCCGTATCCGGCGATCTGGAAACCGCGGCGGAACAGGCGTTTGATGCCGCGCTGGCGCGCCTCAATCCGGCCGAGGGCAGCATGATGCAGGCCATCTTGTTGCAGCGTGACGGGCAGAGCCTCGGGCTGGTTCTGGCGATCCACCACCTGGTGGTTGACGGCGTTTCCTGGCGCATCCTGCTCGACGAACTGCGGCAAGCGGCCGACAGCGCCATGCAGGGGCAGCCGAGCGCGCTGCCGCCGGAGGAAACCTCGCTCTATGAGTGGTCCGCGTGTTTACGGGCCGACGCCGAACGCCGGGAAACCGAGCTGCCGTTCTGGCGGCAGATGCTGGCGGACGGCGTGCCGCGCTTGGGGCGACGCGCGCTGGATCCGCAGACCGATCGTCTCGCTTCGGTGAGCGAACGGCGCACGCTGCTCGACAGCCGGCTGACCGCCGCGCTGCTGGGCGCCTTGCCGCAGGGATACCGCGCTCAGGTCGAAGAGATCATGCTGTGCGCGCTGGCGCTGGCCTGCCGGCGTCATTTCCAGGCCGCTTCGCTGCGTTTTTCGCTGGAGTCGCACGGCCGCGCCGAACTGGACGATAGCCTCGATCTGGCGCGCACCGTCGGGTGGCTGACGGCGGAGTACCCGCTGTGCATCGAACTGCATGACGCCGAACACCACGAGGCCGTGCGTGCGGTGAAACGGGTGACGCGCGCGGTGGCCGATCGCGGCATCGGCTATGGTCAACTGCGCTATTTGCATCCGCAGCGTGACGAACTGGCGGCGCTGGCGCAGCGCAATGCGCCGGAGATCTTGTTCAACTACCTCGGGCGTTTCAGCCAGGATGAGGGGCACTGGACGCCGCAACGCAGCCAAACCCGCTTCCGCGACGCCTTCGCCGTGGCGCAGGATGCGCAACAGGCGCTGTCGTATGGCCTGGAGGTGAATATCTTTGTCGAAGAGCGGCGCGACGGCGCCTGCCTGGCGATCAACTGGAGCTGGCTGGAGGCGATTTTCAGCGAGAGCGACATTGCGCAGCTGCACAGCGGCATCGAGCAAGCGGTGCGTTCACTGTGCGAGTTTGCCGAGCGTCATCCCGAACGCGCGGCGGCAACGTTGGTGGCGGCCGAGATCGCCCAGCCGAACGTTGACGATGAGACGGTGCGCGCCTGGGAGCAAGAGTGCGGGCCGTTGGCGGCGGCGCTGCCGCTGTTGCCGTTGCAACATGGCCTGCTGTTCCATGCGCAGACGGCGCAGCAGGGCGGCAGCTATAACTCGCTGACGCGCCTGAGCCTCTGCGGCGAGCTGGACGAACATCAACTCCAGCAAGCGCTGAATGCGGTGATCCGCCGCCATCCGCAGCTGGCCGCCCGGTTCAACCGCGAGGGGGAACCGCTGCAGCTGATACCGCAGGAAAGCCATTGGCCGCTGGACAGTCGTAAGCTGTCGCCGCTGTCCGAAGAGCAAGAAGCGCAGGCGCTGCATGAACTGGAACAGGAAGAGTTGCGGCGCGATCTGTTTAACCAGTCGGGCGCGATGCTGCATGCGCTGTGGATCAAACACGGCGATAGCGAACGCTACACGCTGTTCCTTAACGCACACCATCTGATTGTCGACGGCTGGTCGACGCCGGTGGTGCTCAACGATCTGATGCTGGCCCTGCGTGAAGGCGAGCAGGCGTTGCCGCCGCTGCGCTCGAACTACGCCGATATCGTGCGCCGCCTGACCGCGCGGGATGCCGACGCCTCGCGCCGCCTCTGGCGTGAGACGCTGCAGGATGTGCGCCCGACGTTGTTGTTCGGTGAATCGCATAACGATCGCGTGCATGAGCTGGAAATGACGCTGCCGCCGGCCGAGGAAAGGCGCTTGCTGACCCTGTGCCGCGAACGCGGGTTGACGCTCAATACCCTGATGCAGGGCATCTGGGCGCTGCAGCTGGCCAGCTGTTGCGGCCATCAGGACGTGGTGTTCGGCTCGCCGGTTTCCGGCCGCTTTGGCCAGATAGAAGGGATTGAGGAACACGTTGGCCTGTTCAGCAACACGCTGCCGGTGCGGGTTCGTCTGCAGCATGACCGTTCGTTGACGGATCAACTGACCGAACTGCAGCATCGGCAGATTGAACTGCTGGAGCACGACGATTTGGGCTTGGGGGAGATCCAGCATCTGGCCGGGGCGGGCACGCTGTTCGACACGCTGTTGGTGGTGGAAAACTATCCGGACAACGACGCTCTGCTGGGCGGCGAAGGGTCGCTGCGCTGCAACGCTATCCGTAACAAAGGCTATACCCACTATCCGCTGACGCTGCTGGTGCTGCCGGGCGAGCGCCTGCGTCTGCTGATGGAGTACCGCGATTCGGTGCCGCAGCCTGAACGCTTCGCCGCGCGGCTGATGGCGCTGCTGCAACAGTGGATTGCCCAGCCGGATCTGCCGCTGCCGCGCTGGCAATTGCAAACGCCGCAGGAGCAGGCGCTGATCGCGGCGGTCAACCGCACCGGGCAGGCGGTGGCGGACACCACCTTGCATCAGGCGATCGCCGATCAAGCGCGGCGCACGCCGGAACGCATCGCGCTGCAGGACGCCGGGCACAGCCTCAGCTACCGTGACATGCAGCGCCAGGCCGCGCTGTTGGCCGAACGGCTGACGGCGGCCGGCATTCAGCCGGGCGATATCGTCGCGGTGGCGTTGCCGCGTTCCGTGCGCCTCAGCCTGGCGCTGACGGCGATTGTGCAAACCGGCGCCGCCTGGCTGCCGCTGGATACCGGTTACCCGGATGAGCGTCTGGCCTACATGGTGGCAGACGCCAAGCCACGGCTGATTATCACCGAGAGCGCCTTGGATGCCCGTTTTGCCGCGCTGGCGCCGACGTTGCGGTTCGATGCGCTGGACGACAGCGGGCGCGAACCGATGCAGCGCGCACCGGCGGGGAACGGCGATTATCCCGCCTACGTCCTGTATACCTCGGGCTCTACCGGGCGGCCGAAAGGGGTGGTGGTGAACCACCGGGCGATCGTCAACCGTCTGTTCTGGATGCAGCATGAGTATTCGCTCGATGCGCAGGATGTGGTATTGCAGAAAACGCCGTGCAGCTTCGACGTTTCCGTCTGGGAGTTCTTCTGGCCGCTGATGGTCGGCGCGCGCCTGGTGATGGCGCCGCCGGAGGCGCACCGCGATCCGCAGGCACTGACGACGTTGATCGACGACTATGGCGTAACCACGCTGCATTTCGTTCCGTCCATGTTGGCTATCTGGGTTGAGGCGCTGAACGAACGTGCGCCGCAGCGCGCCGCCGCCAGCCTGAAACGCGTGTTCTGCAGCGGTGAGGCGTTGTCGTGTGAACTGGCATCCCGCTACCAGGCGTTGGTCGCCGCGCCGCTGCATAACCTGTATGGCCCGACGGAGGCGGCGGTTGATGTCACCTATCAACCGGCGTCCGGCGAGGCATTGGCGGCGGTGAGCGGCGCCGGCGTGCCGATCGGCAAACCGGTCTGGAACACCCAACTGAGCATTCTCGACGCCATGCTGCGGCCGGTGCCCGTCGGCTGCGCCGGCGATCTCTACCTGCGCGGCATTCAGCTGGCCGACGGCTATCTGCATCGGCCGGGATTGACGGCGCAGCGGTTTGTCGCCGATCCCGCCGGCAACGGGGCGCGCATGTATCGCACCGGCGATATCGCCCGCTGGCTGGAAGACGGCAGCGTCGAGTATTTGGGGCGCAGCGACGATCAGCTGAAGATCCGCGGCCAGCGCATCGAACTGGGCGAAATCGAACAGGCGCTGCTGGCGCAGCCGGGAGTAGCGCAGGCGGCGGTGCACGCCATCGAACTGGGTGAGGGCGCGACGGGGCTGGGCGGCGCCGATATGCGGCAGTTGGTCGCCTGGCTGATCGCCCAGCCGGGCGTGACGCTGGATACCGCCGTCCTGCATCAGGCGCTGGAGGCGCGTTTGCCGGCGCACATGATGCCGGTCAGCTATGTCATGACCGACAGCTTCCCGCTCAGCGCCAGCGGCAAGCTGGATCGCAAAGCGTTGCCTCGGCCGCAGCTGAGCCCGCAGAGCGGCCGCGTGCCGCACAGCGACAGCGAGCGCCTGCTGGCGGCGCTGTTCAGCGAACTGCTGGGGCGCGAGACGGTGTATGCCGACGACGACTTCTTCGCGTTGGGCGGCCACTCGCTGCTGGCGATGCGCCTGGCAGCGGAGCTGCGTCGGCGCGTCACCCGGCCGTTGAGCGTCGGGCAGATCATGTTCGCCCGCAGTCTGGAGAAAATGGCGCACCTGCTCGATGATGCGCAGGCCGCCGGCTCGGCCGAGAGCCGCGGCGTCGGCGAGTGCCTGCAGCTGCGGGCGGGCCAAGGCCCGGCGCTGTTCTGCCTGCATCCGGCTTCCGGTTTCGCCTGGCAGTACTCGGGGCTGAGCCGGTATCTGCCGGGGAGTTACCCGATCATCGGTCTGCAGTCGCCAAGACCGGACGGCGTCATCGCCACCTGTGAGGACATTGAGCAGATGGTCGATCGTCATCTCGCCACTCTGCGCCGCCTGCAGCCGCAGGGGCCTTACTACCTGCTGGGCTATTCGCTCGGCGGCACGCTGGCGCATTCGATGGCCGCGCGTCTGCAGCAGCAGGGTGAAGAGGTGGCGTTCCTCGGCATGCTGGATACCTATCCGCCGGAAGGCCAGGACTGGACCGGCCCCACCGAGGAAGAGGCGCAGAAGGAGGTGGCGCAGGAACAGGCCGAGTTTATGGCGGAAGATCATGGCGATCCGACGCTGATGGCGGAGAAGGCGGCGATGTTCGACAGCATCGTCGCCAACTATCGTGACGCGGTGCGCCTTCTTTCTCAGGCGCGCAGTCAGCGTTTCCACGGCACGGCGACGCTGTTTGTCGCCGATCGGACGCTGCCGCCATTGATGGACATCAACGCCGTGTGGGCGCCGTATCTGGATCGGCTGATCTGTCATCACCAAGGTTGCGAGCACGCGGACATTCTGTCGCCGGCCTCGCTGGAGACGCTAGGGCCGCTATTGCATTCGCTGCTGACGCGGCAATACGGGTTGGTATAACGCAACCGGGCCGGGGCGTGCGCCACGGCCCGTACTAAAACATGATATGCAGGACACTATGGCCAGACCTTCTTTTTTTCTTGATTTCAGTTTGCTGAGAAGCAATGCGCATTTTCGTGCGATTTTCTGCGCCCGCATGCTGTCGGTGTTTTCACTCGGCATGCTGGCGGTGGGGGTGCCGATTCAGATCCAGGCGATGACCGGCTCCACGTTGCAGGTGGGCGTCGCGGTAGCGCTGGACGGCGTAGGCATGTTTATCGGCCTGATGTTGGGCGGGGTGCTCGCCGATCGCTACGATCGCCGCAAGCTGATCCTGTTCGCGCGCGGCACCTGCGGGCTGGGCTTTGTCGCCCTGAGTCTGAATGCCTTCGCGCCGGCCCCGTCGCTGTGGGCGCTCTATCTGCTGGCGGCCTGGGACGGGTTCTTCGGCGCGCTCGGCATGACGGCGCTGATGGCGGTGATCCCGCTGCTGGTCGGGCGCGAAAACCTGGCGGCGGCGGGGGCCTTGAGCATGGTGACGGTGCGCATCGGCGCGATCCTGGCGCCGGCGCTGGGGGGGATCATCATCGTGTTCGGCGGCGTCGGTCTCGCTTTCGCCGTCGCGGCGGCAGGGACGCTGGGCACCCTGGTCCCGCTGGTGCGCCTGCCGACGCTGCTGCCGCAGCAGCAGGAGCCGGAACACCCGCTGCGCGCGCTCGCCAGCGGCTTCCAGTTTGTCTGGCGCAATAAGGTGGTCGGCTCGGTGGTGTTGCTGGGGATGTTGATGAGCATCGTCGGCGCCGTCAGGGTACTGTTTCCGGCGCTGGCGCAGGACGCTTACCACGTCGGCGCGTCCTCTATTGGCCTGATGTACTCCGCAGTGCCGCTCGGTGCGATGCTGGGCGCGCTGACCAGCGGCTGGGTGGGGCGTTTCCCTCGCCCTGGGGTGCTGATCCTGATCGCCGCTATCGTCGCGTTCACCGCCATCGCGTCACTGGGGCTGTTCAGCCATCTGGCGCCGGCGCT
Source organism: Serratia sp. CY74737 (assembly GCF_052166775.1). Lineage (NCBI taxonomy): Bacteria > Pseudomonadati > Pseudomonadota > Gammaproteobacteria > Enterobacterales > Yersiniaceae > Serratia > Serratia sp. CY74737. Next base: position 760,179 of record NZ_JBJNOF010000002.1, read on the forward strand.
GCTGGCGCTGGTGTGCTACGGCTACGCGAATGCCATCGCCTCGCTCTTGCAGTTCATGCTGATCCAGAGCAATACGCCGGATCATCTGCTGGGGCGGGTGAATAGCCTCGGCACCGCGCAGGACGTGACCGGCGATTCGATCGGCGCGCTGGGGCTCGGCGTACTGGGCAGGGTATTTACCCCGTTGATGAGCGTGCTGTCGTTTGGCGCATTCGCCGCCTTGCTGGGCGTGCTGGTGGCCTTCAGCGTGCGCACGCTGCGCCAGTGCCGGCCGGCGGACGCGTTGGTTGAGCACGATGAGCCGGCTCCGGCAACCTCAGCAGCGGCGGACAACTGACCCCTCACGGCGCCGGCTGTTCCGGCCGGTGCCGCTCCCCCCAGTCGCACATCATGTCGATCACCGGGATCAGCGAACGCCCGCGCTCGGACAGGCTGTACTCCACCTTGGGCGGGATCTGCGGATACTCCTTTCTCACCACCAGACGGTCTTTTTCCAGCTCTTTCAACGTCGAGCTCAGCGTCTTATACGAAATGGTGCCGATGCAGCGCTGCAGTTCGTTGAAGCGCAATACCGGCTTATACAACGCCAGCCAGTAGAGAATAATCATTTTGTATTTACCGTTGATCACCGACAGGGTGTAGCCATAACCGGTGTCTTCAAGGCTGATGCCCGTAGGGCTGCAGTGGGATTCGGCGGTCATTTACACTTTCTCCAGGGTAAGTATGTGTCGTGAGTGTGCGTATTTTACATTCTGTCAGCATACCCTAAGATGCGTCGAAACACCTGACTGGAGAGATCAGTATGAAAACGTTGGTGGTAGTGACACATCCCGATATGGCGAACTCGGTGGTCAACAAACGTTGGCTGGAGGAACTGCGGCGCTATCCGGCGCTGTATACCGTGCACGAACTGCATCAGGCCTATCCGGACTGGCAGATAGACGTCGCCAAAGAACAGCAGTTGATTGAAGCGCATGACAACATCGTGCTGCAGTTCCCGATTTACTGGTTCAGCAGCCCGCCGCTGCTGAAAAAATGGCTGGACGACGTGCTCACCTACGGCTGGGCCTACGGTTCTCGCAGTGGCTATAAGATGCAGAACAAGAAACTGGCGCTGGCGGTCACGGCGGGCGTGCGCGCAGAAGATTACGCGCGTGAAGGGCGTTATCGCTACTCGCTGGAGGAGATCTTCCGGCCGTTTGAAGTGACCGCCGATTATGTGCGGGCCGACTATGCTTCGTTCTTTGCCTTTTACGGCAAGGAAGCCGCTTCGGACGGGACGGCAGAGCAGGTTCAGCAACACGAGTTGGACAGCAGCGCGCAGGGCTATCGGGCATTTCTCGCCGCCCTGAATTAACGAGACTCCCCGGATGCGCCAGGGAGTGCGCATCCGGTCACTCGATGTGAACGCCGAAACCGTCTTGCCCCGGCGCGAGATGCGCTTTCAGGGGCAGCTGATTAAACGGAAAAGCGCTTTTTGATTCTGTCGACCGGCGTGCCATCGCTGAGCGGCACCTGCAGCAGACGATCGTAATCGCGAAAGCCCATTTTTTGATAATAGGCGAGGCCGCCCACGTTATCCGCCCGGATGGTGGCGTTGATGTGCTTGAAACCGTGCGACTTCGCTGCCGCTAACGTGACGGGAAACAGCGCGCTGCCAACGCCACGTACCTTCGGCGACAGGCGGGAAAATGTGGCAATATCTGCGGTATCGGGTGGCAGTGCATCGTCAACGCTCAGCGACTGAAAGCCCACCAACACGCCATCCACCTCCGCGACCTGGCAACTCAGCGCATTGTCGCCGCTGATGAACCATTCGCTGAACTCGGCTGGGGTGAGGGGCGTTTCTATCGCGGTCGTGCCGCCGGCTCTGATCACCTCATTCAATAACTGCGTCAGCGCTTCAGCGTCTTGCGGGGTTATCGTTCTGATCTTCATTGCGTTGCTATCTCCTCCACAGGGGTTTCAGGCGTAAGGAATCTGCTGGAACCATCGAAAGAAGATAGACGCAGGCGTCCGGTAATGAAATACCGGAACGTGCGGGACAAAAAACAGCGCGGGAATTACATGAACAGGAAGCGGTCGGCCAGCGCAACGCCACGCTCGAGGCGCGGTGGCAGCGCGTCGTCGCGATCGTCAGGCTGAGCAGCCTGCGACGCGGCGTCTTCGGCTTTTTCAATCATCAGCTCGCCGAGCAGGGCCAGAAAACGAGTGAGCTTTTGCATATTCCCTCCGGATCGTTGATTACGTTGAGAGTGATAGTAATCGCCGCTAAACCGAATGGGAAAAACTTAAAACTCATATCCTAAGAACCGGATCGCATATCGCGTAACCGGGCGACGGTTGCCCATCGCCCGGTGGATGGCTTAGAAGGTGACGTTAACCTTAGCCCACAGGGTGCGGCCCGGTTCATTCACCGCGCTGTTGGCCGAATAGCCGAAGGCGCTGTTGCCCGCCAGGTTGAGGTGCTCGCTGTAGGTCTTGTTCAGGATATTATCCAGACCGGCGCTCAGCTTGACGTTTTTATTCACCTTGTAGGCGGCGTTGGCGGAGAGCACGCCGAAGCCGGCGCTTTCGGCAAAGTCTTTGCCTACTACGTTGCCTTCGTTGATCGCCACGCGGTGCTGGCTGCTGACCAGACGCCACAGGCCGGTGCCGCTCCAGTCGCCGTACTCGTAGGTCAGCCCCAAGCGTGCCTCCAGAGGCGGGATCTGCGGCAGCGGGCGACCGTCGCTGGTGTTTTTCCCCCAGGAGTAGGCCAGGCTGGCGTCGGTTTTCCAGTGCTCGCTCAGTTGATAACCCATGCCCATTTCGCCGCCCATAATGTTGGCGTTGACGTTATCGGCCTGGCTGAGACGCGCATTGTGCGGATCGTATTTGAACAGGATGAAATCATCGACGCGGCCCACATACGCGGAGACCCAGCCGTTGAAGCGCTTGCCGTTGTACTGCGCGCCGATGTCGAGCTGCGTGGTTTTCTCGCTCTTGACGCTGGAGAACGGATCCTTGCTGCCGTTCGGACCCAGCTTCGGCGAGAACAGCTCCCAGTAATCCGGGAAGCGCTCGGTATAGCCGACGCCGGCATACAGCATCAGCGGCAGCTCGGCCAGCGTATGCTCCAGGCGCATAAAGCCGCTCGGCAGGGTGTCTGAACGTTCCACATCGCTGCCGCTGCGGAAGTTCTCCACCAGGGTGCGATCGAGACGCGCGCCGCCGATCAGCTTATCCTGCTCGCTGGTGGACCACGTCAGCTCGCCGAAGGCGCCGTAGCTGTTGAACTGGGCGTCTTTTTCCCAGCTGCCGCGGCTCATGCTGCGGTGGGTATTGGTCTGCGTGTCCAGGCCGCTTTCAAGCTTCACGTCCTGCCACTGCCAGGTGCCCATCACGCGGCCGCCGACGGTGCGGCGATCGAGCTGCATCGTCATGCCGGAAGACATCATGTGCCCGCCGTGGCCCCCCATGCTCATGCCGCCATGCCCACCGTGGCCGCCCATGCCGCCGCTGCCCGGCGAGCGCAGGGTCACGTTGTCCATCACGTGGTTGGCGTAGTTGTAGTAGACCTGCGCTTCCAACTTATCCAGCACCTCGCCGATGTTGGATTTCTCCACCCGCATGCCCAGGCTTTCGCGTTTGAACTGCGAACCGTCCATGCTGCGGCCGGCATAGCGCGCTTCGCCGTTACCGCGCCCCATCGTCACTTCCAGCAGCGTGTCGGCATCCGGCGTCCAGCCGAGCGCCAGATCGCCGTTCCATTTGTCCCAGCGCGACGGCACGCGCGTATTCGTTCCGTCCTGGTAATCATTGGCGCGCGACTTGTTGGCCATCACCCGCAGGTAACCTTGTTCGGCGCCGAGGCTGGCGTCGATATTCTCGTCCCAGCGGCCATTGGAGCCGGTCAGCACGCTGGCGTTGCCCTTGATGCCCGGTTTGTCGAAGCGCGGACGTTCACGTTCGAAACGCACCGTGCCCGCCGACGAACCCGGCCCCCACAGCACCGTCTGTGGCCCTTTAGTGATGGTCAGCAGATCGAAGCTTTCCGGCGAGATGTAAGAGGTGGGCGCATCCATTCTCGATGGGCAGGCGCCGAGCATCTCCGAACCGTCAGTGAGAATTTTCAGCCGCGAACCGAACATGCCGCGAAATACCGGATCGCCGTTGGTGCCGCCGTTGCGGATCTGCGAAAAACCGGGAATGGTTTTCAGATAGTCCGAACCGTCGCTGGCGGGCACCGGCTGACGCGGGGTCTTCGGTGATGTCACGATGGTCAGCGGAGAGTAGAGCGGTGCGGTGACGGTGATCACGTCGCCATCATTAACCTGTGCGTCGGTAGGGTGCTGATGCGCCTGCGCCGCGTGGCCGGCCAGCAGGAACAGCGGCATGGCGGTGGTGATTGCGCGGGTGACGGCGTTCTTTTTATAAGCGGGTTTAAACATCATCTTTCCTTAAGCTAACTTTTTTCCATTATTCTCCGGCGATTTATTCAGGCGTGGGGATGCCTGGCGAAAATCACCATCGGAAAATACGGGGGTTAATTCCCTCAACGTGGAAATAACCGGGCTAATAATGTCGTCTCAATGCATAACCATTGGGCGTATTAATTCCGCCATGTTGAAACGATCAACGGCAATACAGAAACGGCAATGGGGTATTGTTAAATCAGAGGAAAGAGACGGGCGGCGCGCGCGGCTGTAATTCGGTATGAACGACGTGGGCAAACAGGGGAACGAGATAATGAGTCGGCGGCGGGCGCGAGGCCAGAGATTGAGACCAGAACAGCGGGGCGTGGCTCACGTCCAGCAGCGGCGCGTGCAGCAACAGCACGCAGTAGCCGCAGGCGCTGTCGTCCATCATCATCGCCATGTTGTGGTGGCCGCCGCCGTGCTGCATCATCGGCGATGCGGCCTTTTCCGGCGCGGCCGGCGGCGAATGCATGTCATGATGCATCGGCATCGCCATGCCGCAGTCCGCCATGACGGTCGTTTCAGCACTTCCGGCGCGCGCATGCTCCAGGGATCGCGAGACCACCGGCGCAATGAACAACATCAGAATGGCGAACATCCCTAACCAGGCGGCGGCCCGGTTACGTGATGCAGGGGGCTGAATTAACGACACAATCAACCTAAAAAAGGGTTAACACAGGGGAGGGAATTGTACTGGTTTATGTCGAAATGTTAAAACCTTTTATTTCTGGTCAACGCTCTGTTGATGAATATATTATCGGATAAGCGCTTTAATTCTGACCAGCGGCTATTTTTTTTGCGCCAATAACGTGACGGGGATAATATTAATGACGGAAAAAATGGCGAGCACGATTATTCCGCTTTATGACGATCTGGCTGGCGCAGAGGAGTGAGTGACAATGTCATGGGCGAGTTCACCGGAACCCGCCCGTAACCTTAATTCGCGCTGACGCGCCAGACCGTGTTGCCGACGTCATCCGCAACCAGCAAAGCGCCGGTCTTATCGACAGCCAGCCCCACCGGGGCGCCATAGAGTTCCTTCTCATCATCGGAGACAAAACCTGTCACCACGGCCTTGAGCTTGCCGACCGGTTTGCCTTGCTCAAACGCCACATAGCTGACCCGATAGCCGTTCAGCGGCGAGCGATCCCAACTGCCGTGCTCGCTGATAAAAGCGCCGCCGTGATAGTCGGCCGGCAGAGCGCTCGCGGTGTAGAACAGCAACCCCAGCGGCGCGACGTGCGAGCTGAGCGCGTAATCCGGCTTGATGGCTTTCGCCACCAGGTCCGGCCGCGGCGGCTGTACCCGTCGATCGACGTGCTGGCCGAAATAGCTGTAAGGCCAGCCGTAGAAACCGCCGTCTTGCACCGAGGTCAGGTAATCCGGCACCAGATCGGCGCCGATTTCGTCACGCTCGTTGACAATCGCCCACAGCTTGCCGCTTTGCGGCTCCCACTGCAGCCCGGTCGGGTTGCGCAGGCCGCTGGCGAAGATGCGGCTGGCGCCGGAGGCGGTGTCCACTTCCAGCACGGCGGCACGCCGGTACTCTACGGCCAGGCCGTTTTCGGTGATGTTGCTGTTGGAACCGACGCCGACATACAGCTTTTTCCCGTCAGGGCTGGCCAGCAGGGCCTTGGTCCAGTGATGGTTGATGGTGTCCGGCAGGTCGGCCAGTTCTTTGCCCGGATCGCTGATGCGCGTTTCGCCTGGCTGATAGGCGTACTGCATGATATTGCCGGTATTGGCCACGTACAGCGTATTGCCAATCAACTGGACGCCTAACGGGGAATCGAGCCCCTCGAGGAAGACGTGCTTTTCCCAGTTGCCGCCGGCGGTCGGGCGCAGCAGGGTGATGCGATTGCCCCCTTTGCCGCCTTTACCGGATTGGCCTTTCACCAGGCCGGCGATCAGCTGCTTGGGCGTGCTCACCGCTTCCGTGCCCGGCCCGTTGGCCTCCACGACCAACACATCGCCATTGGGCAGCGTGAGCAACTGACGCGGATGAAGCAAATCGTCTGCCACCTTATCGATTTTCAAGCCTTCTGCCACTTTCGGCGTCTGATCTTGTTGCCAGCCAATGCCCTTGGGTACCTGCATCGGCGGGATCAGGAAGTCTTGCGCCGCCGGCAACGTCGGATCCGGGCCCATTTGTTGCTCTGGCGAAATGACGGCGCTGTTATCGCAGCCGGCCAAGGCCAAAACGGCGGAAAGGGTGAGCGCCAGAGATGAGAGCTTCATGAAAACCTCCTTATTTTGCGCGGGCGCCAAGGGCCAGCAGAATATTCGCCAGGCTGAGCAGCGCGACCACGATCGCAGACAGCACCAGGCCTTGGGGCACCACGGCATACGCATCCCGGCTATGCACGAAAGCGTTGATAATGGCGAGAACGATGGCCAGCAAATTCAGCCAGAAATGGAGTTTGACCGACGATCCCCGCAGCCGAGCGCTGCCGAACCATACCTGTACCAGGTTAATCAGGCGGGGAATGATGGCAAAAATCAGGCCGATGGCAATTAGCCAACTTGCGCCATTGACCCACTGAATATTAGCGGTACAGGCATAAATGATGTCGAAAATCAGCGCCGCGGTGAAAAATCCGTAAGGTATCGGGTTGAGCCATTCATAGACGGCCACTGCGGCCGCTGAGGGCCTTGCTGTCGTTTGCGTGGTCATGCAGGCATCTCCATGAAAAATGATGGGTAAAAAGGCCATTGGCCCCTTAAAGCTTTGTTCAGATCCAGCGATTTGAACAATTTTGATTCTCATTTTTAGCATGCGATGTTAAAACCGAAACCATCACTTCGGCATTATCAATGGTTTAGCAATATCAGGAGGCAGGGCATGAGCATAGAACGCGTTCAGCGTTTTCTGGCCGAGCACGCACCGGAGACGACGGTGACGGTGCTGGCAAAGAACACCGCAACGGTGGCGCTGGCGGCAGAAGCCTTTGGCGTAGAGAGCGGGCAGATCGCCAAGACGCTTTCGTTTCGCGTTAACGGCGATGTGGTGCTGCTGGTGATGGCGGGAACTGCCAGAATCGACAACAAGAAGTACAAGCAATTCTTCGGCGTGAAGGCGCGTATGTTGCCGGCGGAAGAGGTTGAATCATTAACCGGCTATCCGCCCGGCGGCGTTTGTCCCTTTGCCGCACCGGAGGCGGTGAGGATCTACTGCGATCATAGCCTGCGCGCTTTCGATGAAGTGCTTCCGGCAGGCGGCAGCGATAACTCTGGCGTGAGAATTGCGCCACAGCGGCTGGCCGGCATCACGGGAGCGGAGTGGATTGACGTGACGGGGTAACTAATAGTGACGCCGTCACTATGCATTATGTTAAATTTAGAGTCTTTACCTCTTGTAATTTTCTGTTTTAAAAGGGAAAACCTAGTCGTTCGCGTTGTGGCAAACCGCCTCGATATTATAGCCATCCGGACCAATGACAAACGCCGCATAGTAGTGGGCATGATAATTGGGGCGTAAACCGGGCGCGCCATTGTCTTTGCCGCCGGCGCTTAACGCGGCGTGATAGAACGCATCGACCTGTTCACGGCTGCTTGCGGTAAATGCCAGGTGCAGATGCGCCGGTTTTTCATCGGTCTGAAACAGGCATAATGACACGTTACCCCGATCGGGACACAGCTCAACGCCATAATCGGGTTCACCTTCGGCAACGATCTTTACGCCCAGCGGCGCCAGCGCATTAAGGAAAAACGCTTTGCTCAGAGCAAAGTCGCTGACGCCAAATTTCACATGGTCAAACATGGGGATATCCTGGAGTGTGGAAGAATGTTCCCATTCAGTATAGCCAACGCCATGAAGGCCACCGGAAACGGTGAAGACGAACGCCAGTACGCATTTGGCAGGCAGAAGTTGTTCATTTTTATGGCGCGTTTTGGTGAAATCTGCAGTATCGCAGTAGCCATGTTTTATCAGATTTCACGTAGCGCGATCAAAAAAACGGGGGGATTTCGCCTCAATATCCCCAGAGATGCGTCAACATAAACATGCCCGGTCATCATTAATGGCAGAACGCATTTATCTATGATCCTCAGTGGGTGGAACGTGATAAAGCTGAAACTTCGCGAGATACTGGCTGGCGTGTTAACGGCAGTCCATCACATCGGCAGAGTTGGCTGGCGGCCAAACCAACGATTGATAATTTTGCTGGGAGGTTAAGCGGCGTTGGAATGCCAAGTGCCGAAATCCTGGGAAGCGGCAAGCGCACGCCTCACATGCATGCATTTACTGCAGGAAGTGAACAGGCGACAGGCATTGGGTGTTCAGAGATTTTTGCGCAAACATCATGGTGTCGCTCAGCAATAAGCGGCAATGGCAATGAAGCCTGCAGCGAAAACTCGACGGCTTAAGACCAGCTGAAAAACGAATTCGTTCAACGGCATGAGCAACGTGCGTTGAAATGGTTGGCCACAGAAGAAAACCCATGATCAAGCCAGGACGCCAGAATCCACGTATAACCAAATGAGTGCGCATAATGTATATTATGTTAAATTGCATTATTGGGTACGCACCGCCGTTAGCCTGGCCGTCCTTTCTCACCTCACCTTCAAGCCTCATCAGGCTGCTATCCTTTTTTATGTTTAAGCCCATCATCAGCCCGTTCAGTTTCAGCACCTCAGTTTAATCCTCGGTCGGTGTGCCCTGATGAAACCGCATTTGCCAACCGGCCTTTTCCGTCAGCATCCAAATTGACGACCGTTCTGTGCAACGAATGGCGTTGCCCTGCGCGTTGCGTTGAAAACTCTTATACGTCAGCAACACGGCGCCTTCACTGATTTTCGCCAGCGTAAAACCTTCGGCAACAATCTGCGGATGCTCAGTTTCCATTTCCAGCGCCGCAACGGTCTGGCGTTTGTCATAACGCAGACCTGAGCGAGCAATCTCTTCAAAGTCTTCATGCAGCAATGCCGCGACGCGCTGCGGATCGCGGCGCACCGATGGCTGATGCAGTTCAACCTCAAGCGTCTGGATTTGGCTAAACAACTTTGCAGAATGCGTCAAAATGCCCTCCTTTTTGATCGCGCTACGTGAAATCTGGCAAACTTCGGCAGTCAATCTACACCAGAATGACTCTCGTGAAACCTGACTATTCCCAGGATTCCTTCTCATAGGGTTTTTGCCAGTTCTTTTCCGTGACGGGCACGAGTTCCCCGTTGAACGAACGGCATCTCACCGGCACATCTTCTGCGGTCGGCGTGTAATCCATGCCATGTTGTATCCGCCCATGCATACTTTCACGCAGCGGCAACTGCTCATCGTCCGCCTGTTTGCCATGGCGCCCCCAGCGGTACTCGCCACCGCTGGCGATGGGGCCTCTGGAGGTAACACTTTCTCTTCTATAGAGTTTTTTCTTTTATCTCGATGCGCTCTCATCAAACTTCAATAGTGACATTGTCACGTAAAGCGCCACCCAGTGAATTGCCAACCGCTTACAAACACCATACCGGCCGGGCGCCCACCGTCGCACTGGCATGCCCAGCGCCATGGCTCAGGCACAGCGTTCTCAGCCCGGCACCCGCACCGGAATACCAGGCGCCGCCTCGCATCAGCATGCGTTCGCCGTAGTTGCGCAGATAAACCTGATCGCCGTCCGCACACCGGTGATGCGGTGCAACGCCGAGGATTTTCAATATATCCGGCACCGACTCTCCACTTGCCGCACCAATACGCCCGAACTCATCATCCATCAAACCAGGCGGATATCCATTGTCTTGCGGATCGCCGTTGAAATGCCGGATACGGTCCGAAATGCGCGGCGTGCCGGCATTGCCGGTAAGACTCGGCGATGAAGCATCGAATTTTGCGGTTCCCGGGCTGCCGGGAGGTAGCCACTCGCCTGTTGCCAGGTCGACCGCGCGCCAGCGTTCGTCTTCATCGTCGGTCATTGGCATCGCGGCGTCATTATCCGGCAAGAGCAGAATTTCCCCCGCGACCAATTTCAGCCCGTGTTGCCATTCCCAAAGGTTGCCGCAGAGATCGCCAATACCGTGCGGCGTACCGTCATGATACCAGGCGGCCGGGCCGGATGCGGTAAACGTTGTCGGATCGCCCTGCCCATCGCCCACGGCACCGCCGTCACATCGCTTGCCATACTGGCGTCGATCGCGATGCGATCGCCCACTCTCGGTATTGCCTAACTCCGGCCATCCATGATGACGGCACCAGAACATCAACGCGGCCCATTCGGCGTTGGTGCCAATGTGCCAGCCGCGTCCATTGCGAGCCGCCGCCTGTCGAAATGCGGCCAGGTCATGCCAGCTGGCCGGGGCCGTCTCAGGTTGGCTGACCAGTTCGCCATGGATCAGCGTGCCGGGGTAACAGCCGTAGAAGAAAGCCTCTTTTCGCTGACCGTTGACGATAAACGCAGGATGAACCGCCTCACCTAACCCTGATGTGACCTCTTGCAGCGTAAAACGAGGTATCACATGCATATAGCTGGGCTGCCCACTTGCGGTGTAAAGCACGGTGCGACGCCCTTGCGATTCGGCCTCTACTTTGCAACGCAAAGCGTCTTTTACAATAATCATGGAGTTATGTGCCCGTTAAAAAAGCCGAGGCCGGGAAAGCGCAGGCTCCCCGGCCCATTTCTTACGCCACCATGGCGGCGGATTTGATCGGTTGCAACAATTGTCCAATATCGCAATTGAGCAGTTGAGCGCGCTGCAACAACTCCTCCGTCTTGGCGCCAATCACGGAGTGAACATAGGCGTTGACCTGCTCCTGGTTCATTTGGTTATAACGGTCGGTAAACGCCATTTCGATGCTGTCGCAGATCACTGCACCGGCGTTGCTGACGTAGTCCGGCAGATAGTGAATACCGCGCGCCAACAGCCGCTGTTCAGCCTGTGGCGTATTAAACGGTGAGTTGGCGCTGCTCACCACCCAGCGGGTATTCAGCTGTTCAATATTCTGTGCATTCAATACGTTGGACATTGACGCGATGCACAGCACCTCGCTGGGTTGCGCCCAAAGTTCCTCTTCGCTCACGCGGCGCACCCCCGCAGGAAATTGCGCTGTGGGGTTGATGTCATAGGCCGTCACCTCACAACCGAACAGCAGGCTTTGTTTCGCCACTTCAGTGCCGACCTTGCCCATACCGTGAATGGCAATGCGTGCGCGAGGCAAATGATTGAGCCTCATCGTCAACACCTTTTTCATCGAACTCCAGACGCCGTAGCCGGTTGCCACCGATGTATCGACTTGTGGGCTGTCCATGGCATTCAGGATCCACGGCGTAAACTGCCGCAGATAGTCCATCTCTCTATTGCCGGTATTGATATCGCATCCCGTAAACATGGTGCCGCCATAGCGATTGAGCAGAGCGCCTATCGCTTCAAGCACTGCCGGTTGCTCTTGGGGAGAACGTTTGCTGTTCACCACGATTTTGCCGCCGCTGAAGCCGGTATTGTACAGCCCGTGCTTCAGCGACATGCGCTGCGCCAGCATGATCGCCTCCTCTTCCTGCTGCTGCCGGGACGCATAGTTTCGCCAACGGATACCGCCATTGGCCGGTAGCAGCTTGATCTGCGACGAGTAAGCCAGGGTGAATGACGTTTCGTCATCGATTACGACCGTTTCTATCTGGTATTGGTTATGTGTATTCAGCAATTCATTGTTAACTGACATAATTTGCCATCCTGTTTTAATGAGAATCTTGCTCGAATGCTCCAGCCTGGTCCAACTGTTGTTTAATGCCCCACGGCGTAGGCCGCTTAAGAAAATCGGCCATCCCTATTGCCTTGCCAAACTCTTGCTCCAACATCGCCAGCAGGCGCAGCGCCATCAGCGACTGTCCGCCGGCGTCAAAAAAGTCACAGTGGTTAGAATCGGGGTTCACGCCGGTCACATCCCCCCAAACGCGCCAGATATGCGCCATCTGAGGATCTGACTGACTTGTTGCCGCCGGCGTTCGCTCGGCTTGCGGCCCCTGCCTGTCCCGTTCGCCCAACCACCAGTGCGCCGGATTGAAGGGATACATCGGCAATGCGATGCGCGAAGGCGGCCGTTGCCACAGGCGGCGCCAGTTAACGTTGACGCTGGCGCGCCAGATTTTTTGCAGCGCCTGGATCCATACGGCGCCTTCATTCTGCGCTTCGTCGCGACGCGGCAAGGTTCGCACCGCGGTCACAGAACCGGCAGATTTCAGCTGTGCAACCAACGCCGTGAGCGTCGAACCCGGCCCAACTTCGATAAACAACGTCTTGCCGCGCTGCGGTAGCTGCTGCAAGGCGCGGTGGTAATTGACCGGTTCACGGGCATGACGCGCCCAATATCGGCCGTCAAGCGCCGAACATTCGACTTCGGTCGCCAGCAAGGCGGAGACGTAACGTACCCCCGTCGCCGATTCACGCGGCGGCGGCGCTATATCGGCCAGCTCGTCAAGAATGGGATCCATCAGGGTCGAATGAAACGCATGTGAAACATTCAAGGCTTTGCATCGCACGCCTCGGTCTCGCATCTGGCGTTCGCAAGCGCGAATGGCTTCAGCGGTGCCGGACAGCACGCAGCCGTCATCACTGTTTTCTGCCGCCAGCGATAGCTGATGACTCAACCAGGGCTGAACCTGTTGAACGCTCAGCTCTACCGCCAACATCATCCCGGACGGCAACCCGGCCATCAGACGCCCACGATGAGCGGCGAAAACCAGCGCCTCTTGCACCGAGAACACCCCAGCGGCCCAGGCCGCCGCAATTTCGCCGAGGCTGTGCCCAATGACCCAATCCGGCTCGACGCCGTAATGCATCAGCAGTTCGGCCACGGAGATTTCGACGGCGATCAGCGCGGGCTGCGTCAACGCGGTATCGTTAATCGACTCGGGCGCGGCCTCTCCGGTAAATAACGCCGAGAGATCCAGTGCGGCTTGCGTTTGCACTATCTGCAGTTTGTCGTTCATCAGTTTTCTGAAGGTCGCGTCCTGCGCCATCAAATCGCTGGCCATACCGATAAACTGGCTTCCCTGGCCAGGGAATTGGAAAACTATCGACAAGCGCCCTTTCCCCGTATCCATCATGTTTTCTTTCACGCTCAACGCGCCCCGATCGTCTATCTGCAAGGTGCCGCGATAGCGCAGCGACTTTCTTCCGCTTTGCGCGCTCCAGGCCAAGCGTTCGTCGTTTTCGCCGTGCGGTCGCTGCAGATAGCGTTTTACCAGCCGATGCCAGGCCTGTTCTGACTGTGCGCTGATCGGTACGACGGTGGAGGACAATGAGGCCGCTGTTCGCGCCGGCGGCATGACAGGCGGCCTCGCCAGTACGACATGCGCATTCGTACCGCCAATACCGAATGCGCTGACGCCGATGGCCTGGCGCGGATCCTCGCGATCCCACCGTTGAGCGGAACAGATAAACTCAAACGGACTCTCCGCCAATGCCATTTCCGGATTCGGTGAGCCAACGTTGATCTGCGGCGTGAGCCAGCCATGCTGAATTTGCAGGGCGGCCTTAATCAATCCCGCCATGCCGGCGCAGGTTTCCAGGTGCCCGACGTTAGCCTTGACTGCGCCGATGGCGCAGAACCCCCGTCGTGTCGTATGCTCTCGGAAAACGCCGTTCAGCGCCTCGAATTCGATGGGATCGCCGGCCAGAGTGCCCGTACCGTGGGCTTCGATGGCGCGAAAATCCTCAGGCGTCAACCGGGCATCGTCCATCGCCTGGCGCAGCAGGCGTTGCTGGCCATGCAAACTGGTGGTGGTAAAACTGACTTTGCGCGCGCCGTCATTATTCATCGCCACGCCTTTGATCACCGCGACGACGTTATCGCCGGCCGCCAGCGCATCACTCAGGCGCTTCAACACCACCACACCGACGCCGCTGCCGAATACCGTACCGCTGGCATCTGCGGAAAATGGCCGGCAGTGCCCATCGGTGGAAAACACCATGCCTTGCTGCGCAAAATAGCCGTCGTTTTGCGGGATCCTTAGGGTACAAGCGCCTGCTAACGCCAGGTTGCAACGGCCGCTGCGCAAGGCGTGGACCGCTTCGTATACCGCCACCAGCGAAGTGGCGCAGGCGGCTTGCACGTTGCACACCGGCCCCCCGATGCCCAGATGCCAGGCCACCCTGCTGGTGAGGTAATCTTTATCGCTCATTATTTGCCGCTCGAACGGCGAAGGATTGAGTTTATCGAGTAGCTCGGATCCTTGCACCTGACGTAAATAGTCAGAGCTGCTACAGCCGGCGAACAGCCCGGTATCCTCAAGTTCCCCCGGTGTCACACCGGCGCTTTCCAGCGCGTGCCAGGCGCATTCCAAAAAGAGCCGCTGCTGGGGATCCATCAGCAGCGCATCGCGCGCGCTAATACCGAAGAATCCTGCATCAAAGCGAGATATGTCGCCGGCCACAGGCGCGGCGACGGGAATATATCCCTTGTCGACGGCATCATCCCGATCGTTATCGACGCGAACCAGGGATTCGACACCGTTGATCAAATTATGCCACCAGCTTTCGATGTCCTCGGCGCCCGGGAAACGGCAGGCCATGCCAACCAGGGCGATATCCCGTTCATTGCTGTTCACCTGCTGCATGAAGGTTCTCCGCTCAGAAACGCAATGCGCTGATGTCCCAACGGGGCTCTCGTTCCGCCAGCAGATCGGCGCAAATTTGCCCCATCAGAGGCGTAAATTTGAACGCCCATCCCCCTGCCGAGACCACCAGATGTTCGCCACCGTGGCAGCGGCCCTTGGCGCTGTCGAGATAGAATTGGCGCGCCGGATCGGTGGGCAACACGGCCAGACAGCTTGCAGCGGAATGCTGTTTATCCGGTTCGAGGAACGGCATATGCCGGCGGGCAAACTCCAACGCGCGCTCCACGTGCTGCGGGTTTGCCCTATAGCCAGGCGCATTGGCTTCGGTGATCGGATCCACTTCGAAATCGGTCCCCAGCCGATCAAACCCGTTGACGGACCAAGGGTTGGGCGGGAAGCCATAAAACAGGTTGCTGTCGCTCTCCACCGGCGGTTGGAAGGCAAACCAGAAGGGATCGTTGGCTCCCAGGCGCTGGCTGCGCAGCATGCTGATGCAGGCCATCTCATAGGTAGAAAGCGCAAGTTCAATATCCAACTGGCGCAGCAGTTTCTTGCTGCCCGGCCCACTGGCAACCAGGACTTTACGGGCGCGATAACGGTTTTGCGTCGTCAGCACCGTTGCGCCCCGAGCATCGGGCTCCACGGCCTTCACGCATTGCTGGAACTGGAACTCCACGCCGGCTTCGCTGGCCAGCGAGTAAAGCGACGCCAGGGTGCCTTTAACGTCGATCACGCCGCCGTCTTGCTGCAAGAAACCTTCATAGTTGCTGTCCAAGCCGGTGAAACCATAGCGCCGTTCGATTTCACTCATCGTCAGACGTTCATAAGGCAACCTCATTTCATCCATTGAAAGCATGGTTTGGCGGATTTGCCCCTCATTGGTCCAGACATCCGCATCGCCGAACCATAGGCTGCCAATGCGGTGGATCAGTTTTCTGTCCGCCTGTTGTTCCAGCTGCCGCCACAATTTGTCGGCCTCCAGGGTAAGGCGGAATATTTCCAGCTCCGAATATTGCAAACGCCAATGGCGCTCCTCCCCGCTGGTGCCGGCCAGTTGCGTAAATAGCGCATGTTGTTCCAGAACCAAAACCTTATGGTCGCGATGCTCTCGCGCATAATTCCATGCGGCGGCCAGCCCGATGGGGCCAGCGCCGATAATAATGACATCCCAGTGTACCGACGTGTGCATACCTATCCCTCGTAATGGATATTGTGTGTGTTTGATAAAATTATTTTTTAATTAAGCTTTTAATCTGATCCAGCGGCAACAGGACGATCAGCGTCAGATATTTTTCTCGCGGAATATCCTGATAGAGCTGACGAACGCCGATCTTCCCCATGACATCCCCGCTAACGCCGGCGGCGAACAACGATTGCCATTGCCCCGCCCAAATCGCACTGGAATTCCAAATGCCGGCGGTTTCGATTCGCCCCAGCGGCGTCTCGGCCGTCTCGTGGTACCAGGAAACCACGCTGTCGTCCGGCAGTGAGGCGATTTTCCACCCCTGGCCCTTCATCGTGCCGATATCATGCCCCTGCTTATCCACCAACCGATCGATATGTGAATTGGCATCGCCAACGTTAGGGACATTATCCGCTTTTGCTTTAAAGGTAATATTTGCCATTTCGATAACGGAAAGCACGGTGGCATTGTTATAGCCGTCTTTCGTCGCCAAAATATGCTCAATATCGTCGGCCTCTTTACCTGAACTTATTAACTGGCGAACATAATCGCCAAGCGCGATCAGCTCAGACAATACATTATTATTGCCCTGTATAATTTCCATGAAATATTCCTTTTAGACGTTGTTAAACGGTCAAGGCTTCAGATTGTTTGAACCATTCGCGCCCTTTTTCTCGATCGATATCGGAACCGGCGTCGGCAAAGAGTGTGACAACCCGTTGATCCGCACTCAGCGTTTCTGCCAGCTTACAGGCCGTTTTCCAGTTGGCAGCGGAAGATGCGCCGATTTTAACGCCGGTCAACTGATGGAACTCGTGCATCGCGCTGAGCGCTTCCCGATAGGAAACCGGATTGAAAGGCGGTTCCTGCGGCATCAACTTACTGATGAAAGGCTGACGGAAACCGAAGCCCAACCCGCCGGCTCCGGCAAATTTAGGTTCACCGTTCGGCGCAGACAGCGTACCGTAAGGCAGTTCGCGCGGCGTGCTGCCCCACACGATCAGCTGTGGGTTATCCTGACGCAACGCGGCGGCCACCCCTGACAAGGTCCCGCCGGTCCCTACCGCCGATACCCAACCGTCGATGCGTTCACCCTCCAGCTGCCGACGAATCTCTGCGCCCGTCGCATGCTGATGTACGGCGGTGTTGACCAGGTTAAGATGCTGAGAAAGCAGCGTCCAACTGCCATCTTCATGCGCAATCTGCTGGCTGCGGGCAATGACGCCGAGCAGGAACTGATGGCGATCGACCAGAGTAACGATGGCTTTATCGGCTTTTAACGTGTCGATAAGCGGTTGCGGAGACGAATCCGGGATCACCACTTGCACCGCTATCCCGCACATATTGCCGAGCTTGGCCAGGGCTTTCGCCATATTGCCCCCCGAGGAATCGAGCAACTTCAATTCACCGGCAGCGAAGTCGTGTTGATTGATGGCATCGCAAAACAGACCGAACGCGGTGCGGTCTTTCACCGAGCCAAACGGATTCTCAAACTCAAACTTGGCGTAAATCGACGCCTTTCCCTTTGGCGACGGCACTTCAACCAGCGGGGTATTGCCTAACGTCGCATAGAATTTTTTCAACTGGGGGAACAGAGCGAAGGCTTTCTCCGTATCCGGTGCGCAATCCTGTGGGTTAAACAGCTCAAAATTCATCAGAGGTTCCTTTAAAGCCATACGTTGACAAATAAGCCAGCGTTACCGGAGCAGCTGGCGGAGAAACGCAGCGGTGTCCTGCGCGAAATAAAAGTGATCGCCCGCGAGGAATTGCACCCGGCTGCCGGGGAGTTCTTTTTCCCACAGCGACAGCGCGGCGCGGCTAACCAACGGATCGTTATCGCCGCCCAAAATGCGTGGCTGCATGTCGGGCAAAGGTTCTGCGCTGAGCGCGCCCAACAGCTGTAGATCTTGCTGTATCAAGCGGGTGACAAGCGGGCGAGTGATCTCATCCAGCGACAGTGCGCCGCTGCTTTCACTGAATGTCAGGATGTCGCCCAACACCTCTTGCCGCAGGCTTTCCTGTTGAAGTATTTTCAGTTCAGAGGGCGCGCGCTGGGCCGACAACACGGCGTCGATGTTAAAACGCGACGCTTGTAACGCCGCGGCAACCTGCAGGGCAAACAGCGCGCCCATGCTATGACCGAAAATCACCACCGGCGCGATGCCCAGCGAAGAATGCAGCGCATCAACGCAGCGTGTAATGGCTCGCTGCGCCGTTTCCCAAGCCGGCGCGTCTTGCGCGTCTTCTCGCCCGGGGTACTGCACGATGAACAGATCCACCTCGTCCGGCAGCAGATCACGCCAGTGCTGGTAGAACGCAACGCCGCCGCCGGCATGTGGAAATACGACCAATTGTTTGCTGACCGGTGAACTGCATGGGCGGCTGAGCCTCACCACGCAACCGAGAGACGTGCGCAATGGCGTCATGAGTTCAACCCCGCCGTATTTTTGACCGTCTGTTCCTGGCGCAGCATGTCGCGCAACGTCACGCGATCTATCTTGCCGATCCCTTTCATCGGAATGGTATCGATGACAATCAGCCGCTCCGGCGCCTTGAACGCCGCCAGCCCTTCTTTCTCAAAGAAGCGGCGCAATGCGCTGAGAGTCAGAGTGGTATCTGTGCTGGTGACAAACAGACAAGGCACCTCACCGTAGAGATCGTCCGGCATACCAACGCAGGCGGCTCGCACCACGGCAGGATGCTGTTCAGCCAACTCCTCTATCTCATTGGGACTGAATTTCTCTCCCCCGCGGTTGATCGAGTCGTTTACGCGGCCGTCGATGAAAATGTTGCCCGCGGCATCGACGTGCGCCAGGTCGCCGGTACGGTAGAAGCCGTCCGCCGTAAACGCGCTACGATTAGCCTGGGGATTTTGGTAATACTCTGTGAGCGTATAAGGGCCGCGGGTGATCAGTTCGCCTGATTTGCCCACGGGCAAAGGACGGCCGTTTTCGTCGACGATCAGCACTTCATCATGCGGGCTCAACGGCCGGCCCTGAGAGCTGAATCGCAGAGTGTCATCATCGTCAATCGAGTTAAAACACAGCAGCCCTTCACTCATGCCATAGCACTGCTGCAGGGTAATGCCGAGGTTGCGGGAGGCGGAGGCCGCTAGCTCAGGCGTCACCCTGGCGCCACCCACCTGGACATGCCACAAAGACGTCAGGTCGCGCGGGGTTTGCCGCTGCAGTTCGCTCCATTGAGACAGCAACGCAGGCACCAGCGTGGTGTGCGTCACGCCGCATTGCTCGATCACGTCCAACGCCGTTTCCGCCGACGGGGCGTCGACGAGCGCAACGGCGCCGCCGCGGGAAAGCGTACCGAGTATACCGGGGCAATTGATGACAAACCCATGCGAAACCGGCATCGCGGCGAAATAGACCGAATGGCTGTCTAAAGCAAACACGTCACAGCCGCACTCGATCATATAGCTGTAGCCGCCATTTTTACGGGCAATCGCTTTAGGTAAACCGGTGGTGCCGCTCGAGAGCAACATGACGGCGGTATCCGACGGCGTCATGGTGGCGGCGTGAAGTGGCGGCGCGGGCGTCAAAGGCGAACAGAAATGTTGCAGGTTTAGGTAACGAGTGTCGTGCCCGGCGTCATCGTAGTCTTCGACCAATATCACATCGATATTGAGACCTTCGGCCAACAGCGTCTGCAAAGCGGCAAGTGGGTTATAGCGACGGGAACCTCGCTGCAGGGCAAATACTTTTGGCGCCGTCAGATGCAGAATGTGCCTCAGCTCTTTTTCTCGATAAGAGGGTAATATCGGCACCGGGATCGCACCGAGCATCAACGAAGAGAGCATGATGACAACCGCTTCACGGGTGTTGCGCAATTGATAGGCGATCCGATCGCCCTTCACCACGCCCAATTGACACAGCTTCAAAGCGGCTGAAGCCACCGCACCGTTCAGCCAGTCGTAAGTGTAAACCTCCCCGTGTTCAAAAAGCGCCGGGCGCTGTCCATGTTGTTGAAGGGCCAGCAATAAACGTTGGTTGATCGAATCCTCAACACTAACCATAGCGACTCCATAATGAGTTAACTCACTGTTTGACTGTTATCTTTCTCAATCACAATTCGTTAAACAAACAGCTTTCGGCACCTCGGTCAGGCGGCGCCATCACTTCTGTATTGGCTCAGAATGAAAAGCAAAACGGACTCAAAAACACTTCATTTTCTGGCCGACATCAAACACCATGACCGACCGTCAGTCAATTACCTTGGCGTTAATTATTTGTAGATCTTATGTTTCACCCCTATCATGTCGTTTTAATCTCCTTTATAAACAACACATTATAAATAATACTTTTTTTATACTTGCTTATGACATTTCAGAAATAAGCTGTTCTAATGAATAGTCTCGCCCTCCCCACAGCGATGGCGCGTTAACACAGCGGGCTTTCAGCAGGGCTTGCAATGCCACCGTTTCCGCCGAACTGAGTGCTAAATCTTGACGCAACTGCCAGCTGCCATCCGCCTCTTGCAGCACATCTTCAGGTACCCCCACCTCAGCCAACAGCGCCAACAAATCATCCAGAGTCTTCATAATGTTATCCAATCGTTAAATGGTATTGATAATTATTCATATTGACCGTCAGTCGGTCAATGAGTATTTTAACGCTTGCCTGAGATGACCAGACTCCCGCCCTCGCAGCGAGACTCTTACTTAAAGAGGGATTTTTTTTGAATAAATTCAACGGATTTCGCCTGCGGAAGGCTTATCTTTGCCCGTTGTTGCTGGGCATGATGCCCTGCCTGACCCTGGCGGCCGATGAAGAGTCGATCTGGGTGGTTGCAGAGGGTTCATCCTTAGACAATGCTCCACGGGGTTATGCCGCACAGCAAGCGACGGTGGCGACCAAAACCCGGTCACCGTTGGTCGATGTGCCGCAATTTGTCTCGGTGGTCAATCGCCAGCAAATGGACGTGCAGTCGACCGACACGGTTAGCCAGGCGTTACGCTACAGCGCCGGCGTTGCCGTGGAACGTTTCGGCGCCTTTTCCAGCGGCGTGGACTTCGCCAAAATGCGCGGTTTTGAGGCCGACTACTACCTGGATGGATTGCGCGTCATCGGCAATACCGGCATTTGGGGACCGCAAATTGAAACCTGGGGAGTGCAAAGCGTTGAAGTCTTGCATGGCCCTTCATCCTCGTTATACGGCCAGGGGGGTGCCGGCGGCGTAATTAATATGATTTCCCGACGCCCTTCCACCGCCGAGTCGAATCAGCTTAAATGGGATGTCGGCAATGACCGCTCGCACTCCCTCAGCTTCGATTCCACCGGCGCGCTGACCGATGACGAACAGTGGGTGTACCGCTTCGATGGCCTGGCGGCCACGCGCGGTTCGCAGATCGAAGACACCAGGCAAAAGCGCCTCTTTCTGGCGCCCGCAATCACCTGGCAACCCAATGATCGCACGCGCTGGACCGTGTTGGCTCACTATCTTCGCGAACCCCAATCAGGCTATTACAACACCCTTCCTGCCCAGGTTTTGGGGCTGTTGCCCAATCCGCACGGCAAGATAGATACCGATAGAAATTACAGCGATCCCGCGCACGAGCACTCGAGCCGTACGCAATACGATATGACCTCGCTGCTTGAATTCGAATTGAACGATCGCTGGCGCCTAAAGCAAAACCTGCGCTATTCCCACGTAGACTCGACGGTGCGGCGCGATTTTACGCGCGCCATCACGCCGGACGAGGGACTTTTGACGGCGGTTTATCAGGACGCACCGAGTCAGGCGGACAGCATCGTGATGGATAACCAGGCCGAGACGACATTCGTTACCGGCGCCATCGTCCATCAGGGATTGGCCGGGATCGACTTTCAGGCCGGTAAATTGGATAAAGACTGGTGGGGATCGCAAACCGTGACGTTTGATCCCTGGTCCGAACAGTACCGCCCTTCATTCGAACCTATCCCGGTTTCACGCACGTCGACAACGCAACGCTTCCAGCGCACGGGTTTATACGGACAGGACGAAGCCAGCTGGCGCGGATGGCATTTGTTGTTGGGCGGCCGTCATGACTGGTCACGCATGCGTACCAGTGACAATCTGGCCCATACTCAAACGCAAACCAATGACGCAGCCTGGAGCTATCGCGCCGGGTTGAGCTACCCGTTCGACAATGGCCTGGCGCCGTGGGCCAGCGTCTCTACCGCCTTCGATCCGTTGACCGGCACAAACGCTCAAGGCACGCCTTTCAAGCCAACCCATTCCACTCAGTATGAGATGGGGATGAAACTGCAGCCACCCGGCAGCGCAACGATGACCAGCCTGGCGGTCTACCAACTGACGCAGCGCGATGTGAACACCATCGATCCCCTTAATCCCAGTTATTACACCCAAACGGGTGAAGTGCGTTCTCGCGGCGTGGAGCTGGAATCACGGGCGGCGGTGACCGATAACCTTAATCTGATGCTGTCCTATGCCTGGGTCAACAACGTCGTGACTGAGGCTAACGATAGCACGCAGGGGAAACATCCGGTGGGGGTTCCGGCGCAGACCGGCTCGATGTGGCTGGACTATCGCTTTACTAAAGGGCCGCTGCAGGGACTGCTGATCGGTGGCGGTACCCGCTACCTGGGGGCCAGTTGGGGAGATGGCGCCAACACCTTCAAAGTGCCCGCCGTTTGGCTCGGCGATATGACCGTCCGCTATACGCCGGGTGCCTGGGATCCTCGTCTGTATAATCTGGAGCTGGGATTGACGGTCAACAACCTGACCAACAAATCTTACATCGCCAGTTGCACCAGTGCGCCTTACTGCAGCATCGGCATCGAACGCCGCATTATCGGTTCGATAAGCTGGTATTTCTGATGCACAGACGACGTTTTCTTCAGGCGGCCGCTTTGCTGGCACTTTCTTCGCCTTCACGCTCTCTGCGCGCCCAGGCTGATACACAGATCGTGACCGATATCGTCGGGCGTACGGTGACTTTACGCTATCCTCTGCGGCGTATTTTTCTGGCGGAAGGCAACCTGTTTTATACCGTCGCGGCGCTCAACCCACGCGCGCCGATGGAAAAACTGGTGGGTTGGCGAGACAATTTCCGCACCGCCGACCTGGACAGCTACCGGCTGTATCTGCGTTATTTTCCCGAACTGGCCAAGCTGCCGGCCTTCGCCGGCGTGCAGCAAATGCAATTCGATCTGGAAAGGTTGATCGCCTTGCGGCCCGAAGCCATGTTGCTCAACGCGAATACGCGTTCTGTGCTGGAAACGAGCGGCCTGATGGCTAAGCTGACGGCGGCGAACATCCCCGTGGTGTTTGTCGATATGAGCATCGGCCTGATGAACAACAGCGCCAGAAGCATCGCCATCATGGGGCAGCTGTTTGATAATCCGCAAAGTGCACATAGCCTGATTCGCTTCCGCCAGCGTCATCTCGATACGATCCGCGACACGCTGATGAAACGGGCTCCGCCGCGCCCACGCATAATGATGGAGCGCGCCGCCGGATTATACGAGGATTGCTGCCTGTCTTGGGGCAATGGCAACTACGGCGAGATGGTGGATAGCGCAGGAGGATTCAATTTGGCTCAGACGCATATTCACGGCGTTTACGGCGCATTGAGTCAGGAAACGGTGATCGCTTCCCGGCCCGATAAAATCGTCGTGACCGGCAGCAACTGGAGTCATTACTCGCCCCACGGTGACTGGATCAACCTTGGGCCAGGCGCAGATTTGACGCTGGCAAAAACGCGGCTGGAAAAATTGATGCGACGCCCGGCTTATCGCACCCTGGCCGCGGCAAAGAACGGACAGGCGTACGCCATCTGGCACCCGTTTTACGATCATCCTTTTAATTTCGTCGCGATCGAACGTCTGGCCACTTGGTTCCATCCGTCGCTGTTCGCCGGCGTTGATCCCGAAGCGACTTTTGCTGAACTCTTCGCCCGCTTTCTTCCCATTCCGTATCAGCCCGGTTACTGGGTGTCGCTCAAGGCGGCGCCGTAAACGATCAGCGACATCCCAGCAAACGCATGAACTCCTGCGCCAGCGCGGGCCCCAACCCTTGGCGGTCGGCGTCGGGGTTGACCATGACGTCATCTACGGCACCATGCATGCCGTGATACATCAAGATGGCGGTCAGATGCGGATTCTCCAGACGCCAGGCGCCCGCCGCTGCGCCATCGTTTAAAATCGTCAGGATCTGCTCCAGCACGGCATCACGATCCTGATTGCCTCGGGTATGATAATGATGATCGTGATACAACGCATCGTGCAGTTCCATGCCTTCAAAATAGGTCGCCACGCCGGCATCACACCAGGCTCTCAGACGCGCCAACCAGTCATCCGGCGCGCATTCATCGATAGCCAGCTGAATTTTCTCGATAAAGTGATTGGTGAAACGTATACGTAAAGCGGACAACATTTCATTTTTGGACGGGAAATAGTGGTAGAAGGTCCCTTTGGCGACGTTGGCGTCGCGGACGATATCGCTGATGGTGGTCGCTTCAAACCCTTTTTCGATAAACAGCTTCTGCGCCGCATCCATCAATTCATCCAAGCGCACTTCCGCCGGTTTGGTTCGAGGCTGTGTTTCTTTCATCTTCTCTTTTGTCTTCATATCAACATCCACTAGGAGTCCAGCGGCCATCGTAACCAATGTTGTTGCCATTGACCAGCCGGCCTATCTCAGTGAAATCAATATTTACGCTCAATTGACCGACGGTCAGTCATAATATAGGATGAGAATAGTTTTCACTATCACCCCCATCTCAATAAGGAGCCCCACTATGTCCGGTATGCGCAGGATTTCGCTCGTTGCCGCCATCTGTCTGGGTACATTTATGGCGTCGCTTGATATCAGCATTGTCAATGTGGCGCTGCCCACGATGCTGGAATCGCTACAAACCGACATGTCGGGCCTGCAGTGGGTCGTTGACGCCTATGCCCTTTGCCTTTCCGCGTTAATCCTTTCCTCCGGTCCGCTGGGCGACAGATTTGGCCGCAAGCGTATTTGGCTGTACGGCGTTGCATTGTTTACCGTCGGTTCGATCGTTTGCGCATTCGCCTCCTCTCTCGGCATGCTGCTGACGGGCCGGGTGATACAAGGGATCGCCGGCGCAGCCGTTATCCCTGGGGCATTGTCGTTATTGACTCATGCTTTTCCGGAGGAACAGTTGCGCACCCGCGCGATCGGGATCTGGTCTTCGGTCAATGCCCTTTCGCTGGTGATTGGCCCGGTTTTGGGCGGCTTGCTGGTGCATACCACCGGTTGGCCAGGCATATTCTGGATCAATATTCCGGTTGGGATCGTCGCGTTGATATTGGGCGGCTGGGGGCTGCGAGAAAGCTCGCATCCTGAGCACGCGGCGCTTGACCCGCTGGGGCAAGGGTTGAGCATCTTGTGGCTTGGCGCGTTGACCTACGGGCTGATTGCCGCCGGAGAATTCGGTTGGCACAGTGTGCAATCGCGTTTTCCGTTGTACGCCGCCCTGGCGCTGTTTGCGCTGTTTCTCTGGGTGGAAACGCGGGTCAAACGCCCCTTGCTGCAGCTGAGCCTGTTCCGCAACGCCGATTTTAGCGGCTATAACCTCGCCTCTTTTGTACTCGGTTTTTCCGCTTACAGCAGCGTCTTCTTCGTCTCGCTATTTCTGCAACAGGCCCAGGGCTGGAGCCCCGCCGACACCGGTTGGCGCATGGCGCCGGAATTTCTCGCCATGGCGCTGGCCGCTTCCGGTTTTGGCCGCCTGTCCGCCAAACTGAGCGTGAACTCGCTGATGATCGTCGGTTATGGCCTGATGGGCGTTGCCCTGCTGTTGCTGACGCAGCTGCACGCCGATTCGCCTTACGCTCTGGTGGCGCTCTATTTGGCCCTGCTCGGTTTCGGCATGGGGCTGTCCATGCCGGCGACAAGCGCCTTGGTGATGCGCACCGTCGCGCCGCAACGTTCCGGGATGGCGTCGGCAACGATGAACGCGCTGCGACAAACCGGCATGACGCTGGGCATCGCCTTGCTGGGCACGCTGATGAGCATGAAAGCGGTGACCACCTTGACTGCGGCTTTGCAAACGCAAGGCGTGGAACAGGCCGCCGCAATCGCCCGGACGGCGGTCATCGAACAACAGCAAACGGCCGTTGATGCATTGAGCGCGAGCCGCATGCAAGCGCTGACGCACAGCGCCTTCGCCGATGGTTTCGGGATCGCCATGCTGTGTGCCGGATTACTCAGCATCGTGATGACCGTGTGGCTGCTGATCATGCTGCATCCGCGTTTCCGTCTGCATCCTCAGGCCGGAAACGCCGTGCTGAACAAGTCACCTGAACGACTGAACGAGGAATGAACATGACAAAATTATCGGTCGACCCGATCGAAGAATTGATCGCTTTCGCTTCGCAGGTAGATGCGTGCATGATTCCCCCCGCCGTCCTGGCATTCCAGTGTAAACGGCTCATGGATAATCTTGGCTGTCTCGCCGCCGGTTACGATCAAAGCGGCGTTGACGCGGCGCTGTCGCTGGCCAGACGCTGGAGCGGCAGCGCCGAAGCCAGCATTATCGGCAGCGAAGAACGGCTCGCCGCGCCGCAGGCGGCGTTTGTCAACGCCGTACGCGCTCGCGCGCTCGATTATTGCGACGTGCTTTCTCCTGGCTGGCACCCCAGCTCCTCGGATATTCCTGTGGCCTTGGCGGCTGCGGAACTGTCGGGCGCTTCCGGCCTCGACACCTTGGCTGCGTTGGCCGTTGGGCAAGACTTCGCTCAACGCATCAACCTCGCCGCGCAGGCGAACGGCTTTTTCTACCGCGGATTCGACTCGAACATCCTCGGCCTGTTTTCCGGCGCAGCGATCGCCGCCCGCCTGTTGCGCCTGGACCCGCATGCCTTTACCGACGCTATCGGCCTGGCGTTCGATTTTGGCATCGGCACCTTCCAACACTATCAGGACAAGACGCTGGCGGTACGTATCAGCCAGGGATTGGTGGCTCGCCATGCGCTGGAAGCGGTTTTAATGGCGCAGGCTGGAATAAGTGGTCCTAAACGCGTCCTGAGCGGCGAGAACGGATTTTTCAATCTCTATGCCCCGGGCGAACCCGATCTGGGATTGCTGACCCACCAGTTGGGCACCGCCTTTCTGGGGGAAGAAGCGACCTGTTTCAAACTCTACCCACACTGCAGCATTCTGCTGGCGCTGACCGAAGCGCTGTTGAACGACGGACCGCATCGGCAGTTGCCCGATCCCGCACGGGCGAAGATCACTCTGCATGCCTCGCCGACCATGCGCATGGTCTGCGGCGCGCCATACGAACCGCAGAAAACGGCCGAAATCGATGCGCAGTTCAGCGCACGTTACATCATCGCCAACGCGCTGCTGCGCGGCCAGGCCAGCGCACGTGAATTCAGCGCGGCTTCAGCGACAGAACCTACGGTCGTTGCTCTGGCGCAGCGTATCGAAGTTCATGAACAACATGCCTTCGATAGGTTTGACCGCTTCGAACTACACATCACGCCGGAGCATGGTGATACGCTGCGGCTCGAGGCCGAGTTCGGCCGCGGCTGGCCGGAGAATCCGGCCGACATGCAGGATATTCGTGAGAAATTTCTTCACTGCTGTGCGCAATCACCCAGTGAGGGATTACGCCTTAATGCGCGAAAACTGATGGCCTGCATCGAGAATCTGGTCGAAGCGCCTTCGTTACAAGCCTTGTTGGCCGCAACGCGAGAAGTGCGCTAGTCCCGACGTACTCCGCCAGCGTCAAAGCGGCGATCGCCGGCCCCCTCACTTCGGCGCGTAAATCTCTCTGAGCGTGGCGATCACTTTCGCCACGTTTGGGTCATCGGTTACACCGGGTGGCGACGGCCTTCGCCGGCGTTACAGCATCCACTCGATAGGCAGCCAGCCGGCCACGGTAAGAACGATGCGTTTTACCCAGCCGGCACCGGGTTCTTGCTGGTGCACCTCGGTGTGGCCGTCTTCGAAGGCTTCTTTCCACACCATTTTGCCTTCGGGCGTCAATACCGGCCGATAGGCGGCGTATTCGAGCGGGCCATCAAACAGTTGGCGGGTGTCGGCCGCCAGCGACGGGCTGTCGATCAAGAATCCCATTTCGCAGTTCAGGTGCGCCGAGCGCGGATCGAAATTGAACGAGCCGATAAACACCCGTTTGTCATCGATGGCGAAGGTTTTGGCATGCAGCGCCGCACCGGACAGCCCCAGCGGCTTGAGTTCCTTGCGCCCCGTCGGTTGCCCGGCGCGCAGCTTCAGCTCGAACAGCTCGACGCCCGCCTGCAGCAGCTCACGCCGGTATTTGGCGTAGCCGGCGTGGACCACCAGCACGTCGGTGGTGTTCATCGCGTTGGTCAGCACGCGGATGGATTTTCCCTGTTTGGCAAGCGATTCAAAGAAGGTTGCCCCTTCCCGCCCCGGCACGAAATAGGCGGAGACCAGATCCAATTGCCGGCTGACGCCGCCGATGATCTTGCCCAGCTGCGTCACCATCAAGCGATCGCGCGACGCTTTGCCCAATCCCTTCGCCGGATCGTCGGCCACCAGCTCTACCTGGGTGAATTCCGGCTGCACGGCGCCATCGCGAAAGCGCACCGCACTGGTTTCCAGCTGCACCGCCAATTTACGGGCGCGCTCGCTGGTTTCGGTTGCGGCAGCCTGCGTCAGGAATGCCGAGAGGTTGCCCTGGCCCCGGATAATTTGCTCAACGCCGAATACCGAGGCGCTGTTCCAGTAGCGATCGAAGACATCGGCGGTCTCCGCCACCACGCTGCCGACGCTCAACACGTCGAGATCGAGGAAATAGTTCTCGTCGCCGACCTGGAAATACTCATCGCCAATGTTGCGGCCGCCGATGATCGCCACGGCGCCGTCGACGATGTAGGACTTGTTATGCATACGCCGGTTCATGCGCATAAAGTCGAAGGCGTAACCGGCCAGCTTCGGCGTACGTACGGTAGACGGGTTGAACAGACGGATCTCGACGTTTTTCTGCGCGTTCAGCGCCGCCAGCGTCTCATCCATGGCGACGCCGTTATCGTCCAGCAGCAGCCGCACACGCACGCCGCGTTGGGCCGCGTCATACAGGGTTTTCAGCAAGATCTGCCCGGAGGTGTCGTTATGCCAGATATAGTACTGGGCATCGATCGACCTTTCCGCCATCCGTGCCAACGCCAGGCGGCTGGCGAACGCATCGTGGCCGCTGACCAGCGGCACCACGCCGCTCAGACCGGGATGCGCCGCCATCTGTTCGGCGGCCCGCGCCGGCAATAGCGCGGCAGGATCCGCCGGCAATGCCGCCTGCGGTAGACGCTGCGAAATATCCGGCAAACGAAAGATGACTCTTGCCGCAATAATGGCGATCGTCACGGCGATAATCAGGTACACGACAATTTTTATCACGGGAAGCGGCCTCGGAGGTTGACTGCTTTGCTTTATACGTCATTAGGTTGCTTCAATCTATAGGAGAAGCGCGCTCTGCAATACGGCTATAGCGTAAAGCGCGAAGGCGAAACGCCAAACAGTTTTTTAAACGCCACCGAATAGGCGCTGTGGCTCTCATAACCGCTTTCGAAAGCGGCGTGTATGATGGAGTGGCCGGCCAACAGCAGCGGAATGGACGACAGCAGCCGCAGACGCTGTTTCCACTGGCCAAAGGTGATGCCGGTTTGTTGAGTAAAGTGACGCTGGAAGGTTTTCGCGCTGATCGACAGTGAATCCGCCCAGATCTCAATGCCGCGATCGTCGGCCGGCGTGATGACCAACTGCCGGCAAATGTCGGCCATTCTCGCTTCCATCGGCCAGGGGAGATGCAGCGCCAGCTGCGGCTGCAGGCTCAGTTCCTCGAGGAACAGCGCTCTGAGCAGCGCATGGCGTTTGGTTTCCTCGCCCTCGGGCGCCAGCGTCGCCAGTTGGGCGATCAGCTCCCGCAGCAGCGGTGACACCTGCAAAACGCCGTCGCGCAGCGGCAAACGCGCGGCGGTGAATTCATCGACAAAAATCCCGTAAACGCAGATATTGCTCTGCATGACCAGTTGATGCTCCACCCCCGGCCGCAGCCAGACTGCGGTGGTTGGCGGCACGATCCAACGCCCGCTGCCCGCCTCGACCGCCATCACTCCCTGTTGCGAATAGAGCAAATGGCAACGTTTATGCGAGTGGAAAGGAACGACAAAGCCTGCCGGATAGTGTTTCACCAGCCCTGTCACCTCGAACGAGGAGTTTTCGTGGCTGCTGAGGTTGATGCGTTTCGTTTCGGCGTTGTCGACTTCGAATCCCATGGTCGTTTGTCCCTTTTGATAACGCGAATGTCTTTTATTTGATAGAGAGGCCGCATGATCCTCCATATAGTGACGTTCTCGCAAGCCACACCAGGGGCCTTATGCGAATAAACTCACTATGACACCCACATTTCATCGTTCTGCGTGGTAACGGGGCGATGACATTGTGCATGCGCTGCACAATGGCGGCAACGTTGCGGGGGCGACGGAGGCCGAAAGTGATGGAAAGGGAAAGCGCGGTGGATTGAATCAGGAGGTTTATGCCTAATCAGCAGGTAGCTTAGCTGGGGGGCGGCTCAATGCTTAAGGGATAGGGAGAGCGCCTAGGCTCTCCGCTATCCCTTCTTGTCAATACGTCAACGGGCCAGTTCGGCGCCGTCCAGCTCGGAAATCGCCAGACAAATCACTTCCGTTATGGCCTCTACCGTATAGGCGGTATTGGCAGGAATGATTAACATCTCATGGGGTTGCAGCGTCTGATCGTCAACCTTCAGTTCACCGCTCAGCACCATCAGTTTCACCCATCCAGGATGAAAACGCGCCGGTTGTCGGCTGCCCGCATCCAGCTTCAGCAACGCCGTATGGCCCGGCGTCTCCCGTTTCAAAATATGAAAGCGCACCCCATCGTAAGGCATGTTTTCGTAATGCAGTGACGCCAGTGTTCTCTTATGCATGGTAAGTGTCCTCGTGACCTGTGAGTAGCTGCTCCGCCTTCGGTCGCCGTAAAAACGTTTGGCGGCTGTCCCTACCGAAAGCACCGTCTCGCAGCCTCTTGGCGAACGGATTAACTGTCGTGCTTGCAGCGGCCTGTACGGCCACCGCTTCATGCCTAACCTGCCTCAGGCATGCTAATAAATATATAAGAGCCTCGCCAACGGCGCAAAAAACCACTGCAACGTTGAGCGCATTACGGTGTTAATCCGTAGTCGGAAAGATTATCCAGCAGCCCGATCAGAGAGAAGAACAGCGCCGTTTGCCGAGGATCGCGCCAGCCATCGGCAAAGTCCGCCATCAGCCACAGGACTTCGTCGAGAAACAGATGCTCTACCGCCTGATGCCAGCTTTGCACTTCGCCGGCCGTCAACGCGACAGACTCACCGTACCCCGTCAAAAACAGCCGCCATTCCCGTACGGTGAACACGCGGTCGGGCGCCGAGTCCAGTGCGTTGTGGAACAGCAGCAGGACCAGCGCCAGATCGAACACGCGCGGCAAAAACAGCGCGTTATCGGGGTCGATCAGCACAGGCCTATCCTGCGCGACATAAATCAGATTATCGGCTTTAAAGTCATAGGGCGTTTCCACGCAAGGGAGATCCCGTGCGCTAAGCGCCGTCTGCCGCCCGGCAATCTGCAGCATACGCGTTTTTAGCGCCTCGATGATGACGTCGTGAGAACATTCGCCGCCTGGCTGCGCACTTACCAGGCCTGACCGTGGGGCGCCAGGCCGGTTATCGCCTTAGCCACCGCGTTCTTCGGGCTCGATTAGTTGGGAACAATCTTCTTCAACAGGCCGTAACGCGCCATTACCCAGAGCGCAAGCAGCCCGGTCACATGCACCGCCGTACTGAAGAGCCAATGTTGCGTCCAGAGATCGAAGGTCACGAACTGGCTGATGAACAGCACCAGATAGACGTGAATGATGAAGGTATACAACGAGTTTTGCCCAAGCACGATCAGGAACCAGCCGATGGCTTTGTTGATGGGCCGCCAGCAGACGGTCAGCAGCCAATAGACGCTGGCGATCAGACAAAAATCATTCAGAATGCGCACGGGCCCCAACGCATTCTTGGCGGCCAGGTGTTGATAAAACCCATTGAATTCCGCCGCCGGGATCACGTGCAGCATTAACGCCGGCGGCATAAAGGGATTGGTATGGTTTTGCGCGACGAACAGCATTATCAGCGCCACCGCCGCCATGCCATAACGCGCAATCTTGCCTGCCTGAGTGCGGGCCAACGACGCGATCTCCTCTTTGTACCATCCGCAGCACAGGCCAAGTATGTAGATCAATTGCCACGCCAGGAAAGGAAAAGCGAACTCGAACTCCGCCGAAGTCATCGGCATGCCGCTGATTTGGTAATAGCCGTAAGCGATGAACGACAGTGCCAGCAGCCCGGCGCCCCTGCCCGTATTCAATAGCCAGAGGAACAGCGGGCTAAACAACAGCAGGTAAAAGTAGAGCCCCAGAATTTGCGTTTGATGCGGCCCTATCTGCAAAAAAATAATCTCGTTGAACCAGGCCTCTTTGACTTGTTCATTAACCGGATACATCGAATATACCGCCCCTGAAAAACGGTCAACGAAATGTGTCACTTCAAAGGTATCGATAAAATCCAGCATTTGCAGCAGCAAAATACTTATAATGATAACGATATTAACAATATATAGTTTAGCCGCGCGCCGCACC
This sequence comes from Serratia sp. CY74737, assembly GCF_052166775.1. NCBI lineage: Bacteria > Pseudomonadati > Pseudomonadota > Gammaproteobacteria > Enterobacterales > Yersiniaceae > Serratia > Serratia sp. CY74737. Next base: position 793,010 of record NZ_JBJNOF010000002.1, read on the forward strand.
AACGAATAGGCCACCGTCAACATGGATTCAGTTTGTAACTGTCGCCGTTTCATATTGCCAAGAATAAAACCCGACAAGATAACAAAACCTTCAGCGCCGGTAGTCAAACCGAACCGCTCCCAGGTAAAAACATTCAAAACCGACATCACCTCTACGTGCGCCACCACCATCATCACCAGCGCGATGCCGCGCAGCATGTCGATACGCAAATCACGTTTCCCAATGGCGACATAGTGAAGCGTTGCCGTAGAAGATTCACTAACTTGCTGTAAATTCATTCGGTTATCTCATGATAAATCGGTTCAAAAAACAGCGCCATGTGGTTTTGTTTAATTTGTAATTAATTTAAATTAAAATATATAACTTACTAATCATTTTGCTTTAAGCAGGCGTATAGGAATTTTAGATGAAAAAATAAATTTATCCGCACGTCACGTATTTTTTGATGAGGAAATGCTCATTATTGCAATCATATAAAAAATAACAGAATGTCTGTTTAATTTTAAATCCACCCTCTTGCTAATCCTCCATGCTTAACTAAACTCTCTATCTATATCATGACCTCCTTGCCGGGAATGAAATGCATGGCGCATTTTTATTTTTCATCTTTTGAAAAAAGGAGCCCCCCTGCACCGCTAAAAACCTCGCGGGCAATAGAGTTCCTTTGGCAAATCCTCGCTGTGGCCGCTCTGTTGGTCGGCGCCAATTACATTCGCTGGCGTTGGATGGCGTCACTCAATTATGACGCCTTATGGTATGCCGTTCCTTTGGTGATAGCGGAAACCCTAGCCTATTGCGGCACAATTCTGTTTACCATCAACCTGTGGCAAGTGCGCGATGTCAAACGCCGTCCCCCGCCGCGCGACATCCGTCAATGTCTCGATTCGGATGAGGCGATCGCACCGCGCCCGGTCAAAGTCGACCTGTTTATCGCCACTTATTCCGAAGATACCGAACTGGTCCGGTTGTCGATTCAGGATGCCAAACGAGTCACCTATCCCTTCCCGCTGGACTACCGCATTCACGTGCTGGACGACGGCAAACGCCCCGAGATGCGACGCGTCGCCGAACAAGAAGGCGTAAATTATCTGTCGCGCGAGAACAACATCGGTTTTAAGGCCGGCAATTTGCGCAATGGACTGGAATACACGGACGGGGATTTTATCGTCATCTGCGATGCCGATACCCGCGTATTCCCGTCCATCTTGACCGACACGCTGGGTTATTTTCGCGATCCCCTGGTGGCCTGGGTGCAAACGCCGCAATGGTTTTACGATCTGCCCGCCGGAAAGCGTTTGCCGCACTGGTTGAAGGACAAGCTGGGGCAGCCGGGCTATGTCATCGGGCGCGCGTTTGAAGGGGTGGTTGGGCCCCTCACCGTCGGCCAAGATCCCTTTTTCAACGATCCCAAGATGTTTTACGACGTGATATTGCGCCGCCGCAATGCGGCCAACGCCGCCTTCTGTTGCGGCGCGGCGTCAATTCATCGGCGCGAGGCTATCATGCAGAGCGCATTGCGCAGCTATGCGCGCGCCGTCGAAAATGAAATCGATCGCTATACCCGCGACGTCACGGATGCCGGCCTGCGCGACGATCTTGGCCGGGCGATGAAACCCCAAATTACGTTCGATACCGAATTGACGCCGTATAAATTCCACGTATCGGAAGATATTTACACCTCGATCGTGCTGCACGGCGATCCCGAGCGACGCTGGCGTTCCGTCATGCATCCCGAGGTGGAATCGAAAATGCTGTCGCCGCAGGATTTGTTGACCTGGATGATTCAGCGTTTCAAATATGCGGCGGGATCGCTGGACATTGCGCTGCATGATGCAGTCTTCAGCGCGAAAAACTTCAGGCTGAGTCTGGCGCAAAAGCTGATGTACGGCACCACGTTCTGGTCATATCTTGCCTGCCTGTGGAATACGGTGTTCCTGATCTCGCCGTTGATCTATCTGTTTACCGGCATTCCGCCTGTATCCGCTTACTCGTTGCCCTTTTACCTGCACTTTTTACCGTTTTTCCTGCTGTCTGAGCTGGCTTTCATGTTCGGCACCTGGGGGATCTCCGCCTGGGACGGAAAAGCGTCCTACCTTTCGCTTTTCTCGATGAATCTGCGCGCGCTGGATACGGTGCTGCGCGGTGAAAAGATCAAGTTCCACGTTACGCCCAAAGAGCGCCAGCAAGGCAACTTTCTGACGCTGGTCAAACCGCAGTTGGCCATCATCGCCCTGACGCTGTTGGGGCTGTTATGGGGCGGCGCGCAGCTGTATCTCGGCAAGGTGGACGATCCGGCCGGCTATGTGATCAATATCTTCTGGGGTGGCGTAAACGTGATGGCCATGTTGCCGATGGTGTTCGCCGCGTTGTGGCGCCCTGAGTCGGAGCCCCCTTCCGAACAGCAGGAGGCCGGATAGACATGGCGTGGAAACACTCACTGTTGCAGGCGCGCAGCTATATTGCGGTCATCCTCGGCTTCCTGCTGGCCTTCGGCGTCGTAGTGTATGTTGAGATGAAGATGCCCCCCGCCCCGGCGGAAAGCGCCGAGTTGACGCTGAGCGCTGATTTCCCCACGCTGCCCGCGCCACGTGCGCTGACCTTCGACGAGGCCGTCTGGGCGCGCATCGCCTGGCAATATTTTGTCAACAACACCCAATCCAGCGGGCTGGCGAATGCCATCGACAACCAGCCTTACACCACCATGTGGGACACCGGCAGTTATCTGATGGCGACGATCAGCGCGCAACGCCTCGGGATCATTACGCAGGACGAGCTGAATGCGCGCGTGAATGCCGTTTTGACAGCGTTGTCTTCGTTACCGCTGACCGACGGTCAGTTGCCGTCGCTGTATTACCATACTCAGCGCCCTATCAGGCTGAATAGCCTGGACCAAAACGAAAGCCAATCCGATTGGTCTGCCGTCGACCTCAGCCGTCTGTTGATGGCGCTGGATATCGTCGCCTGGCTGTACCCGGAACAGACCGGCGCGATCGCCCGTTTAATCGCCCCCTGGCAGTTCGACGCCCTGTTCATGCAGCAGGAGCAGCGACAGCCGTTGAATTTCCGGGCGGCAAAAAAATGGCTGCTCGTCACTCAAAGCAATCGTGACAGCTATGGTTACCAGCTTTATGCCGCCCACGGACTGCGCCGCGTCAGCCCTCTGGCCGGCATTGTTCTCGGCACCCAACAGCCATCAGCCCGCACCATCAGCATTGACGGCCTGCGTATTCCCTACGACAGCCAGGCCAAAATCGGCAAGGTCGATCACCCGGTCGTCACTACCATGCCCTATTTACTGACCGGTCTGGAGGTCGGGTTCGACATCCGGTCGGCGGAAATCAGCTGGCGAGTGATGAAAGTACAGGAAAGCCGCTATCGCAGCCGCGGCGGTGACGCCTATGTGAATACCGACAATGAAGAGCAATTGCCGCGTTTTATCGACGACGCGGTCATCAGTCGATTCCCGGCGCAGATCGACAAGTCGCGTGCGGAAATCAAAGAGGCGGCGCTGCAGCTTTCGACCAAGTCGGCATTCGGTTGGTACGCGCTGTTTCGTACGTCGTGGAGTGACGAAATGCGGCAGCGCGCCGGCGTCCTGTTCGAGCCGGGACGCGGCTGGTATGACGGCATCATCGCCGCCAATGGGCAGCAGAGTCGGGTGATCGGCGCCAATACCAATGCCCTGATATTGGAAAGCCTGGTCTACATCGCGCAAGGTCCGTTGTTTTGCCAAAACTGCGCCTCCGCGCCCGCCGCGAATCTTGCCGACGATCAACGGCCGTAATCAGTTATAAGGAGCCACTATGCCTCATCATTATTTCACCAGGCCGTTTATCACGCTAGTTAGGCGCGCGCTGTGCGGTTGCCTGCTACTGCTGCTGATGTCGCCCGCGGCCGTGGGCGACACCCAGTTGCCCGCCGCCGCCTACCCTCAGCGCCACGGCGACCTGACGGCGCGTGAACAGGCGATGGCGGTCAAGGCCTGGCAATATTTCGTCACCAACTATCAACCGGCGACCGGTTTGGTCAACGCCGTCAACAACTATCCCTCGACCACCATGTGGGATAGCGCCTCCTATCTCGCCGCGCTGACGGCCGCGCGTGAACTCGGCATCATCGACAAGGAACAATTCGATCAGCGTCTGATCAAGTTTCTCGCCACGCTCAATACCGTGCCACTGTTCCAAAATCAGATGCCCAACAAAGCGTACAACACCATCACGGCGCAAAAGGTCGACTACCTCAACAAGCCCGGCGAGATCGGCTTTTCATCCATCGACATCGGCAGAATGCTGCTGTGGTTGAAAATCATCAAAGAGCGCTATCCCGAATTTGCCAACGACGTCGATAACGTCGTGCTGCGTTGGGATTTCAGTCATATCATCGACGACTGCGGCACGTTGTATGGCGCCAATCTGGATGCCAATAAACAGCCGGTTTACGTCCAAGAAGGCCGGCTGGGTTATGAAGAGTACGCCGCCAGCGGTTTCCAGCTGTGGGGGTTCTCCACCTGCCAGGCCGCCCGCGCGGAGCCTTACCAGTTGGCGGACATTTATTGTGTTCTGGTGCCCTATGATTCACGCGATCCGCGCACCACCAGTCAGCATAACTATGTGGCCACCGAACCCTATGTGCTGCACGGGCTGGAGATGGGCTGGGACACCAGCGACGATCGCAGCGCCGACCTCGCTAAACACAGCCATCCCTGGATGCAAGACTTCGCCAATCGCGTCTATCAGGCGCAGGAGAATCGCTACCAGATTACCGGCCGCCTGACGGCGCGTTCCGAACATCAGCTCGACCGCGCGCCGTACTTCGTGTACGACACGGTCTATTCCGACGGGTTTGACTGGAACACCATCACGGATAAGGGCGAGTATGTGCCCGATACCGCCGCCATCTCGCTCAAAGCGGCGCTCGGCATGTGGAGCCTGTGGCAATCTCCGTATACCGATCGGCTACTCGACGTGATTGAGAATGCCGGCGAAAAAGACAAAGGCTTCTATGAAGGGTTGTATGAAAACGGCGCCGGCCCGATCCGTGAATTCACCGCCAACAACAATGGCATCATGCTCGAAGCCCTGCTGTTTAAAAAGCAGGGGCGCCTGTTGAAATTCAATACCAATGACCAGAGCGACGGCAAATACGCGCCGGCGCTGTGGGATAAAACGCTGGTGAACGTGTTTGACACCAAAAACACGCCGTTTAACCGCCCCTTTATCACGCCTGACGCTAACCTGAAGAGCTGGTGCCAACAAACGGGGGTCGCACTGCGCAACGCGCCATCCTGCAAAGCCTGCAAATGCCCGCAGTGTCAAAATGACGCGCCCGTGAAACTGCCCCCGGTAGCGACATCATGCTTAAAACCCTAACGCTGATCGCCTCCGTCGTCATCGCCCTTGCGCTGGTCGTGTTGCTGGGCGTCATGGCGCGCCCCGACAGTGCCGGCGCCCTGTGGGAGCGCTGGCGGCAACAGCCTCGCCACGGCGCGTTGACCGAAGAGCAACGGCAATGGGCCGACGTCGCCTGGCGCTACGTGCAGAACAACACGCAGCCCGGCTCCGGTTTGGTGAACGGCAAAGATCGTTATCCGGTGGTCTCGCTGTGGAACATTGGCGACAGCCTGATCGCGCTGACCGCCGCGCGGCGTTTGAACCTGCTCCCGCAACGGGAATTCGACGCCCGTTTGGCGGCATTGCTGACGACGCTCGATCGTTTACCGGTAACCCGCATTGGCGCGCCAGGTGCGCTGTATGACGCCGCCAGCGGCGCGTTCAGCCAGAACGGCGGCGCCGTCAGCGAAGCGCAAGGCATGGCCCGTCTGCTCACCGGCATGCGTTTCACGGCGCAAAGCTTCCCCGAATATCGCACCTTTCTCGAACGAATCGCGCTGCGCTGGAACTTCTGCAACCTGCTGACCCAAGACGGTCAGCCGCTCGACGGACGAGAGCAAAACGGCGCTTGGCGCAGTGCCACAGCCAGCGACGTCGGCTATGCCGACTACAACAGCGCGGCTTTCCGCCTGTGGGGGTTTCAACGCTCGTCCCCCCGAATGGCGCCGTTCAAAACGGCAATCGTCTATGGTGAGCCTATCGCCGTGACGGCCCGCGATCCGCGCCTCACCGGCACCCCCGCCGGCATCGAAAGCACGCCGTATCTGCTGACCGGGATCGAGATGGGATGGCCTGCGCCCAATGCCGGCGATGCGGCCGACGTCAGCATGGCGCAACGAGCCCAACGTTTTTACCAGGCGCAGGAAATGCGCTGGCACCGGGAGAAAATCCTCACTGCGCGGGCGCAATATTCACGCAGCACGGCGCCGTGGGAGATATATGACAGCCTGTTCGCCAATGGTTACGCCTGGAATACCCTCACAGACGACGGCCGCTACGCCCCCGAGCTGGCGCTGCTTTCGACCCGCGCCATTTTCGGTCTGTGGGTGCTGTGGGATACCCGCTACACCGACGCGCTCATGCAGCTGGGGCGGCTGCATCAGGATGACAAACGCGGCTGGTTCGAAGGCCGCTATGAAGCGAACGGCGGCTATAACACCACCTTCACACTCACCACCAACACCGTCGTGCTGGAGGCGCTGTTGTTCAAACAGAATCGCGGCCCGCTGCTGCAGGCGCCGCTCAACGACGGCTACCTCGGCGCTCGCATGCAAGACGTTTTCAACTGGCCTCGTCACTGTCTGCCGCAGGAGCGTCATCCGCTCCCCAGTGCGAAAGGAGAATGACATGGGGGTTAACTATGAAGAGCTGTTCAATAACAGCTACAGCCGCATCACTCAGGGCGATAAAGGCGATCGGTTCTTCGCCCATTTCTACGCGTTGTTTATCGGCAGCACCGAGGATCTCAATTCACCGGGCAGCATCGCCCAGCGGCTGGAAAAGCAGAAAATCATCTATAAAACCTTTTTCTACATGCTCTCGGTCGCCAACACGCATATCGTGGCGGATTACCTGGTACAGGTAACGCAGGAAGGCAGCCCGCAGGGCCTCAACCTGCCGCCGTCGATTTATGCGCTGTGGCGCAAAGCCGTGCTGCAAACCGTGCGGGACCTCGATCCTGAATGCGATGAAGAGATCCTGACCGCGTGGGCCATCGTGCTGGCGCCGGGGCTCGAGTTCATGCGGCGTCAGGCCGAACTGCATCACAATCCCGCCGCGCAGTCGGGGCTACCGGGATGAACAAGCCGACGCTGCTTTCCGCGCTCAACGCCCCGCCTATCGCGCTGGCCATTTATGACGCCGAAGAGCGGTTGGTCTACTGGAACCGGCGCGTGAACGATTATTATCCGGGGCTGGAACCTTGGCTGAGCGTCGGGCTTACGCTCGCCGACGTCTTGCGCAAGATGATCGATATCAGCTATCCGGCGCTGCATGACGAAGCCCAAAAGCGCATGGCGGCTTCCTTACTGGCCAACTACCGCCGGCCAGACCATTACGAGGTGAGACGGATAACCGATCGCACCCTGTATATCCAGCACCAGCGAACGCCGGAAGGCGGCGTGATCAGCTCCCACACCGATATCAGCCGCTATGCCGACGTCATCAAGGCCGAACAGCGGCTGCACAGCGATTTTATCCTGGCGGCGGAAACCTCGCGCATCGGCATTTGGGAGTGGGATTTAGCGACCGACGAATTGCAGGTCAACGACGCGTTACTGCTATTGCTGGAAATTCCCCGCACGCATTCGACGCTTTCCGGCTCACTGTGGGCGCAGGCCTTTCCGGCCGACGATCTGGCGCATTTCACTCAGTGTATCCGTCAGGCGAACCAGGCTATCTTGCCGATTTTCGCCTGCGAAGTGAAAGTGCAGCGCGCAGACGAGCGGTACGGTTGGGTATCGCTGCAGGGCCAGATCGTGCAACAAGGGCTTAAAGGCGAAGTACAACGGGCGATCGGCACCCTGCAGGACATTACGGAATACAAAGAAGCGGAAGCCTCATCCCGCCAATCGGTTGAGATGGCCAAAGCGGCCAGCCTGGCGAAAAGCGAATTTCTCGCTAATATGAGCCACGAAATTCGCACGCCCATGAACGGCATTCTCGGCATGACCCAACTCTGTCTTGAGACCGAGTTGAATCAGGAACAGCGCGACTACATCTCAATGGCTTACAGTTCCGCGCGCGCGCTGTTGAAAATTATCGATGATATTTTGGACTTCTCCAAAATCGAAGCGGGCAAGATCAGCCTGGATCCGGAGGACTTCTCTCTGCGGCCGTTGGTGCAGGAGATCACCCGCCCGCTGACGCCCAAGTTCTCCGAAAAAAACGTCGAGCTGCTGGTGGATATCCACCCTGACGTCGCCGACAAGATCTTTGGCGATCCGCTGCGGTTGCGCCAGGTTTTGACCAACCTGATTGGCAATGCGCTCAAATTTACGCCTGCAGGCGAAGTGGTGCTGCGTATCGAACCGGTGGTCAACGATGCGCACCGTTTGTTGTTCAGCATCCGCGACAGCGGTATCGGCATCGCTAAAGACAAGCAGAAAGTCATTTTCGAATCGTTCAGCCAGGCGGATAACTCGACGACGAGAAAATACGGCGGCACCGGTCTCGGGCTGACGATCTCCGCCAGGCTGGTCGCGATGATGGGGGGAGAATTGCAGGTAGACAGCGACGCCGGACGCGGCAGCTGTTTCTATTTTTCACTGCCGGTGTTGTCAGGCGCGCGCAGAGAAAGCGTCGGCTGGCCGCAGACGCTGGCGAGCATCGAGGTGCTGGTAGTAGACGACAATGCCACCAACCTGCGGCTGCTGTCCGATCTGCTGCGCAATATGGGCCTGAGGCCCGTCACCGTCGGTTCGGGGAAAGAGGCGCTGGCGCTGATGAACAGCCGCGCGCCCTTCCCGCTGGTGCTACTGGATGCGCAAATGCCGGAAATGGACGGCATGGCGCTGGCGCTGGAAATCATGTCCACCCCGTCGTTGCGGCACTGCACGCTGATCATGCTGAGCTCGACGGGAAGCCGTATCGATAAGGCGGTGCTGCAAAAAGTGGGCGTTTCCTTTTTCCTGACCAAACCCATCGACGCCGGGGAACTGTTTGCCGCCATGGAACAAGCGCTGGTGCCGATGCTGCCGAAAACGGCCCTCATCGCGCCAGTTGCCCGCACGCCGGCGGTGAGCGCCAAGTCGCCCCATTATCATTTGCTGATCGCCGAAGATAATCCGGTCAACCAAAAGCTGGCGCTCAGCTTTATCGGCAAGCTGGGGCACAGCGCCGAGCTGGCCGGCAACGGCGTCGAGGCGCTGGCTCGGCTGAAAACCGCGCGCTACGACGTCATTTTAATGGATTTGCAGATGCCGGAGATGGGCGGCATCGAAGCGGTGCAGGTGATTCGTCAGGCGGAGCGGCGGCAACCGCCGGGCGAACCGACACAGCGGATCATCGCCATGACGGCTCACGCCATGAAAGGCGACAGAGAGAAATGCCTGCAGCTCGGCTTTGACGGCTATATCGCCAAGCCTATCCTGCTGGACAAACTGGCCGAAGAAATTACGCAGGTCGTCGCCGCGGCGCCCGCGCCGGAAGCCGCCTTCGACTACCCGCTCGCGCTCGCGCAGTTGGACAACGATCCGGCCCTGTTCAACGAACTGGCGACGATGTTTATCGACGAACTGCCTGGGCTGCTGCAAGCCCTGCAAACGGCGATCGACGATCGGGCATGCGACGAGATCAAACGCTGTGCGCATCGCCTCAAAGGAGAAACGCTGCACTTTGCCGGTTCGACGCTGGTGCCCTGTCTGCAAGCCATTGAGCAGGCCGCCGGCGCCCGCGATCTCGCGTCGATTCCCCCACTGCAGTCGCAGTTAGCGCCGCTGAGCCGGCAGTTACGCGACGCGCTGCTCGCCATCGTGGAGGCAACATGAAGACAAGAATCTGGCTCTCGCTGGGGCTGTTGGTTTGCGCGTCAAGCCCCCTTGCCCAGACGCCGCGCAGCGTTTCTCTCGACGGCATCTGGCAATACCAGAACGCCAACCCGCCCCATGACGACCGGCAGCACCTGACGCCGAACTGGCGCCCCTTGCGAGTACCGGCGAACTGGTACAGCGACGGCGTCGACCATCAGGGCGCGCTGTGGTACCGCACGACATTCACTCTGCCGCATCTCACCCGAGATCGGTTGGCTACGCTCACTTTCGACGGCGTCGATTATCGCGCTGACGTATGGTTCAACCAACGCTTTGTCGGCCAGCATCAGGGCTATTTTCAACGTTTCCAGTTAGATGTGACCCACGCGGCTCGCCGCGAAAACCACCTGCTGGTCAGGGTGGACAGCCCATTCGAGCGTCCCGGCAGCGTTTGGCCCTTGCACAAGCGCGCGATTAAAGGCGTGCTGTCGCAGCACGATACCCGCCCCGGCGGCGCCTGGTCGCCGCAGGGCCAGGACGCCAATTCAGGCGGCATTTGGCAACCCGTCACGCTTCGCCTCAGCCGCGGCGCAGCGATCGACAATCTTACGGCGCTGCCCGATTGGCGCCAGGGACTGGAGAAGCCGGCGCTGGACATCCGCCTCGATTATCGGGTCAATCGGCCAAGAAAAGCGCGCCTGACCCTGCGCCTGACGCCGCTTAACTTCACCGGCAAAAGCTATCACCTTTCCCGCCGCGTGGTATTGACCGGCGGCGCGCCGCTCGCCGTTTCGCTGCCGATGCCGGGCGCCGCGCTCTGGTGGCCGTACGGCCATGGGGCGCAAAATCTGTATCGCATCGAGGCAACGCTGTCCGATACCGAAGGGATATTGGATCGGCGCACCGCACAGACCGGCTTGAGAGAAGTCCGTGAGCTGACCTCAGGTCACGGCTGGACGATCAATGGCCGCCGCCTGTTTATTCGCGGCACCAACTATATCGGTTCACCGTGGCTCGGCAGCATGACCGCTGCGCTTTATTTTATCGCCGGGATCTGCTGCTGATGCGCGCGGCGAACATCAACGCGGTGCGGGTGCATGGGCACGTGGCCGGCCGAGCATTGTATCGCGAGGCCGACGCGCTGGGCATGTTGTTGTGGCAAGACATGCCGCTGCAATGGGGGTATGACGACAGCGAAGCCTTCGCCGCCGAAGCGGCGCGCCAGGCCGGCGACCTGCTGAAACAACGGGGCAACCACCCTTCGGTGATCGTGTGGGCCGGGCAAAATGAGCCGCCTTTCGACGCGCCGTGGATGAAACAGCGGTTTACCGACTGGACGCCCACGCTCAACCGTCGGTTGGCGCACCGCGTGGCGGACGCACTGAGCGAAGATCGCAGCCGCATCGTGCATCGTTGGTCTACCGTGGCGGAGCATTATTGGCAGGGCTGGTATTTCGGCACGATTGCCGATTTCCTCAAGCCAGCGACCAGTCCGATCATCAGCGAATTTGGCGCGCAGGCGCTGCCTCGTCTCGCCACGTTGCGCACTATCATTCCGGCGGCGCACCTGTGGCCCGCCAGCACCTCGCCTGACGACCCGGGCTGGAAGGTTTGGCAGTATCACAATTTCCAGCCCGAGCAGGCTTTCGGGCTGGCCAAGCTGTCGCGCGGCGCCACGATCGAGAGTTTTATCGCCAACACCCAGCGCTATCAGGCGGAAGGCATTCAGCTGGCGGCGGAAAGCTATCGGCGTCAACGCTATCAGCCGGTCGCCGCCCTGTTCCAGTTCATGTTCAGCGAGACCTGGCCTTCAATCAACTGGGCGGTCATCGACTATCAGCGCCATCCCAAAACAGGTTACTACGCCTTGCAACGCGCCTATCAGCCGGTACTGCCCTCCATTGAGCCTCTCTCGCTCAACTGGCGAACGGGAGAAAGCGGCAAGATAGGCCTGTGGGCGATCAACGATCGCTGGCAAGATTACCCCGCCGCCACGCTGCGTTGGCGAGTGACGCAGGGGGAGCACGAACTGGCTCGCGGCGAGACGAAGCTCGACCTGCCGGCGGACAGCGGCCGTAAATTAAAGGAGCTCAACCTCACGCCGCGCTCGACGCTGCCTCTGCAGGTGGTGACGGAATTGACGGACAGTAATGGCCTGCGCCTGGGTGAGAATCGCCGGCGATTTCCGGTTGGCGCGCCATGAGCGGCGCTGCCTCAGGCATTTCGCCGCTGCTGCCCGTGAATGTCGACGAGCGCGCACAGCTTTTCCAACGTCACCGCCGGTGAAAAATAGAAGCCCTGTACGACATCGCACCGATACTCGGTCAGGTAGTGGAGCGACTCCAGGTCTTCCACCCCTTCCGCCAAGACTTCATAGTTGAGTTTATGCAACATATCGATGATGCTTTGCACGATGATGCGGCTTTCCGCATCGCTCTTCAGCAGTCTTACCAGGGAGGCGTCCAGTTTGACGACGTCGGCGGGGATATGGCGCAGATAGTTTAAATTGCTGTAGCCGGCGCCGAAATCATCCAGCGCGATGCGATGCCCGTTGGCCTTGAGCGCATGCAGACAGGCCAACGCCGCGCTGCTTTCCTGAATGCGTTGCGACTCCAGGCACTCTATCTCAATGTCCCCCGCCTGCAGCCCGCGCCGGGTGATGGCTTCATTCAACCGCGCCGCAAAGTGCCGCTCGGCCAGATTGCCGGCCGTCACGTTGATCGAGATGGGAAACGCGATCCCCGCTTCACGCATCAACAACAACTGTTCAATCGACTGCGCGATGACAAACTCGGTCAACGGTTTGATCAGCGAGGTATTTTCCACCAGCGGAATGAACTCCCCCGTCGGGATCGCCCCCCAACGTTCATGCCGCCAACGCAGCAATGCTTCCGCGCCGACGATCCTGCCGCTCGCCAAATCAATCTGCGGTTGGTATTCCAAAAATAGCCCGCGATTATTTTCCTTCAGGTTCTGCGCCAACTCATTAAAAATATTGAAATTATGCTTGCGCGCCGCATCCTTCGGCTCGCTATAGAGGGAGACGGCTCGCCCCTCGTCGATCGAATCATGCAGCGCGCTGGTCGCCTGGCGCAAAATCTCGGGAGGATCGGCATGCGGCGCGGAAAACAACGCATAACCGGCATTAAGCTCCAGGCGCAGCGGCACGGCGCCTCTCACTTCGTGATGCAAACGGTCGGCGCAACGCAACAGATCGCGCTTCGCCTGCGGCATGTGCTGCGCCTCGATAATGACGGCGAAACGTCCGGGCGCGATGCTGTACAGCATGCGCTCACTGAGAAACGTCTCTTTCAGGAAATGGCTGATATCCCCCAGCAGTAACTCTACCGTAGACAGGCCGAAAGAACGCGCCATCTCGTAGGCGTATTGGATATCTATCGTATCGAACAGCAATAACGCGTATTTGCCCGTGTCCGGTAAATTGCCGAGTTCACCCATCAGCCGCTGTCGATTGGGCAAGCGAGTGATGGCATCGACCAGGCCGATCTCACTCTGCGCTTCGATCAGCTCGCCGACGATGGTGGCCATGCTGCGCAGCAGTTCGACCTGACGGCGAGTCAGATGCTTTGGCTGCGAACCCACGAGGCAGAACGCGCCGATCGTATAGCCTTCGCGGGTGCACAGCGGGATGGCGGCGCAGTGGCGGATCGCCGCGGCGCCGTTGACCATGGGATCCGAGGCAAAGCGTTCATCCGCATGGGTGTCCGGACAAATCAACGCCTCGCCGCTCAGACGAACGAAATTGAACAAGGGGCTGACGAAATCGATCTCCTCGAACCCGACGTCAATGTGCTCGCGGATCCAAATCTTGCGCGTTCCGTGCAGGTAAATGAGGCAACCCTCGGCCTGTAACAGCTTGCGGGTGATCGTCAGCACCTGATGGATCGCGTCGTCATGGCCGGCGCCCAACCCCGCCAGCGCATCGATGGCCGCCAGGCGCTCGTCTTCATTCTTACTGAGATGTCGTAACATTGGCTCATAGCTCACAGATGGCGTAAGTGCCTTTGCCGGCGGATTTCGCCTGATACATCGCGCCGTCGGCGCTGGCCAGCAGCATTTCCGGCGTTACGTCCCCACTCGCAGAGATAGCGGCGCCAATGCTGGCGGACAGGCAGACCTTCTGCTGACCGATCTGCGAAATACCGGCCAGCTCTGCCAACACCTTTTCGCAAAACGCGCTGACCTCAGGCCGCGGCGCTGTCAGCGGCCACAAGATCACCGTGAACTCGTCGCCGGCCAGGCGCGAGACGCTGTGCCGTTCGTCGGCGCAAGCGCTGAGCAATTTGGCGAACGTCTTCAGGATCAGATCGCCGAAGTCATGGCCGTAACTGTCGTTCATGCCCTTAAAACCATCGAGATCGATGAACAACAGGGCCATCTGCCGCTGATGACAGCAGACTTGCAACGTGCCCGACAACCGGCGCAGAAATGCGCGGCGGTTGGTCAACCCGGTCAGCATGTCGTGCGTGGCGTCATATTCCAATCGTTGCTGCAGCCGCTTCAACTCGGTGATGTCCATGGAGAGAATGTAAAAACCCTGAGCCTCGCACGGCACCAGCGTGGTATGGATCATCAGCAGCCCCTGCTGGGTCTGCAATTCGTTTTCGAAGCTGACCATTTCGCCCGCCAAAGCCCGCGCGATCATCGGCCTAGCCATCTGATACACGCTTTCTCCCATGAACTCGCGCACCGTCATGCCCTGCAGGCTAGCCTCTTCCAGACCAAACCAGGTCTTATAGGCGCTATTGGCGAACAGGTAGCGTTCATTGGCGTCGATTTGGCTGATTAACGCCGGCATATTGTCGGTAATGGCGCGCAGGCGTTCTTTTTCCGCACTGAGCTGAGATTCGGCGAGCACCCGGGTTTCTATCTCTTCGTTAAGCTGTTTGACCACCACGTTAAGCTCATGCGTACGAATTTCGACGCGTTCTTCCAGCTCATGCTGCAAGGCATACAGGTCGGCCTCCGCCGCCTTGCGCTCGCTGATGTCGACGATGACCGAGATGAAATGATCCGGCTTGCCGTTCGGCAGCCGATTCAGCGCCACCGTCAGTTCCACCCACACGATCGTGCCATCGGCGCGGAAATAGCGTTTCTCCAGCGAGTAGGTGTCGATCTCGTTTCTCAGCAACTGCTGCAGTTTTTCCAGATCGGTGTTGAGATCGAGCGGATAGGTAATGTCCTGAAAGGTGCGATCCATCAGCTCGCGCTCGGAGTATTGCAGCATTTCACAGATGCGCGGATTGACCCGCAGCCAATACCCCTGCAGCGAAACCAGCGCCATGCCCACCGCCGCCTGAGAGAAAGTCTGTTCGAATAACGCCTCCGTGCGCTGCAGATCGGATTTCAGGTTTTCGGTATAGACGTTGCGTTCGATGCTCTGCAGATACTCTTCCACCACCGCGGCGAAGTCACGCAGGTCGGCCAGTTTATCTTGAGGAAACGGCTGCGGGTGACTGTCGATAATGCATAGCGTGCCGAGCGGCAACCCGTCGAGGGACAGCAGCTGTTGCCCGACGTAGAAGCCGATGCGCGGGCCACCGACCACCAGTGGGTTATCGAAAAAGCGCGGATCCTGCGCGGTATCGGGCACCACCATCGCTTCGCGTTGCAGGATGGCATGGCCGCAGAACGAGATGTTGCGCGGCGTTTCCCGGACATCCAGGCCATAGCGTGATAAAAACCATTGACGATCGCGGTCGATCAGTGACACCAGCGCAATGGTGACACCGAAATATTTCGCAGCCAGCCGCGTGATGCGATCCAGCTTTTCTACTGAGTTCGAATCCAGCACGTTCAGCGAATCCAATACCGACAGGCGTTCGGCTTCGTTTTCGGGGAAGCATGGCTCGAGCATGTTGACTCCTGTAGCGTCTCCAACGGGCGCGTCCCGCCTTTCAGGTTCGCTCGCCCATCGTATTTTTAGTCAGAATCAGCTCGTTGCGTCCGTCGGCGGTACGGTAACGAACTTTGTCCATCATGGAATAAATCAGTATCAATCCGATTCCGCTTTCTGGCCAATTTTCCAGGGCGCCGGGCTCGGGGAACGACCGTTGCTTATCCGCCACCGCCTGCAGAATGTCCGCCGGTATCGGACGCCCCGTATCGAAGAGCGTTAGAGTGATTGCGCCGGAAGAAAGTGACATAGTCACCTCAATCGTTTGCCGAGCGTCGTAATCGACGCCGTGCCGGACGATGTTGCTGAATGCCTCGCTGGCCGCCAAATCCAGCTGATATATCGCCGCGGGATCAAGCGGGAACGGCGCCACGAAACGTTGGAAGGCACGGCTCAACGTCTCGAGGTTCTCAAGCGTCGCGCCCAGGCGCAGCGCGGTGGTGGCAGTCTCCATCAAAGCCTCCCGGCAAAGCGCCGCACTATTCGCGGGCGAGGATGTTCATTGCGTCCTGACGCGTGGCGCCGATGGTAAAAATACGGTCCATGCGGGTCAGTTTGAACAGGTGCTGGATATTGCCGTTCAACGAACACAGCACCAGCTCCCCTTTCCCGTTCAACGTTTTGAGTATTGACACCAGGGCGCCCAAACAGCTGCTGTCGATGAAATCGACCCGGCTGAAGTCGAGCAGTACGTGATGGCCATGACGCTCGATCACTTCCAGCACCTGTTGCTTGAACGCCAGCGCGACGGAGGCGTCGAGACGACGCACCAGCGGCACCACGATCTCAATGTCATTTTCGGTGTGCATTTCAAAATTCATAGTCTTCCTCATCGATGTTGTCGGGAGTTATGCGGTGCGCTCTATCGCCACCAGCGAAATATCGTCATTAAAGAAACGGCCGTACTCTGCGAGCCCGTCGGACTCCGGCTGGCTCCAACTCACCAGCTCGCGCTCAACGCATTGGAAAACGGCCGAGCGCGGCTGCCTACGCTGCGCGATCAGCAACTGCTGCAGCCGCGTTTCCCCATAAAGCTCGCCTGCGCGGTTCTCACATTCACTGATGCCGTCGCTGTAAAGATAGAGCCGTTCGCCGGGCGCCAGGCAAAACTCGCTGCTTTGATATTCCGACTGCGGAAACAGCCCTACGGGCACGCCGCCGAGGCCGACGGTGCGCAGCTCGCCGTCCTGACGGATAATGAACGGCGTCGGGTGCCCGGCCTGACAGAGCGCGCCCAACCCGGTTTGCGTGTCGATAAAACCGTAGATGAGCGTGAAATAGCTGGTGATCTCTTCGTTATCCAGGCAAAAACGCCGGTTGAGCGCAGCGACCACCTGATGTGGCGCGACGATGTTCCCGTCGACGATCAGCAATCGCTCATCGATCCGTCCGGTGAGAAACTCTCTGGCCACCGCCAGCGACAGCATCGCCGCGCTGACGCCATGGCCGGCGACATCAATACAATAGAACGCCAGATGACGGCTATCGAGCGCAAAATAGTTCAGCAGATCGCCGGAAACGTACGCGGAAGGCAAAAACATCCAGTCCGCCTGATAACCGCTGAACGCCAGCGATGCCGACGGCAACACGCTGCGCTGCAATCGCGCGGCGGCCTGCAGATCCTGCTCAATCTGTTGGTAGGCGCTGCTCAGGCGCTGGTTGCGCACCGCCAGCGTGCTTTCCAGCGTCAGGACGCGTTCCGCGGCATGCAGCCGGGCGCGCAGCTGGCTCTGATTGACCGGCTTGGAAAGGAAATCGTCAGCGCCGGACTCCAGCCCCTGCACCAGATCGTCGATCGATTGGCGCGCAGTCACCAAAATGGCATAAATGTAATGGCCGAAGTCACGCTGGCGAATTTGACGGCACAGCGCCACACCGTCCATTTGCGGCATTTCCCAATCGCTGATGACGGCGTTGATGTTCTGCGTCTCCAACATTGCCAGCGCGTGTACGCCGTCCTGCGCCTCCAGCACCCGGTAGCCCCATTTACTTAGCATGCTGCCCAGCAGGTGTCGGTAACTCCTGGAGTCATCGACGATCAGGATAGTCAGAGAGAACGCGCTGTCTTTGTCCGTCGGTTCCACAGTCACACTCGCTTAAAACGGGAGCGTCCAGCTCAGGTTGATCGTCCCGCGACGAAAATTGGCATTGGCATCGCTGCGCCACGGGTAGCGCGTGCCGGAATAGTTGTCGTAATGCACGGAAACCGCGCCCGGCAAATAGCTGGACACATAGCCGATACTGTAGGTGTAATCGTAATCCCACGGCTGCTGTTGCCGGCTATCGGGATAATAAAACGACGACACGCGCAGGAAATAGTGTTGCAGCAGCGTGTAACCGCAGCTGGCCAACAACGAGCTTTTATTGCGCTTGATGCCGCTGTCGGCCAGAGAATAGTAACGCGGGACATAGCTATACCCCACCTGGCAAATCAGCGCGTCCTCTTTGTTGATCAGCAAGTGTTTTTCGAGGCTGCCCGGCAAGCTGAATTTATAAGCGAAAGTCCAGGCTCCCCGCTCGAAGTAGGTATGTCTGGCGCCGCTAGCGGGATAAAAATGGTTATCCTCGCTGTAGTTGCCGTACACCAGGCTGAAGGTGCCCGGATGCCAGTCATCGTAACCAAAGCTGTACACGAAGTCGGTGCTGTATTTATTGGTGTCCTGCAGCGGCACACGCACCGTCATGTTGGCAAAAAAATAGCTCATCGGTGAATACTGCATGCTCAGCAACAGGCGCTGGTTGTATTTATCATGGATCTCGGAAGCGTCCCGTCCCGTCGGCACATAAACCGGATGACGAGCCAAATCCGAGTTGTAGGTCAGCGCCGTGGAAAAAGATGACTCGCTGCCCGAAAACAGACGCGCCCAGGGGCTGGTGAATACCCTTACCGCCGGCTGGTTAGGCACGGTGTCCGCCGCCCAGCCGCAAACGCTGAACAAACAGCCGGCAAGCGGGGACAGGCGCCGAAATAAACGGGTGGTCATGTCAGTAATGCATCCCCCAAATATCCCTGGCGTAGCCGCGAATGGTGCGATCGCTGGAAAAACCGCCCATGCGCGCGATGGTCAACAGTGCGCGACGGTGCCACTGCCCCGGCTCATCGAAATCGGCCGCCGCCCGCTGCTGGGCCAGCCGATAACTCTCAAAGTCCTGAAGATGGCAGAAATAGTCGCCGGTGAGCAGGATATTGCGTAACGGCGCAAACAGCTCGTTATCGGCCGCGAACAGGCCCGAAGTCAGCGAATCCACCACGCGCGCAATGCGCGGGTTGTTGAGATAATGATCGCCGCCGTGATAGCCATGGCGTCTGATATCGTCGATTTCCTCGGCGGTGGCGCCGAACAGATAGAAATTATCCGCCCCAACCGCATCGCGGATTTCGATGTTCGCTCCATCCAGTGTGCCGATGGTCAGTGCGCCATTGAGGGCAAATTTCATGTTACTGGTGCCCGAGGCCTCGGTGCCGGCGGTCGATATCTGCTCGGACAGGTCGGTCGCGGGGATGATATGTTCGGCCAGTGAAACCTTATAGTCTTCGAGGAAAGCCACTTTCAGCTGGCCGCCGACGCGAGAGTCCTGATTAATGCGCTGCGCCACGGCGCCTATCAGCTGAATGATCAGCTTGGCCACCGCATAACTGGGCGCCGCTTTGCCGGCGAACAGATGCACTTTGGGCGCGATAGTCTTACCGCCCTCTTTGATCTCCAGATAAAGATCTATGACGTGCAGAATATTCAACAGCTGGCGTTTATATTCGTGGATCCGCTTCACCTGACAGTCGAACATCGCCATCGGATCGAGTTGTATGCCGTGACGCTGTGCGATTAATCGACATAAGGCGCCCTTATTCGCACGTTTTATCGCGCGTATCTCGTCGATCGCGCCAATATCGTCGGCCAATTTCTCGAGCCCCGCCAACTGCTGCAGATCCGTCGGCCATTCGTCACCCAGATGCTGATGCAAAAACGCCGCCAGCGGCGGGTTAGCCTGCTGCACCCAGCGACGCGGCGTTACGCCGTTGGTCTGGTTAATGAATTTTTCCGGCGAGATAAAATAAAAGTCCGGCACCAGGCTTTTCTTGATCAACTCCGAATGGAGTTTCGCTACGCCGTTAACCCGATGACTGCCGACGATCGCCAGGTTAGCCATCCGCATCTTCTTGTCGTTATCGCCCGCGAACAGGGAAAGCGACGGCAATAACTGCGGCTTATCGGGCCATCGCGCGGCGACGTGCGCCAGAAAACGTCGGTTGATCTCATAAACGATCTGCAGATGACGCGGCAGCAGTTTTTCAAACAGGCTCACCGACCAGGTTTCCAGCGCCTCCGGCATCAGCGTGTGATTGGTGAAAGCGCAGGTTCGCTGCGTAATGTCCCAAGCCTGCTCCCACGGCAGTTGGTGCTCATCGACCAACAGACGCATCAGTTCCGCCACCGCCAGGGCCGGATGGGTGTCATTGAGCTGGATCGCCACCCGCTCCGGCAGTGCCGTGATAGATGCCTCTTCCCCCGCATAATCGGCCAGCACATCGCGCAGAGTGCAAGCGACCAGGAAATACTCCTGCGTGAGACGAAGCTCCTTGCCGGTCAGAGCTTCATCGGCCGGATAGAGAATCTTCGAAATGTTCTCCGAGGCGATTTTCTCGCTTACCGCCTTGATATAGTCGCCCCGGTTGAAGATATGAATATTGAAGGAGTCTGAAGCCAGCGCGCTGTAAAGGCGCAGCTTATTGGTCGCCGAGCCCTGATAACCGGAAACGAAATAGTCGTGCGGGATCCCGACGAGGATCCGCCAGTCCATCCACATCGGGTTATAGTTGCCTTCGGCGTCTTCGCCATGTTCAACGCGGCCGCCGATCGGGATCAGCATTTGTTGGGCATGATGCTCTACCAGCCACGGCGAGCGCGTAGAGTGCCAGTCATCCGGCTGTTCTATTTGCCTGCCGTCATGGATTGCCTGTTTGAAAAGCCCATACTCGTATTTGATACCGTGCCCGGAGGCGGCGATATCCAATGTGGCCATCGAGTCGATGAAACAAGCGGCCAAACGGCCCAGACCGCCATTGCCTAAAGCCGCGTCGGGTTCCTCATCCACAATGCGCTCGAAATCGAATCCCAGTTCGGTGACCGCACGCTGCATATTCTTCAACAAGCCGGTATTGATCAGGTTATTGCACAATGACTGGCCTAATAAAAACTCCATCGACAAATAATAAAGGCGTTTCTTTTTCTCCGCCCGCTGTCTTTGTTGCGAAATTAGAAAATCATCATATTGATAATGACGGACGGTCAGCGCCACCGCATTGAAAACGTCGCTTTCAGTTGCCGTAGGCAAGGTCACACAGAGTTGATATTTAAGGTTATTTTCAATTTGCGCACTCAATTCGCTAACGCTCGGCGCATTGGCTACAGGCTGCTTGGATTTCATTGCACTTCCTTTCAGGAATGATGTTTAACGATATATTCGTTAAACGGCAATAAGTATCAGATAAATTCTAGCGCCTTTTTTTATAATGTCTTTTTTTTACCGGATTTATTTTTAATTCAAAATGAAATGGTATGGATGTTAATTATATTAAGGCGGTTCCCGCTATTTAAATGGGGAAAGCCAAGGGGATGTGGGCGCGGCTGCGGATATAGGAAACATGGCGGTTAAAACTGAACCCGCCCGGCATCCGGGGCGAAAGGTGCTCACCGCACAGGCCGGGCGCTCCGCCTTTAAACGCCGCTAAGCCTTGCAGGGCGGCAGCCCGCCGGCCAGCTTTTCATTTTTGACCTGGCACAACCCCGCCACGCCGGATTCCAACAGAATGCGCCGCGTCGCCATCAACGTCTCACGCTGCTCGTTCAGCGTCGCCATCATCCGCTCGATTTCCGCCAGCCGGCTGTCGACGCCTTGTATCAAACCATCCTGATAGGCGCTGCCCTGCAGCGCCAATACCCCGCGGATCGCCTGCAGCGAGAACCCCAGATTCTGGCCGATTTGGATCAGGTGCAGCCGCTCCAGCGCGCTTTCGCTATACACCCGATATCCGTTAACGCCGCGCACCGCTTTGGGCAGCAGACCCTGCTGTTCGTAGTAACGTATCGCCGAGGCGGCCATGCCGGCGCGCTCCGCCAACTCTCCGATTTTCATGCCCTATTGACCTTAAAGTTAACTTTAAACCTAGTATAGCGCCATTCCCCCTGCGACAGGAACGTACCCGATGTTTACCCCGCTGATTCTGCCCAACGGCAGCCGCTTACCCAACCGTTTGGCCAAAGCCGCGTTGGAAGAAAATCTGGCCGATGAAGGCCAACTGCCCGGCCCCGCGCTATGGCGTCTGTATCGCCACTGGGGTATCGGCGGCGCCGGCCTCATCATCACCGGCAACGTGATGATCGACGGACGCGCCATGACCGGCCCCGGCGGCGTGGTGCTGGAACAGGATACGCCGCTCGAGGCGTTCAAAACTTGGGCGGCGGCCTCGCGCCAGGAAGGCGCGCAGGTATGGATGCAGCTCAGCCACCCGGGCCGTCAGGTGATGGCCAACATGGGCGGCAACGCCTGGGCGCCCTCCGCCATCCCGATGGCGATGGGCAAGTACAGCAAGGCGTTCGCGCAGCCGGAGGCCATGAGCGAAGCGCAGATTGCCGAGGTGATCGCCCGCTTCGCCGCCAGCGCGCACGCCGCCGAAAAGGCCGGGTTTACCGGCGTGCAGATCCACGCGGCGCACGGCTACCTGATCTCCCAGTTTTTGTCGCCGTTGGCCAACCAGCGCAGCGATCGTTGGGGGGGCGAACTAACGAATCGCGCCCGTCTGCTGCTGGAGGTGGTGCGCGCGGTGCGCCAGCGTGTCTCGCCAGATTTTTGCGTGGCGGTGAAGCTCAATTCAGCCGATTTTCAGCGCGGCGGCTTTTCGCCGGACGAGGCCCGACAGGTGTTGTTGATGCTCAACGAACTGCCGGTTGATTTGGTGGAGTTGTCGGGCGGGAGTTATGAAAGCCCGGCGATGCAGGGGGAAGCCGCAGACGACAGCACCCTGGCGCGCGAAGCCTATTTTCTGACCTTCGCCCGCGATCTCGCCGCAGTAGCGCGCATGCCGGTGATGACCACCGGCGGCATCGCCCGCCCGTCGGTGGCACAACGGGTGCTGAACAGCGGCGTCGCGGTGGTCGGCATCGCCACCGCCATGGCGGAAATTCCCGATCTGCCGCGCCGCTGGCAAACCGGTGAAGCCCCTCATGCGCTGCCCGGACCGGTAAAATGGCGCGACAAAACGCTGACGCTGCTCGCCCGCATGGCGCTGATCAAGCGCCGCATGCACGCCCTGAGCCGCGATCGGACGCGCAACGTGCGTTATTCACCGCTGTGGTCGCTGCTCATCGATCGATGGCGCACCCGCCGCACTCTGCGGCGCTATCATGCCTGGTTACGGCAACGTTAATGACCGCGGGGGGGGGGGGGGGGGGGGGGGGGGGGG